>CAZTWK010000011.1:0-83029 GCA_964617805.1 uncultured Fibrobacteraceae bacterium | reverse complement strand
TCATGCATGGGCTGGAAGAGGCGGCGTGATCAGGAGTAGTTTGCAAAGTTGGGGTCTACGCTGGTTCCCTCGATCCCCTGATCACCGTCGGCACCGTGGTCGACGTGAAGGGTCTCTACGAGGAGTACTACGACGTCACCGAGATCAATGTGACGACCGACCTCACCGGCTACTGCACCTACGTGGGCGACTACGACGGCACCCTGGTGCCCACTTCGGTGACGGTCGCGCAGCTCAACGCCGATCCCGAGCCCTGGGAGAGCTGCTTCATCGCGGTGCTCGGCCTGATGATCGTGACCGACAACGATCTGGGCTACGGCGAGTGGGAAGCCGAGCTCATGGATGATCTGGGCCAGTTCATCCGCTTCGACGACTACTGGTACGATCCGGTCGACGTGATGATCGGCGACTGCTTCTGCTGCGCCGTGGGCGTGTACTGGTTCTCCTATGGCAACTGGAAGCTCCAGGTCTTCGACGGCAGTATCTGCTGGATGGGCTGCCCCGTGGCCAACGAGGAGCTGACCTTCGGCGACCTGAAGGCCTTGTATCGCTAGTCTCGGGTCCTGAACTGACAAGGGAAAGGGGCCGCACCCTCGGGTGCGGCCCCTCGTTCTTTTCCCGAAGCCGGGGTCAGTCCTCCCGCACGTGGATCTTCGCCCGGTCGCGCCAGTACCAGACCGCCTCGGCGAACTGCTCGGCCGTGTAGCGGCAGGGGGTGCCGCCCGGGCGGGCGAGCATGTTACGGGCCATGGTCAGGGGGTCCATGGGCTCGTCGGCCGTCGGCGCGGCGATGACACAGACGATCTCCCAGTCGCAACCGGTGCTGCGTGCGCCGCCGTTCTGCTCCAGGACGGCCGCGCCGTAGAGCACGACCGCCGCGTGGTCGGCCGGCTCGCGGGGGCCCTCGGCGCTGACCTCCACGAAGCCGTCCTCGTGGTCCTGCCGGCGGGTGAAGCGGGCGTGCAGGGACGTGCCCTCGCAGACGCGGACGGTGGCGCACACGAAGCGCTCCGGGGGCACGGGCACCACGACCACCTCGTCCAGGCCGTCGCGGCCCTCACCGGGCCGGCGGTCGGCCCAGTGGGCGCGTACCAGCTCGACCAGCTCCGCGTCTGTGCCCAGGAAGTGGCTGTGGGAGGTGCCGGGGCGGTAGCGCCCGGCGGCGAAGCCGCTCCAGCCGATCGACGGCGCGTCGCCGCTCACGGCCCGGCCGCCAGGTGGTTGCGGACGTAATCGCCCACGCCGTCCTCCAGGCTGGTGAAGTCCTTGGCGTAGCCGGCGGCGCGCAGCTTGGCCAGGTCGGCCTCGGTGTGGTACTGGTAGCGCGCGCGCAGCTCGGGCGGCATGTCGATGAAGTCGACGGCGGGCTCGCGGTCGAGGGCGGCGAAGGTGGCCCCTGCCAGGTCCAGCCAGGAGCGCGCCCGGCCGGTGCCGCAGTTGAAGAGGCCGCCCGCGGCGCGATCGTCGACGAAGTGCAGGGTGACGTCCACGGCGTCGC
Source organism: uncultured Fibrobacteraceae bacterium (assembly GCA_964617805.1). Lineage (GTDB taxonomy): Bacteria > Krumholzibacteriota > Krumholzibacteriia > LZORAL124-64-63 > LZORAL124-64-63 > JAHIYU01. The sequence continues at coordinate 81,531 of CAZTWK010000011.1, read as the reverse complement.
GCACGTAGACGAAGTCGCGCACCTGGCCGCCGTCCGCGTACTCGGGGCGGTAGGACCTGAAGAGCCCCACGCGGCCGCTCTCGGCGATCTGGCCGAAGGCCTTGTTCACCACCGAGCGCATGTCGCCCTTGTGGTCCTCCAGGGGGCCGTAGACGTTGAAGTACTTCAGGCCCACGATGCGGTCGAAGAGCCCGTGCTCCAGCGCCCACAGGTCGAACATGTGCTTGCTGTAGCCGTACATGTTCAGCGGCCGCAAAGAGGGCGTGGACGCGTCGTCGTCGCTGTAGCCCAGGGAGCCGTCGCCGTAGGTGGCGGCGCTCGAGGCGTAGACGAAGCGCACGTCGTGGCGCAGGCACCACTCGCAGAGGTCGCGGGTGTAGCGGTAGTTGTTGTCGGCCAGGTAGTCGGCGTCGGTCTCGGTGGTGGAGCTGCAGGCGCCCATGTGGATCACGGCGTCCACGTCCCACGGCACGTCGTCGGTGAGCACGTCGTCGCGGAAGATGTCCTTGTCCACGTAGTCCTCGAAGCGGAGCTCAGCCAGGTTGCGCCACTTGTCGCCGTCGCGCAGGCGGTCGACGATCACCACGTCCCGCGCGCCGCGCGTGTTCAGCTCCCTGACGATGTTGGCGCCGATGAAGCCCGCGCCGCCTGTGACGATGATCGTGCCGCTCATGGTATCTCCCCGGATTCGGACGTTTTCGCGCGTCCCGACTCTATACGCCGCCGCGCGGGGCGTCAACGCGAGGCGCGAGGCGGCCGGGCTTCCCGGTCCGCTGAAATCGTGCTATAATACTCCGGTTTCGAAATCCCCGCTCCACCCGGAGATCCGCCCGACTCCACTGCCGGGAGGCCAGATCATGGGAAAGACACTCCTCCTCGACCGATCCGCCTTTCCGATCCTCGCCGCCGCGGTCCTGCTGTCCGTGGTTCCCGTATCGGCCGCCGACTGGGAAACCGTCAACGGCCCCTACGGCGGCGGGATCGTCGCCATCGACACGGACGCGGCCGGCAATCTCTATGCCGCCCGCAGCGACGACGTCTTCCGCTCCGTCGACGGCGGCGCCACCTGGGACAACGTCAGCGGCGTGCAGGTCAACCAGACCATACTGAGCCTGCACGTCACGCCCGACGGCGACATCTTCGCGGGCGTCAGCTCGCGGGGCGTCTACTGGTCCTTCGACGGCGGCGCGAGCTGGGACCACGACCAGATCACCCACGATCCCCACGGCGGCCTGGGCGCCACCATCGTCGCGATCGGGGTCGACGACACGGGCATCATCTTCGCCGGCGGCTTCCGCTCCCTGAACAACGGCGCCACCTGGCTCGACATGGACGTTTCCGGTCGCGCGTACGCCTTCGACAAGACCGGCGACGTCTATGCGGGCACGACCGCGGGCGTCCATCACTCCGCGGACGGCGGCGCGACCTGGACGCCGCGGAACACCGGGATGGAGGGCGAGCGGGTCTACGCCCTGGCCCTGAACTCCAGCGAGCACCTCTTCGCCGGCACCTGGGACGGCGGCATCTTCCGCTCGACCGACGCGGGCGCGACCTGGACACCGGTCAACACCGGCCTGCCCTCGCCGGGCGTGGCGGACATCGCCATCGACGGGGCCGACCGGGTGTACGCGGCCCTCTCGGACGGCAGCCTCCACCGCTCGACCGACGCGGGCGCCTCCTGGCAGGCGGTGGACGCCGGCCTGGACGGGCGGGCGGTCCTGTCCCTGGCGGCCGGCGCGGCGGACGAGCTCTTCGCCGGCAGCGAATACCACGGCGTCTACCGCTCCGTCGACCAGGGCGCCGCCTGGACGTCCCTGGCGGCCGCGTCCATGTGCCAGCCCCGGCTCATGGACCTTGACGGCTCGCGAGCGACGGGTCACCTGTTCCTGGCCGCCGCCGGCGGCGGCATCTACCGCTCGACCAACGACGGGCTGGACTGGCACGAGCGCGGCGACGGCCTGCCCACCACCGAGGTGGAGGCCGTCGCGGTCGATTCGTCCGGCAGGATCTACGCCGGCACCCGGGAGGGCGTGTACGCCTCCGACGACGACGGCGCCACCTGGCAGCCCGCCAACACGGGCCATGCCGGGTCGCCGGCCGCCGGCCTGCTGATCGACGGCGACGACGACGTGGTGGCCGTCCTGACCGACTCCGAGTTCTTCTTCGAGTTCTCGGTGGTGCGCTCCACCGACGGCGGCGCGAGCTGGCAGGAGATCCTCGACGAGACCTTCGCGACCATGCCGACCACCGCCGCGACCTACGCCGTCGATCCCGCCGGCCGGCTCCTGATCGCGGGCATGTCCATGGCCACCGAGGGCGTGATCTTCCTCTCCGAGGACGACGGCCAGAGCTGGCGGGAGATCGTCCTCGGCACCCTGGGCGTCACCGATCTCGCCGTCGACCGGGCCGGCGTCATCTACGCCACCCTGGGCGACAATACCGTCCACCGTTCGACCGATCACGGTGACACCTGGACCCAGCTTCCGCACGGCGGCTGGCCGACCGGCACCGTCGGCCTGCTGGACGTGGCCGGCGTGGACGGCCACGGCGCCGTCCTGGTCTCCTCGCGCTACGCGGGCTTCTGGCGCTCGACCGACGGGGGGATACCTGGAATCCCTACGACGAGGGCCTGCCCACGGGGTACGACCCGGCCGTGAGCTTCCTCGCCCACGTGGGCGGCGATCTCTTCGCCGGCAGCGCCACCGACGGCCTCTTCCGGCGTCCGTCGGAGGGTACAGCGGTGGATCCGGCCGGCGCGCCGCGGCCACTGGCCCTGCACGGGATCGCGCCGAACCCCTTCAATCCGCTGGCGCGGATCCGCTACGAGCTGGCGGTGGCCGGTCCGGTCCGGGTGACGGTCCACGATCTCATGGGCCGGCGGGTTCGCACGCTGGCGCGGTTCGCGTCGCGGCCGGCCGGTCTCCACGAGGTGATGTGGGACGGCCGGGGCGACGACCGGCGCGAGCTGCCCTCGGGGGTCTACTTCGCCAGGATCGCGACGGCCGCTGCCGTGGTGACGGGCAAGATGATCCTCGCCCGCTAGCGGGTGCGATCGGTGGCTGACGGGGTCTCCGGGATGCGCTAGTCTTCCCCGGTTCGCACCACTGCCACGAACTCGAGGAGACGCGATGGACTACCCGGTCAGCGACAAGCAGGTGATCCGCGACTGCAAGATCGGCGAAGGCACCAAGATCTGGAGCTTCGTCAACATGTACGAGTGCGAGATCGGCCGCGACAGCATGGTCGGGACCTTCGTGGAGATCCAGGCCGGCGTGAAGATCGGCGACCGGACCCGTATCCAGAGCCACACCTTCATCTGCGAGATGGTCACCATCGGCAACGACGTCTTCGTGGGCCACGGCATCATGTTCATCAACGACACCATGCCGCCCCAGGTCGATCGCGACCAGTGGCGCAGCACGACCATCGAGGACGGCGCGTCGATCGGCTCCAACGCCACCCTGCTGCCCGTGACCATCGGCAAGGACGCCGTGGTGGGCGCCGGCGCCGTGGTCACGAAGGACGTACCGCCGGGCGCGGTGGTGGCGGGGAATCCGGCGCGGGTGATGCGGTACCGGGACGGCTACGGGCCCGCCGACTGATCGGGGGGATGCAGTGCCGGAGCGAGAGTCTCCGGCACATCCGTGATCACCGCGTCCACCCCCATGGCCCCCAGCTCCCGCGCCCGCTCCACGTCGTTCACCGTCCACGCGTAGAGCCGCTTGCCCGCCGCGTGCAGGGGCTCGGCCAGACCGTCGGTGATCCGGTCCTGCCGCACCGACAGCCCCACCGCTCCCAGGTCTTCCAGCAGCGCCACCGGATCGGGGCCGGGGTCCTGCGTGATCACGCCCAGCCGGTGCCCGTCGGGGGCGGCGGCCATCGCGCGCAGGTAGCCCACGTCGAAGGACTGGATCTCCAGGTGCAGGGCGTCGCGCCAGGGGGCCAGCTCGCGGCGCAGGATCTCCCAGTCGCGCATCCCCTTCACCTCCACGCAGACGGCGAGGCCGGGCTTGCGGCGGGACACGAGGGCCAGGGCGTCGGCCAGCGAGGGCACCTCGCCGCCGTACTTGGCCGGGCGGCCGCGCACCTGGGCCAGGGTGAGGTCGCGGATCAGGCCGCCGGGCAGGTCGGGATCGTGGTGGACGGCGAAGCGGCCGTCGGCGGTCTCGTGCACGTCGAACTCGATGCCGTCGACGCCCAGGTCCAGGGCCAGGTGGAAGGCTTCGATGGTGTTCTCGGGCGCACGGGCGGAGGCGCCGCGGTGGGCGACGATCAGGGGTCGGCGCGTCACGCCTTGCGGGTCTTGAAGGTGATTTCCCTCAGTCGTTGCCATCGGTCCTCGTGGTCGGTGGGCAGTCCGGCCAGTCCACCGTAGCAGCGAACGGCCTTCGCGTCAGCCCGCCAGATGGGGTAGGGCAGTCCCGCCAGCCAGCGCACCAGCACCAGCGCCTCTACCGCCAGCAGCATGGCCGCCGCCACCAGGCCCAGGGCCTGGATGGGATCGAGGAAGCCCATGGCCGCGATCATGGCGCTCGCCGCGGCGGGGGGATGGTGGCAGCGGATCATCATCATCAGGGCCGTGATCAGGCCCATGGTCAGGATGATGGCCCACACGCGCGCGACGCCGAGGGTGCCCGGGTCCATCAGGCCGGCGGCCGGCCACAGGTTGTTCAGGGCGTGCAGCACGAGCAGGCCCACGGCCACGGCCAGGGTGTGCCCCATGACCAGGTTGCGCGGACTGCCCGTCGGGGCCAGCGGCGTGGTGAAGAGGATGAAGGCCGACGGCGCCAGGGGCGGAAAGAGCAGCGGCATGCGCGTCCAGATCGAGGCGGCCGTGATGATGCCCAGGGCCAGCGCGCCGCACACCACGGCGTAGAGCAGGACCAGGGGACGGTCGTCGTCGACGTGGCGCAGGGCCGTGCGCAACTGCAGGCGGGAGATCCCCCTCACCAGGCGGTAGAGCGGATGCTCCGCGGGGGACCGCCGCACGCCGTTCACACCACCAGCTCCTCGTTCAGCTTGCGGATGGCGTAGGAGAGGCCGTCGAGGGTCTTGACGGCGTGGTCGTTGGTGAGGCTGAACTGGGCGTAGACCGCCTCGAAGTTCGTCTCGACCTCGTCGTAGATCTCCGGCCAGGCGTCGTGGGGCAGGGCGAGGTTGCAGGACGCGAGTTCGATCATCCGTTCGCAGCGCACGTGGTCGCGCACCATGCTGCTGGGCAGCAGGGAGGCGACGGCGATGCAGTCGGCCACCGAGTCGTCCATGCCGTATTCCTTGATCTCGCTGCTGGTCAGGGTGTGGGCGCCCACCAGGCAGACGAGCTGCTCGGGGAAGTCCCACTTCTGCAGGATCCAGGCGCTGGCCTGGGCGTGGTCCCAGCCGTAGGCGTCGCGCTCGAGGCGCGAGAGGCTGTGGCGGCCGCCGCGCCAGTTCTTGAGGATCGGCTCGTAGTACTCGCGCCAGGTGGTCAGCAGCACCGGCACGGCCACGTCGGCCACCAGCATGGCGGTGAAGGCCTCCTCCTCCTCGCCGGGACGCACGCGCTTGGCGATGGACTGGGCCAGCAGCGACCGCAGCAGGGTATCGGTCCAGTAGGCCTCGTGGTCGAAGAGGTCACCCTCGGGGCGGGGCATGGCCTCCAGCATGGAGTAGGACAGGATCACCGAGCGGATGCGGTCGAAGCCGAGCAGGGTGATGGCGTGCCTTACCCCCGTGACCTTGGCGCGCAGGGCGAAGAGCGACGAGTTGACCGTGCTCAGCACCTTGACGCTGAACTCGGGTTCGGCCGAGATGATGTTCTCGAGCACCGTCACGTCCGGCTCGTCCTTGTTGACCTCCTCGACGACGCTGGACACGGCCTGGGGCAGCACGGGCAGCTTGGTGTCCTTGAACATCGTGCCGAAGTTCCCGCTGGCGATGGCGGCGTGCATCTTGATGGTGTTGATCAGTCCCATGTCGGCGGAGGCTCCCTTTCCCGCGGCGGCGGTGTGATCGTCAGAGGCTGGCCACTTCCTCCAGCACCTTCAGCACGTCGATGGCCAGGTGGCCGGTGAGGTCGAACTCCTCGCAGACGGCGCCGAAGGCCATGCGCACCTCGTCGTGGATCTCGGGCCAGACCTTGCGCTTGAGGCCCAGCTCCCGCTTGGACACCTTGATCAGGTTGCGCATGCGGTCGCGGCACGGCTTCAGCGAGCTGGGCAGCAGCGAGGCGCACATCACCGGCAGGGCGATGGTCTCGCCCAACCCCTCCTTGCGCAGCTGCTCCACGTCCAGGTTGTGGGCGGCGGCGGTGTTCACCAGCTTGTCGGGGAACTCCCACTTGCGCAGGATCCAGGCGCTGGCCTGGGCGTGGTCCCAGCCCACGTATTCGCGTTCGAGCTGGGCCAGTTCCTTCACGTCGCCCTGCCACTTCGAGAAGACGGGCAGGTACTTGTCCTCCCAGGCCGTCAGCAGCACCGGCACCGACACGTCGGCCAGCATCATGGCCGTGAAGGCCTCGTCCTCCTCACCGGGCATCACGCGCTGGGTGATGATGCGCGCGAGCAGCGAGCGGAGCAGGGTGTCCGTCCAGAAGGCCTCGTGCTTGAAGAGCTGGCTGTCGGGCTCGGGCACCGCCTCGAGCATGGCGTAGGACAGCCCGATCGAGCGCACGCGGTTCAGTCCCAGCATGGAGATGGCGTGGCGGATGGTCGTGACCTGGGCCCGCAACGCGAACTGGGACGAATTGATCGTGCGCAGGATCTTGGCGCTGATCTGGGGTTCCGAGTTGATGATCGTCTCGAGACGCGCCGTGTCGGGCTCGTCGCGGTTGATCTCCGAGATGAGACGCGACACGGCGGCCGGCAGCACCGGGAACTCGATCTTGGCGAATTCCTCGGCGAAGGCCTGTCGTGCGGTCTCGTTCTCGACCTGCGTAGTCGTCTCTGACATGTCCATTCCTCGTGACACGTGGGCGAAGTGACGAGTTGTCTCATATCTGATCGGCCGAAAACGGGTTCGGTTTAGCCCAGGGGATCAAAAAAAGGCCGCGGGAGGCGAGGCTCCCGCGGCCAATCTTTGCCCGATGATAAATCCGAGCCGTTCAGCCCGCCAGGCGGCAGCCGAAGGCGATGGACAGGAACTTGGACTCCTCGCTGTCGGCCCGCGAGGTGAGCACGCAGGGCGCGGTGGTGCCGACCACCGCCGCGGCCAGCCGCCCGCCGGCCAGCAGGGTGCTCGCCTTGTAGAAGACGTTGCCGCTCTCGATGTTCGGGAAGACCAGGATGTCGGCGGCGCCGCCCACGGGCGAGTCGAGCCCCTTGATGGCGCAGGCCTCGGGGGAGATGGCCACGTCCAGGGCCAGGGGGCCGTCCGCCACTGCGTCGGGGAACTCGTCGGCGGCCTCGGCGGCGATCTCGGCCGCCTCGACCGTGGCCGGCATCCTGGGGCTGACCTTTTCGCTGGCCGCCAGCAGGGCCGCCTTGGGCCGCGCCAGCCCGAAACTGTGGGCCGCGTCCACACAGTAGCGCAGGATCTTCTTCTTGGTCGCCTTGTCGGGCAGCGGGATGATGGCCACGTCGCTCACGAAGAGCAGCTTGCCGTGGCGTTCGAGGTGGGCGGGCAGCTCCATCACCGTCAGGTGGGTCAGGACGGCGCCCCTGGGCAGCAGGCCCCGCTCCTTGTCCAGGATCAGGCGCATGTAGTCGCCGGTGCCGATCAGGCCCTTCATGAGCACGTCGGCCTCGCCGGACCGCACCATGTCGCGGGCGCGGGCGCCGGCGGCGCCGATCTCGGGCTCGTCGACCACCGCGAAGAGCGCGCGGTCCAGGTCCAGTTCCCCGCACAGCTCCTCGATGCGGGCCCCGTCGCCCACGAGCGTGACCTCGGCCACCTCCTCGGACGCGGCCCGCGCCGCCGCCCGGATGGTGTTGGGGTCGTGGCCCGCGGCCACGGCCACGCGGCGGCTGGGGGCGTCGCGCAGGGCGGCGATCAGCGCGTCGAGGGAGCGGATGGTGGTCATGCCTTGTCCTCCGGATCGTATTGGCGCGCGTCCTCCTTGTCGTTCAGGACACGCAGCACGCCCTTGACCAGGGCGAACATCTCGTTCTCGCCGGGATAGACCGAGAGGGGGCAGACCGGCGGCAGGTAGGCCTCGATGGCCGCGACCAGGGCCGCGCTGCGGGCCATGCCCCCGGTGAGCAGCACCCGGTCGACGGGTTCGCCCTCGAAGGCGGGCAGCAGGGCGGTGCAGGCCTTGGCGATCTGGTAGGCCAGGGCCTCGAAGACGTCCCGGGCATAGGCGTCGCCGTCGGCCGCGAGCTTCTCCACCTCGCGCAGGTCGGCGGTGCCCAGCAGGTCGATCAGGCCGCCGCGGCCCTTGTTGAGCTTCTTGAGCTCCTTGTGGCTGTACTTGCCCGAGAAGCAGAGGTCGATGAGCTGTCCCGGCGGCAGCGAGCCCGAGCGCTGGGGTGTGAAGGGTCCCTCGCCGGTCAGGCCGTTGTTCACGTCGATGTAGCGGCCCTTGCGGTGGGCTCCGACGGTGATGCCCCCGCCCAGGTGGGCCACGATCACGTTGACGCGCTCGTAGAAGGTCTCGTTCTCCTGGGCGTAGCGCTGGGCCGTGGCGATCTGGTTCAGGGCGTGACTGATCACCAGCCGGCGGAGCTCCTTCAGGCCGGTGATCTTGGCCCGCTCCCACACCTCGTCCACCACCACCGGGTCGACGATGAAGGCCGGCAGCTCGCGTCCGCGCGCCAGCTCGTCGGCGATCAGGGCGCCCAGGTTGGAGGCGTGCTCGCCGCCGATGGCCTCGCGCAGGTCGTCCAGCATGCGCTCGTTCACGTGGTAGGTGCCGTGGGGGATGGGCCGCACCAGCCCGCCGCGCGCCGCCACGGCGTCCAGGTCGTCGATCGACAGGCCGTGGCTCTCCAGCTCCTTCAGGATGACGTCCTTGCGGAAGGCGTGCTGGGCGGTGATGGGCTCGTTCTCGTAGGGCTCCAGTTCGGCGGTCGAATGCTGCAGCTCGGTGGTGAAGCTCTCCAGGTCGCCCTCGTAGACGCTCATCTTGGTGCTGGTCGAGCCGGGGTTGACCGCCAGGATGCGCCGGCGCGGAAAGAACGTGTCCCGGGGCGTGCGGTCCCAGTGGCCGAACTTGTGCAGGCGCAGGATGCTGGCCTGGATGGCCAGCTCGGCGTCCTTGGCATTGGCGTCCATGGGCAGGTCGATGCCCTTGAAGCGGATGCCGAACATGGCCGCGAACTTCTTGGCCTCGGGATAGCGCGTGGAGTAGAGGTGGAAGAGCAGGTTCCCCAGGTCCAGGTTCGGCGCGATGATCACGTTGGTGCGGCCGCTGTAGGATTTGGCGTCGGCGCCCTTGTAGTACATGGCCGAACGGCGCGACAGCGCCGTGGAGATCTTGACCTCGCCCTCGATGTGGATCGACGCGTAGCGCTCGCCCATCTTGATCCGCTCGGCGAGGATCTCCGGCACCAGCGCGGTGGCCTCGCGCACCAGCTCCGGCGACGCGCCCTCGTCCGATCCCTTGTGCGAGTAGGACACGATGGCGCCGTTGATGGTCGGCAGCACGTCCTCGGGGATGATGTCCCGCGCCACCGCGCAGGTGCCCACGGCGATGCGCGCCAGGGTCTCGGGGTCCAGGCTGGCGTTCACGCCCACGTCGCCGAAGACCACGATGTTGTGGGGGAAGATGTCCGCCGGGTGTTCCGGCGGCAGCACGAAGACCCCGGCCTCGCACATCACCCGGTTGACCTGCAGCAGCCGCAACATGGGCCGGAAGTACTCGCGGGGGCGGGTGGCCATGCCGCCGACGACCATGTCCGCGTGTCCCATGCGCACGGCCATGATGCCGAAGCGCGCGGGCATCTTGCACACCTCGCGGGCCTCCTCGAACGACGACTCGCGCTGGAGTTCCTTCGGCAACTCCATGCACTCGGCGGCGAACTCGTCCAGCAGCGCGTCCTCGGCCGCCGGATCGATGAAGGTCGAGGCCTGCATGGTGAATTCGACGCGCGTCGGATCCAGGTGGGCGCAATCGTCGGCCACCACCTTGCGCACCGCGGTCTCCGGCGCCAGGAACACCAGCCGCGCGAAACGCGCCAGGAAACACGACGCCTCCACGATGCGCGGATCGGTGGGCTCGGTGAGCACCACCGTGGGCCGGTTGTTCATGACCTCGAGGATCTGGTCCTCGAGGGCGTGTTCGATGTCGAAGATCGGCCCGGGCGTCTCGTGCGATTCGGTCATGATGTCTCCTCCGTCTGGCTTATCGGGCAATAGTGGTCATAGGGACGCGCGTTATCAAATGGTTGTGGGGGCGAATCACGCGGACAGGAGGGGCGACATCGCTGGATGTGACGTCCTCGCGGCGGCGCAAGAACGATGCCCGCAGGATGCTATAAATGTAATTAAACCAATGTTTTATGGGTTGCCTTAGGCTGTGTTCCGTAATATGTTGTACGCATCGTTGAAACCCGCTTCGACCTCCCACGAAGCCGCCGCTTCAGGGAGGTTTGCCCATGTCCGCCGCCACCATCCATGCCCGCCTGCTCGCCGCCCTGCGCGAACTGCGCCGCGCCGAACGCAATGCCGTGCTGCTCTTCGCCGAGGTGATGCGTCGCGAGCTGTTCAAGGAGCTCGGCTACGCCACGATCCAGGCTTACGCCGCCGAGGCCCTCGGCTTCACCCCCAGCAAGACCTCGCAGTTCGTACGGCTGGCCGGGGCGCTCGAGTCGCTGCCGCGGTTGCGCCGCTCGGTCGCGCGCGGCGAGTTGGGATGGACCAAGGCGCGCGAAGTGGCCAAGGTGGCCACGCCGCGCAGCGAGTCGCGGTGGATCGCCGCGGCGAAGCGTTCGAGCAGCCGGGGGCTGGAGCGGGAGGTGCGGGCGGCGCGCCAGCGAACTCGGGCCGCGGCGCGGGTGGACGGGCAGAGAGCGTTGGCACTGGGGCAGGATCCCGCGATGGTGCCCGAGCCCGCCCCGGTCACCATGAGCATGAGCTTCACGCCCGAGCAGTACGCACGCTACGAGGCACTGATGGAAACGATCCGCAAGCGGGGCCATCGACGCGGGTCGTCTGTGCGCGGGATGGACCGCGCCGAACTGCTGCTGGCGGCGTTGAACGACCTGGCGGAGGGCCTGGATGGCGAGGCAAAACCCGAACGCTCGGCGCCCTCGTATCAGGTGGTGGTTTACACGTGTAAAGAGTGCGGCGCGGCCGAGACGCGGACCGACCGCGGTGCACAGCCCGTGGCGTCGGCGGTCGTGCAGTGCGACGCGCGGATCCAGGAGCCCGGCAAGCCCGACCGCTCCACCATCCCGCCGAAGGCCCGCCGCGCCGCCCTGCACCGCGCCGGCCATCGCTGCGAGTCGACGGGCTGCGGGCGGACGCGCTTCCTGGAGGTGCACCATCGCCTTCACCGCGCAGAAGGCGGTGGCCACGACCCCGCCAACCTGCAGGTTCTCTGCTCGGCCTGTCACCGCCACGCCCATCGCCACGGCGGGCCCTGAAGAATCCGGGTTGCGTACGCCCCGGCGGCCGGATTACGGTAGGGTCGGAGGAGAAAGGCGGATCCGATGGAACGGCACCGCGATTCCATGTCCGACATCGAGGCCCTGGTCATCGGGAGCGAGCGCCTGCGCAGGGTGCTGGGCGAGGCCGCGCCCCGCTGGGTGCTGATCAGCGTGCACGACCAGCGGCTGATCTGTGTGGAGGAAGGCGAGTCGTCGCGCAGCTACGGCGTGTCGACCGCCTCGGCCGGGCTGGACGCGACCGAGGGGTCCTTCGGGACGCCGCCGGGGGTGCACCGCATCGGGCGCAAGATCGGCGAGGGCATGGAACTCGGTACCTGGTTCAAGAGCCGCGAGCCGGTGGGCCGCTGGACGCCCGGCGATCCCGCCGCCGAGGAGGACCTGGTGCTCACGCGCATCCTCACCCTCGACGGCTGCGAGGAGGGCGTCAACCGCGGCGAGGGCTGCGACTCCCTCTCGCGCTTCATCTACATCCACGGCACCAACCACGAGGACCGCATCGGCGAGGCCGTCTCCCACGGCTGCATCCGCATGAGCAACGCCGACGTCATCAACCTGTTCGAGCGGGTCGAGGAGGGTGACCCCGTTGTCATCATCTGAGAGGTCTCACAGCTACTTCTTCGCGGGCGTGGGCGGCAGCGGCATGTCCGCGCTGGCCCAGTATCACGCCTGGCGCGGCGGTGTTTCTTGCGGCAGCGACCGCGCTTTCGACCAGGGCGAACGGGGGGCCATCCGCGCCGCCCTGGAATCCGCCGGCGTGGCGATCTCGCCCCAGGACGGCAGCGGCGTGGCCGGTTGCGACGCGCTGGTCGTCTCGACCGCGGTGGAGGAGACGGTGCCGGACGTCGTGGCCGCGCGCGAGGGCGGCCTGGAGATCCTGCACCGCAGCGAGCTGCTGGCCCGCTTCGTCGAGACCAGCCGTGCCGTGGCGGTCACGGGCACCAGCGGCAAGTCGACCACCGTGGCGATGATCTTCACGATCCTGCGCGCTGCCGGTCTGCACCCCGGCGTGATCACCGGCGGGCCGCTGGTGGAGCTGCAGGACGAGGGTCTGCTGGGCAACGCCTGGGCCGATCCCGACGGCGACCTGCTGGTGGTCGAGGCCGACGAGAGCGATGGTTCCCTGGTACGCTACCGGCCCTGGGCCGGCGTGGTGCTCAACCTGCAGCGCGACCACAAGGAGCCCGCCGAGGTGGCGGAGATGTTCCGCGTCTTCGCCGGCCAGGTGTCGGGCCCGCTGGTGGCGGGGGAGGACCCGAACCTCGACTTCCTGTCGGGCGCCGTGCGCTTCGGTCTGGGGCCCGGCGCCGACCTGCGCGCGATGGACCTGGACCTGAAGCCGGACGGCTCGACCTTCGCCGTGGACGGCGTGCCCTTCGCGCTGCCCCTGCCGGGCCTCCACAACGTGCTGAACGCCCTGGCCGCCGCGGCGCTCTGCCGCGAGGCGGGCGTGGCCCTGTCCGACACGGCCGACGCCCTGCGCGGCTACCGGGGCGTGGCCCGCCGCTTCCAGGTGCTCGGCCGGGCCCGCGGCGTGACCGTCGTCGACGATTTCGCCCACAACCCCGACAAGCTGCGCGCCGCCCTGGCCGCCGCCCGCCTGCGCACCGCGGCCGACGGGGGCCGCGTGCTCGCCTTCTTCCAGCCCCACGGCTACGGTCCCACCCGCTTCCTCTTCGACGACCTGGTGGCGGCCTTCGCCGGGGCCCTCGATTCCGGGGACGTGCTCTGGCTGCCGCCGGTCTACTACGCCGGCGGCACGGTCGACCGCGACGTGGAGGCGACCGATCTCTCGCGCGAGATCCGCGGCGCCGGCGCCGACGCCCGCGATCTGTCCGACCGCGCGGACCTGCCCGCGGCCGTGGCCGCCGAGGCCCGTCCCGGCGACGTGGTCATGGTCATGGGCGCCCGCGATCCCGCCCTGACGGACCTGGCCCGGGCGGTGCTGTCCGCCCTCGAGTCCTGAGATGAGCGAGCCCTTCGGCGACCTGCCCCCCGGCTGGACGTGCGTCCTGGCCGCGCCGCCCGCCTGGGACCTGGGCACCGATCCCGCGAGCGCGCCCCACGCCGCCGAGGCGGCTCGCCTGGCCGCCGACCTGGGTCTGGACGGCCTCGCCTGGGCCCCCCAGGTGCACGGCGGCACCGTGCTGCGCGTCGACGCGGCGGGTTGCGCGGGCGAGGCCGACGCCCTCTGGACGGACCGTCCCGGCCTGGGCGTGATGGGCCGCAGCGCCGACTGCCCCATCGTGCTGGTGGCGGGCGCGCGCGGGGACGGGTCGCCCCTGTGGGGCATGGCCCACGCCTCCTGGCGCTCCACGGTGGCCGGGATCACGACCCGCCTGCTGGACGCCATGGCGGCCGACGGCCTCGAGCCCGCTCGCGTGCGCGCGGTCATCGCCCCTTCGGCCGGGCCCTGCTGCTACGAGGTGGGACGGGAGGTGCGCCGCGCGGCCCTGGACGGCCTCGGCGGCCGGGCCGAGGATTACTTCTCACCCCGCGGCGACCGCCATCTCTTCGATCTGTGGGCCGCCAATCGCGACCCCCTGTGTCGTGCGGGCGTGCCGGCGGGCGCGGTTCACGTCGACGGACGCTGCACCATCTGCGGCGAGGGTTTCCCGAGCTACAGGCGCGAAGGCGAGAGAGCGGGCCGCTTCGGTGCGGTCCTCGGCTGCTGTTCCTGAGGTAGAATGGCACGGGGGCCCCGGAGGGAGAGAGGCCGACAAAGGGGGCGTCGACCCCAGGGGGTTGGGCCCCCGTGCGAGAGTCTGCTAGCTGGCCTTGCCTTCCAGCACGTCCTGGATCGTCAGGACCAGCTGTCTGGCGTCGTAAGGCCATTCGACGGTCGCAGCGGTGCCGGGGAACATGTCGTCGGCGAACTGCTGCGGGAGATTGGAGACCAGGACGACCGGAAGTTGCGGTGAGATCTCGTGTACGGCGTCGATGACGTTCTGCGTGTGCGTGGGACTGTTCTGCCGTTGCTTCAGGATCACCAGCGACCAGCCGGTGGGATCCGCGGACAGGAGCTTGAGACCCATGTCTTCCCCGTCCACCGAGTGGACCCTGAAGCCCATCGAAACGAGGTTGATGGTGTTGTGACTCACGATCTCGTCATTGTTGTGAATGACCAGGATCCGGTCGTCCCTGTTTTTCGGGTTCCACGGCGACATGCGGGGCCCGATCTCCTTGGGCGAGTGTCTAGGTTATCTCCGAACTCCTAGTAACATGATTCGTGCCAGGTTTTGTGTATCTCTCAACATGATGTAACGCAGTGAGTTGTGTGAATTGAGGCCATATTCGGCATGGTACTGATTTACGAAAATCCGTAATTTCAGCCCCACATTCACGAATTTTCGTGTATTCTGGGCTCCGTGGACCGATCCAGCCCCCGGCCGGAGGACCGCCATGAACGAGACCGAGTCCCGCCCCCGTTCGACCATCCTGATCATCGACGACGACGAGCTGCTCCGGACCATGATGAGCAAGTACCTCGGCCGCGTGGGATACGAGGTCAACACGGCCGAGGACGGCCGCGCGGGCCTCGCGGCGATCCGGCGCGAGCGCCCGGACATCGTGCTGCTCGACCTGCGCATGCCGGGCCTGTCAGGCCTCGAGGTGCTGGAGCAGCTGCGCGCCGACTGGCGCGAGGTGCCCGTCATCGTCATCTCCGGCACCCAGGACCTGGAGGAGGTCGTATCCTCGCTGCGCCTGGGCGCCTGGGACTATCTGGTCAAGCCGCTCACCGACATGACCTTCCTGTCCCACGCCATCGAGGGCGTGCTCGAACGCAGCCGCCTGCGCACCCAGATCGAGGACCACCAGCGCCAGCTCGAGGACCTCGTGGCCGAGCGCACCGAGGAGCTGCAGACGGCCAACCGCACGCTGGACGATCTGCGCCGCCAGCTCCAGCGCGAGAACGAGTACCTGCGCGAGGAGATCTACCCGGTGGCGGACAAGGGCCCCTTCGTGGGTCGCAGCGCCGCCCTCGACGCGGTGATCAACGAGATCGACCGCGTCGCCGAGACCGACGTCAACGTGCTGGTCACCGGCGAATCGGGCACCGGCAAGGAGCTGGTGGTCCGCTCGATCCACGCCAAGAGCCGCCGCAAGGACCGTCCCCTGATCTCGCTCAACTGCGCCTCGATCCCCTACGACCTCTTCGAGAGCGAACTCTTCGGCCACGTGAAGGGCTCCTTCACCGGCGCCGTGCGCGACCGCGTCGGCCGCTTCAGCCTGGCCGACAGGGGCACGCTCTTCCTGGACGAGGTCAGCGAGATCCCCCTGGAATCCCAGACCAAGCTGCTGCGCGTGCTGCAGGAGGGCGAGTTCGAGCCCGTGGGCGACGAACGCACCCGCAAGGTGGACGTGCGCATCCTGGCCGCCAGCAACCGCAACCTCAAGGGCGAGGTCGCCGCGGGCCGCTTCCGCCAGGACCTGTACTACCGCTTGGCCGTCTATCCCATCCGCATGCCGCCCCTGCGCGACCGCGTCGAGGACGTGGCCCCCCTGGCCGTCCACTTCCTCGAACGCGCCTGCCGCAAGCTGGGCATGCAGGCGCCGGAGCTGACCATGCGGCACATCGTGCGTCTGGAGTCCTATCCCTGGCACGGCAACGTGCGCGAGCTGCAGAACATGATGGAACGCGCCGCGATCATTTCGAGCTCGGACGAGCTGCGGCTGGACCTGCCCTCACCCCACGCGGCGAGCAACGGGGAGAGCGAGGGGTACCCTTTCCTGGGCGGCGGCGCGGGCGTGCTGACGGACGCGGAGATGCGTGAGCTGGAGAAGGAGAACATCGTGGCGGCGCTGGCGCGGACCAAGGGGAAGGTGTCGGGGCCGGGGGGGGCGGCGGAGCTGCTGGGGGTGAAGCCGACGACGTTGGCTTATCGGATGAGTTCTATGGGGATCGGGAAGGCGGGGGCGGAGTAGGGTGCTTCAGCTCTGACGCGCTTAGGCCACCCTATTTCGACTTCCACGGATAGTCCGTCGCTGGGCTGATGCCGTGCTTGCGGCACACGTCCTGGACCCTCATGCCGGTGTCGGCCTCGCTGTGGATCGAGACGATCTGTGTCTCGGTGATATCGGAACTTCTTTATCGGAACCTCCTGGCTGTGAAGATGCCAGAAAGCTCTAGTGACTGCCTGTCCTCGATGTGGGGAAGCTTACGGCGGTGGCGACTTCCCCAAATGTTCGAATAGATTGTCACCCGGCGTGTCGAGTCATGCCGGTAAGCGACCGGTTGACCGGTACCCGCGAGAAGGCTAGGTAGATTCAATGTCTCATCATAGAGAGGTCTGCAAAATGACGACGGTAATAGTGGTACACGATGTGGACGATGCCACCCATTGGCTGAGTTCGCCGAAACGAGCCGAGTTCTTCGGTGCGCTCGGAATGACGACGAGGGCGTTCGTCGATCCCGGCGGCAAGAATCGAGTGGGGCTCATCATCGAAAACGTGCCCAGTCTCGAGGCCCTCACTGAAGCACTCAAGGGCGCGGATGCGGCCGAGGCGATGAAGCACGACAGGGTCCACCCGGACACTGTGGAGATCTTCGTGGCGTCATAGCCAACGAGCCGGCGTTCCCTATTCAGCGACGAAGACTCTTGCGTACAGGGACAGGAGTTTGCGGTGGATGGTGGGATGACATTCTGATTCGTATTCATTGTCATGTCGGAGCCGCGTCGATCGGCGCGGCTCCGACAGATAGTCTGGAGATTTCATGAAGATGTCTGAGATATCGAGAATGGTCCGGAGATAAGAGTGGGCCGGGGCCTTCGAATCGAAGCCGGCTGAAATGGAACCAGCAAGACAGTTCTTCCCAGTCTTTCGCCCCCTGCTATCTGAAAAGTGTTTTTACTCCGCCCCAGGTCAAGTCATCCGCTGCTATGGGAGGCGATGTGGCTACACCATCCAGGTGAGCGAAATTCGTGAAGTCGCTTTGTGTGGTGCTGAACTTGAGGGTGGCCTGGGTGTCATCGGCCGTGAACGAGAACGTTTTGGTCTCCCACACGATCACTGAAGTGAGATTTTCGGCCGAGAAAACCTGGCTGACCCCGTCCGCTTCCACGGTGATCTCGCAACTCCCATCTCTGCCATAAGCCCTCTGCGTCCCCAGCATGAAGGAGATCGAGTATCCGGCCCCGGGGACGGTGGTGAAAGTCTGCATGATTCCTCCACCGGAAGACGACCTGGCCAGATCAACGATATAGCTGCCATCTGCGGCTACGCCCATACCGAGGTAGCTGGCAGGATCGAACCACTCCACGCCCGGAGCGACCGTGGTCCAGGCGGGAATCACCGTCGAACCGCCATTCAATATCTGGTAGGCGCTGATGGGGGATGAGGGTTCGAATGATCCATTGACGATTTGGGCGGATACGCCTGTGGCCATGACGAGAACAGATGCGCAAAGTACCAAGGCATGGGTTTTCATGGAGTGACTCCTACGGCAGGCCGGAAAACGATGGTGACGGAAATGCAATTGAACGAATGGTAGTATATCACTTGGGTTAATCCGAAACAACACGAAAACAATCTCGTTTGAGGCGGTTGCCCTCGAGCGAACCGGACATCGAGTTCCGCAACCAGTACCACTCCGCCCTCGAGCCCGGGCTCTTCTCCGTGTCCGGCGGCGTCCTGCGCGGCGATTCGATGCCCTCGGGATCCAAGGATCTGAGCTGGGGCGACGTGAAGAGCCTGTTCCGTTGACCGGCCTGGATCAAGATCGTTTACAGCGAGATGGGTAAGGTGATCCTGGGGATAATCGATCGGAGTCATTCGCTCGTGATACCCTCGATCCGGATCAGCGGCCTGGCGGTATCACGGCTGATCTGTTACGAGTTGGGTATGGATGAAGTGCGCGGTGATTAACTTCGCGACTGACGAGCCAGGCCATGTAACGGCGGCGGTGCGTGGTTCCCGGGCTCGAGAGAGAAGACTTTCATGGTCGAACGCGGCATAACAAACGACATCACGGACTGCGGCACGCGGCATGTGGTTTCCTCGATGCTGGTGCGATCCGCGACGGCCGGTGGTTTCATCCACGCGAACGCCTCATTTCGGGACGAGGTGGGATTCGACGAGACCGAGCTCGTCGATGAGCCGTTCCTACACTGGATCGTTCCGGCCGATGTCGAGGTCGTAAAGGCGGCGATCGAGCAGAGGTGGGGCTCTTGCCGGGTCGGGCACCGGACGCGCAACGGCGATCGTCTGCCTCTGGATATCCAGGTGGCCGAACACGACGGCGAGACCTTCATCCACGCCCGCCGGGCGGCGGATGCCGAGGTGTTCGAAGGTCCCGACGATTCCGCCGACGAGGCCACGGTCAGCGGAACCCTCTACACCATCGCCCGGATCGTTGAGGACCAGAATCCCGGCTTCAGGTGCTCCATCCTGCTCGTCGCCGACGGGAAGTTCGTGCGCGGCGCGGGTCCGAGCCTGCCCGAGGACTACAATGCCGCCATCGACGGCTTCGCCATCGGGCCGACCGTCGGATCCTGCGGCACAGCGATCTTCTGGAACGCGCCGGTCATCGTGGAGGACATCCAGGCGGATCCGCTGTGGGTCCCCTTCGCCGAGCTGGCCGGGAAGGCCGGTGTCGCCGCCTGCTGGTCGCACCCCTTCTCCAGCAAGAACGGGAACGTGCTCGGCGCCCTGGCGCTGTATGCGCCCGAGCCGGGGTTGCCGACCCGGGAACAGCTGGGACGTCTCGAGGCGGCGGCGCGCATGACCGGCCTCGCGGTCGAGCGGGGTCGCGCCGAAGAGGCTTTCCGCGCCCAGCGGCAACGCGAACTGGAACTGGAGGAGCAGCTCAGGCAGTCGGCCAAGATGGAGGCCCTGGGCGTGCTCGCCGGCGGCGTCGCCCACGACTTCAACAACATCCTGTCGACGATTCTCGCCAACGCCGAGTTCGGGCGCCGGTTCCTCCCGGAGGACTCCGAGGTCCAGGACATGCTGACCGAGATCGTCGAGGCCAGCAAGCGTGCCGGGCTCTTCTGCCAGCAGATGCTCGCCTACGCCGGGCGGGGCGCGCGCACCATCTCACAAATCGAGATCGGAACCCTGGTTCCCAAGCTCAGCAATCTCGTGACGGCCGCAGTGACCAAGAAGACGACCCTGGAATACGAGCTCCTGGACCAGCCGGTCCATGTCGAGGGCGACGAGAACCAGCTCCTCCAGGTGGTCATGAACCTCGTCACCAACGCGGCCGAGGCGATCGGCGAGAACGAGGGACGCATCACGGTGAGCTCGGATCTCGTCCGCTACGACGAGAACGACCTCCGGCAGTTCGAATCGCAGGATGACATGTCGCCCGGGGAATACGTCCGCCTGACCGTGAGCGACTCGGGTTCCGGCATGGCCCCGGAGACGATGACGCGTATCTACGACCCGTTCTTCACGACCAAGGTCTCGGGCCGCGGTCTCGGCCTGTCGGCGGTGAAGGGCATCGTCAGCCAGCACGGCGGGACGATCCGGGTCGCCAGCGTCGTGGGGGAGGGGACGATCACCACCGTGGTGCTCCCGACGGTGGCTCATACCGCCGGCGACGAGGCCGAGCCCGCGTCTCCCGCTCCCGAGATCGGGCCCAAGCGCATCCTCGTCGCCGACGACGAGCGCGAGCTCCTGGTCACCCTCTCGCGAATCCTGAAACACGAGGGCTTCGACGTCCTCGAGGCCGCCGACGGGCAGGAGGCGGTCGACCTCTTTATCGAGCACTGCGATACCATCGACTGCGTGCTGCTGGACTACAGCATGCCCAAGCTAGGCGGCGAGGAAGCGCAACGGGCCCTGCACGGGATCCGCAAGGACGTCCCGATCGTGATGATGAGCGGTTACGGCGAGCAGGAGGTCGTGGACCGGTTCCGCGAGAACGGGATCGCGGGCTTCCTGCAGAAACCGGTCTCCTACGAGACCCTCATGGAGACGATGCGGAACACGCTGGCCGACCCGTCCTAGGCCCCCCGCGCGCAGCCCCTACCTCTCGTCCCGAATCCAGAACA
Organism: uncultured Fibrobacteraceae bacterium; assembly: GCA_964617805.1. Lineage (GTDB taxonomy): Bacteria > Krumholzibacteriota > Krumholzibacteriia > LZORAL124-64-63 > LZORAL124-64-63 > JAHIYU01. The sequence goes on along the minus strand of CAZTWK010000011.1, from coordinate 61,010 downwards.
CGAAATAACTGTCGTCGTCACAGGTCCACTGCGTCATCTCGTCGTCCGTGCTCCCGTTGCGGATCGTGTACTGCACGATGGTCGAGGTCGCGTCGCAGACCGCCTGGTCGTCCAGGTTCCAGCGCAGGTAGTCGGAGCTGGTGTAGGTCAGGGGTACCGCGCCGCTGCCGGCCGTCTCGTAGTAGTTCTGGTTCAGCGCGTCGTACTCCCAGGTGCTCTGGGCGCTCCAGCTCGTCAGGGTCAGGTCGGTGGGATCGACGGTGCAGTTGAAGGTACCGAAGAAGCGGGTGCCGTTGTCGGTGGAATCCCAGGCGGCGGTGTAGGTGCCGCCGTTCCATTGGCCGTCGTCGGCATGGAAGTTGAGGTTCTGCCAGGCGGGGTCGCCCCCGTTCCACCGGGCGTTGTAGCGCATGCTGATCTGGGCGTATTCGTAGCGCTCGAGGTCCTGCTCCTGCACCACTTCCAGCCGCACGTCCACCTCCACGGGATGGTAGTAGTCCGGCTCGGCGCCGCGGGGCTTGATGGCCTGGACGATGAGGTCCTGATAGGTCGCGAGCACGGTGGGCCAGTCGTCGACGGTGAGGCTGTCGGTGCCCGTGGTGATCAGGACGGGTAGGGCGTCGTCGTTGTAGCCATAAGCGGCCAGCTCGTAGGCGGCGGGGGTTTGGACCTTCACCTTCAGGGAGGTGTCCTGATCGGGCTCGTAGTCGTCGAGACCGATCCTCTTGATGTCCGAGCCGAAGTCATGGAGACCGAAGGTCACCGTTTCGCTGTCGCCGACCGTACCGCTGAGGTCGTCGAATTCGGGATAGTTCCACCACATCAATTCCAGGCCGGGCTCGGGCGTGGAGTCGCCGGTGATCAGGTCGCGCTGGAACTGGGCGCACCAATCGTCCAGGGGCGGATCCATGATCGCGATCAGGGCGTCGTAGGCGGTGCCGTGGTAGGAGAAGGCCACATAGAGCTCGTGGAGGCGCTCGGTGCCCTGGAGGATCATCAGCCGGCGGATGAACGAGGACATGCCGTAGCCGTACAGATTGTCCGCGTGTTCGTCGTGGCCCCAGATGCCCGACAGGGGAGCCAGGTAGTTATCCAGGTTCACGCCGACGGGACTGTATTCGCCCGGGTTGCCCGAGGCCAAACCCTCGAGCCAGGCGGCGGTGGCCTCGTCGAGCCAGCGGCGGTGGGGGTTGATCGTCGCCCACGTGGTGGGGTGGCGGGTGTCGTAGTAGTCCTGGGCGCAGTGGAAGATCTCGTGCAGGACGACCTCGCGCAGGGGATTGCCCTCGAGCGCCATGTACGTTTCCAGGTTGAAGTGGCCCTTGCCCCAGGGGCCGGACCAGTACTCGGCGTGGCTGGCGGCCACCGGTTTGCGCATCATGACGGGCAGGGGCCAGATGGTGTCCTGTTCGCCGAAGTGGAAGCCGATGCCGTAGAGGGTGTCGTACATCTGCTCGAAGGTCTTCGCGACGACGGTCGCGCGGGCCGTCTCGACCTCTTCCTCCAGGTAGAAGACCTTGAAGTGCCCGCCCACCAGGTGGACCGACGAGATGATCGTCGAGGGGGAGAGCCAGAGCGCACGGTCGTACTTGTCGCCGGTCTCGTAGGGCCCGCGCGGGAGGTGGGCCACCATCCAGCCGCTGCTGTCGACGGCGGCGACCGCCTCCCAGGTGACGCCCGTGCCGCCGTGGATGGATTCGCGTTCCTCGCCGATGAAGAGATAGGGCACCGTCTCCCGGTCTTTCCCGCCGCCGTGGCGCAGGCGCACGGTCAGCGGCGCGTCGAGCTGCTGGGGGAGGCCGCCGACGCGGTAGACCGGTTCGCCGCTCTCGCCGTAGGGCTGGCCCTCGTCCTCGAGGTAGATCTCCAGGTCTGTCTCGTCGTCGAGGGCGCCGGGCGGGACGGTGAGCGTCACGTCGGCGTCGCCGATCTCGCCGCCGTCGGCGTCGATGGTGCCGCTGGCCACGGGGTCGTCGGGCTGCGTACCCGGCGCGGTGCCGTCGTCGCCGCCGCAACCGGCGAGGGAGATCATCAGTAAGGCGAGCAGGAGGCGGATCGTGGTCGACATGGGCGGTCCTCCGGATGGCGTGCGCGCGGAAAGTGCATTTTCATCATACCCGATTCGGCACCGGGATTTCCAACCCCAACAGTTACTTGAAAATGAGATCAGGAATCAGCCATCGGAGGCCATGTCGTGTCGGGATCGGGCTCGAATCGCCGCACGGCAAAGTCGGCGCACGAACCGCGCCGCGGTTTTCCGACAACAAATATCCGTGTAGTTACGTCTAACGAATGACGTCCTAGCGCCACGCCCATCCCGGAGACGCTCCATGACCACGCACGTCCCGCACCGCGCATTCGCCCCGTTTCTGATCGCCCTTCTCGTCGCCGCTCCCGCCGGGGCGGCCTTCGAGGGATTCGACGTGAACGGGAGCGGCCCGGCCTATCCTGCCACCGCTGCGGGCGACGGGGGCGGTCAGCCGTCGCTCGAGGCGCGTCGCATCGTCAACGGCGGGATCGAGATCGACGGGAGACTGGACGAGGCGAGCTGGCGCGACGCGCCGGCGGGCACCGGCTTCACCCAGTACGAGCCGGAGCGGCGCGGCGTGGCGGGGGAGCAGACCGTCTTCAAGGTGGTGTACGACGACGACGCCATCTACTTCGGCGTGGCCTGTCTGCGCGCCAACGGCACGCCCGTCACGAGCTGCCTGTCGCGGCGCGACCAGATCACCTCGTCGGACCTGATCCGCGTCTACATCTCGCCGTATCACGACCTGACCACGGGCTACCACTTCCGCATCAATCCCCACGGCGTCAAGGAGGACTACTACAACTACGGCGACCTGTACCACGACAAGTCATGGGACGCGGTCTGGGAGGCCGATACCCATCGGGACGCCGACGGCTGGTACGCGGAGATCCGCCTGCCCTTCTCGTCCATCCGCTACCGCGAGGCGGAATCGATGACCTGGGGCTTCAACGTCTTCCAGTACATCCACAGCCTCGGCCAGCGCACCGCCTGGTCCAACTGGGACCGCGACCAGAGCGGATTCCTGAGCCGCGCCGGCACCATCACCGGCATCACCGGCATCCGCCCGCCGCGCCAGTTCGAGATCACGCCCTACGTGGTGGGACGCCTCACCGATCCCGCGGATCCGAGCGCCGGCGAGTTCTCCGGCGAGGACTGGGACCGGTTCGGCAACTTCGGCGCCGACATCAAGTACGGCGTGACGTCGGACCTCACCCTGAGCGCCACCATCCAGCCCGACTTCGGGCAGGTCGAGGCGGACCCGTCGCTCCTGAACCTCTCGCCCTACGAGACCTACTACCAGGAGAAGCGCCCCTTCTTCGTGGAAGGCGCCCAGTTCTTCTGGCACCCGGACTTCACCATGTTCTATTCCCGCCGGATCGGCACCGGGAGCGAGAACACGCGCATACGCGCGGCCGCCAAGTTGACCGGCAAGCTGGCCGGCGACGTCTCCACCGCCGTGCTCGTGGCCGCGACGGACCAGACCGGCGACGGCCAGGTCCACAACTTCCTCAAGGGCGGCGACCGTAAGACCTACTACGCCATCGGCCGCTTCGGCAAGCAGCTCAACGACGGCCAGCACAACTTCAACATCATGCAGACCGCGGTCGTGCGCGATCCGCACACTTTCGGATTCGCGACCCGCAACGGCTACACCAGCGGCGGCGACTTCGAACTGAATTTCCGGGACCGCATGTACCAGGTGACGGGGTCGTTCGTGGGCAGCATCGTCGATCCGCTGGAGGATCCGGGCGCGCCCGGCGTCGAGCGCGACCGCAAGTACGGCACCGGCAGCCGCTTCAAGCTGGAGAAACGGTCGGGCGACTGGCGCTGGGCCCTGACCACGCGGCATCAGGGCGACGGCCTCGACATCAACGACCTGGGCTACATCAGCCAGCCGGACCACTACGCGGCCCAGGCCTGGGTCACGCGTGTCTTCAACGGTGACGGCGAGACCGACTGGTACACCGAGGGCAACCTGCATTATCGCGTCTACAAGAGCTGGATCTACGCCGACCGCAGCTTCGCCGATCCGGCCGATCCCGACCACGTGCTGTGGTCCTACGAATCGGGCCATCCCCTCTACAACAACCACGACATGAACGGCTATCTTGAATTCCGCAACCGCTGGGGCGTCTTCTGGGGCGCCAACTACAATCCCGACGGCACCAACCAGTACGCCACCCGCTGGACACCCGATCGCAGCCGGCGCGGCCCCCTCATGAGCATCCCCGACAACTACTTCGCCTACGTCGGCTTCTTCACGGATAGACGCCGCGATTTCAGCCTGGACGTCGACTTCACGCGGTCCGCCGACGAGGCGGGCAGCCGCTACCACGAGATCGAGGTGCAGGGCGCCTGGGTCGTCAACAGCAAGCTCACCTGCGAAATCGAGATGACCTACGGCTGGAGCCACGACGACGCCCAGTGGGTGCGCAACGTCGACAATCCGGGCGGCGGCATCGGCGACGTCAGCTACACCTTCGCCGAACTGGACCAGCGGACCTGGGACCTGACCCTGCGCGGCAGCTACCTCTTCGAGCGCGACCACTCCCTCGAACTCTATTTCCAGCCCTTCCTGACCTTCGGCGACTACGGCAACCTGCGGGAGCTGGCCCGCCCCGACAGCTACGACCTGCGGCCCTACGACGGTTTCGACGTCGCGGACGAGGACTTCGCCTTCGGTGCCGTGAACCTGAACATGGTGTACCGCTGGGAGTACCGCCCGGGCTCGACGATCTTCCTGGTCTGGACCCACGCGCGCAGCGACTACGACCAGCGCGCGTTCCATGGGTCCGTGGACGGATTCGCCAACGACTTCGACCTGGACCGACTCTTCAGCAAGGAGGCCGAGAACAGGTTCCTGTTCAAGGCGAGTTACTGGTTCTCCATCTGAGGATCGGGGTCGAGGTGGCGTCCGAATTCACTCGCCGGTGAACGGATTCTCCATGCCCGGAGCCAGCGACAGGAAGTTGCCGGGGCGCAGCGTCTCCAGTTCGGTCGTGTAGGGACCGAGCGCCACGTGGTCGGGGTAGATCTTGCCGGTGACGTAGCCGTGGGATCCGAGCAGCTCGTAGAAGTCGATGAGCAGGCGCCGGGCGGGTATGTTGTAGGGGCCGTACTCGAACTGGAGCGCGTCGACGCGGCCGGCGGCCAGGGCGTCGGCGAAGCCCAGCAGCACCTCGTACTCGGCGCCCTCCACGTCGATCTTCAGGTAGTCCACGCGCTCGAGACCGGCGGCCGCGAGGTAGGCGTCGCCGGTGGTGGTGCGCGCGACGAGGCTGGCGTTGTCCCGCGCGTCGGGGTGCCGCATCACGCCGGCCGAGTTGGCGCCGTAGTTGGACCAGACCTCGATCTCTCGTTCGTCGCTGTACAGGCCCACGTCGTTCAGCGTGACGCCCGCGCGCCCGCCCACGGCCCGCGCCAGGACCGCGTGGGTCTCGGGGACGATCTCGAAGGCGTGCAGGTCCATCTCCGGCTGGCGGTCCAGGGCCATCAGGGCCCACTCGCCGTCGTTGGCGCCCACGTCCAGGACGGTCGGGCGCCGCCCGCGCCAGAGGGTCGCCGCCAAGCGCTCGACGACCCGGCTCTCGCCGTTGCGCAGCATGTAGTAGTCGTTGTTGTCGTGGGCGAGGACGACCTTCTCGCACTGCCGCGCCACCGCGCGCACCAGCGGATTGCGGCGGTGCCGGCCGAAGAGCCAGCGTCTCGGATTGAAGAACTTCAGGGAACTCACGCGTCCTCCTCACGGACCGCGGCCAGCTTGTCACCGGCCCGCCGGCCCGTCAAGCGGCTCCGCAGCGCCAGGCCCGCGACGATCAGCGCCAGCATGGCCAGCGACTGGGCCAGCGAGGCGGCCTCGGGCGGCAGCCAGCCGTCGAAGAAGGTGCGCTTGAGTAAGTGGTGCAGGGACGTGGCGCCGTCGCCCTCGCCCCAGCGCACCACCCGGATGGCCAGGTCCGAGAGCAGGTGGGCGGCCACGAAGGCGGTCAGGGCGTGACGGCCGAGGATCGTCAGGGGCGCCAGGCCGCGGCGCCAGCCGAACCCGTCCACCACGCGCAGGCAGAGCGCCAGCGCCAGCAGGGACCAGCCCGCGGCGATCAGCGCGTAGGCGCCCGTCCACAGCTCCTTGGCCGCGGGCAGGCGCTGGCTCCACAGCAGACCCGCCGCCAGCAGGACCAGTCCCGCGGCCGCCGGACGCCGCGGCCCGCGGGCCGCCAGCCCGTGTCCCGCCAGCAGGCCCATCAGACCGCTCGCGATCGCGGGCAGGGTCGACAGCAGGCCCTCCGGGTCGCCGGGCCCGCGCCAGGTGTGGGCGCCGAGCAGCCGCTCGTCCAGCCAGACGGGGAGGCTCATCCCGGGCGAGACCAGGGCGTGGCCGACGCCCGGCACCGGCACCCAGCCCAGCAGCGCCGTGTAGCCGGCCAGCAGGACGACGGACGCCGCCAGCCAGCCGCGCGGTCCCCAGGCCAGGTAGGCCGCCGCGCAGGCCGCGTAGACCACCGCGATGCGCTGGAGCACGCCGGGCAGCCGCAGGCCGGCGAGGTCGAAGTCGGGGAAGAGGTTCAGCCCCAAGCCGATCAGCAGCAGGATCCCGGCGCGGCGCAGGGCGCGGGACAACAGGCCAGCGCGGGAGACGCTCGCCGCGAGCCGCCGCGCGAAGGCCAGGGGCACCGACACGCCCACCAGGAAGATGAAGGTGGGGAAGATCAGGTCGGCGAGGCGCAGCGGCTCGCCCCACGCAGCGTGGCGCAGGGCCGGGTACATGTGCGTCCAGGTGCCCGGGTTGTTGACGACGATCATGGCGGCCATGGTCAAGCCGCGCAGGACGTCGACCGACGCGATGCGGTCTCGGCGGGTATCCGCGGTCATCATGGGGCTGAGGTTAAGGGCGCGGGGTCGTGCCGGGCAAGGATTCAAGATCCAGGTGGGGGGGCGTCAGCTCTCCATCTCCCACCCGAAATACTCCCGCAATCGCGCGTGGAGATCCGCGTGCCGCCGCTTCAGCGGCCCCGGGCGGACGAAGAAGTTCTCCACCACCACCGCGAAGAACTCGGCGGGATCGTCGGCCGCGTAGTCGTCGAGCAGGGCGTGGCGGCGGCGGTCCACGTCGCGGCAGTGGCGCTCGTAGGCGCGGGAGAAGGTCTCGGTCCAGGCGCGGGGGTCCACGCCGGGGCCCAGCTTCGGCAGCCCGTCCGCGTCGCCGGTCTCCAGGTCGAGCTGGTGGGCGAACTCGTGCAGGACCACGTTGTAGCCGTCGCGCAGGTCCTCGGCGGCGTGCAGCACGTCGTCCCAGGCCAGGATCACCGCGCCGCTGGCCCAGGCCTCGCCGTCGAGGGGGTCGTCGTATTCGTCGACAATCCCGTCGTCGTACTCCTCGACGATGGGCGCCACGAAGGTGGTGGGATAGACCAGCACCGACTCCACGCGGGGGTAGACGTCCGTCTCGCGGCCCAGCAGCGGCAGGCAGGCCTGGGCGGCGATGGTCACGGGCATCTCGTCGGTCAGGTCCAGCCCGCCGCAGCCCTCGAAGTTCTTCTCGCCCAGGAAGACCTGCGCCAGTGCCAGCAGTTCGGATCTCAACGCCTCGGGCACGCGGGCGCAGAGGGGCGCATTGCGCTCCAGGTGGCCCCGCCAGGTGTCGGGGAAGGGCTGCGCGCGCAGGCGCTTGCGGCGGCGGTTCTTGAAGAAGTCGAACAAGGTCTCGCTCCTGGTTTGGATCCGCATTGTACAGGCATCGGCCGACCTTCGCCCGTGCAATTCCGCAACCCTCCGCGCTATGATCCCGTAGCATGCGGATCACGTCCCAACCCCTCCGGAGGCTTCCATGGCACGCGAAGGCTTCTTCCACGACCTGCTGCGCTCGGTCGCGCTCACGATCCTGTCCCTGGTGGTCAGCCTGCTGATCCTCGCGGGCGTCGTCTGGTTCCTGTTCGGACGCGGGCCCGACATCGAGGACGGCAGCTGGCTGGTGCTCGACCTCTACGGCGAGGTCACCGAGTACGACCCGCCCGGCGGACCCATCTCCGAGATGATCGGGGGCTCGCCGCTGACCCTGCAGGACATGCTCGACGGCCTGGGCAAGGCGGCGGTCGACGACCGCATCGCCGGCGTGATCTTCAGGATCTCTTGGTCCCACACCGCCGACCTGGCCAAGCTGCAGGAGCTGCGCCACGCCGTGGACGGGGTGCAGGCGGCGGGCAAGCCGGTGCACGCCTGGGGCGACGCCCTCGACCTGGAGACCCTGTTCTTGGCGGCCGGCTGCGACGACGTGGCCATGCCCGGCGGCGGCTACTTCGAGATCAAGGGGATCACCGCGCAGAGCTACCACGTGCGCGCCATGCTCGACAAGCTGGGCATCAAGCCGCACCTGCACCGGATCAAGGACTACAAGCTGGCCGCCGAGGTGATCACCGACACGGAGATGAGCGGCCCCGGCCGCGAACAGCGCACCTGGCTGCTCGAGGACATCTGGGACGTGGTGGTGCCGGCCATCGCTGCCGACCGGGGCCTGAGCGTGCAGCGCGTGACCGAGCTCATGGAATACGCCGAGTTCGAGCCCGACGAGGCGGCCGAGAGCGGCCTCATCGACCGCGTGATCTTCTGGTCCGAACTGGAGGACGAGCTGCGCGACCCCGAGGACGAGGTCCTGCCCACGGTCGACCTCGACACCTACGCGGACGTGTCGTGGGACGACCTGATCGACATGGGTGAGGGGGTTGTCGCGGTGATCCACGCCGAGGGCAACATCGGCGGGCGCGAGAGTCGCGTCGACCCCGTGTGGGGCCAGATGATGGGGCACGAGACCGTCAACCGCGAGCTGCGGCGCTGCCGCCTCGACGACGAGGTGAAGGCCGTGGTCCTGCGCATCGACTCCGGCGGCGGCGAGAGCCTGGCCAGCGACCTGATGGCCCACGAGGTGGGCCGGCTGGCGGCGGCCAAGCCGGTGGTCGTGTCCATGGTGGACGTGGCGGCCTCGGGCGGCTACACCCTGGCCTACCAGGCCACGAAGCTGATGGCCGGCCCCCTGACCTACACGGGGTCCATCGGATCCATCAGCATGATGTTCAACATGAAGGGCTTCTACGACAGGATCGGCTTCTCCAAGAGCTTCGTGGAGAAGGGGCCCATGGCCGGCCTGGGCGGCGACTACCGCGATCCCACCACGGTGGAATGGGAACGTCACACCGAAGCCCACTGGAAATCCTACGACGCCTGGCTCGCGGACGTGGCCGAGCACCGGGGGATGAGCTTCGCGCGGGCCGAGTCCCTGGCCCACGGCCGCGTCTTCACCGGTCGCCAGGCCGCGGCCAACGGCCTGGTCGACGCCGTCGGCTACCTGGACGACGCGGTGGCCCTGGCGGCCGAGCTGGCCGGTCTCGATCCGGACGAATCGCCGCGCCTGGTGCACCTGCCCGAGACCACGGACCTGCTGGGATCTTTCTTCGCCGACGATCCCGGGGTCGACACGCCGGTGGCCGCGGCCGTACGCTCGACCCTCAACCGTGAGATGCGACGCGAGATGCTCGGCAGCCTCGACTTCCTGGAGCGCGGCGCCGCCAACGTAGCGAGGTAGACATGGATCCCAAGACGATGATCGACAGCCTGGGTCGCAGCGGCGCGGCCATCGCGGCCCTGATGGACGGCCTGCCGGAGGAGCCCCTGCGCCAGCGCCCCGCGCCGGAGCGCTGGAGCCCCCTGGAGATCCTCTGCCACCTCATCGACGAGGAGCGCGACGACTTCGGCGCGCGCCTGCGCTCGACCCTGGAGGACCCGACGGCCGAGTGGCCGCCCATCGATCCGCAGGCCTGGGTGGAGGAGCACAAGTACAACGAGCGCATGCCGGGCGCGGTGGTCGGCGAGTTCCTGGTGGAGCGCGCCGCCTCGCTGGCCTGGCTGGGCGAGGTGGAGGCGAAGGACCTCGCGCGTGCCTATGTTCATCCCAAGCTGGGCGAGCTGCGCGCCGGCGACCTGCTGGCCGCCTGGGCCGCCCACGACCTGCTCCATCTGCGCCAGCTCACGACCACCCTGCTGGACGTCCTGGGCGGGCAGGCCGAACCCTACTCCACGCGTTACGCCATGCCCTAGGGGGAGACATGAACAGACCCGTGCATTTCGAAATACTGGGCGAAGATCCCGCCAAGCTCAGCGGATTCTATAAGGACGTCTTCGGCTGGGAGATCGCCACCTGGGACGGCCCCCAGGGCTACTGGCTGGCCACCACCGGCCAGGACGGCCCGGGCATCAACGGCGGCTTCATGGAGCGCCACTTCCCGCAGGCCGTGATCAACACCATCGAGGTCAAGTCCATGGCCGAGTGCGTGGCGGCCATCGAGACCGCCGGCGGGAAGAAGATCCACGGGCCCCAGGAGATCCCCGGGGTGGGCAATCACGCCTATTGCGCGGATCCGGAGGGGAACATGTTCGGGTTGCTGGAGCCTATCGGCTGATCTCTTGAAGCTGGCTTTTTAAATCGTCCCTAGTATTCTGCATGCTTGATTGTACTTGCCTGCCATTTTCCGACATCTCAAAGAGGCTATCTTTGTATAGCCTGGAGGTGTTGAGATGAGCCCATCCCAGAAGAGATACAGCCGCGAGTTCAAGCTGGAAGTGGTTCGCCGGATCCAGGCCACCGGTCAGAGCCAGGCCGAGGTAGCCAGGGAGCTGGACATATCCCCGAACACGCTCAGTCGCTGGATGCGCCAGTACCGCGACGACAAGGCGGAAGCCTTCCCCGGCAAGGGTTCGCAGACGTCCCAGGCCGCCCTGATCGCTCGTCTTCGCCGTGAGAACGAGCGATTGCGCAAGGAACGAGACTTCCTAAAAAAAAAACCACGGTTTTACCCAAGCTGAGACGGTCTGGCCACCGTTCTCTTTCGTGGACAGGTGTCAGGCGAGTACCGTCACTACTCAAATAGAACTCCTCCCTGACATGCAAAGAGATCCCACCTCCGGGACTATACAAGGAATCTGCATCCTGCTGTGCTATACTCATCGCATCGCCCACGACCACAACCCATGGAGGTCGCTGTGCGTTTCCTGATCGTGATGATGTTGCTCGCCGCCTGCGCTGTAGCGCAACCGATCGATCCCAACCCCGACGGCATGAGTATCTACTTCGACACCGAAGGCACGGCCTACTGCCTAGAACTGGACGACTGGGAACCTGCGATCGGCGCCGGCCCCACGATCACCGCGTACCTGCTGGTGACCCGTCCGGATACGGTCTTCCCGACCATCCAGGCCTGGGAGGCGCACATCGAGATCGTCACCAACTCCTACACCCCCCCGTCGGCCAGTCCTTGGCAGTTGACCCCCGGCTCCGCTAACTACACGAATATTCCGGGCGATTACGTAGTCTCTCCCGGCCATGGGTACCAGCCCATCATATGCGAAGCCGTGCTGATCGCTCAAGTCGACCTCTCCTGGTCTGGCTGGGAAGGTCATGCCGAGGCCACATTCATCCTGGAAGGCGTCGAGGGTTCGTTGTCTTTCCCGGACGGTCCCGGCTATGCTGCCGAGGCCGGTTTTCCGTCCCCCTGCCAATCACTTTTTGGCGAGTGGGGCGAGGTGGCTTGGATCAACGGGGACTGCTTGTCAATGGGCAACGATGATCTGACTTGGGGGGCTGTGAAGAGGTTGTACTAAGGCGCGCTGTGCCGCCGATCTGCTGCCGCCCGTTCTATACTCCCCGTATATCGCCTACCACTTCAATTGAGGAGGGGGCCATGAGATTTCTGATCCTGCTGCTGCTTGCCACTTGTGCTGGCGCAGAGCCTATCGATCCCGATCCAGATGGAATGAGCTTTTACTTCGACACCGATGGTGTCGAGTACTGCCTGACATTGGACGACTGGATACCTGGACCGGGCAATGGCCTCGCCGTTACAGCCTATCTACTTGTAACCCGTCCAGACACGCCCTTTCCCTGGATACAGGTTTGGGAGGCACACGCTGAAATCCTCACCAACTCCTATTCACCCCCAACAGGTTTGACCTTGACGTCCGGTGCCGCCGACTATGCCGCCGACCCGGACGACTACGTGATCGACTTGAGCCATGCATTGCTCCCCATCACGGGTGACGCAACCGTCATCGCTCACGTCGACATCTCCTGGCTGGGCCACGAGGGCCATGCCGAGGCCACGTTCATCCTGCGTAGCATCGAGGACTCGCTACACTTCCCCGACAGCCCCGGCTACGCGGTCGAAGCCGGCTTCCCGATCCCGTGCCAACCATTGTTCGCCGCGTGGGGCGAGGTGGCGTGGATCAATGGGGGCTGTCTGACCGGCGGTGACGAGGGGCTGACCTGGGGGGCTGTGAAGAGGCTATACTAGTGTGCGCCGTGGACTTGCCTGCCTTTTCCGACACTTCGAAAAGCCTACATTTGTGTAGGCCGGAGGTGTTGAGATGAGCTCTCCCAGACGACGCTACGGCCGCGAGTTCAAGCTGGATGTCCCCTACGGAACCATGATGATCATGAGCTCCGTGTCTGCTATCGCGCAAGCCTGCGTTATCGTGTTGCGGTAGGGGACGATCTTCGGGTCGGCAGCCTCTGAGACTGTATAGTAGGTGAGTTCCGTACAACCCAATGCGGTCAACTGCTCAGATACCTTTGCAGCCAGTGAGTCGACGGCTTCTTGTTGTAGCAGGTGGTCGTACCAGGGGATGGGCGCCTCCGGCCGCAGCAACCCGTATTCACCCGACAGGATCAGGAAGGCAACGCCCGCGGCCTCGGCCGCCGCGGCCAGCGCGTGTATGCGGTCGTCCAGGTAGCGCTCGAGCGCGGGCAGCGGTTCGGGATCGGTGCGCTTGTCGGCCGAGCAATAGGTGCACCAGGCGATCAAGCCCCGTCCTCCAGCGCCGCCGCGAACCTGCGCACCACCTCGCCCGCCGGCAGCACCTCGTGGATGCCGCCGACGCTCTTGCCCGCCTGGTAGTAGCCGTCGTAGGCGGTGCTGTTGCGGGCGGCCTTGGGCAGCCGCTTCAGGGCGCGCATCTGATACCAGGCGCGCATCCAGTGCTTGGTGCGCGGGTGGCGCAGCAGGCGTTTGGCCAGGCCGCCGGCCTTCAGGCCGAGCCGGCGCACCGCGGGGCTGTCGATGACCGAGACCGGGACGCCGGACAGCTTCTCCGTCATCAGGATGTCCTCCGCCCCGGCGGCGAGGATGGCGCGGCGGTAGTCGTCGTGGACCTCGCACTCCTCGGTGGCGATGAAGCGGGTGCCGCACTGCACGCCCGCGTAGCCCAGGTCGAGGGCCGCGCGGAAGGCCTCGGGCGAGCCGATGCCGCCGGCGCAGACCAGGGGCACGCCCAGGTCCCCCATCTCGTCCATGAGCCGTTCGGCCGAACGCCGCCCGGCGTGGCCGCCGGCGTGGTCGTTGACGCAGACCAGGCCGTCGATGTCCGCCTCGAGGGCCTTGCGGGCGAAGCCCACGCCGGTGACGTCGTGGTAGACCACGCCGCCCGCCGCGTGGATGCGGTCGGCCACCAGGCGCGGATGTCCCAGGGCGGTCAGGAAGAAGCGCACGCCCTCTTCCAGGGAGATCTCGATCCACTCGTCCATGCGGGTCTGGTAGCGGCGGAAGCTCTGCTCGAGCAGCAGGTTGATGCCGATGGGCCGGGCGGTCAGCTCGCGGATGCGGCGCAGTCCCTCGCGGAACCCGTAGTCGCAGACCTGCGTAAGCGTGATGGGCTGCACCATGCCCAGGCCGCCGGCCTCGGACACGGCGGCCACCAGCTCGGGATTGCTGCACGGGAACATGGGGCCGCAGATCAGCGGCACGTCCACGCCCGCGTGGGCGGTCAACGGTGTCTGTGCGCGTGACATGGCGGGATGATAGGCCATCTGCGCCGCGCTGGCCAGCCTTGGCGCGCCGTGCTAGGTTTTGCGGACGTATTGAACCCGGGGAGATCCCATGCAGAATCTCATGACCGGTATCCTGGTCGGGCTCGGGGTGGCGTTGCTGCTCGCGCTGACCTGGCGCCTGGCCCGCCGCGGCCGCGGCAAGTCCCGCAAACCCGCCGCGCCGACCATCGAGAGCTTCGTGACCAGCATGCGCGCCGTCGGCGAGCTGTGCGTCTTCCGCATCATGACCAAGGAAGTGATCAGCTCCAACAAGCACTGGTTCGGGGAGTTCGGACAGAAGTACCTGAACTGGCTGCTGTCGGAGGAGCGAATCACCCTGATCATGGAGTTCGACGTGGACTTCCGCTACGACCTGAACGACCCGGCCTGCAAGGTGACGCGCACCGGTCCGGACAGCTGCCGCATCGTGCTACCGCCCTGCCGCCACGAGGTCTTCCTGCGCGACATGCGCATCCACAGCGAGGACAAGCCCGAGCTGCTGCCCTGGCTCATGCCCGACCTGGTGGGCCGCTTCTTCACCGGCGGCTTCAGCGTGGACGCCAAGAACCAGCTCATCGCCGAGAGCCGCCAGGAGTCGCGCCGCTTCGCCGCGGAGCAGGTGCGCCGCGTGACGGCGGACGCCCAGGCCTCGGCCGTGCGCACCCTGCAGACCTTGACCCAGGGCCTGGGCTACCCCGACGTGGCCGTCGAGTTCACCCCGTCGCCCGAGTTCGAGGCGACCGTCGACAGCAGCCAGCTCGAGCAGCGCCTGCAGCTGGCCGTCGACGCCACGGATCCGCAGGCGGGACGCTGGGACTAGCGTCCGAAGGAACCGGCATGAACCACGATCGTGAACTGCCCGACCTCGAGAAACTCGCCGAGCACGACATGATGGCCGCTCTGGGCATGATGGCCGTCGGCCTCGCCCACGAGATCAACACGCCCCTGGGCGCCGTGCGCTGCACCCACTCGAACCAGAAGCTGGCCCTCGACAAGCTCTTCGCGCTGATCGACGAACGGGCGCCCGAACTGGCCGGCGACGCGGCGCTGGGCAAGCTGCGCGCGGCCCTCGGCGAGGGTGACCGCGTGGTCGAGACGGCCGTCGCGCGCATGGTGGCCCTGGTCGGCCAGCTCAAGCGCTTCCTGGCCCGCGAGTGTCCGGAGGCGCAGCCGGTCGATCTGACGGCGACCGTCGATGGCGCCCTGCTGCTGCTCGACCACCACCTCAAGCGGCGCATCGAGGTGGTGCGCGACTGGGACGAAGTGCCGTCTGTGGTCGCGTTCCCCGAGCCTCTCGACCAGATCGTGGTCAACCTGCTGCTCAACGCGTCCCAGGCCATCGAGGACACCGGACGCATCACCGTCGGCATCCGCGTCGAGGACGACACGGCTGAGATACGCGTGCAGGACGACGGCCCAGGCGTTCCCGAGGATCTCCGCGGACGCATCTTCGACCACGGCTTCACCACCAAGGGCGAGGCCGGCGGCACCGGTTTCGGCCTGGCCCTCTCGCGATACCTGGCGGGCAAGCTGGGGGGCACCCTGGAACACGACGCCCCGGCGGCGGGCGGCGCGGCCTTCATATTGCGTTTTCCCCGCGACCTCACCGGTCACGGGCTCCACCCCTGTCAGACCGACGGCGTCGGGGCATGAAACGCCGCCTGGCAGGCCTGTTCCCCGTGCGCGGGGACGAGGCGGCCGTCACGGCCATGATGGCCGCCAGCTATTTCCTGCTGCTGGTCTCCCACTACTTCCTCAAGCCGGCCCGCGACGCCCTGTTCCTGACCGGGGCCAGTCCTGCACAGCTGCCCCTGGTCTTCATCGCGGCGGCCCTGCTGGCCGCGCCCGCCACGGTGTTGTACGGCCGCGCCGGCCGCCGGTTGTCCCTGGACCGGCTCTCCGCGGCGACCATCGTCGTGTTGGCCGTCTCGCTGGTGCTGCTGCGCTGGCTGCTCGGTTCCGGCCAACTCTGGGTCTACTACCTCTTCTATGCCTGGGTGGGCATCTACGGCGTGCTCGCCACGGCCCAGTTCTGGCTCATGGCCAACAACCACTTCGACGCAGGGCAGGCCCGACGCATCTTCCCGCTGCTCGGACTGGCCGGCATCCTCGGCGCCGTGACCGGTGGCGTGGCGACGGGACAGGCCGTCGAGAGGCTGGGCCTCGCGGCCGAGGACCTGACCCTGGCGGCCCTGGCCCTGCTGCTGGCCAGCGGCGCCCTGCTGGTGTTGGCCCGGCCGCGGCGCACGGCGCGCGAAACCGCCCGGGACCGACGGGCGCGTGCGCGGCGCGCGGAACGGGAAAGGCACGGCGAGGGACTGCGCCTGGTTTTGCGCTCGCGGCACCTGACACTGATGGTGGGCCTGATCGCCGTGTCGGTGATGGTCACGGCTTTCGTGGACTACCAGTTCAAGACCGTGACCTTCGAGGCCATGAGCGACACCGCGACACTGACCTCGTTCCTCGGGCGCTTCTACGCCCTGGTCAGCTTGCTGTCGTTGTTCGTCCAGCTCCTGCTGACCAATCGCCTGCTGCGCTGGCTGGGCGCGGTGGGCGCGCTGATGATCCTGCCCGCCCTGCTCGCCCTGGGTTCGGCCGCCATGCTCGCCGCGCCCGCCCTGGCGGCCGGTCTGCTGCTGCGCGGCAGCGACCTGGCCCTGAAGCATTCCCTCGACAAGACCGGCCGCGAACTGCTCTACCTGCCCGTGCCCCAGGCCCTCAAGGAACGCACCAAGGTGGCCATCGACCTGATCGTGGACCGCTGGGGACGGGGCTTCGCCGGCCTGCTGCTGTTGGGACTGACCGCCGGGCTCGGCCTCTCGGTGCGTGATCTCGGCCCGGTGGTGGCTCTGCTGGTGGTGGGCTGGATCGTGCTGCTGGTGATGATGCGGGGCACCTACGTCGACGCCTTCCGCACGGCCATCACCCGGCGCAGCATCGACGGCGCCGACCTGCGGGCCGGTATCGGCGATGCCGCCACGTCCGACTCGGTGCTGGCCTCGCTGTCCGGCGGCAACGAGCGCCAGCTCCTCTACGCCCTGGGGCTGGTGCCGGCACTCAAGGGAGTCGACGTGTCCGCCCCGCTGGCTCCCCTGCTGCGCCACGACAGCGCCGCGGTCAGGCGCGGCGCCCTGGCCGCCCTGGCCGCCGTGGGGAGCGACCAGGCGACCGACGCCGCCCGCGACCTGCTGGGCGATCCCGACCTCGACACGCGCCGGGAAGCCGTCGGCGTGCTGATGGCCGTCTCGGCCGACGCGCGCGCGGCGACGCTGGCCTCGCTGCTGGCGGGTCCGCCGTCCTGCCGCAACGCCGCCCTCTGCTGGATCGCCAACGGCGGCGGCGCCGAGGACGCGGCCCTGATCGACGAGGACCTCGGGCGCACGATCCTCGCCGCCGAGGGCGAGGGAGCCGAAGAGGGCCGCCTGGCCCTGGCCGCCGCCCTGCGTCACGCCCGCCGTCCGTTCTGCCGCGAGCTGCTCGGCGAACTGCTCGTGGACCTGACGCCGGCGGTGGCGCGCTCCGCCGTGCAGAGCCTGGGCCACGTGCGCGACATGCGGCGCCTGCCCTGGCTGGTGGACCGGCTATCCGCGCGCGGCCTGCGCGACGTCGTGCGCCAGGCCTTGCGCGGCTACGGTCCCGACGCCCTGCTGGCCCTGGACGAAGCCGTCGGCGACGCGCGGCGGCACCCCCTGGATCGCCGCCTGGCGGCGCGGGTGCTCGGCGGCATCCCGCGTGCCGAGACGGCGGCCCTGCTGCTGAAGCACGCCGGGGACGCCGGATCGCTGCTGCGCGACGAGATCCTGCGGCAGCTCGCGCGCCTGCGCCTGGCGGACCGGCACCTCAAGACCGACCGCGAGACCGTGCGCGACCTGTTGCGTAGAGAGGCGGAGTGCTACTATGCCCTCTTCCAGGTCCGTCGCCTGGTGGTACGCGATCCGGGCGGCGACGCCGCGCGTCTGCTGTTGCGCGTGCTGGACGAGCGTCTGCGCCAGGAGATCGACAACGTCTTCGCGCTGCTGGCGCTCCTCCATCCGCCGCGTGAGATCCAGGACGCCTGCCACGGCGTCCAGGCCGGGCGCCGCACGCTGCACGCCAACGCGGTGGCCTACCTGGAACAGATTCTCGAACCGGGGCTCAGGTCCGGCCTGTTGCCCATGATCGAGCGGGAGAGCGGCCTGGCGGTCTGGAACGCCGGGAGGGACCATTTCGGCGTCGCCCTGCGCAGCATGGACGACGCGGTGGCGTACATGCTCGGCAGCCGCGATCCCTGGCTCCGTTGCTGCGCCGTGTATTATGGTGCCGGTGTGGACACGGCCCGGGTGCGTGACATGGTGGCGGCGGCGGCGGACGATCCGTCGCCCGTCGTCCGCGAGACGGTCGAGCTCGTGAAGGCGGTGTAGAGTGCGTACGGTGATCGAGAAGGTGATCCTGCTGCAGGATGTGGACGTCTTCGCCGAGGTGCCCACCGAGAACCTGGCGGTGCTGGCGGCCATCGCCGACGAGATCTCGCTGCTGGAGGGCGACACGCTCTACCGCCAGCACGATCCCGCCGACGCGCTCTACCTGGTGCTGGACGGACGCGTGGCCCTGCGCCGGGGCGAGCGCACCATCAGCGAGGCGGGGCCCGGCGAGGCCTTCGGCACCTGGGCGCTCTTCGATGAGGAACCGCGCCTGGTGAATGCCGAGGTCGTGGCCGACGCGACCTTGCTGCGGATCGACCGCGACGACTTCGTGGACCTGATGGCGGATCACGTGCAGATCGCCCAGGGTGTTATCAAGGCCGTGGCTCGCCGCCTGCGCGGCCTGGCCGCGCACGAATCGACCGACGACAAGCGGGAGTGAGAACGGGATGAGCGTTGCCGAGACCAAACCGACCGTGCTGATCGTCGACGACGAGCAGATGGTCCTGACCAGCCTGTCCACCTTCCTGGAGCTCGAGACCGAGTACGAGGTGCACGCCTTCCTCGATCCCAGGGAGGCCCTGGAATTCGGACGCGGACAGAGCGTGGACATCGTGATCTCCGACTACCTGATGCCCGGCATGGACGGCATCGCCTTCCTGCGGGACTTCCGCGAACTGCGACCCCACGCGCCGCGCATCCTGCTGACGGGCTACGCGGACAAGGAGAACGCCATCAAGGCCATCAACGAGGTGGGGCTCTTCCAGTACATCGAGAAACCGTGGGACAACGACAACCTGTTGCTGGTGCTGCGCAACGGCATCGAGCGCATGAACCTGCTGCGGGCCCTCGAGGACAAGATCTCGGAGATCGACGCCGCCTACGGCAAGCTGCAGGGGCTGCAGACCGACATTCTCAAGACCTTCATCTAGGAGTGGAGATGTTGAACGTTTCGAGATCCATCGCGCTCGCCGGACTGCTCCTGCTGGCCGTCCCGGCGGCGGCCCAGGTGGAGGAACTCTACGTGCGCGGCTTCGTCAGCCAGGGCTGGCTCAACTCGCGCGACGTGAACTACCTGGTCGACGATTCGCGCGACGGCTCGGCCGAGTTCCACGAGGCCGCCGTCAGCATCCAGGCCCGGCCCGAGGAGCGGCTGCGCGTGGGTCTGCAGTTCCTGGCGCGCGACTTCGGCGAGGTCGGCAACAACAAGGTGGTGATCGACTGGGCCTACGCCGACTACCACCACTGCGACTACACGGGCATCCGCATCGGCAAGTTCAAGACCCTGCAGGGGCTCTACGGCCAGGGCCGCGACGTGGACATGCTGCGGCCCACGGTGCTGCTGCCCCAGGCCGTCTACAACGAGGAGCACCGCGACTTCATCGTGGGCATGGAGGGCGCCGGCATCTACGGCAACCTGCCCCTGAAGCACGGCGGCCAGCTCGACTACGAGCTCTACGCCGGCACCCTCAACGTGCCCGACGCCGAGAACGGCTTCTGGGAGGACATCTGGGTGTCGCAGGGCAAGATCAGCGAGGTCAACCCGCCGCCCGGCACCACCTACGAGTTCCTGGGCGTCGACGACTCGGAGGCCAAGTTCGACTGGGTCTGGGGCGGCGGCGTCCAGTGGCAGTGTCCCCTGGACAACCTCCGCCTGGGCGCCACCTACTTCAAGGCCCGCTTCGACATGGACGCCCGCCTGCAGTTCAAGGTCACCGACGCCGACGGCGTGCATTTCGTTTCGGATCCCGTCACCTTCGACGGCGACCTGGGACGCATCCTGACGCTTTCGGGCGAGTACACCCGCGGTCCGCTGACCTTCACGCTCGAATACTCCCAGGAGCGGCTCAACGCCATCACGTCGGAGGGCTGGTACGGGCAGTTGTCCTGGCAGGCCTCCGAGAAGCTGGCGCTCACCGGCTTCTACTCAGAGTTCTTCGGCGACCGCGAGGACCGTACCGGCCGCGGCATCGCCAGCCAGGGCCTCCGCGACTTCTTCGCCTGGCAGAAGGACCACTGCTTCGCCCTGCGCTACGACGTGAACGACCACTGGCTCCTGAAGTTCGAGCACCACCTGGTGGACGGCACGGCCCTGTCGAGCCTGGCGCGCAACGACCTGGACGACCCGCTGGCCATGCGCCGGTGGTGGCAGTACACGGCGGCCAAGTCCACGTTCTACTTCTAGGGGGAGGGGAGATGCTCAAGCGAAATACGACGGGCGCCCTGCTCCTGATGCTGCTGCCTCTGGTCATGCTGTTCCTGGCTGTGCCCGCGGCCGCCGACGAGCACCCGGGCGTGGTCCTCATCGCCCACCCCGACGTGCCCGACGCGACCTGCAGCGAGAAGAACGTCCAGCGCATCTTCCTGGGCAAGAAGACCCGCTGGACGGGCGGCGTGCGCATCGTGCCGGTCATGCTCCGCGACGGCGAAACCCATGAAGCGTTCGTGGACGGGCTTCTGGACAGATCTGTGGCCAAGTTCGAGATCTACTGGAAGCAGGCCGTCTTCACCGGCAAGGGCATCCCGCCGCGCGCCTTCGACGACGAGGGCGAGCTGATGGCCTACGTGGCGCATACGCCGGGCGCGGTCGGCTACGTCTCCCGCGGTGCGACGCTGCGGGGCGTCAAGGAGCTGGTCTGCCAGTGAGATTCCAGCACCGGATCATGATCCTGCCCATCCTGGCCGCCGTGGCCTTCCTGGCGATCCTCGTCCTGAGCCGCGTCGGCACCACCCGGGGCGAGCGGCTCATCGAGCGCATCGAGACCGAGTACTACGCGGCCCTGGAGCAGAGCCACCGGCTGGAACTGCTGGCCGGACAGCTGCCCTACACCCTGCAGGGCGCCATGACCGCCGGCGATCCGGACATGATCGATGAGGCGGCGCTGCTGCGGGACGAGTTCCAGGCGGTGGTCGAGGCCGCCCGCGCCCTGCCCCACGCCGACCAGGCCGACCTGGACGTGCTGCACCTGCGCTGCGAGACCTACTTCGAGGTGGCCAGCCGCGCCACCGCCCGCATGATCGAGAGCGACATCGACGTCGACGAACACCTGCTGGCCGACCTCACGCTCATGCGCACCCGTCACGAGGAACTGGTGGCCGCCGTGCGCGCCACGGCCGAGCACAGGCGCGAGGAGCTGCGCGGCCACCTGGAGGAGTCGCGGCGCATCGCGCGGAACTTCCGCGGCTTCATCACCGGCATCATCGCGGCCTGCATCGCGGCCATGATCGTGGTGTCGATCGGCGTGATCTGGTCGGTGCTGCGGCCGGTGCGCGAGATCCGCGACGCCACCGGGGCCATCGCCCAGGGCGACCTGCACCAGTCGCTGGAATACCGTTCGGGCGACGACCTCGGACGCCTCGCCGACACCTTCCGCCTCATGCAGCACAACCTGATCACCGACATCGACCGTCGCGAGAAGGCCGAGGCGGCCCTGCGCGAGAGCGAGGAGCGCCTGGCCCTGGCTTTCGACGCCGCCAACGACGGGCTCTGGGACTTCAACGTGGTCTCCGACGAGATGTACGTCACACCGCAATACGCCGAGATCCTGGGCTACGAGCCCGGCGAGCTGCCCACCGACATGGCGGGCATGGGCGCCCTGATGCATCCCGACGAGCAGGAGCTCGTCGACAGCGCCTTCGAGGCGCATCTGGCCCACGGCTTCCCCTTCGACCTGGAACTGCGCATGAAGCGCAAGGACGGCAAGTGGTGCTGGGTGCACAGCCGGGGCAAGATCGTCGAGAAGGACGAGCGGGGACGGCCGGCGCGCATGGTCGGCACCATCGTCGACATCTGCACCCGCAAGGAGGCCGAGCAGCAGCTGCTGGAGCGCACCGACGAACTCGAGCGCACCCTGAACCACCTGCGCGAGACCCAGACCCAGCTCATCCAATCGGAGAAGATGGCGTCTCTGGGACAGATGGTGGCGGGCCTGGCCCACGAGCTGAACAACCCGGTCGGCGCCGTCTCCGCCTCGGCCGACGTGGCATCGCGGGCCCGCGCGCGCGTGGAGGAGATCCTCACCGCCGCCGGCGACCTCGCCGAGCTGCGCGACGACCCGCGCCTGCAACGCGCCCTGTCGGCCCTGCGCGAGAGCACCGAGAATCTCAGCGTCGCCGGCGAACGCATCGCCGACCAGATCCTCGGCCTGAAGAACTTCACCCACCTGGACGAGGCCGAGCTGCAGCGGGCCGATCTCATCCAGGGCCTCGAGAACACCCTGACGGTGATCAAGCACGAGCTGGGCGACCGCATCAAGGTGGTGCGCGAGTACGGCGAACTGCCCCTGGTCACCTGCTACCCGGGTGAGCTGAACCAGCTGTTCCTGAACCTGTTGACCAACGCGGCCAAGGCCATCGAGGGCGAGGGCGTCATCACCATCGCCGCCGAGGCCGGCGACGGCGCGGTGAGCGTGGAGATCGCCGACACGGGCGTGGGCATCCCGCCTGAACGCCGCGACCGCCTCTTCGACGTGGGCTTCACCGCCGGCGACGACCGCGTCAAGATGGGCTGGGGCCTGGCCACGGTGCAGCAGATCGTCGAGCGCCACAAGGGGGAGATTCGGGTGAGCAGCGAGGTGGGGGAGGGGAGTGTGTTCACGGTTACCTTGCCGGTGCGGCCGGTGTGATTGATATAGGTGTGTATCGTTCTACTACTACGGATTTCGTGAATCAATAGGCGGTGTGATGTGAATTATCGGCACTATGTTCTTCTATTCGCCGCATGTTTGTTCGTGAGCGCAGGCTGTGATGATGACCAATTGTGTGAGCCTTGCTTCACGGAGTTGCCAGGCAGCGTTGCGGTGCATGGACAAGCTGAACTGGAACAGCTTCGGGGGGTGCGGGAGATCAGAGGCAGACTGTCCATTCAATCGAGTTCCGCGAATCCGGTCTACGATCTGGGACCTCTGTCGGATCTGCGGGTCGTGGAGGATGTTCTGACCATTAGCGGCGTATACGTGTTTAATCTATCCGGCCTGGATAATCTGATTTCTGCTCAATCCGTGTGGTTGTACAACAACATGTATCTGAATGATCTGAGTGCGTTTTCGTCGCTCGGAACCCTGCATGAGTTAACCATATCGCACTGCGACGAACTCACCGGTCTGGATGGTTTCTCGGATCTGACACATCTGGATACTCTGTCTCTCGAGTTCTGCGACAAGATAGCCTCTCTGTCCGGGCTATCGGATGTAGGCGGCATCACCCAGATGTTGATCATGCACTTGCCCAGCCTGACAGAGCTGTCCTGTGGTGAAGAACTCGTGCAATTGAGCATTGGCTGGTCCGAGGCCCTGTCCGATCTGTCGGGTCTTCAATCGTGTCCCGATCTGATCCACCTTACGCTCAACCAGTTATCTGATGAATTTGATCTGTCCACCTTGCCTCAAATGCCCAACCTGACCGGATTCTCGATTCTGGGCATGACCTCCGTCTCGGATCTGAGTGGAATGCCCGAGCTGCCCGGTCTCGATCGACTCGATGTTGAATACAATACGGGCTTGGTGAGCTTGGCGGGATTGGGGATCATGCCGGAGCTTGGTTTGGTCAATATTCAAGGGAATCCTGATCTAACGTCTCTGGAGGGTCTGGATGGTATCCAGAGTCCGTTCTCGCTCATGTTGAGGGGGAATTCGTCTCTCCAGGACCTGAACGGTTTGTCATCGGCAGACAGTCTTCGCATGCTGCATATCGATGAAAACGAGAATCTCGTCTCGGTGGAGGGCGTGTCAGGGCTGACCATTCTCGAATACATCGATATATATGAGAACAATGCCTTGGTCACTCTGTTCGGATTGAGAGATCTTCCTGGGCTGAAAGAAGTGAGAGTGTCTGATTGCCTGAGTCTCACCTCGTGCGGTTCTATGTCCATGCTGCCGGCTCTTGCCAAGTTCGCTCTCAGGGATTGTGAGAACCTGACTTCCTTGGGCGAGTTGACGCAGCTGGTCGCCCTGGAGGAGTTCAGTTTGAGCAACTGTAACTCGCTTGTCGATCTGGACAGCTTTCCTGCGAACGCTTCGATGTTGGATATCGGTCTGTTCAGCAACGACGGGCTGACGGATCTGTCGGGCCTGGAACACATCAGCTCTTTGTGGCACTTGTCGATTAATTCGAACTCGGCCCTCGCTTCTTTGACCGGACTCAATGGCCTAGAATCCGTAGATACGATCCGTATTACCGGCAACGTGGCTCTATCCCAATGCGAGGCTTTCGAGCTAGTGGAAGAACTCGCCGATGTCACGAGTGTGTACATCGCAGACAACGGGCCATGTGAATGATGTAGGGAATGTGTGCCATGCGAAGAATCGTGCTTCTTCTTCTCTGTGTTTTCCTAGTGTCTGTCGAGGGCGCCATCGCTTCCTCCGCCGCCTCAGACGCCGCCGCCTGGTTCACCCGCGTCCTCATCTCCAATGACGACGGCATCGACAACCCCCGCCTGAAGGTCCTCGTCGACGCCTTCGCCCCCCACTGCGAGGTGTGGGTGGTGGCGCCCCTGGAGAACCGCAGCGGCTGCTCCAACTACTGCTCGGTCTTCTCGAAGAAGGTGCTGTCGGTGGAACCGCGCGATTTCGGCGAGGGGGTGCGCGCCTGGGGCGTGGACGGTTTTCCCGCCGACTGCATGTTCCTGGCCCTGACGACCCTCATGAAGGACAGTCCCCCGGACATCGTGCTCTCGGGCGTCAACAGCAGCCCCAACCTGGCCGACAGCTGGCTGGCCAGCGGCACCATCGGCGTGGTGCGCACCGCCGCCCACCGCGGCTACCGGGCGGTGGCCTTCTCTGGCCTGCGCGAGGATCCCGCCATGATGGCGGCGGTGGGGAACTGGGCCCTGGAGTTCTGCAGGAGCGATCTGGTGCGCGACATGGGCAAGGACGCCTACCTCACCGTGAGCTTCCCGCGCGTCGCTCCCGACGAGATCGCCGGCGTCCGCCTGGCGCGTCGCGCCCACACCACCTACTTCAACTGGTTCGATCCCGACGGCGTCGACGCACAGGGCCGCGAGCGATGGCGCCTGCGCTACACCCGCGACTACGACCAGCCGGCGGGCACCGACCAGCAGCTCTACAACGACAACTTCATCGCGGTGACGCCCATGCGGCTGGGTGAGTTCGACGACGCGGCCTATGAGGCGCTGTCAGACCGGCCCGTCATCCTGCCCGAATGGAGCGGCGAATGACCGCGAACCCGCGCAACGGACGCTCCGGACTGGAACGGACCCTCGGCCTCTTCGCCGACGTGAAGCCCGGCGAGGGCGTCACCTCGCTGCTGCTGTCGCTGAACGTCTTCCTGCTGCTGACCGCCTACTACATCATCAAGCCGGTGCGCGAGGCCTTGATCCTCTCGGGCGGCGGCGCAGAGCTGAAGAGCTATCTCGCCGGCGCCCAGGTCCTGCTCATGCTCGGGGCGGTGCCCCTCTACGCGCGGCTGGCGGACCGGATGCCGCGTCGGAGGCTGATCAACACCGTGACACTGTTTTTCATGGCCTGCCTGGTGTTGTTCTACGGGCTGGCCCAGGCACGGGTGCCGCTTGGCGTGGTGTTCTTCGTGTGGGTGGGCATCTTCAACATGATGATCGTCGCCCAGTTCTGGTCCTTCGCCAACGACGTGTACACGCCCGACGAGGGCAAGCGCCTCTTTGCCATCGTGGCCTTCGGGGCCTCCTTCGGCGCGGTGGTGGGCAGCAAGATCACCAGCCTGTTGATCGCGCCCCTGGGCGTATACCAGCTCCTGCTGGTCAGCAGCGTGATCCTGGGCCTGGCTCTGGTGATCACCAACGTGGTCGACCGGCGCACGGCCGGGCACGCACCGGCGGCGGGCGCGGAGGTCGAGCCCGAACCGCCGCTGGGCGAGGGCGGCGCCTTCGAGCTGGTCCGCAAGAGCCGCTACCTGTTGATGATCGCCTTCATGATGCTCCTGCTGAACTGGGTCAACACCATCGGCGAGTACATCCTGGGCAAGCTGGTGGAGGACACGGCGGCCGAGACCGTCGCCGCCGGCGCGTCCGGCGGGCTGGACGAGGGCGAGTGGATCGGCAAGTTCTACTCGGACTTCTTCTTCGTGGTGAACATCGCGGGCGTGCTGATCCAGATGTTCCTGGTCTCTCGCGTAATCAAGTACCTGGGCGTGCGCGTGGCCCTGCTGATCCTGCCGGTGATCGCCCTGGGCGGCTACGCGCTGATGGCGGTGGTGCCGCTGCTGGGCGTGGTGCGCTGGGCCAAGACCGCCGAGAACGCCACCGACTACAGCCTGATGAACACCGTCCGCCACGTGCTGTTCTTGCCCACCACGCGCGAGCAGAAGTACAAGGCCAAGCAGGCCATCGACAGCTTCTTCGTGCGGGCCGGCGACGTGATGCACTCGTTGACGGTCCTGGTGGGCACGTCGGTCTTCGCCTTCGGCATCAAGGGCTTCACGATCTTCAACATGGCGCTGGTGGCGGTCTGGATCGTGCTGGCGGTCCTGATCGGCCGCGAGTTCAAGCGGCTCACGCACGAGGGGACGGACAGCGCATGAGGCGGATCGCGATCGTATTCATCCTGGCGTTCGTCGCCGCGGCGGGCGGCTGCGGCAGCGGCGGTCCCTGGCCGGCCAGCTCCGACACGGTGGTGCGGCCCCTGGAGCATCCCACCGTCGAAGCGGCCGCGGCGCGTCTCCCGCGCGGCGCCGGGGCCGGCTACCGCTTCGCCATCATGGGCGACCAGCGCGCCCTGGCCGACGGGGAGTGGCAGGACCTGGTGTCCGCCATGGTCGATGTCGTCCGGGACGATCCGCGCTTCCTGTTCGTTCTGGATACCGGCGACATCGTGAACGACGGCGGCCACGCAGACCAGTTCGACATGCTGCGCGGCATCCTCGCGCCGCTGTCCCCGGTGCCCTACCTGGTGTGCGTGGGCAACCACGAGCTCGCCAACAACGCGCCCGGTCCCGCTCGCGCGAACACGGCCGTCTTCCTGTCGTCGGCGGATCCCGGGCTCACGTCCGACCGCCTCTGGTATCGCAAGGACATCGGCCCTGCCGTTTTCCTCTTCCTGGACACCAACGACTTCGTCTACGGGGCGGATGACGGCCGCGTCGAGGCGCAGCTCGACTGGCTCGCCGTCCAGCTCGCCGACAAGGCGGCCGGTACGCGGATCGTCGTGCTGCACCACCCTTTCGTGCAGAGCTCGTCCAAGCACCGCGACGCCGCCCTGGTCATGTGGGACCTGGAGTGGCGCGGCCGGCGCCTGGTCGATCTCCTGCTGAATGCCGACGTGGATCTGGTCCTGACCGGGCACACCCATACATACGAGCGCTTCCGGATCACGCGCCGCGCCGACGGCCGCAGCCTGCAGCTCGTCAACATCTCCGGCCGCCCGCGCCCCTCCTTCCTCTGGTTCGGCGCGGGCGCACGCCGGGCGCGCGACATCCGCGGCCGGGAGTCGGCCTGGCTCGCCGACGCGGGCTGGGACGGTCTCGAGGACTACGAGATCGAGCAGGAAGAGGCCATGACCGGCGACGAGGCCAACCAGTTCGGCCTGTTCACGGTGGAGGCCGACGGCGGTCTGCTGCAGGAGATGGTGTGGCTCGACGGGGAGGCCGAGCGAGGCTACCGAGTCGACCCGCCCGTCCGGCTCGAATGAGCCCGCCTCACGCGCGCACGAAGCGATCCCAGTAGACGAACATGTAGCCGACGGTGGCTCCGCCGTGCGAGAGCAGGGCGGGCCACACGTTGCCGTAGCGCTCCCGAAGCCAGCCCCAGAGGCAGCCGGCGCCCCAGACCAGCGTCGTGAAGAGGATCGCCAGCGGCAGCGACCCGAAGAGCGCGCCGATGGTCACGCCGTGGTAGGAGGCGTAGGCCAGGGCCGCGAGGGCGACGGCCGGGCGCCGCGCCAGGCCGCCCAGACGGCCGTGCACGAAGCCGCGCCAGTAGAGCTCCTCGGCGGGACCGTTCAGCACCAGCATGATCAGCAGCAGGGGACCGGCCTGCTCGGGGCCGGCACCCCAGGCGTTCAGGCTCTCGACCACGCGCTCGTCGGCGAAGAAGATGTCCGCGCCCCACAGGAGGGCGGCGACCTGGGCCGCCGCCATGGACGCGCCCAGGATCAGGCCCGCGCGCACGCCGTCGCGCGTGCGGCCCCCGCTCAGGCCGACCACGCCGGCATATCCGCGCCCCGCGACGAGCAGGGGGATCACGACGCAGATCCCCAGGTGATAGAGCAGGAAGGTCGCCCAGACGTTGCGCAGGACCAGCAACGTGAACACCACCACCGCCGGCGGTCCGAGCAGCATGAGTGCCCGCTTCATCGTAGTTCCGCCACAGTGGCGCTGATCATCTCGATCGCCCTCTCGATCTCGGCGTCGGTGGTAAAGCGCCCCAGCGACAGGCGCAGGGTGCCGACGGCCGCATCGTTTGGCACGTCCATGGCCACCAGCACCGCCGAGGCCGTGGCGCCCCCGGCGTGGCAGGCGGCGCCCGCCGAGCAGGCGATCCCGTCCAGCCCGGCCATGAGGTCCGACGCCAGCAGGCCGGGGAAGCCGACGCTGAGGGTGTTCGGCAACCGCGCGATGCCGGCGGCGTGGACGACCGCGTCGGATGCGGCCTCGCACAACGCTGCCTGCAGCCGGTCCCGCAGGGCGGACAGACGCGGCGTCTCGGCGTCCAGGTCGTCGGCGGCCAGGGCGGCGGCCTCGCCCAGGCCCACGGCCAGGATCACGTTCTCGGTGCCGGCCCGGCGCCCGCCTTCCTGGGCAGCGCCGTGCACCAGGTTCTCCAACTCGACCCCGTCGCGCACGTAGAGCGCGCCCACGCCTTTGGGCCCGTAGAGCTTGTGCCCGGCCAGCGAGAGCAGGTCCACGCCCAGCGCGTCCACGTTCACCGGGATCTTGCCGGCGGACTGGGCCGCGTCGGTGTGCAGCAGCACGCCCGCCTCGCGCGCGGCGGCCGCGATCTCCGCGATGGGCTGGACGGTGCCCACCTCGTTGTTGGCGTGCATGATCGAGACCAGCGCCGTGTCCGGGCGCAGGGCCTTCGCCACGGCGTCCGGATCGACGAGGCACTGTCCGTCCACCGGCACCACCGACACCTCCCAGCCGCGCCCGGCCAGCCAGTCGCAGACCGCCATGGTGGCGGGGTGCTCCACCGCCGAGATCACCAGGTGGCGCCCGCGCGACTCGCGCGCCCAGGCCGTCCCCTTGATCGCCCAGTTGTTGGACTCGGACCCGCCGCTGGTGAATACCACCTCGCCCGGCGCGCAGCCGAGCAGGTCGGCGACCTGGCCGCGGGCCCTGACGACGGCCGCGCGGGCGGTCCGCCCGTAGACGTGACCGCTGCTGGGGTTGCCGAAGTGCTCGTGGAGGTAGGGGAGCATGGCCTCGGCGACGCGGGGGTCGAGGGGGGTGGTGGCGTTGGTGTCCAGATAGAGGGGTTTGTCGGTCATCGGAGGCTCCTTGGAATCAGGCGAAGGCGATCACCAGCACGGCCGTCACCACCAGCAACGCGACCGACTGCCGGCCGAAGCGGGCGTACCAGGGGGCGTCCTCGCGCGGCCACGCGCCCGACCAGACCAGCCCGTCGAGGCTCTCGGCCGGCGGCGGCGGCCCCGTGAGGCTGCCGGCCACGTGCAGCGCCGCCGACAGCGTGGTCAGCAGTGGCGCCACGTACAGGAAGTGCAGCGACGTCCACCCCAGCATCTGGTTCGACACGAAGAGCGCCGCCCCCGCCGTCACGCCCCCGACCAGGCACCACCGCGCGCCGCGCGCGTTGGCACGCCGCCAGAACAGTCCCAGCAGGTAGAGCGCCAGCACCGGCGGCACCGTGTAGGACAGCACCGCCTGCAGGTACTTGAAGAGCGAGCTGAAGCGCGCGATCTGCGGCGCCCACACCGCGGCCAGCACCATGAAGCCCAGCGTGGCGACGCGCCCCGCGCGCAGCAGCCGCGCCGGATCCCAGTGGGGGCGGCGCGGCTTGACGATGTCCATGGTCACGAGCGTGGCCGCCGAGTTCAGCGTTGAGTCGATCTGTGACATCAAGGCCGCCAGGAAGCCCGCGATCACCAGCCCCAGCAGCCCGGCCGGCAGCAGCTCCACCAGCAGGGTGGGGTAGACCAGGTCGGGATTGTCGAGGTTCGGGAAGAGGATGATCGCGGCGGTGCCCGGCAGCACCATCAGGAACAGCACCGGCAGCTTGAGCAATCCGGCCAGCAGGGCGCCGCGCCGCGCGTGCGTCAGGTCGCGCGCCGCCAGGAATCGCTGCGCCATGAACTGGTTGGTGCACCAGAAGTAGAAGCCCAGCAACGGCACGCCCGTCAGCAAGCCGGGCCAGGGTACGCCGGGGTCGCCGGCCGGGCGCACGAGGCTGAGCATGGCGGGATCGATGGCCGCCGTCAGTTCGCTCCAGCCGCCGACCTTCATCAGGGCCGTGACGGCGATGAAGATCGAGCCGATGAGCAGCAGGACGGTCTGCACGGCGTCGGTGTGGATCACCGCGGTCAGCCCGCCGACGGCGGTGTACAGACCACTGACGATCGTCAGGCCGACGACGATCTCCGTCATCGACAGCGCCGGAAACAGCAGCCGCAGCATGAGCGCCCCCGCGTAGAGGCTGCCGGCGGTGTCCACGACGATGTTCAGGAACAGGGTCAGCCCGGTGAAGTAGCGGCGGGAGACCGCGTCGTAGCGCCGGCCCAGGAACTCGGTCAGCGTGGCCACCCGCGAGCGCAGCAGCTGCGGCAGGAAGAACACGCCGGCGAAGACCAGCACGATCGCCGCCATCCACTCGTAGTTGAAGACCGAGATGCCGGTGGCGTAGGCGTCGCCGGCCAGGCCGACGAGGGTCGTGCTGGAGATGTTCGAAGCGAAGAGCGAGACGCCGATCAGCGGCCACACCACGTTGCGCCCGGCCAGGAAGAAGTCCTCGGCGGTGCGGTGCTTGCGCCCGACGGCGATGCCCTTCCAGACGATGCCCACCAGGTAGAGGGCGATCAGGGCGAGGTCGAGGGGTTTGAGGACGTCGGACATGGGGCTCCTCATTCGTAACGTCGCGAACGCGGGGATTGTCACCGCCGGGCGCCAGCGCGTCAACCCATCCGCGCGGGCCCCGAAGCGGCGTCATGCCCTTGATATCTGGTATTCGGTCTGATACGATCATAATCCCAGTCAGGAGGCATGCCATGCCACAAAGGAAATCCTCACATGCGATTACCGTAATCCTATTTATTTGTTTGGTCTTTACCATCGAAGCCCATGCCGACGCCCCCGATTTCGCACCGCTCAAGCAGACGGCGACCGGTCGGACCCAGGCCGCCGGACGCAACCTCATGCCCCCGCCGCCCGACCCGTCCATACCCGCGGGCCCGCTCGGCCGGATGGTGACGCGCGACCTGCGCACGGGGGAAGTGACAGTCCGCGAGAGCGTCGCCGTGCGGGAGTTCCTGGACAGGGCGATCCAACCCGGGGGAGAGGGGATGTCGGCGGGCTCGGCCCATGGCTTCGATGTGGGCGACAAGAACTTCAGTAACTGGGTCCAGGTCACCTATCCCGCCTTCGGCGAGAATCCGCAGCACGTGATGGTCAAGATGTATTGGGACGGCGAAGGCTACGGATGCTCCGGGACGTTGATCGATCCCATGCACGTGATCACCTCCGGTCATTGCCTCTATCGCCACGATCCACCCCAGGGCTGGGCCCACACGGTCCTGGTCGCGCCGGGATACCAGCTCGGCGAAGCTCCCTGGGGCTACGCCACCGCGATCCAGATGCATTCCTGGACTGGCTGGACCCAGGACGAAGACGCCCACCACGACATGGCCGTCATCGATCTGGACCGTCCCATCGGCGTGTTCACCGGCTGGCGCGGATTCGGCTACGACACGGATTGCGGCTGGTTCGACTCGGGGTACTGGAAGCATTTCGCCTATTTCGGTGTGGCGCCCTACGACAGCGGGCAGATGTACCAGAACTGGGGCGATTTCGACGACTGCGACTGGTTCCCCGGCTACAACTTCGTCGGGTGGGATGCGCCTTCCGGGGGCGGTTCCAGCGGCTGCGGCGCCATCCGCGACGGCGCTGTCTACGCCGTCCACCAGGGCAGTAGTCCGGACCACTCCACCGACGTGATGATCACCTCGGGGAAATTCGCCGACATCCAGGGCTGGCTCGCCGCGGACGTGCCTGCGACCCCGGACCTCCGGCCCATGTTCGTGCAGGTGGAGGACGAGGATTTCACCGGGGGTCAGCAACTGGCCGCCTTGTCCTTCACGCTGGCCAACTACGCCGATCTGGGTCTGACCGCGAACGTCACCTGCGACATCTATTTCTCGGACGACGGGCTCATCACCACCGACGACGTCTGGCTCGGCGACGTCTCCGTGTCCGTCGACCTGCCGGACATGGGCGCCCAGACCGTGGGCGTCTTTCCGCCGCCGGCCGTCCCGCTCACGACCGAAGCGGGCCGCTACTATGTGGGTGTGATCCTGGACTACGCCGACGCCAACCCGCTCAACAACACGACTCCGTTGGTGGAGCTGGATTCCCTCTTCGTCGATTGCCTGCGGCCGGCTCGTCCCGTCATCCTCTATCCGGCCGAAGGCGAAACCGGCGTGCCCTTCGACGTCACCATCGACTGGGACGACCAGGCCGACATCCAGACATACCAGATACAGGTCGGCACCCTGTGCGGCGGAGGCACCATCTACGATGCGGGCACCGAGAGCCAGTACACCTTGACGGACCTCGACCACGACACGACCTACTATGCTCAAGTCAGTGCCTTCCATTTCTGCGGCCGCTGGAGCCGCTGGTCCGATTGCCGCAGCTTCACCACTGGGCCGGAGACCGGCGTGGCAGAGGGCGACGGAGAGGTGACGCGCTTCGTCCTGGCCGGTTGCTACCCCAATCCCTTCAACCCGTCGACCACGATCCGCTTCGCCGTTCCAGGGCCCGCGCACGTGCGGGTCGGTGTCTACGATGTGCAAGGGCGACGGGTGTGTATGCTTCGCGATGGTCCGGTCAACGGTCCGGGCTGGCACGAGATGGGGTGGGACGGCACGAACGACGCCGGTCGGCAGGTGGCGGCGGGCGTCTATTTCTGTCGGCTGGAAGCGGCGAACTTCGGCGCGACGTCGAAGATGGTGCTCGCCAGGTAATCAATCGCAGCATCAGCGCCCCCGCGTAGAGGCTGCCGGCGGTGTCCACGACGATGTTCAGGAACAGGGTCAGCCCGGTGAAGTAGCGGCGGGAGACCGCGTCGTAGCGCCGGCCCAGGAACTCGGTCAGCGTGGCCACCCGCGAGCGCAGCAGCTGCGGCAGGAAGAACACGCCGGCGAAGACCAGCACGATCGCCGCCATCCACTCGTAGTTGAAGACCGAGATGCCGGTGGCGTAGGCGTCGCCGGCCAGGCCGACGAGGGTCGTGCTGGAGATGTTCGAAGCGAAGAGCGAGACGCCGATCAGCGGCCACACCACGTTGCGCCCGGCCAGGAAGAAGTCCTCGGCGGTGCGGTGCTTGCGCCCGACGGCGATGCCCTTCCAGACGATGCCCACCAGGTAGAGGGCGATCAGGGCGAGGTCGAGGGGGCGCAGGACGTCGGACATGGGGCTCCTCGGGAATCGGGGCGTGTTGAGCGTCCCGTCGTGAGCGTCCCGTTGTCTTGTATTTGCCATATCGATCCTGTACAATCAGATCGATGCTGAAATACGATATCAAGAGGATACGGATATGTCTAAGCTGCTGATTCGTACCCTTTGCCTGGTCATCCTGGCAGCATGCCCCGTCGCGACAGCCGTGGCCGCCGAGTTGATCCTGGACTTCGAGGACATGTTCGACATCGACTGCGGCGACACGTGGCTGATGTCGGGTATCACGATCATGATGTGGGACCTGAGCCACTGTCAGTCCCTGACGACCCCCTACGGCTGGGGCGCGGCGAGAACGTGCATCGAGTTCGACCTCACGCCGCTGGACGGGCTGCGCGTCATCGAGTTGAGCTTCCTCAACTACCGCGAACCCGGCACGGTCTACGCGCAGATACTGGACGACGTCCTCCCGGTCGCGACGATCTTCTGCGTCGACACGTTCAATCCCGAGATCATGCAGATCGACACCGCAGATCTCGACGTGAGCCGCCTGCGCGTCTTCTGCTCCTACTTCATATTCTACTCGGTTACGCTCCGCTACGGATCAGTCGCAAACGAGGGCGCGGCCTGGGGCGAGGTGAAGGCCCTGTACAGGTGAGCCGGTGGAATCGCCATCGGGTTGGAGGATCCGTCATGAACTGGACGATCAAGCTCATCGTGGCCCTGTGGGCGGTCGCCTTGGCGGCCACCGACGCTTCGGGCCGGACCTGGCACATCCGGCAGGACGGGTTCGGCGACTACACATCGGTCCAGGCTGGGCTGGACCATGCGCAATACGGCGACACGATCCAGATTGGACCAGGCCGCTATGAAACAATGCACGTCGTGGAAACCTTGGGCTGGACCGAGGAGGTCTGCGCAGAGGTCAAGGTCGGCAACATCACCATCATAGGTTCGGGTGTCGACGTTACGATCATCGGACCGGAAGCACCTATCAGGCAGCCGGCTCCACGACCCAAGGGGATCATCGGCATCTGGGGCGTGGACAGCTGCAGCATCGAGAATCTCACGGTCGAGAACCTCTTCCATGGGATCTACTGGGGCGGTGGCGTCGAGGTCCGGAACTGCGTCATCCGCGAGAACGTCAGGGGCCTCTACGGGTCGCCTACGACGTTGATCACGCTCACCGATCTCGTCTTTGAGGACAATGACGAGCATGGTGTGGCGATATCCGGGCATGGGGGCTCTATCGAGGTGGAGGACTGTGTCTTCAGCGGTTCAGAGACGGGCCTGCTTATCAGCTATGGAGCTGGTAGTGTCGTTGAGAGATGTTCGTTCAGCGGTCATGATGTGGCGTTGAGTTACCAGTTCAGCGCATATGGAAGTGCTAGTGATTGTCATTTCAGTAATATTACGACGGCATCATTGGTAGTCTGTTACAGCGCGGACGTCGAACTGCGGAATTGTCGGCTCGCTCCGTGTGCCGTCCCAATATCCATCTACAACCATGCACGGTTGACAGGAACCGGGAACATCATACCGGGTGGAACCTACAGAACGATCGAGGTGGCCTTCGCCGACCTGGAAATGCACGGCTCCCATATCCTGAACGGCGGTTCGTTCTCCGTTCATGTGGAGGAGGGCGCGTACGGGCCATCCACCATACACGACCTCTCCGGAAACTGGTGGGGTACGGCGAACGAGGACTCGATTCAAGTTTGGATCTTCGATGGCAACGATGATCCAGCCAATCCTGCCTTTGTGGAATATCGACCTTATGCTGGCCAACTCGTGGGCAGCGAATCCCTCAGCTGGGGCGCCGTCAAGTCCCTCTATCGTTGACCCACTCGACATTGCCCCCCGTCGCCTGATATGCTATAAACGCAAAGGTTTTAGACTGTTGCCCGGTCCGGGATCCGCCCGGGGCCGTGCCGCCTCATGCCCCGAGGTCCAGAATGCCCGACCGCTACGAGCCCACCAACCACGTTCGCATAGTAACCGCCGCCTCCCTCTTCGACGGCCACGACGCCGCCATCAACATCATGCGGCGCATCCTGCAACGCACCGGCGCCGAGGTGATCCACCTCGGCCACAACGTGGCCGTGCGCGATGTCGTCAACTGCGCCATCCAGGAGGACGCCCAGGGCATCGCCATCACCTCGTACCAGGGCGGGCACGTCGAGTATCTGAAATACATGCGCGACCTGCTGAACGAGCGGGACGCAGACGTGCGCATCTACGGCGGGGGCGGGGGCGTGATCCTGCCCGACGAGATCGAGGAGCTGCACGCCCACGGCATCGACCGCATCTTCACGCCGGACGACGGACGCGAGCTGGGCCTGCAGGGCATGATCGACCTGGTCATGGAGGGCTGCGACTTCCCGACCGTCACCGCCGCCGACGCGGCGCTGCTGGACCGCGTCGCGGACAAGAACCACCAGGCCATCGCGCGGCTGATCACCCTGGCCGAGACTCTGCCCGACGCGTACGAGACCCTCGCGCCGCGCATCGGCGAGATGTCGGCCGGGCGCACGATCCCCGTGCTGGGGGTGACCGGCACCGGTGGCGCGGGCAAGTCCTCGCTGGTGGACGAGCTGGTGCGCCGCTTCCTCAACGACAGCGACGACAAGACCGTGGCCGTGATCAGCGTCGATCCCAGCAAGCGGCGCAGCGGCGGCGCGCTGCTGGGCGACCGCATCCGCATGAACGCCATCGGCGATTCGCGCTGCTATATGCGCTCGCTCGCCACGCGCCAGTCGAACCTCGCGCTGAGCAAATACGTGCGCCAGAGCATCGAGGTGTGCAAGGCCGCCGGCTACGACCTGGTCATCGTGGAGACCTCGGGCATCGGCCAGAGCGACACCGAGATCACCGAGCACAGCGACGTGGCCCTCTACGTGATGACCGCCGAATACGGCGCCCAGACCCAGCTCGAGAAGATCGACATGCTCGACTTCGCCGACGTCATCGCCATCAACAAGTTCGACCACCGCGGCAGCCAGGACGCCCTGCGCGACGTGCGCAAGCAGTACAAGCGCAACCACGAACTGTTCGAGGCCGGCGACGAGGAGCTGCCCGTCTACGGCACCATCGCCAGCCAGTTCAACGACCCCGGCATGAACGCCCTGCACGCCAAGCTCATGCTGACCCTCGGCGAGAAGACCGGCGTGGAATTCCCCACCGCCTTCTCGCCCGACACCCACGTGACCGACCGGCACTTCGTGATCCCGCCCGAGCGCGTGCGCTACCTGGCCGAGATCGCCGAGCACAGCGACCGCTACGCCGACTGGGTGGACGAGCAGTGCCGGGTGGCGCGCAAGCTCTACCAGCTGCGCGGCGCCATCGACGACCGCAACGGCGACGACACGGACGGCGTGGCCCAGCCCCTCGACCCCGTCGACGGCGACCCCCTGCGCGAACGCTACGCCGACCTGCTCCAGCGCCTCGACGCCGACTGTCTCCAGGCCCTGCGCGCCTGGCCAGAGACCGTGGCCTGCTACGAGGCCGACACCTACCGCTTCCAGGTGCGCGACAAGACCATCGAACAGGAGCTCAGCTCGCAGTCGCTCAGCGGCACGCGCATCCCCAAGGTGTCGCTGCCGCGCTTCGAGGACTGGGGCGACATCCTGCGCTGGCTGCTGACCGAGAACGCGCCCGGCTTCTTCCCCTTCGCCGCCGGCGTCTTCCCGCTCAAGCGGCAGGGGGAGGATCCCACGCGCATGTTCGCCGGCGAGGGCGGGCCCGAGCGCACCAACCGCCGCTTCCACTACGTCTCCTACGGCATGCCGGCCAAGCGCCTGTCCACGGCCTTCGATTCGGTCACGCTGTACGGCGAGGACCCCGACCGCCGCCCGGACATCTACGGCAAGATCGGCAACTCGGGCGTCTCGATCTGCACCGTCGACGACGCCAAGAAGCTCTACTCGGGCTACGACCTGGTCGATCCCAAGACCAGCGTCTCGATGACCATCAACGGCCCCGCGCCCATGGTGCTCGGCTTCTTCATGAACGCCGCCATCGACCAGGGCTGCGAGAAGTGGATCCGCGAGCAGGGCCAGGCGGACGAGGTGGAGCGGAAGATCGCCGACCTCTACGCGGCCCGCGGCGCCGAGCGCCCCCGCTACGACGGCGACCTGCCCCGCGGCAACGATGGTCTGGGTCTGAATCTGCTCGGCGTGAGCGGCGACGAGGTGCTCGACGCCGAGACCTACGCCCGCATCAAGGCCGACACCCTCGAGGCCGTGCGCGGAACCGTCCAGGCGGACATCCTGAAGGAGGACCAGGCCCAGAACACTTGTATTTTCAGCACCGAGTTCGCCCTGCGCATGATGGGAGACATCCAGGCCTTCTTCATCGACCACGGCGTGCGCAACTTCTACAGCGTGTCGATCAGCGGCTACCACATCGCCGAGGCCGGCGCGAACCCCGTCAGCCAGACGGCCTTCACCCTGGCCAACGGCTTCACCTTCGTGGAGTACTACCTGTCGCGCGGCATGAAGATCGACGACTTCGCCCCGAACCTGTCGTTCTTCTTCAGCAACGGCCTCGATCCCGAGTACACGGTGATCGGACGGGTGGCGCGCCGCATCTGGTCCAAGGCCATCCGGCACATGTACGGGGGCAACGAGCGCAGCCAGAAGCTCAAGTACCACATCCAGACCAGCGGCCGCTCGCTGCACGCCCAGGAGATCGCCTTCAACGACATCCGCACCACGCTGCAGGGCCTGTCGGCCATCTACGACAACTGCAACAGCCTGCACACCAACGCCTACGACGAGGCCATCACCACGCCGACCGAAGAGAGCGTGCGCCGCGCCATGGCCATCCAGCTGATCATCAACAAGGAGCTGGGACTCGCGAAGAACGAGAACCCGCTGCAGGGCGCGTTCATCGTCGAGGAGCTGACCGACCTGGTGGAAGAGGCGGTGTTGTCGGAGTTCCGCAGCATCAGCGAACGCGGCGGCGTGCTCGGCGCCATGGAGCGCATGTACCAGCGCACCAAGATCCAGGAAGAGTCGCTGCTCTACGAGCACAAGAAGCACAACGGCGAGCTGCCCATCGTGGGCGTCAACACCTACCTCGATCCCAACGGCTCGCCGACCCTGGTGCCCGACGAGGTGATCCGCTCCACGTCCGAGGAGAAGGAGTTCGCCATCTCCTCGCTGGAGGACTTCCACGCGCGCAACGCCGGCCGCGCGGAGGCGGCGCTGAAGTCCCTGCAGGAGACGGCCGTCCGCCACGAGAACATCTTCGCGTCCATGATGGAGGCCTGCAAGGTGTGCTCCCTGGGCCAGATCTCGACGGCCCTCTACCGCGTGGGCGGCCAGTACCGTCGGAACATGTAGCGCCATGGACGGCGCGCGCGGCTTCGACCGGCTCTTCCCCTGGCTCTACGCCGTCCTCTACGTCGCCGTCGCCCTGGCGGTGCAGCTCCTCTGGTTCCCCGTCGGCGACCTCGGCACCGAGTCGGACTTCTACGGCGACTTCGTGATCGCCGCCCAGCAGTTGCGCGCCGGCGAGTTCTCCGTGCTCAACTATCCCTTCAAGGGACCGCTCTACTCCTTCGCCCTGGTCGGCGTGCACGAGATCGTCTCGCTCTTCGGCGGGGACTG
Source organism: uncultured Fibrobacteraceae bacterium (assembly GCA_964617805.1). Taxonomy (GTDB): domain Bacteria; phylum Krumholzibacteriota; class Krumholzibacteriia; order LZORAL124-64-63; family LZORAL124-64-63; genus JAHIYU01. The sequence goes on along the minus strand of CAZTWK010000011.1, from coordinate 21,572 downwards.
GTACCGCGCCGGCGTCGTCCTGAACCTGCTCTGCGCCGCCGGGGTGCTGGTCGTGCTCTACCGGATCCTGCGCCGCGCCTTCGGCCGGGGCGTCGCGGTCTGCGCGACCGTCGGCGTGTCGCTGGCCTTCGAGTTCTTCCTCCACGCCCACAAGGCCACCTCGGACCTGCTCTTCCTGCTGCTGGTCTACCTGGCCCTCGAGCGACTGACCCGCCGCGGTTGGACCCCCGGCCGCCTCGCCGCCGCCGGCGTCCTGGGCGGTCTGGCCTTCCTCACCCGCTACAACGGCCTGATCGTGCCGCTGGCTGGTGCCGTCGTCGTGCTGCTCGTGGACCGCGACCGAACGGCGTGGCGGCGCCGCTGGCTCGGCGTCGCGACCCTCGCCGCGGCCTTCCTCGTCACGGTGGCGCCCTGGTACGCTGCCAATTGCGCCGAGACGGGCCGGCTGCTGGCCACCCGCAACCTGCAGAACATCTTCGTGCAGGAATTCTACGAGACCGACGCCGGGACGGTGGCGCCCGCCGACCGTCCCGACTCCCTGCCCGAACTCGTCCGCCGCGATCCCCTGCGGGTCGCGGGACGCTACCTCGCCAATGTGCGGGACCACCTGCGTCTCGATCTGAACAACTGCTTCCAGGTCTTCGGGATCGCGTTGCTGATCCTGGGCGCGGCGCGCCTGCTGCTCTTCCCTCCGCGGCGCCGCCACCTGGCCTTCTACGCCCTGCCCCTGCTGTACTTCCTGGCCATGAGCGCCGTGTACTACCAGCCCCGCTTCGCCTTCTCGGCCTGGCCGGGCTGGTTCGCGCTGGCCTTCACGGCGCTGGCCGGCGACGGCGTGGACCGTCCCGCCCGCTTCCTGTCGGCTCCCCTGGACCGCCTGCGCGCGCGGTTGCCGCGCTGGACGGGTCCCGTCGCGCTGGCGGCGGGCGCGGCGCTCGTCTTCGCCTTCCAGATCGCGGACATCGTGACGGCCGAGCGCTTCTACCACGCGCGCCGACCCCTGCTCGTGCTGGACACGGCCCCCTTGCTGGCCCACCTGGCCGGTGACGACACCGACGCCGTGGTCCTGGCCCGCAAGCCCCACCTCGCCCACTACGCGGGATTGCGCTACCTCGAGTACCCCCACGAGCTGACCGACGCGCGGGACTTCCTGGCCCTCGCCGTCGCCGGGGGCGTGCGCTTCATCGTGGTCAGCGACATCGAGCGCGGACACTTTCCCGGCAACCTGTTCCTGGGCGAGCTGGACCGGTACGCGGGGGTCGTGCGGGTCCACCAGGGCGAGACGGCCACCATCTACGAGCTAGCCGCCGACCTGGATCCCGACGCCGCCGGCGTCAACGAGGTCACCCGCGACCTCGAACGGCGCCTCGAGGAGGCCCGCCGCGCCGGCGACGGGGTGCTGACCTTCCAGCTCAGTCTCCTGGCCGCCGAGGCCCGCGCCCGCGACGGCGACCTGCCGGCCGCCGCCGCCCACCTCGAGGCCGGCCTGGCGGCCATGCCCCCCGACGACTCGCCCGACGCCCGCCGGGCCGTGGCCAACGCCAAGCTCAACCTGGCCCAGACCTGGTACCGCCTCGACCGCCCCCGCGACGGCGTCGACCTGCTCGCGCCCGCCCTGCTCGAGATCGCCGAGCTCCTACCCCCCGGCCGCCAGGCCACCGCCCACTTCTGCCTGGCGGGCCTGCAGGAGAAACTCGGCCGCCTCGACCTCGCCCGCCGCCACTTCCAGCAGGCCCACGACCTCTACCTGGCCGCCGGCGACGACCGCCACGCCGCCGACATGCGCCGGCGCCTCGAAGCGCTGGATCAGTAGGTCGGAGGAGGGGAGGGTTCGTCTTCGCCCGCGGGATCCTGGGCGCGCGCATTCTCGATGATCTTCCGCGCTGCCTCGTGCAGGGCCGCGACCTGTTCCGGCCGCAGCCCCATGGTCAACAGGGCGTCCGCCCGGTGGGAGGCCGATTGCAGGGTGGGCAACTCGGACGCCGCCTTCTCGGTGAGCTCCACGAAGAGGGCGCGCCGATCGTCACCGCCTCGCGACCTTCGCACATACCCCTTTCGGACGAGCTGGTCGACCAGACGGGTCACGGCCGCTGGATCGACACCCATGGCTCTGGCGATCTCTGCCGGCTGTCTGGCCCCCTGGCGGATCGCCAGCAGAGTCCAGAGCTGGGCCCTGGTGAGTTGATATGTCTGCAGATACCACTTGTGCAAGGACTCGACGGCCTGGGCCAATCGGATAATCCAATGGGAGGTTGAATCCTCAAGCGGAAGGTTGGGTAGTTGTGCGTTCATGGCATGTAGTTAACATGTCAATAATTGATATGTCAATAGTTGACATGTCAAGTACATTGGATTTCAATGGATACACGCGAGGTTCAGACCCGCCGAGCGGATATATCAGCGGAGAGGAGGCCGGCGCATGGTCCACGGCGAGGAGATCCGTATCCCCACACGGGGATTCAGCGATATCCACGATATCACCGCCCAGGTCCGGGAAATCGTCACGGCCTCGGGCGTGGCGGAGGGGCTGGTCAACGTCTTCGCGGTGGGATCGACGGCCACGATCACGACCATCGAGTTCGAGCCGGCCCTGGTGGCCGACATGGAGGAGGCCCTGGAGAAGCTCTGGCCCCGGGAGATGCCGACGCGCCACGGCTCCACCTGGGGAGACGACAACGGTTTCTCCCACCTGAGGGCCTCGTTCATGGGGCCGGGACTGACGGCCCCCGTGCACCGGGGCGAGCCGGTGCTGGGGACCTGGCAGCAGATCGTGGTGATCGATCACGACAACGATCCGCGCGAGCGGCGGGTCTTCGTGCAGGTGGTGGGCGAGCCGGCCTAGCTGGCGCTCCCGTTCAGCTGACGGGCGCGCTGCCAGCGGTTCTCCACCAGGTCGGGGACGTGGCCGTGGCGGCTGCGGTTGTCGGCCCACTCGATCATGGCGGTCTCACGGCCTGCCGCGGTGTACATGCAGTGCGCGCGGGGCGTGATGCCGAGGCGGCCCAGGTCGAGCTGCTCGGCGTCCCAGCAGATGCGGATGGTCTCGTCGCCCGGGTCGGAGCAGCGCTTGTTGTGCCCGATGATGGCCAGATGCAGGCGCGAGAAGTCCTCACCGTCCAGCATGTAGCCCTTGTCGCGGCAGTAGATGGCCAGCTCGGCCGACCGCAGGCCGTGGTCGCGGTCCTCGCCGTCGCTCACGCGGCGGGCGTCGTGCAGGATGGCGAAGAGTTCCAGCACGTCGGGGTTCACGTCCGTGTCGCGCGCCAGGCGGCGGGCGTTCTCCAGGACGCGGGCCCAGTGCGGCAGGCCGTGCAGGCCGTCGGTATCGAGCGCGAACTGGGCGATCACCTCGGGCAGCAGTTTCTCGGGTTTCATGTCCGTAGACCCCCTGTCGCGGCTGCTCACTGTCCGGGGACGGTGGCGGCCAGCTTGCGGTACACGAGCGTGTAGAACATCTCGAGGTACCGTCTCGTCTCCTGTCGTTCGATATTCGTCATGTACTTCCAGAAACCGTAGATGCGCGACAGCGACAGCATCCGGCTGGCGTAGAGCTGCCAGGTGTAGCGGCTGGCCACGCGCTGGATGGCGCCGTCGGAGATGGTCTTCCAGAGCTGTTCGTCCTCGCGGCAGCCCTTGAAGAAGTCGGTCATGATGCCGGCCGCCTCCTCGGGGCGCAGCGGATCGATGTGGTAGCCGGACTTGCCGTTCTCGATGATCTCTAGCGGGCCGCCGTGCAGCGTGGCGAAGGTGGGCAACCCGCTGCTCATGGCCTCGATCACCGTCAGGCCGAAGGCCTCGAAGAGGGCGGGCTGGGCGAAGACGCCGCGCTTGTCGGCCACGTAGCGGTAGAGTTCGCCGACCTGGGTCTTGTCGGTGCGCATGGTGATCCAGCGGGCCTGGCCGTCCAGGTCGTATTCGTCGAAGAGCTTGTGCATGGCCTCGATCTGCTTGGCCTCGTCGCCGTCCTGGGATTCCTCGGGGGACATGAAGCCGCCGGCGATCAGCAGGTCCGCCTGCTCGCGCAGGGCGTCGCTGCGTGCGTAGATCTCCACCAGGCCGGACATGTTCTTGATGCGGTCCAGGCGCGACATGGCGAAGATGACCGGCTTGCCGTCGCCGTTCAGCCGGCCGCGCGCGTCGGGCCGGTCGCCCCCCAGGACCAGGTCCTCGATCTCCGGGCGCAGCGAGTCCACGCGGCGCTCCGTCTCCGAGTAGGGGAAGAAGACCTCGGGGTCGGCGCCCGGCGACACGATGTTGAACTTGGGATCGAAGGGATCGACGCCGCTCACCACCCGATACAGGCCGGGCATGGTGAAGCTGGAGTAGCTCTCGTACTGCCCGATCACCTCGCGGGTGCCGGCGATCTCCTGGTAGGTGCTGGTGATGATGAAGTCGGCGGTGTTCATGGCGATCAGGTCGGCCGTGAACTGGCACGAGAAGTGGAACTCCGCCTCATGGTCGCGCCAGAACAGATCCGATTTCTGGTACTTCGACTTCTCCAGGGCGTGGGCGATGTTGCACTGGGTCACGCCCAGGCGCTGGGACATCAGGGTGGCCACCAGGTTGCCGTCGGAGTAGTTGCCGATCAGCAGGTCGGGGCGATCGCCCAACTCGGCCATGACCACCTTCTCGCAGTCGATGGCGTACTGCTCCAGGTAGGGCCAGACCTCGAAGCGCGAGATCCACTCGCGCATCGTCTCGCCCTTCTGGCTGCGGAAGGGCACGCGCAGGATGCGGGCGTGCTTGGTGCCGGTGACGAGCTCCACCTCCTGGTCGCAGCTCGTGCCGTCGGCCTCGGGGATCAGGCGCGTGAGGATCAGGATGCGCGGCTCGATGTCCAGGCCCTCCTCCGCGATCGAGCGCAGCATCTCCTTCTCCAGGGCGCGCACCTGGTCGAGGATGTAGACCACCTGGCCGCCGGTGTCGGGCTTGCCCAGCACGCCGGACTGCCCGAAATAGCCGTGGGGGGAGAGGATCACCAGCGAGAAGATCATGGGCACGCGCACCAGGAAGCGCTCCAGGTTCTCCGCCGACGGCGCCTCGAGGATGTCCGACAGGGTGCTCATGTTCTCGGCCATCAGGCCGGCGTCGCGGCCCCAGCCGGGCTCGAAGCCCATGCGCTTCAGCTCGTGCCCGACCTCGTCCCAGCTGTCCTCGGGCGGACGGGTCTCCAGGTAGTCGACGGCGTCGCGCAGGCACTCGCGCAGCTCGGTGCGGTCGCGGATCAGGTCGTTGAGCATGAGCTGCTTGCCCTGGCACTGGTGCATCTTCAGGAACTTGAAGAGCTGGGGGCGGCCGTCGGATCTGCGGTCGAAGAGGCGGCTCGAGAGATGGCGGTTGAGGAACTCCACGCCGCGCCCGATGGAACGCACCTCGTGGAGCTTGGGGAAGCCCCGCTCGAAGGGCGTCAGGTCGATCTCCAGGGGCCAGTTGTCGGTGTCCGCGGCGGGGTGGGCCAGGCGCTCCTTGACGAAGAGGTACTCGGCCACGTCCACCTCGCGGCAGCTCGCCGTCTCCACCTGGATGTGCACGAACTGCCAGCGCGCCACGTTGGCGCGGATGGCCAGGTAGAGGTCGGGCGGCGTGGAGACGGCCTCCTGGATGGAGCGGATCATCTCCGAGAATCCCTCGTCGCACTGTTCGGGATCGTCTTGCTCGCGGCAGAACGCTTCGAACTCGGGCATGATGTCGGTCCGCTGCAGGACGGGACGGTTCAGGTCCAGGCAGCGGCGGAAGAGGGTGTAGGCCTCGCGACGGTGCTGTGCGAGGAAGCGTTCCAGCTCACGGATCATGTGTCGTCCTTTCCGGGGTCTCGTGAATGCGGGCTCATGCGCCCGCCGCGCCTATCCGGGACGCGTACTCGTTCGCTCCCACGGTGGCCGCGGGCCCGTGGAGCGGCGGGAGCGTTCGTTTCGTTGCGGGCTCCGCCCCGATGACGAGGCGGTCCAGCGGACGGCGTCGCGCGCGCTTGTGCGACCTGACGCGGTCGAGCAGGCCCCGGACGCCGTCGCCCATCGGCAGGCCGATGTCGGCGGCGCTCAGGTCGTGGGCCCTCTGGTACGGACCGGGACGGTCCAGCAGGCGCTCGACGTGCGCCAGGTATGTTTCCACGTGATTGGTCCAGGTGTAAAGGTTGTTCGCGCGCACCACGCCGTTGGCCGCGCGCAGGCGCCAGGCCTGTCCCTCGCCCAGCACCTTCTTCAGGGCCCCCGCGATGTCGCCGGGATCCAGCGGATCGACGAGCAGGCCGTTGTGGCACTGGGCGATGATGTCCAGGGGGCCGCCGTCGCGCGTGGCGACCACGGGCAGGCCGCTGGCCGCGGCCTCGATCAGGGTCAGCCCGAAGGGCTCGGTCAGCGCCGGATTGACGAAGACGCCGCGGCCGCCCGCCGCCAGGCGGTACATGTCGGGCACGTCGTCGGGCAGGTGCCGCTTGGGGTAGGCCACGCGGCCGTAGAGGTCGTACTCGTCGATGAGCTGGACGATGTCCAGCAGCACGCGCCGCTCGGGCGGCTTCAGGGACGCGATGCCGTCGCGGGTGCCGGCGATCAGCACCAGGTTGGCCATCTCCTGGAGCTCGGGATCCTGCCCGTAGGCCTGCACCAGGGAGCGGAAGTTCTTGCGCTCGTCGGGACGGGCCAGGCAGAGGATCATCGGCTTGTCCGGGTCGCGCAGGAAGCGCGCGAGCTCGGTCGCGATGGGCGGCTCGGGATCCTTGCGCCGGGGCGGCCGGAAACGGTCCAGGTCCACGCCGGGCGGGATCACGCGCATCTGGCGGGTGCGGTAGTTCTCGTAGGTGCTGTACTGGTCGTTCATCTCCTGGGTCGTGCTGGTGACGATCAGCGAGGCCGCGGCCAGGGCGTCCTCCTCGGCGCGGAACCGGCGCTGGAACTTGTAGCGCTTCTCCAGCGCCTCCTCCTCCTGGCCCTTGGCCTGCAGGCGCCGCTTCTTGACCCGGCCCAGGGAGTGGCCCGTGAAAACGAAGGGCACGCGCAGCTCGCGGGCGAGCTGGGAGCCGGCGTAGCCCGCGTCGGCGTAGTGGCCGTGGACCACGTCGGGCGGCCGGCCGACCATGCGCACGTGGCACATGGCGTGCTGGACGAACTCGTCCATGTACGGCCAGAGGTTCTCCTTGTAGAGGTAACGGCGCGGTCCGCAGGGGATGCGGATGATCTGCGCCTTGTCGGCGATGGGCTCCACGAGGTCCCCGTACCCGGGGTCGATGCCCGATCCCTCGACGCGACGCGTGAGCAGATCGACCCGCGCCACGCGCGGATCGTCGGCCAGGGCCTTGGCCATCTCGATCACGTAGGTGATCTGTCCCCCGGTGTCGGCATCCCGTCCGAGCTCGATGTCGTGGGCCCGGACCAGCCCGTGGATGCTCATCATCAGGATGTAAAGTCCCTCTTGCTCGCCATCCTTGTCCATGGTCTCACCGCCTGTTTCCGAACGCGCGCCGGTAGAGCCCCGTTTCGCGCGTCACCGCCCCTCGTATCCCGCAAATTTCCACGGCAAATCGATGAGCAGTGTGCAATATCCGTTCCGCGGACAGGCCGCGCAGGAGTCCAGCGATGCAAACCGATGCGAATGCGTCACCTGCGCCGACCGTGTCCACGATCTCGGCGGCCTTCAGGGCGTCCGCGGCGGCCGAGATTTCCTGCCTGTCCGACCAGATGGCCCCCTCGCCGCCCAGGGTCACGATCACGCCCTCCAGATCGTGCTTCTGCGCCAGGGCGACGGCCGCGGCGCCCGTCTCCCCGTCGTGTCCGGAGAGTTCCCGCAGCTCCGCCTCGTTCAGTTTCACCCAGCGGGACGCGTCGAGGGCCGTCCGCAGGGTGTCGGCGTCGTACCACGGCGGCCGCAGGTTCACGTCCAGGAAGACCGGGGCGCCGGTCGCGTCGCGCAGCCGTTCGAGAGCGGTCCGCGAGGTCGCGTCGCGCAGGGCCAGGGTGCCGTGGTAGAGCAGGCCGCCGTCGAGCGTCGCGGCCGCGGCCGCGGCCCGCTCGGGATCTATGGCGTCATAGGCCCGGTCCGCGAGGATGTCGTAGGTGGGTTGTCCGTCCGCGAGCGAGACCGAGACCTCGCCGGTCGGGCGCCGCGGGTCGCGCTGCAGTCCCGCGACGTCCATGCCCCAGTCCGCCATGGCGCCGGCGATCTCGCGCCCGCGCGCATCCTCGCCGACGCTCGAGATGAACAGCGGCGAATGGCCGAAGCCCTGCAGGTGCCAGGCGACGTTGAAGGGCGCGCCTCCGAGCACCGCGGATCCGTCCGGAAAGTGATCGAAGAGGACTTCGCCGAAGACGAGGGGACGTGGCGGACCGGCATCCTTGCTGTCGTGCATGCGGGATCTCCTTATGCGGAGACCCGGATCCCGGAAGTCCGTTCCCGGGTGTGCCTTGGATCCCCCTGCACAGGCTAGATGAAGGCGCCGACGGTGTCAATCGGGCTTGCGAGTCCTGGCGCCGGCCCCGGCGATGCGCTACAGTGTCGCCCGTCATGAACCGCTTGCATCACACGACACTGCTGGCCTGCGACCTCGACGGCACCATGTTTCCGACGGGTCCCGATCCGAGTCACGCGGCGGCCCTCGAAGCCTTCGCGCGCCTGCGCGACGAGGCCCCCGGCCTGCGCGTCGCCTACGTGACGGGACGCCACCTGTCCTCGGCCCTCGAGGCCGCAGACCACTGGCTCCTGCCCCGGCCGGACCTGCTGTCCTGCGACGTGGGCACCTCGGTCCACCTCCCGGACGAGGCCGGCGGCTGGCGGACCGACGCGACCTACGCCGAGCGCATGCGCGTGGCCATGGGCGGCCTGGGCAACGCCGACATCCGGGGTCTGCTCGACGGGGTGGCCGGCCTGGCTCCCCAGGCGCAGCAGCGGCAGGGGGAGTTCAAGGCGAGCTTCACGCTGCCGCGGGGCGCCGCGGGCGACGCCGCCATGTCCGGCGTCGTCGACACGCTGGCGGCGACCGGCACCGATTTCTCGCTGGTGCGCAGCTCCGGCGTCTACGAAGAGGACGACCTGCTGGACGTCCTGCCCCCCGGCGCCACCAAGGCCTCGGCGGTGGACCACATGGCGCGCCTGCTCGGGGCGCCGTCGGCGACGACCCTCTTCGCGGGCGATTCCCGCAACGATCTCGATCCCCTGCTGCGCGCGGGACGGGGCATCGTCGTGGCCAACGCGCAGCCCGCCCTGCTCGAGGCCCTGCGGCCGCACCTGTCCGACTCGATCTACCTGGCCGAACGGCCGCACCTGCACGGCGTGGTGGACGGCTGCCGCCACTTCGGCGTGGCGGACGGCTCCGAAAGGCGACCATGAACAGCATGATCTACCAGCAGCGCCGCCGCGTGCTGCGCGAGGCGGTGGACGGCGGCGCGATCCTGCTGCCAGGCAACACCGACGCCAGCCGCAACTACGAGGCCAACATCTATCCCTTCCGCCAGGACTCCAGCTTCCTCTACTACGCGGGCGCCGACCGTCCCGGCCTGGCGCTGCTGGTCAAGCCGGACGGGGAGGAGGTCCTCTTCGGGCCGGCCGCCCATCCCGACGACGTGGTCTGGTCGGGTCCCCAGCCCGGCACCGACGCCTTCGCCGCCGCGGCCGGCATCGACGGGCACGCCGACGCGGGCGAACTCGCGGGCGAGCTGGCCGCCCTGTCCGCCCGGGGCGTCGCGATCCGCTACCTGCCGCCCTATCGAGCGGCGGGCCGTCTGCACCTGGCCGCGGCCCTGGGCCTCGGTCCGGAGGCCGCCGCCGCCGGTGCCTGCCCCGAACTGGTCGCCGCCGTGGTGGCCCAGCGCGAGATCAAGACCGCCGACGAGATCGTCGAGATCGAGCTGGCCATCGGCGTGAGCGCGCTCATGTACCGCATCGCCCTGCACAACGCCAAGCCGGGCCTGCGCGAGGCCCAGATCGCCGGCGCCATGCAGGGGGTGGCCCTGGCCCACGACATGCAGCAGTCGTTCCCGCCCATCGTCACCATCCACGGCGAGGTCCTGCACAACGAGACCTATCCCAACGAGTTGCGCGACGGCCAGCTGCTGCTGGTGGACAGCGGCGTGGAGACGTCCCAACGCTACTGCTCCGACATCACGCGCACCCTGCCCGTGGGCGGGGTCTTCTCGCCGAAGCAGCGGGAGATCTACGAGGTGGTGCTGTCGGCCCAGCAGGCCGCCATCGAGACCACCGGCCCCGCGGCGACCAACCACGACGTGCACCTGGCGGCGGCGCGGGCCGTGGCCGGGGGCCTGGTCGGCGTCGGACTGATGACCGGCGACCCGGACGAGGCCGTGGCCGCCGGGGCCCACGCCCTCTTCTTCCCCCACGGCATCGGGCACATGCTCGGCCTGGACGTCCACGACATGGAGAACCTGGGCGACGCGGTGGGCTACGCGCCGGGCGAGACGCGCTCGGAGCAGTTCGGGCTCAACTACCTGCGCCTGGCCAAGGGCCTGCGCCCGGGCTTCGTGATCACCATCGAACCGGGCGTCTACTTCATCCCGGCCCTGATGGACCGCTGGGCCGCCGAGAAGCGGCACGCCGGCTTCATCGACTACAAGGTCCTGGGCAAGTACCGCGATTTCGGGGGGATCCGCATCGAGGACGACGTGCTCGTCACCGAGGAGGGCCGCCGGGTGCTGGGCCCGCCCATCCCCAAGACCGTCGAGGACATCGAGCTGGCCATGTACCCCGATCAGGGGGCGTAGGGCAGGGCGTCGACCCGGTCCCGCGCGGAGGTCCAGCCCACCGGGTAGACGTCGATGCGGTCGTCCCACCACGGCGTGTGCCGGTAGAACCACAGGATCTTGCCCCAGTAGTTCTCCTCCAGGGAGGGATCGTCGATCAGGGCCGCGGCGAAGCTGTCGGCCAGGGCCGGATTCGCCTCGATCATCCCCGGCAGCAGGGGTTCCAGCACGTAGGGCTCCACGTACTCCTTGCGCTCGAAGATCGTGTCGAAGAAGCCCCAGCGCAGCAGGGCGTCCGGGGCCTCGGGCGCCAGCATGTGCGCCGCCACCCGGGCCGCGCGCTGGTTCAGGTCGATCACCGCGGTGCCCCGGGGCCAGGTGCGGACCTCGCTCACCGTTTCGACCGCGTATTCCAGGGTATGGCGCCCCTCGTAGGGGTGCTGGCGCCAGGAGGCGCCGACCAGGCGCGCGCTCTCGACCTCCAGGGTGACCTCCCGCGTCAGCCTGCGGACCTCCACCCCGTGCAGCTCCAGGCGGTCGATCACCTCGCTCCACTCGGGCGGCACCAGGTAGGCCTCCGGCCAGGCCAGTTCCACCGAGGCGGTGCAGTTCGCGAAGACCGGCACCTCGAAGTCCGCCGGCACGTCGCTGTAGACGGGATAGCGCCCGCCGGTGATCCCGCTTTCGACGAACTCGTACTCGTAGCCCAGGAAGGTCAGGCTGGTGCTGTCGCTCTCGTCGACCCTCAGGCGCAGGGGCAGGGGCGTGCGGCGCAGTTCGCCCTCGGCGGCGCGGCGGTCTGCCTCGGCGACGGCGGCCAGCAGGCCCGCGTGCTCCCGGTTCAGGATCTCGGCCGTGCGGCGGAAGACGCGGTAGGTGGCGTCCACGCGCGTCTTGTGGTCCTTGAACATGTGGGTCTCGAGCAGCAGGGCGGGCCGGTTCTGGACGGCCGCGTAGCCCTGGGAGTAGCGCGGGCCCGAGCTCCAGACCCGGATGCCGCTGCGGGGATCCTGCCAGCGGCGGTAGCCCCCGTAGGGGATGGCCGGGTAGCCGTCGGCGGCCAGGCCGGCGGAGAGGCCCGCCAGGTAGACGTCGCGCGTCCAGTCGGTCAACACGGGGTCGAGGTTGCCGCCGAGCTCGAGGCCGTACATCACCACGTGGCGGAAGTCGGCGCCGTCGGAGACGTGGCTGTCGATGTAGAAGTCGGGCAGCCAGTCCAGGTAGAGCTCCAGCCAGGCCCGCATCTCGGGGGCGTCGGCCTTCACGTAGTCCCGGTTCAGGTTGTAGCCCTGGGCCGTGACCCGCCAGCCCATCTCCGCGGGACCGTTCTGGTTGGCGCGGTTCTCCGGGCCGAAGCGCTCGTGCCCGTCCACGTTGAAGATGGGCAGGAACAGGATCGTCACGTTGTCCAGCAGTTCGGGGCAGGTCTCACGCACCGCCATGTCGCGCAGGAGCATCAGGCCGGCGTCCTTGCCGTCGATCTCGCCGGCGTGGATGCCGGCCTGGAGCAGCAGGACGGCCTTGCCCGCCACGCGGGCCGCCGCGGGCGTGAAGCAGCCGTCCCGGTCGGCGATCATCAGCACGAGCTCCCGGCCCTGGGGGCTGACGCCGAAACGGGTCGTGATCAGCCAGGGAGAGGCCTCGGCGAGGCGCCGGCAATAGGCGAGGGTCTCCCCGTAGCGCGGCGTCTCCAGCCCGCCCGAGATCTCGAAGGGGGTGTCCCAGCCGTCGTGCTGCAGCACGGGGACGGGAGCTTCGGTGATGACATTGTCGTAACTGACAGACTGGGAGGCGGTTGCGAGGATTGTCAGGAAGAGGAGTCCCCAGGCCGGCTGTCGCGCATCGGTCCGTATCTTGATCATGATCACAGGCTTTCGTTGTTAGGGGTCCGCTCCCGACTCTAGCCGCCGGACCGCCATGTCGAAACGAAAATAATGGATCTTTTCTGGTCACCTACTTTCCCGGAGGGCTTTGATGGTGCTATACTGATGAGACAACCTGCACTCTGCACATCGGGGGAACGTCTTGTACAAGCCACCTCGCCCATCCTCTGCGCTGTTCGGGGCCGGTCTGCTGCTGGCTCTGCTGACGACCCAGGTTCTGGCCACCGACTCCGAGCCGGGATCCGGATTCGATACCACCCTCTCGAGCGAACTCGCCCTCTTCCTGGACGAGACAGGCGACGAGGAGTGGGTCACCGTCCTTGTGGCCCTCAAGGATCCCGACAAGACGGAGCCCCTGCAGTTGCCGGTGCCCGACCGGATCCACTACTACCGGCGCACCGCCCTGCTCGCCCAGTCGGTCCTGATCCGCGATCTTCTGGAAGAGGATCCCGACTCCGTGATCATCGAGGGCCAGAACTGGCTCTCCAACACCATCCTTATGCGAGCCAGGCCGCCCAAGGTCAAGAAGACGGCCAAGCGCAAGGACGTGCACAAGATTTCCCGCAACGGCGTCGTGCGGCTCGTCGACCCGGCCCTGCAACCCGTCACCTGGACCTCCGAGCCCGGCCTCGCCTGGGGCGTCGACGCCATCGACGCCGAGCACTGTTGGCACGAGGGCTATGACGGCAACGGCGTGATCGTGGCGCACACCGACACGGGCGTCGATCCGGACCACCCCGCACTGGCCGGCAAGTACGCCGGCTACTGGTTCGACGCCATCAACGGCGAGAGCGCGCCCTACGACGACAACGGGCACGGTACCCACACCCTGGGCACCCTGCTCGGCGGCGACGGCCCCGGTCCCTACCCCGACGACCTGGGCGTGGCGCCCGGCGCCAGGTGGATCGGCATCAAGGTCATGGACGCCGAGGGCCAGGGCACCTACCAGCAGTGCCTGCGCGGCCTGGAATACGTCGCCATGCTCAAGGAGACGGTGAACATCGGTGTGGTCTGCGGCTCCTGGAGCCTGACCCACGCCGAGGAGGACATCCTCTTCTCGACCTGCGAGAAGCTGCGCGAGTTCGGCATCGTGACCATCTTCGCCACCGGCAACGACGGTCCCGAGCCCGGCACCGCCGACACGCCGAGCAACTATCCCAACGTCATCGGCGTGGGCGCCGTGGATCCCCACGGACAGGTGGCCGAGTTCTCCTCGCGGGGCGACGCGCCCCAGATCGAGCCCTGGTCCTTCTCCGACACCTGGTTCAACCCGAACTGGCTCTTCCGCAAGCCCGACCTGACCGCGCCCGGCGTCGAGATCCGGTCCTGTGCCCCCGGCGGCGGCTTCCGGCGCCTGAGCGGCACGTCCATGGCCACGCCGCACGTGGCCGGTACGGTGGCCCTGCTCCTGCAGCGCGACCCGACCCTGACGCCGCGGCAGATCTACAACGTCCTGATCGGGACCGCGCGTCCCCACGAGCCCAACAAGCACAACACGGCCTACGGCTGGGGGCAGATCAACGCCTGGGACGCCCTGCGCAGCGTGGTCTACGGCACCGCGATCGACGAGCGCCCGGACCTGCGCGGCCTGAGCCTGTCGGCCGTGCCCTACGGCTCCGGGCAGAGCCTGCGCTTCGCCCTGCCGCGCACCGGTGCGGTGGATCTCAAGGTCTACAACGTGGCCGGGCAGTGCGTGCGCACCCTGGTCTCGGGCGCCACCCTCGCGGAGGGTCCCCGGGAGATGATCTGGGACGGACGCGACGACGCGGGACGGCCGACAACCTCGGGCGTCTACTTCGCCCGCCTGACGAGCCTCGGGCGCTCCGTCGCCACCAAGTTCGTGCTCGTCCGCTAGCGCGGGCGGCCGGCAGCCACACTGAAGACCCGGCCTCGGCCGGGTCTTCTGCTTTGTCTAGGGTTCGGTGGGAACCTGGCCGACGGCGAAGCCGACGGGCAGCGGCAGGTTCAGCAGGGAGATGCCGAAGGCCGTGGTGCGGTTGCGGTTGAGGTTGAACATGAAGCCCGGCTTCAGGCCCCAGAACTCGAACAACCCCGGATAGAGATTCACGCGCACCTTGTAGTCCTTGGACTTGGCCCACAGGACCGAGGCCAGCAGCGAGTCGTGGCGGTCGTAGAAGACGCCGCCCGTCACCGCCAGTTCCGCCCCCTCGGTGTACTCGGTCACGTCCAGCAGCTCGTCCGCCTTGAAGCCCGCGCCGAAGGAGACGTTGTGCCCCCTCGCCAGGCGCCGGGTCAGGCCGAACTCCCCGTGGGTCCCGTAGTGGTAGAAGAGGGCCCACTTCTCCCACCAGGGCACGTCGAGCTTGAAGGCGAAGTTCTGGCCGTTGTTCACCAGGGTCTCGTGCCGGAGATCGACCATGGGCTGGTAGGACCAGTCGGTCATGTGCAGCGTCTCGCTGAAGAAGCGGCACACCTTCTCGCTGCTGAAGAGCCAGATGCTGGCGGGATCGAAGATCAGCAGGTCCGCCACCGGGTCGGTGGACCAGGAGTCGCGACCGTCGTTCTCGACGATCTCGTTGAGCAGATGATAGGCCATGATGGTCGTGCCGCCCCACAGGCCCGGCCGGCTGTAGCCGTGGGCCCGGTACCACTCCACCATCATGCGGTAGCTCATGCCGCCGCCGATCAGGTGCTGGGTGTAGTTGGGCCAGTAGTGGGCCCGCTTGGAGTCGAGGCTGAAGGGGATGATCTCCCGCTTGAAGAAGTCGCCCCAGCCCTCGACCTGGATGGCGGCGGTGGGATCGAGGATGTTGCGCCAGACGTTGCGCCAGCCCTGGGCGTAGTCGATGTCCAGGGGACGGTTGTGGCGGCTGGAGATCTGCATGATCCCGAAGCCGCCGTTGACGACCATGCGCAGCGGGTGGATCAGCGCGTCGGTGCCGTAGTCGAGGCCGTGATAGAAGTAGTAGCGCTCGACGTCTCCGGCCTCCGGCGTGGTCTGCGCGCCGGAGGGGGCCGCGAGGGCGGCCAGGAGCATGGCCGCCAGGAGGAGGCCCGCTGTCGCTGAGTGGTGATTCGCCATCCGCGTAGATTAGCCATCGGTGGCAGGGATGCAAGGATTTGATCGCTCAGCGCCCGCTCGGATCGCCGAGTCCGGAGGAGGCGCGCAACGCCAAGTTGCGGACTAGGTCATTTTTCAGTCTAACTCCGAGCCGGAAAAGGAGTAATGTCGGTTGACAGTTTTGGGCCCGCAGCCCAACTTGGTAAATAAGTATCGAAACTGCCTGCAAGTCCTCCACGCGAGGTACAGCGATGCCGTCCGTGTCCGCCCGTCTCATCTGCCTGCTCCTGCTGCCGGTCCTGGTCTCCACGTGCGGCGTGGCGGCCGCCCAGGAACTCGACGACTGCCTGATCTGCCACGACGACGAGGAGATGACCAAGGTCCGCGGCGAGCGGGTCGTCTCCCTCTACATCGACCTCGAGCTCTACGAACGGTCGGTCCACGGCCGCGAGGAGCTGACCTGCGTGGACTGCCACGAGGACCTGATGGGCCTCGATGACGAGCACGACGAGGAACTCGAGCCGGTCGACTGCGCCATGTGCCACGACGACGTGGCCGAGATCTACGACCACAGCCTGCACGGCCGGGCCGTGTCGGACGGCAATCCCGACGCCCCGCAATGCTGGGACTGCCACGGCGCCCACGACGTCCTGCCCCACACGGAGATCGACTCGCGGGTCAACCGCTTCAACATCCCCATCATGTGCGGCAGCTGCCACAAGGAGGGCACCAAGGTCGCGCGGATGTACGACATCCCCCAGGACAGCATCCTCACCCACTACTCCCAGAGTATCCACGGCGAGGGGCTCTTCCGGCGCGGGCTGACCATCACGGCCGTCTGCATCGACTGCCACACGGCCCACGACGTGCAGCCGCACGCCGATCCCGCCTCGACCATCCACCGCGACAACGTGGCGCAGACCTGCCAGGCCTGCCACGGCCGCATCGAGCAGGTGCACCAGAAGGTGATCGCGGGCGAGCTGTGGGAATCCGAGCCCCACAAGGTGCCGGCCTGCATCGAGTGCCACCAGCCCCACGAGGTGCGGCGCGTCTACTACGAGGAGGGCATGGCCGACCCCGAGTGCATGGGCTGTCACGGCCGCCACGACCTGGCCACCGAGCGCGACGGCCGGATCGTTTCGCTCTACACCGACCACGACGAGATCGACCGTTCGGCCCACGCCAAGATCGCCTGCGCCCAGTGCCACACGGGCGCCACGCCGTCCCACGACCGGCCCTGCGTCACCGTCGTCGCCCGGATCGACTGCTCCATCTGCCACGCCGAGACGGTGGAACTATACGGCGCCAGCACCCACGGCCGGCTCCTGGCCGAGGGGGACGAGGACGCCCCCGACTGCCTGCACTGCCACGGCACCCACGGCATCCGCAAGCTGGTCGATCCCCTGTCGCCCACCTACGTCAGCAACATCGCCGGCCTCTGCGGCGACTGCCACGGCGAGGGCGGCACCGCGGACGAGCGCTACGACGGGCGGGCCGGCCAGATGGTGGAGAACTACGCCGAGAGCATCCACGGCCGCGCCGTGCAGGACAAGGGCCTCGTGGTCGCCGCCACCTGCACGGACTGCCACACCGCGCACACGGTCCTGCCCCAGAGCGACCCGGCGTCGAGCATCCACCGCAGCAACATCGTGCCCACCTGCTCCGCCTGCCACGAGGGGATCTTCGAGACCTTCAAATCCAGCATCCACTTCACGGGCGAGAACCTGGGCGAGACCGAGCTGCCCATGTGCGACGACTGCCACACTTCCCACGAGATCTCCAGCACGGAGCAGAACCGCTTCAAGCTCGAGCTGGTCGAGCACTGCGCCCACTGCCACGAGGACGTCACCGAGTCGTATTTCGAGACCTTCCACGGCAAGGTCGTCGACCTGGGCTTCACGGCCACGGCCAAGTGCCAGGACTGCCACGGGGCGCACGACGTGCTGCCCAAGTCGGACGCCGCCTCGATGATCTCGCGCGAGAACATCGTGGCGACCTGCGCCCAGTGCCACGAGGGCTCGCACCAGCGCTTCGCCGACTTCCTGCCCCACGCGACGCACCACGACCGCGAGAAGTACCCGTTCATCTACTGGACCTGGCGCTTCATGACCACGCTGCTGATCTGCACCTTCACCTTCTTCGGACTGCACACCCTGCTCTGGATGCCCCGCTCCTTCATGGCCATGAAGCACGGGCGCTACCTGCGGCAGCAGTCCAAGGGCAAGAAGGAGGTCAAGCGGTTCTCGGTGGTGCAGCGCAACCTGCACATCCTGGTGATCATCAGCTTCCTGAGCCTGGCCGTGACCGGCATGACGCTGAAGTTCTCCTACCTGCCCTGGGCGCGGGCCATCTCGCACTTCCTGGGCGGCTTCGAGAGCACGGGCCTGATCCACCGCTTCGCGGCGATCGTGACCTTCTTCTACTTCGGCCGCCACCTGCTGGACGTCTGGCGGCGCAAGCGCGCCTCGGGCGAGGGCTGGCTGGGCTTCCTGACGGGCAACAACTCCATGCTGCCCAAGAAGCGCGACCTGCAGGAGATGGGGCAGACCTTCAAGTGGTTCATCGGCGCCGGGCCGCGCCCGCGCTACGGCCGCTGGACCTACTGGGAGAAGTTCGACTACTTCGCGGTCTTCTGGGGCGTGGCAATGATCGGGTTCACCGGGCTGACCCTGTGGTTCCCCGAGTTCTTCACGCGCCTGCTGCCGGGCTCGTTCATCAACATCGCCACCATCATCCACTCGGACGAGGCCCTGCTGGCGACCGGCTTCATCTTCACGGTGCACTTCTTCAACACCCACTTCCGCCCGGACAAGTTCCCCATGGACCCGGCCATCTTCACGCGCCGCGTGCCCCTGGAGGAGCTCAAGGCGGACCGCCCGCGCGAGTACGAGGAGCTGGTGGAATCCGGCGAACTCGAGGAACTGCTGGTGGATCCGCAACCCGAGAACCGGACGCGGTGGTTCAGGATCTTCGGTTTCACGGCCCTGACGATCGGGCTCACGCTCATCGTGCTGATCATCTGGGCCGAGCTGTTCGGTTACGGCTAGGAGGAGAGGGACATGCGGAACGCGAGCGCTCATCGGGTCTTGACGATGCTGGCCGTCCTGGTCGCCGTCGGCGGAGCCGCCACCGCCGCCTCGGCCGAGACCCGCGAGGTCACCGGCAGCTACTGGTACGTGATCGACCACATCACCGAGGTCGACGACGACGCGCGCGTGCGCCTGTGGCTCTCCCTGCCCGGCGACCGGCCCGGCCAGGAGGTGCGGATCCGCAACATCATCCCGCGGCCCACCGAGATCATCATCGACGAGGACCACGGCAACCGCATCGTCTACTGGGACGTGACGCCCGCCCCGGACGCCAAGATCCTGCTCTTCCACTACGACTTCCAGGCCAGCCTGACCGGCGCCTTCGCGGACGTGGACGCCGCCGAGGTCGGCGCCTACGACGAGCCCTCGGCCCTCTACCGCCGCTTCACCCGCAGCGACGGGCCCATCCGCACCGGCGGGGAGGTCGAGCGCATGGCGCGGGCCCTCGCGGGCGAGGAGACCAACCCCCACCGCCGCGCCCGGCTGCTCTTCGACTGGATGGTCGAGAACATGGAGTTCGTGCCCGGCGGCACGCGCGAGCGCGACACCTTCGGCACGCTGCGCGGACGGCGCGGCGACTGCGGTCAGATCAGCCAGCTCTACGTGGCCTTCTGCCGCTCCCTGGGCATCCCCGCCCGCACCGTCACCTCCAACTGGCTGGTGGGCGGCCGGCACCGCTTCGCCGAGATCCTGATGCCGCCCTTCGGCTGGCTGCCCGTGGACATCTCCGTCGCCCAGGTGCTGGTGCCCGGCCACGCCATGTTCTCGTCGGAGGAGGCCGCCGCCTTCGCCCGCGAGAAGGACATCCCCGCGGGCGATCCCGGCTGGCTCTTCGGCAACCAGCCCGGCACCCAGCTCGTGCTCTCGGTGGGCAACAACCTCGAGATCGCGGCGGGGGAGGCCACCCCGGCGCGCACCTTCGACACCTTCGAGCCGGGCGGCATCGACGCCGATCCCGCAGCCGTGGAGATCGCGGGCCTCGGCGACGAGTTCGTCCAGGGCGGCTTCATGGTCCTGGGCGAGCCCCTGACCGACGAGCAGGCCCACGACATGACCCACCAGCGGCTCGCCGGGCGCTTCCTGGCCTCCGGCCTCTACGACGTGGTCGAGCAGGGCTGCCTGCAGGCCCAGGAGAGCGACCCGAACGGGGCCATGAGCTGGATCAACCTGGGCCTGGTCAACATGCGCAAGGGTCTGCTGAACAAGGCCGAGGCCTGCTTCAACAGCGCCCTGCGCGGCCACGTGACGGGCCAGCGCGAGCAGTTCGAGACCCGGATCTGGGTGCGTAACTACCTGGGCAACTGCTACGACCTGATGGAGCGCCGCCAGCTCGCCGTCGCCCAGTACCGCCAGGTCGTGGAGCTGGGGATCGACTACCGCGGCGCCGTCGAGTACGCCAATCGCTACCTCCAACGGCCCTATGACGAAGCGGATTTCCGCTGACTTTCCCGAGAGATTTTTGTGACTTCCGAGTCCACCCTTATGTTATGTATTCCATGACGATGGACGAATCTCGTTGGGCGGGGTGCGGGCGGATTGAATCCAGCCTCAGTAAATGACAGATTGTGATTTTTTCTGTCAATTTATCCCCCCAAAGAGCCGATAATGAGACCAGGCATCGTCCCTTGTGGGTGCTGTGAGGAAAGGATTACGGAGATGAACGAGACCCGGAACGCGGTCCGCACCGTCTGGTGCGCGTCGTTGCTGTGTCTGTTATGCGCAGGAAGCGCCGTCGCTCAGTGGAGCGACGCCTCGACACCCGAACTCGCCGATCTCACGCCCAGCCACGGGGCGACCTGGGCCGACTTCGACAACGACGGCGATCTCGACCTCTACCTGGCGAACAACGGGGACAACCACCTTTTCCGCAACGACGGCGACGGCGGCGCCCAGTGGCTCTTCACGGACGTCGCCCCCGCTGGCACGGGCATCGGCAGCAACCAGGTCTCGAGCTCCGGCCACTGGGCCGATTACGACAACGACGGCGACCTGGACATGTACCTGGCGAACACCCAGGGCGCGAACCACCTCTTCCGCAACGATCCCCTGACGCCCGGCTGGCAGCAGGACCCGGACAGGGTGTTCGTGGACGTCACCAACACCCTCGTGCTGGGCTCGACGCGGTCCACCCACACCTGCGCCTGGGTCGATTACGACAGCGACGGCGACCTCGACCTCTACATGACCGACCCCGTCGCCAACATCCTGCTGCGCAACGACGGCGCCGATCCCTACGCGGAGGGCTTCTGGCTCTTCACCGACGTGACGGCCTCCGCCGGCGCGGACAACGCCGAGGACAGCCAGGGCCTGGCCTGGGGCGACTACGACGACGACGGCGACCAGGACATCTTCATCGCCAACTACAACGGCCCGAACGCCCTGCTGCGCAACGACCCCGACACGCCCGGCTTCCCCGAGGATCCGCGCCGCGTCTTCACGAACGTCACCACCAGCGCCGGACTCGATCACTCCGGCTACGGCCGCGGCGCCGCCTGGGGCGACATGGACAACGACGGGGACCTCGACCTCTACGTGACCAACTACGCCGAGGCCAACCTGATCTACCGCAACGACGGCGGGACCTTCACGGACATCACGGCGAACACGACCGTCGGCGACGGCGGCAACGGCCGCGGCTGCAGCTGGGTCGACTTCGACAACGACGGCGACCTGGACATCCACGTCGTCAACTTCGACGACGAGATCGTCACCGAGGACAGCCGCCTCTACCGCAACGACGGGGAGGACGTCGGCGAGCCCGACGGCTGGCTCTTCGTAGACGTGGCGGACACCCTGCTGGCCAACGACACGGCCGAGGGCGCCACGGCCTGCTGGGCCGACTACGACCAGGACGGCGACCTCGACGTGTACCTGGCCAACTGGAACAACGGCT
>CAZTWK010000010.1:0-92023 GCA_964617805.1 uncultured Fibrobacteraceae bacterium | reverse complement strand
GCATGTCCTGGATGGCGTTGCTCAGGATGTGTCCCATGTGCAGCACGCCGGTGACGTTGGGCGGCGGCAGGGTGATGACGAAGGGGTCGCCTTCGGCCTCGGGATCGGGCGCGAAGAGGCCGGCCTCGTCCCAGGCCGCGTACCACTTCTGCTCCAGTCCGCCGGGGGCGTACTGCGCCATCTCTCGGATGTCGTTCACGCTATGCTCCCGCGCGCAGCCGCGGTGGCTGCGCGCTGTTGAGATCGGACCTGCGACAGGGCTTCGCCGCGTCGCGAAACGAACCTGCATTCTAGGCAGAGAAACCGGGCGGGTCAACCGCGCACCCGCCGCCTGCGTCCTTCCAACCGCGCCGTCCCTGCGCTACAATGTCCCCCTGATGCGTGACAACGAGTTCGGCCCCCATCCCGTGCCCGAGGACACCGCGGCCCGCTGGCTCCGACGCGGCGCCCTCTACGTGCTCGCCCCCCTGCTGCTGCTGCTCGAGGTGCCGGTGGCCATCCACATCGCCCAGGCGCCGACCACGGGCATGGCCGTGCACAACCTCACCGTCCGCACCGTCGATCCCGGGAGCCCGGCCGACCGCGCGGGCGTCCTGCCGGACGACCGCCTGCTGGCCATCGACGGCGAGCCCGTGACCACCATGGTGGACTACTACGTGGCCACCGCCGGCCACTACGGCCTGGACAGCCAGACCTACCTGCTGCAGCGCGGCGACGGCTTCGTCACCGCCGCGGTCACCCCGGGGCGTCCCTCCCGGGCGCGCATCATCTGGAACTACGGCATGTCCGTGGCCGGGCTGGCCTTCCTGCTCATGGGCTGGCTGATCCTCGCCCGCCGCCACGACATGGTGGCCCGCTACTTCTTCGGGGTCTGCGCGCTCTTCGCCTTCTTCCTGATGGACGTGCCCGACTGGCCTTCCTACACCTACATGATCCTCAAGGAGACGCTGCGTGACCTGGCCCACCTGCTGCTGCCGGCGGTGTTCCTGCGCTTCTTCCTCTACTTCCCCGACCGCCCGCACCTGACGCCGCGCAATCTCATGCGCCACCGCCTGCTGATGCTGCCGGCGGCCCCCCTCTTCCTGATGAGCGTCTACGCCCAGGGCGCGCGGCTGGACCCCACCACCTCGCTGCTGGTGGCGCTGGTACAGCAGCTGTCGGCCATCTACTTCCTGGTCTACATGTTGGCCGGGCTGGTGGTCTTCGCCCGCAAGGTCTTCCGCCGGGGGCGTCCGGTGGAGCACACCAAGCTGCGGGTGGTGCTGCTGGGCCTGGTGGCCGGCTTCGTGCCGTTCCTGGCCGGCACCTTCCTGTTCAGCGCGGCCCCCTCCTCGGCGGTGGCGCACAGCGAGTGGCTGGGCTTCTCGCTGATCCTGGTGCCCTTGAGCTTCGGCGTGGCCATCCTGCGCTACGGGGCCCTGGACCTGGAATACGTGGTGCGGCACGGACTCATCTACGGCATCCTGACGGTGCTGGTGGTGGCCTTCTACACCGTCGTGGTCGGCGTGCTCGGACACACGCTGACCGGCTACTTCCACAGCTCGGACCTGCCCATCGTGCTGCTGGCGGTGGTGGTGCCGGCCCTGGCCCTGAATCCCCTGCGGCGCCTGCTGCACAGCTGGCTCGACCGCACCTTCTACCCCGCGCGGCAGGCCACGCGCGAGGCCCTCCAGCGGCTCGGCCACGAGCTCTCGGACCTCAGCGAGGGCGGCACGGCCCCGGACACCATGCTGCACCAGCTCCACGACCTCTACCGTCCCACCCGCATCGCCCTCTACCTGGAGCGGGACGAGGACCAGGTCTTCCGCGGCCTGCACAGCGAGGACGGGCATCCCGCGCCCTCGATCGACCGCCTGGCGCCCGACAGCACGCTCTGCCGCGTGCTCATGACCGCCCACCGCCCCATCTACGCCGAGGAGCTGGACGGCCTGGACACCGAACCCGTCACCGACGACCGGACACGCGCGCTGCTGGACGAGCTGGGCGCCCAACTCGTGGTGCCCCTGATCACGGGCAACCGCCTGCGCGGGCTGCTCGCCTTCGGCGCCAAGTCCGACGGCTCGCTCTACACCCAGGCCGACGTCTCCAACCTGCACACCTTCTCGGTGCAGGCGGCGGCCCTGGTGGAGATCGGCCGCCTCTACCAGGAACGCCTGGAGCGCAAGCGCCTGGAGACGGAGATGTCCGTCGCCCAGCGCATCCAGACCAACCTGGTGCCCAGCGATCCCCTGCACCTGCAGGGCGTGGAGATCCTGGGCCGCATGGATTCCTGCCGCGAGGTGGGCGGCGACTACTTCGACTACTTCCGCATGGATCCGCACACGGTGGGCTTCGCCATCGCCGACGTGGCGGGCAAGGGCGTGCCGGCGGCCCTGGTGATGACCACCCTGCGCGTCGCCTTCCGCACCGCCGCGGTGCGCCGGGCCGAACCCGAGGACGTGCTGCGCTCGCTGAACCAGGCCGTGTGCGGCCTGGGCGGCCCCACCCACCTGGTGAGTTTCTTCTACGGCATCTACTCGACCCGCGACCACCGGCTGCTCTACGCCAACGCCGGCATGAACCCGCCCATGCTCTACCGCACCGGCAAGGACTACGTGGACAACCTGAAGAAGGGCGGCACCATGCTGGGCATCGACCGGGGCCAGCGCTTCGCCCGCGGCACCCTGGAACTGGCCCAGGGCGATCTGCTCCTGCTCTACACGGACGGCCTGGTGGAACAACCGGACGCTGAGGGGGAATTCTACGGCGAGGAGCGCCTGATGAACGACATCCGTCCCTCCGGAGACGAGGCCCTGTCCGCCCAGATAGACAGGATATTTGCCAACGTCGACGCCTTCGGCGGCCCGGAACAGTCCGATGACCGCACCTTGATCCTCATGCGCATCAACGAGATACGATAACCCATCATCATTTCGGCATGATTTTAGCTTAAGGGAAGACCCAGATGGCCGATGTCCGGGATGTCCCCTGAATCCGCCGTAACCATTCACTGTCATGGAGGGCTGTTGCAATGGACCCGATCACGGTGCTCATTGGCCTCTCCATCGTAGACCTTCTATGGTGGTTGAGGAAATGATCAAAGCGAACGCCTAAAGCCCCTGATCACCCTCAAGTTGCGTGGTCAGGGGCTTTTGCATGTCCGGCAGTCTCGAGAATCTCAGTCCGCGTCCACGACCCGCTCCGGCGCATCCTCCCAGTCGTCCCTCACCAGCACCAGCACGGCCGAATTGGGCACGATCAGGTAGCGCTTGCCCTCGAAGGTGATCTCCACCCCCGCCTTGCGCACGAAGAGGACGTAGTCGCCCTCCTGGGCCTGCAGGGGCATGAAGCGCGGGACGGTCTCGCGGTTCTCCCAGGGTTCCTCGGTGCCGTCGGCCAGGTCGGGCAGCGGGATGCCCGGGCCGACGGTCACCACCCAGCCGCCCTGGGCGGTGCGGGCGCTCAGGGCCGTCGCCGGCAGGTAGAGGCCGGCGTTGGTCTTCTCCTCGCCGCTCTCGGGCCGCACCAGCAGCCGGTCGCCCACGACGATGAGCTTCTTCTTCAGGGGGGACATGGCCCCGCCTTTCCCCTACCCCTCCGCGGGGATCTTGGCGCGCCGCGCCGCGGCCAGGTAGTCGTTCATGGGATGCGCGCCCACCATCTGCTCCGCCACCTGGCCGTCGGGCCCGATGATGAAGGTGGTGGGGATGCTGCGGATCCCGCCGTAGGCCTTCTGCAGCTCGGCGCCGGCCATGGCCACCGGGAAGGTGTAGCCGCTCTGGTCGATGAACTGGCGCACCACCGCCGGACCCTTGCGGTCCACCGAGAGGGCCACCACGCGGATGCCTTCCTCGGCATAGTCCTCGTGGATCTTCTGCAGGTAGGGCATGACCATCTTGCAGGGGCCGCACCAGGTGGCCCAGAAGTCCAGGATCACGACCTCGCCGCGGTAGTCGGCCAGCTTGAGCTCGCCGCCCGTCAGGTCGTTCAGGACGAAGTCCGTGGACGGGGCCACCGCCACGGCGGCGGTCTCGACGGCCTGGGTCTCGCCGGCGGTCGCGGCGGCTTCCTCGCCGTTGCCCGCGCAGCCCGCGCCGGCGAACAGGCCCAGCGCGAGGGTGAGCGTGATGTATGTCGTCCTTCTCATGAAGTCCTCCGTTCTAGAGCATCTTGTCGATCTTCTCGACCATCTTGTCCTTGGCGGCCAGCCCCACCTGGGAGTCGGTCACCGTGCCGCCCTTGATGTAGAGGACGGTGGGCACGGACATGACGCCGAACTTGGCGGCGTGTTCGCGCGCGTGGTCCACGTCGACGTGGGCGACCTTCAGGCGGCCGGCGTACTCGGCCGCCAGCTCCTCCACGATGGGCGTGAGCTGCTTGCAGGGCCCGCACCAGGTGGCGCTGAAGTCCACCAGGACCGGGATCTCGCTCTTGAGGATCTCGGCGTCGAAGTTCTCGTCGGTCACGTGGATCAGATCGCTCATCTCGCCTCCAAGATTCGGCCGCCGCGGGCGGCCGGCAGTGTTCAACGTACGTTGGCCAGGACCCGTTCCATGACCTCGGACAGGTCCGCGGCGTTCATGAAGCCGGAGAAACGCTCCAGCTCGTTGCCCTGGGAATCGAAGAAGATGACCGTCGGCATACCCACCACCTTGTGACGCCGGGTGATGGCGTCGTTCTCCGGGCTGCGCTTGGTCATGTCCATTTTAACCGCGACGAAGCTTTGCGCAAGTCGCAGGATCTCGTCCTGGTTGTAGGTCTTGTGGTCCAGCTCGATGCAGGCGGCACACCACTCGGCCCAGAAGTCCATCATCAGGGGCTTGCCCGTCTCGGCCGCGGCGGCGAAGCCGGCGTCCTCGTCCATGATCCAGTCGGGCTCCAGGTGGACCTCCGCTTCGGTCGCCGGCGCGGGACCGCCGGCCGGCAGCAGCCCGGGCGCGAAGCCGCGCAGGCCGCCCAGCAGGGCCAGCACCATGCCCAGGATCCACAGGAAGCGCATGACGCCCTTGTTGAGGCCGGCGCGGGGGCCGGCGTCCGGCGGCAGGGGGTTGAAGGCGCCCCAGGCGCTCACGCTGAGCATCAGCGAGAGGCCGAAGACCAGGGGCGGCACCCAGTCCGGCAGCCAGGTGCGCAGGAACCACAGGGCGAGGGCATAGAGCACGATGGCGAAGACGTGCTTGACGGTCACCATCCAGCCGCCTGGCGGCAGCATGCCGCCGAAGGTGCCCAGCACGATGAACAGCATCCCCATGCCCATGGCGAAGGTGAAGAGCAGCCAGAAGCCCAGGAACATGCTGCCGGTCGTCGCCACCCAGGTCAGCAGCACCACGATCACCGGACCGACGCAGGGCGCGGCGATCAGGCCCATGGCCATGCCCATCAGCAGGGGACCCAGGAAGCCCGTGCGCCCGCCGCCGATCTTCGAGGTCATGCCGCTCGGGAGCTGGATGTCGTAGAGGCCGGCCATGGACAGGGCCATGGCGAAGATGATGGCGGCGACCGCGCCCATGAAGACGGGCGTCTGGGTGGCCTGGCCGAAGGCGGCGCCCCCCGCCGCGGCGATCAAGCCCAGCGAGGAATAGACCAGGGCGATGCCCAGCACGTACCACAGGGACATGACGAAGCCCTTGACCGGATTCCCCTGGGCCCGCATGCCGATGAAGCTGATGGTGATGGGGATCATGGGGAACACGCAGGGCGTGAGGCTCGCGAGCACGCCGCCCAGGAACACCATCAGGAACGCCAGCCAGCTCCCCTTCTCGAGGGCGCTCTGCAGGCGGTCCTGCAGGCTGCCGCCCCCAGCGGCGCCGTCGTCGGCGGCCGCCGCGCCGACGGCCGGTCCGGCGACCGTCAGCTCCACCGTCGCGGTGGCCTGGGCCGGCTGCCAGCACAGCGAAGTGTCCCCTTCGCGGCAGAGCTGGTACTCGGCCTCGACGCTCACGGTGAAGACGCCCGGTTCGGCGGGCAGGGTCACCGGGACCACGGCCATCACGTCGCCGCGGTAGTACGGGATCTGCGCCTTGACGGGGGACGGGAAGATGGCCTGTCCGAAGACGGCCGTGGGCTCGCCCGTGAACTCCAGGGCCTGGAAGGTGGTGGTCATGTGGGTGCCGTCGGGCACGGCGTAGAGGACGCCGAGCTGCACCTGCCCACCGGCCGCCAGGTCGGTGCCCAGGGCCTTCAGGGTCACCGTGGCCACGGGGGGCTCGTCGGTGGCCTGGTTCAGGGGCGAGTCGAAGAGGCCGGCTCCGGCGGACAGCGGCAGGATCAGGCCGACGGCCGCCAGGATAATCGCGAATGTCTGCTTGCGCGTCATGCTCCACCTCTATACGTGCGATCGGATACCACGGCCGTGTGTGACCCTCGACCGCGTGATCTTACGGATTCGTTCACTGCAGGTGCTTCTCGCGACGGGTGTCGATGTCGTAGATCTTGAGCAGGCCGCCGTCGCTCTCGGTCAGGACCTCGGGGATGCCGTCGCCGTCCATGTCCACCAGTTCGATGCGGGCGCCGAAGACCTCGTCCTCCCACTCCACGTCGCCGCCGCGGGCGTCGATGATCTGGCCCGTGTTGAGCACGATCTCGGGCTGGTCGTCGCCGTCGACGTCGCCCACCGCCATGCGGGTGGCCTGGTACTCGCGCAGGCTGGTCCACTCGCGGTTGAAGGTCACGCCGTCCAGGTAGTAGATGTGATCGTCGGCGTTGACCAGGATCTCCAGCGCCTCGTCCTCGTCCACGTTGCCCACGGCCAGGCTGTGCAGGGCCTGGAAATCGTTCTGCAGGGTCTCGTAGCGGAGCTCGAGGTCGGTGGTCGACCACACGTAGACCATGGCCGAGGCGGACCAGGCGATGATCTCGTCGGTGCCGTCGCCGTCCAGGTCCGCGGCGACCACCTCCTGGATGACGCCGTTGAGCTGCTTGCTGGTCCAGATGTCCCGGGCGCCGTCGGCGGTGAGATAGATGATCCGCACCAGGCCGAAGCGGTCGCCGATGGCGAGGTAGGGACCTTCCGCGTCCTCGAGGGATTCGATGCAGGCCACGTGGTCGAGTCGCTCGCAGGACCGCATGACGGCGCGGTACTCCCAGTAGCCCAGCTCGGCCGCGCCCGCGGCGGCGGCCGCCAGCAGCAGCGCGAGACAGAGGAGCGGCCGGAGCGCTCGGCGTCGGGCGTGAATTGATGACAACGGCTGCATAGGACACCTCGTCGTTGCGCGCGCACGGAAACGGGGACGCGGGCGGGTCGTCGCAGAAGATAGCCTGTCGAGCCCGCCGCGTCCACAGCGAGACGGGCAACACCCCGCGGGCGCGGAGGTTCCTACCAGGGGAGCGGAACGCCGAACTGGACGTGGACCGTCCAGTTGGAGAAGTCGCGTGCGGACCAGATGTAGCTCCGCCACTGGGCCTTCCAGACCACGACCAGGCCGCCGGCCAGATCGCGCTCGTAGCCCAGCTCGGCCAGGAAGGAGTAGTAGCTGTCCTCGGCGCGCTGCACGTCGGGGGGCGTCGTCGTCTCCGTCTCCCCGCCCTCGTCCTCGTCGGCGGCCACCGTGTAGGGATAGCCAGCCAGGGCGACGCCGCCGCCGGCGCCGGCGAAGAGGACGGCGCCGCGGCCGCGGCGCGAGGGGTCGACCAGGTAGCGCCGCAGCACCACGTCGAAGGTCAGGATGTTGCGGTCGGGCGCGATGTCGCGGTACTCGCCGTGCAGGACGAGACCGGTGTTCCAGTAGAAGAGCGGGTTGAAGATGGACGCGGCCGCGTCGGGCCGGAAGAGGATCGAGCCGCTGACGCCGTAGCGGAAGGGCGACCAGTCCGGGGATCCGCCCACGGTGGGTCCGAAGGTGATCACCGGCGGCGCGGGGCGGTCCGGCCGTTCGAGGGCATGGTGGAGCGCGGCGGCGGCCGTGGAGGCCGCCAGCAGCAGGAGCGTGCCGGCCAGAAGGGTCGTCGCGGCGCGCCTGCGTCGTCCTCTCCGCCCCTTGTTTCCGATCCGGTTCGCCACTCGCCGTCTCCCTCCGCCGCGCATGGATCCGCCGCCGCCCGCGTCGGTGCGGGCGCGACCGGTCGATCCGTCGCAAGTTGGATGCCAGACGGCGCTGCGGCCAAGGTATTGATCCGCAAGGAAATACAGGATAGAGTCGCGGGAGATCCCCGCCGCGCCGGCGCGATTCGGACCGCCGGTGGCCACTCGTCATACGGAGCCGCCCCGCCATGCACGACCACAGCGAAGACCTGCCCGGATACGACACGCTGGCGGCGGCCGGCCGGGCCGACCACAAGGTGCGGCGCTCGTTGTTCGTGGCCGAGGCCCATCCCCTGGCGGATCCGGACGAGGCGCGCGCGCGGGTGGCCGAGATGGCCCGGCGCCACCACGACTGCCGCCACGTGTGCCACGGCTGGCGGGCGGGGCACGGCGCGGGGCTGGCAGAGGGCCGCAGCGACGGCGGCGAGCCCGCGGGCACCGCCGGCGAACCCATCCTGGCCGCCCTGCGCGGCGCCGGGGTGACCGACGCGCTTGTGGTGGTGGCCCGCTGGTTCGGCGGCGTCAAGCTCGGCACCGGCGGCCTCGGGCGCGCCTACCGCGACGCCGCGGCCGCGGCCCTGGCGGAGGCGCCGCGCCGGCGCGTGCTGCTGGGCCGCACCTTCGCGCTGGACTTCGGCTACGAACTGGTCGGCTCCCTGGAGCACCTGCTGGAGCGCTGCCGCGGTCGTGTCGAGGCGAGCGACTTCGCCGCGCGGGTGTCCTGGACCGTCTGGCTCCCCGAGAACCGCTGCGACGTCTTCGCGCGGGAACTCGAGGACCTCACGCACGGGCGCGTAAAGCTGCGGGCCCCGGGGTGATCCCCGGGGCCCGCGTCCTGCTCTCCGTCCTCTTGCTCGGAAGCGGATTCGTCAGGCGGTCATGCCGCGCATGTCCTGGTAGTCGTGCATGTACCGGAAGGTCTTCGAATTGCGGATCTTCTCGAAGGCCTCCTCCTTGATCTGGCGGATGCGCTCGCGGGTCAGGCCCATGTCCTGGCCGATCTCCTCGAGGGTCATCTCGTGGTCCGTGCCCAGGCCGTAGTACATGCGCAGGACCTTGGCCTCGCGGGGCTTCAGGTCGCAGAGCATGCGCTCGATGCTGTCCAGGAGGTCCTCCTCCATGACCGGCGTGTCGGGCGTCTTGCTGTTGGTGTCCTCGAGGAAGTCCAGGTAGGTGGAGTCCTCGTCGTTGCCCACATAGTCGTCCAGGAAGAAGTTGTCCTGCATCAGCGGCAGGGTGGCCTTCACCTCGTCGATGGACAGGCCGAGCTTGGTCGCGATCTCATCGGGCATCGGCTTGCGTCGCAGGTTCTGCTGCAGTTCGCTCGAGGCACGCTTGATCTGGTTGAGCACCCGGGCGCGGTTCAGCGGCATGCGCACGATCTTGGAATGGTTGGCCAGGGCCGCCAGGATGGACTGGCGGATCCACCACACCGCGTAGGAGATGAACTTGTAGCCGCGGGTCTCGTCGAAGCGCTGGGCGGCCTTGAGCAGACCCAGGTTGCCCTCGTTGATCAGGTCCTCCAGGGGCACGCCGTAGTGGGCGTACTCCTTGGCGATGGACACCACGAAGCGCAGGTTCGAATTGACCAGACGGTGCAGGGAGCTGCCGTCCTCGGCGCGGATGCCGCGGGCCAGCTCGCACTCTTCCTCGCGCGTCAGCAGGGGGAAGGCCTTGACCTCCTGGAAGTAGAGATCGAGGTTCGTCATCATGCGAGCGCTCTCGCGGCGCGGCTTCACCTTGGCGGCGGCGCGGCGATTCTTGGGGGTCTTTCCGGTTCTGACTGCCATCTTTCCAACCTCTTCGTGTTGTTTTCTTCCGTTCTTGATCTTCCCTTTACAATATCCGTACCACGCGCCGTCAATCAGGACATTCGGAGTCCTATACCCGCAACACATTGATTCAGCGACAGATGTGAACACGCCTAAAAGTGGCCTCGATGGGACCGCCGGGCTCCGGATTCCCGATCTTGACAATTTGTCAAAGATGACGCGCGGAGCCCCGCCAAGTTGTCAACGGCTCCGCCCCCCCCAAGTGGAGGCGGCCTCCCCCCCGCCGCGACCGCCCGCGATTCAAGGAAAGGACGCAGCGTCCGATGGAGAGTCCAGCCGGCCCGGGTGGTCCGTGGCCGTGATCACCGGCAGGAGGATGCAGACGTGCCGCAGAGTATCCTGATCGTGGACGACACCGAATTCATGCGCTACGTGCTGCGCGACCTGTTGACCCTGGGCGGCGCGGGCGCCGTGGCCGAGGCCGGCTCGCGGGCCGAGGCCCACGCCCTGACGGCGTCGCTGCAACCCGAGGTGATCGTCGTCGACACCGCCCACGTGGGCGACGAGGGTGTGGCGCTGATCGCGGAGCTGGTAACGGTCGCGCCCGCGGCGCGCATCGTGGCGGTGATCCGCGCGGGGGATCCGGTGACGACCACCGCCGCCCGGCGCGCAGGCGCCGAGTTCACGCTGGTCAAGCCCTACGATCCGGCGGAGGTGGCGAGCCTGTTGCTGGAGTTGCGGGCCGCTCCGGTCAGCGCCTGATCAGCCCAGCAGGATGAAGGCGATTATGCCGACCGGTATGCAGTAGAAGGCGAACTTCCAGAAGTGGCGCTGGACGACCAGCAGCGCCGTCAGCTTCACCGCCACCAGCCCCACGAGGAAAGCGACGAAGGCGCCCAGCACCAGGGACACGGTCCCGGCCTCGCTGGCGATGTCGCCGTGCAGCAGGTGCAGCACCAGGGCGCCGGCGATGGCCGGCACCGAGAGCAGGAAGCTGAAGCGGGCGGCCTCGTCCCGGGCCAGCCTCAGCCAGAGCGAGGCGGCGATGGTCGAGCCGGACCGGCTGATGCCGGGCACGATGGCCAGGGCCTGGGCGCAGCCGATGATCAGCGCCTTGTGCAGGGGCGGTGCCACGGGGTGCCAGCCGCCGGGCACGCGCAGCACGTCGCTGCGCGAGCGGCGGGTCGAGAGCAGGATGAAGCCCGTGGCCACCAGGGCGGCGGCCGCCGCCCGCGGGTTGGAGAAGAGCGCCTCGACGGCGTCCTTGAGGAACAGCCCCACCACCACCGCCGGCAGGGTGCCCACCGCCAGGGCCACCACGTACTGGACGGCGGGCGCGTCGAAGACCAGCAACCGCCGCACCTCCCGGCGGTAGACCGCCAGCACGGCGAGCAGGGTGCCCACGTGCAAGACCACGTCCAGGAAGACGTCGCCGTCGAAGACGGCGGTCCAGTGCTGCAGCAGCACCAGATGTCCGGAACTGCTTACGGGCAGGAACTCCGTCAGTCCCTGGACCACCGCCAGCAGGATCAAGTAGAACAGTGCCACCTCGACCTCTCAGGATTCGCGCCGGGCCAGCCGATAGTGCTCCCGGGCTTCCTTGGGCATGACCAGGGCGTCGTAGGTCAGCGCCAGTTGATAGTGCAGCTTGCCGTCGTCGGGAAAGGCTTCCAGGGCGCGCAGCAGGGCGGCCAAGGCATCCTCGTGCCGTCCCTTCTTGTGCATGGCGACCCCCACATAGTAATGGGCCCGCACCAGGCGGCTGTCCAGGGCCAAGGCCGCGCTGAAACGCGAGACGGCCTCGCCGTAGACACCTTTCCTCAACAACGAAAGAGCTGCAAAATATTTCGTCACAGAATGTTCTGGCGCCATACTCTCGCACTTCTTGAAGCACACCAGCGCCTGGTCGAAGTCGGCGGCCTGGAAGTGGACCAGGCCCAGATTGTGGTAGCCGTCGGCGTCCGGCCGCAGTTCGAGGGCCGCCTCGAAGAAGCGGATGGCGTCGCGGGTGCGCCCCTCCTCCGCGTAGAGGGCACCGAGGTTGTGACAGGCCTCGGCGTTGGTCTCGTCGGCGGCGATGGCCCGGTGGAACATCTGCATGGCCTCGGCGCGCTCGCCCATGGCGTCCAGGACCGTGCCCAGGTTGTTCAGGTAGGCTCCCGATTCGCCGCCCTCGGCGAGGGCCTGGCGGAAGGAGGCCGCCGATTCGGCCAGGCGGCCCAGCTTGCGGTAGACGCAGCCCAGGCGGTACGACCAGTCCGCGTTGCCCGGCGAGAGGGTCAGGGCCTCCCGGTAGGCGAGCAGCGCGTCGTCCAGGTCGTCGGCGCGTTCGGAGCGGCGGCCGGCGTCGAAACGGTGCTGGGCATCCGCTGGCGCCGGGGCGCGTTCGCTGGTAGATTCCTCATGATTCCGCATGGGCGCAGACTAAGGCAGGCCCGGCCGCGGGTCAACGCCTCATGTCCGCGGGCCGTGTGGACAGAATGGAGTCAAGTCCCTGTCGGCCCGGACGATATCATACCCGTGCCGCGTCCATGCCCCGGACGCAACCGTCACGTCTAGCACCGGAGTGAGCGCCATGACCGTCACCAACACGGACCGCATCCTGAAGGACATGTTCTCCCGCCTGCTGCACATCGGTCTGCCCCAGGACCTGATCGACAAGCTGGTGCCGGTGGTCGACGGCGTGCTGGAGCGCATGCAGGGCAATTTCGACCCGGAGACTGTCCAGGGCCAGAACATGATGCGGGCCCTGCTCTGCTCCATGGTCGCCCACGGCTGGGGCCTCGGCATGCACCCGCACAACAATCCCGGACTGAACCTGGACGCGGATCCCATCGAGGTGCGCGTGTGCAAGGACATCCTCCTGCCCATGGAGGACATCAAGTCCCTGCGCTACATCAAGAAGGATTCGGACGGGCGGGTGAAGAAGGCCCTCTTCGAGCCGGACCAGAACGCGCGCATCCGGCAGCACATCGAGTCCATCCTCACGGACGTCAGCCAGCGCTGGGAAAAATAATCAGAGCACGGCCTCGCCGGCGGCCAGGATCTCGTTGACCGCCTCGCGGAAGTGGTGCGCGTAGGCGTCGCCCGTGCCCAGCTGGGACTTGTACGTCTCCCAGGCCTCCCCCAGTTCGGACGCGAACTCCACCAGCAGGCGGCCCTCGGCCAGGGCCGTCTCGTGGCGCTCGCGGTGGTAGACCAGGATGTCCGAGACCAGGGCCCGGGCCAGGCGCTGGGCCCAGCCGTGGCGGTCGTCGGGGCGCGGCGCCTCGCGGAAGATGGGGCGCACGGTCCCGTCCACCTGCACGCCGCGCCCGCAGGCCGGGCAGCGCACGCGCAGCCGGCGGCGCGGCACGGCCGCGTCGTCGAGGCTGTAGGCGTTGCCGCAGGACGTGCAGGTGACGTGCATGGTTCCTTCCCTCGAAGCGTTGCGCAAACGGCGTCCCCCCTGCTTTCGGCAGGCCGGTGCAGGCCCTTGAGCCTAGCCGGTCACGGCCAGTCCTCCGTAGCGGGCCTGGGGCCCGCTGAAGCCGGCGCGCAGGACCGTGTGCGCCGGGTCCGCGAGTTCGGGATCGGCGTCCACGATGCGCCGGACGTCCTCCGCGCAGTCGCTCACCACCCGGGCGTCGCGCAGGGGATTGGCCAGCAGGAACACCGGCGCGCCGTGCTGCCTCACTCCCAGGATATCGCCGGGACCGCGCCGCCGCAGGTCCTCCTCAGCCAGCTTGAAGCCGTCGCTCTCGGCGCAGAAGAAGGTCAGGCGCTCGTAGGTCTCCGGCGGCAGCCAGCGTTCGTTCACCAGCAGGCAGTGCGAGGCGTGGGCCCCGCGGCCGATGCGTCCCCGCAGCTGGTGCAGCTGGGCCAGGCCGAAGCGCTCGGGATGGTGGATCAGCATGACGGTGGCGTTGGGTACGTCGACACCCACCTCCACCACCGTGGTGGCCACCAGCAGATCGGTCTCGCCCGCGGCGAAGGCGGCCATGGCCGCGCGCTTCTCGGCAGGGCGCAGGCGGCCGTGCAGCAGGCCGGTGCGTACCCCGGCGAAGGGCCCCCGCGAGAGGCGCGCGTACTCGGCCTCGGCGGACTTGAGATCCTGCCCTTCGGTCTCCTCGATCACCGGGTAGATGACGTAGGCCTGACGCCCCGCGGCGATCTGATCCGCGATGAAGGTGTGGGTCTCGTCCAGTTCGTCGGCGCCCACCAGCCGCGTCGCCACGGGACGGCGTCCCGCGGGCAGCTCGTCGATGATGGACAGGTCCAGGTCGCCGTAGAGGGTCAGCGAGAGGCTGCGCGGGATGGGCGTGGCGCTCATCACCAGCAGGTGCGGCGGCGTGCCGTCCTGGGCCACCAGGGTCACCCGGCCGCGCTGCTGTACCCCGAAGCGGTGCTGCTCGTCGACGATGGCCAGGCCCAGGTGCGGCACGCTCACGCCGTCCTGGACCAGGGCGTGGGTGCCGATCAGCAGGTCGATCTCGGCCGCGTGGACGGCGTCGAGGATCTGGCGCCGCTCGCGCGCCGGCGTGCCGCCGGTCAGGGTGGCCACGGCCACGCCCAGGGAGTCGCAGAGACCGCCGATGGTGTCGCCGTGCTGGCGGGCCAGCACCTCGGTGGGGGCCATCAGCAGGGCCTGGTGGCCCTGCTCGATCACGAAGAGGGCGGCGATGAGCGCCACGAGGGTCTTGCCGCAGCCCACGTCGCCCTGGAGCAGGCGGTGCATGACGCGGCCGCTGCGCATGTCGCGCAGCATCTCGGCCAGCACGCTGCGCTGGGCGCCGGTCAGGGCGAAGGGCAGCCCGTCCACCAGGCGGGTGGTCAGGTCGCCGGGCGCGTCGAGGCGACGGCCCGCCAGGGCGTCGCGGTCGCGGCGCCGCAGCCCCATGGCGAGCTGGATGAAGAAGATCTCCTCGTAGACCAGGCGCGCCCGCGCCCGCGCCAGCTCGTCGGCGTCGGCGGGGAAATGGACGCCCGCCAGGGCCGCGTCCAGGTCGCAGAGTCCGCGTCGGCGCCGCAGATCCGGGGGCAGGGTCTCGTCGGCCGTGGGCAGCACCGCCGGCAGGGTCTCGTGGATCAGGCGCCGCAGCCAGTGCTGGCCGATGCCGCTGGTCAAGGGATAGACCGGCACCAGGCGCCCGGTGTGCAGGCGTGATTCCTCCCCGCCCAGCAGTTCGAAATCGGGATGCACGAGCTGCTTGCGCCCGGCGTGGCGCTGGATGCGCCCGCTGAGCAGCACCTTCACGCCGCTGCGGAACTGCCGCAGCAGGTAGGACTGGCCGAACCACTGGCAGAAGAGCACGCCGGTGCCGTCGTCCACCGTGACGGTCTGCAGGGTGCGGCGGCGGCGGGTGCGCCGCTCGCCGGCGGTGAGCACCTCCCCCTGGACGGTGACCTCGTCGCCGGGACGGGCCGCGCGGATGGGCGTGACCGCGGTGCGGTCCAGGTAGGTGCGGGGATAGTGTCGCAGGAGGTCCGAGACGGTGGCGATGCCCAGGCGGTCCAGGGCCCGGGCGCGGACCGGCCCGACCCCCTTGAGGAACTGCACGGGGCTGTCCCAGGCCACCGTCGGCATCCGTCCGACCTCCCTATCCGGGTGTTTTCACTTGCGATTCCGCGGCGCTGATGTTAATTTCCCGGGTCTATCATTGCAAGGACCAGGAGGACGATCGACATGAGCCGAAAGTGTCAGGTGTGCGGCAAAGGGCCCCAGTACGGCAACCGCGTCAGTCACGCACACAACACCACGCGCCACCGCTGGCTGCCGAATCTGCAGAAGATCAAGTTCGAGAGGGACGGCAAGGTCACTCGCGGCTACGTCTGCACACGCTGCATCCGCACCGGTTCCGTGCGCAAGGTCGTCTGACCGACCGCGCCACCCGCGTTCAGCGGACGCGCATGAAGATATGGAACAGCCCTCCCGACGCCACGGGGGGGCTGATCTCTTGCACCGCCAGGGCCTCGATGGCCCGCCTGAGCTCCCCCACCATGTCCCGCGGATCGATCCAGCCGATGTCGCCGCCCTGGGCCGCCGTGGGCCCCACGCTGTAGCGCGTCGTCACCACCGCGAAATCCAGACCCGCATGCAGGTCCCGCTCGGCCAGGGCCGCCCCCAGGCTGTCGGGCGTGACCAGGTGCATCAGTTGCACCAGACCCGCCGCCACCGAGGACTCGGCTTCGGCCACGCGGGCGCGGATACCGTCGCGCCATGCCTCCATGCGCGCCCGCTCGCCCACGCCCGACGCCACCACGGCGTCCGCCTCGCGCAGGGCCGCGGCGTCGTCGCCCAGCTTCTCGAAGAGGCGCCCGCGCAGGATGCGCGGACCCAGCAGGTCGGGATCCAGGGCGCAGGCCTGCTCGGCGTTGAGCAGGGCCTCGCGGGTCAGGCCGCGCTTGTCCAGGTGGACGGCGAAGTTGTAGAAGCCCAGCGGGTCCAGGGGCTCCATGGCCGTGTAGTGGCGGAACTCTCCCTCGGCGTCCTCGACCAGTCCCTGGAGCTCGAGCACGTTGGCCAGGTGGAAGCGCGGCGCCGAGAGGGTCGGATCCAGGTCGAGGGCCCGGCGCAGGTTCGTCTCGGCGGCGCCGAAGTCGCGGGCCGCGAAGAGCACCTCGCCGTAGAGGGCCACCGAGGCCGCCGAGGAATCCGCGGCCACCGCGCTCGCGCCGGCCTGCACGGCGAAGACGGTGTCGCCGGCCAGGATCGCCAGCTCGCCCGCCTTGCGCAGGTCCGGCCCCTGCGCGGGGCCGAAGCGCAGGGCGTCCTGCCAATGGCGCAGGGCCTGGCGCCAGAGGGCGCGCTTGGCGGCCAGTTCGGAGAGGGTGCGGTGGGTCCAGCCGTCGCTGCCGCCGACGCGCACGAGCTGGGTCAGGAGCCCGTAGGCCGGGCTCTCCTCTCCCCGCTCCAGGTGCAGACGGGCCATCTCGCGCAGCAGGCCCGGGTGATCGGTGCGGATGGCCAGGCCCTGCTCCCACTGGTGCTGGGCACCGTCGACGTCGCCCGCGGCGGAGAGGGCGCGACCGTAGAAGTAGCGCGCGTCCGCCGACCGGGGGTAGGTCTCCGCGGCCCGCGACGACCAGGCGACCGCGTCGAAGGGGCTGGCG
Organism: uncultured Fibrobacteraceae bacterium; assembly: GCA_964617805.1. Taxonomy (GTDB): domain Bacteria; phylum Krumholzibacteriota; class Krumholzibacteriia; order LZORAL124-64-63; family LZORAL124-64-63; genus JAHIYU01. The sequence goes on along the minus strand of CAZTWK010000010.1, from coordinate 75,160 downwards.
GCCACCAGGGCCATGTCGGTCAGGGCCAGCAGCACCTCGAGCGGGGGCGTGTCCTGCTCGGCGCAGTCGGCCAACGCGGGCGTCGCCTCGGCATGGCGGCCGTCCAGGTAGGCGGACATGCCCTCGCGGCAGGCCTCGGGCGCGGGCTGGGCGCCGCCGACGGCGGCGGCGGCGGTCATGAGAAGGAGGCAGCAGGCCAGGACGAGCGGGCTTCGCATGTGTCGGCACTCCCAGGATCCGCGGTGGTCGTGCGCGCCGTGAAAGGCGGGCGTCGGGCTCAGCCGATCCAGCGCCTGACCGGGTCGAGCCAGAACGCGGGGTCGAGCCAGGTCCAACGCAGCTCCTCGGGGTGGAGTTCCCGGTGCCGGCGCAGGAGCGAGAGGGCCTGTCCGGTGCGCTCCTGGCGGTGCAGCAAGCAGAGGCGGTCGCGCAGCAGGGCGTCGGGCTTGGCCTCCGGCAACGGTGCGTCGCCGGTCTCGTCGACGGCAAGATAGGCCTGCATCACCAGGCCCGCGAGGGTCTCGGTGGTCTCCGCGTCGCCGGCAAGCTCCTGGAGGATGACCAGGGCCTCGACCCAGCGCGCCTCGCCCATCAGTCCCCGCGCCGCCAGCAGGCGCCAGGCCGGCTTGTCGGCGTGGGACAGGGGCAGGTCGACCGGATCCAGGGTGTGGCCGGTGGCCAGCTTCGCCAGGCCGGACAGGTAGAGGTAGCGCTCTTCGGGGGGGGTTTCGCCATCGGGGTGGGGCCAGCCGTCGAGCACCTTCTCCACGCGGTCCCAGCGGCCGCCGCGGGCGTGGTGCGAGGCCAGGTAGAAGTGATAGTCGTCGTCGACGAACCACTTGTCGGCCAGGGCGGCCAGGCGCCGCTGGGCCGCATCCTCGTTGCCGTCGAGGTCGTCGCTGGCGGCGACGAGCAGCTCGGCGGTGGGAAAGGTCGCCGACAGGTCGCCCCAGACGGCGAGCTGTTCGCGGACCTCGTCCCGGCGTCCGGTCAGCAGCGAGATCACCGCGCCCAGGTAGGAGCAGAAGAGCTCCTCCCCCGGGTGTCCGCCCACCGGGTCGGTCAGTTCGGGCTGGAACTGGATCACCTCGCGGGCCTCCGCGAAGCGGTGCTGGTCGGCCAGGATGAGCGCCTTGAGATGGGCCGCCGTGCGGTAGCGCGGGTTGAGCACGATGGCCTGTTCGACCTCGGCGAGGGCCTCGGTGTTGCGCCCGGTCTGGAAGAGGGCGCCGGCGAGCTTGACCCGGTAGTCGGGATAGGTGGGGTTGGACTCGCAGAGGGCCTGCAGGCGGGCGATGCCCGTGTCCCAGTCCCCCGCGCGGATGAGCTCCACGGCCACGTTGACGCTCTCGTCGTCGCGCTTCTCGCCGATGGTGCCGCGCAGGACGCTCGCCAGGTCGTCGGGCAGGTTCTCCGGCCCGAAGGGGCCCTGGTCGGAGAGGTAGCGGATGAGGGGGTGCTCCACCCGCCGGCCCGAGGCCAGCAGCGCGTTGAGGCTCTCGGCGGCGGCCTGTCGCTGGTCGATCTCCAGCAGGCAACCGGCCTCCAGCAGGCGCGCCTCCACGTAGTCGTTGTTGAAGCGCAGGGCCGCGCGCGCGGCCGCCAGGGCCTCGTCCCAGCGGGCGGCGGTGGCCAGCGCGATGCCGTGCCAGTAGTGCAGGTCGGGGTACTTGGGCCAGCGCTGGGCGGCCTCGCCGAAGCAGTGCATGGCCCCGTCCGGATCGTCGGCGATCAGCAGGCGCCGGCCCTCCTTGACCAGGGACTGGCGCAGGTAGAAGCCCGCCAGGGGCCCGGAGCGCCGGTCCTCGGCGGCCACGAAGTCGCGCAGGCGGTCGCTGGCCTCCGCGTAGTCGCCTTTCTCGAACAGGGACACGCCCGCAGCGTAGTCGTCGTCCTCGCGCTTGCGGAATATCCGGTTCAGGATCGACATCTCAATCCATGTACTTGCGTGTGTAGGCCGGCTCTGACAGGTCCCGCATGAGCGCGTCGCTCATGAAGGTGTCGCGGCTCGAGACCTCGGCGGGCCGGACGGTCTCCGCGTGCGGCGCCGCTGCCTGCCGGGCCACGGCCTCACGCACGTGGCTACCGGCCTGCATGGCCGGCATGGCCGGTTCGGGGCGCAGGGACGGATGCGGGTCGGGCTCGGCCAGGGTGAAGCGAACGGTCGTCGGCGAGGTGGCGGGCTCGGAGTCCGCCACGGGCGTCTCGACCGGCGCGGGCTGCGGAACCTCCACGGGGGTCTCGGAGCCGGCCGCGGCGGCCATGGCCGCGTCGGGGGCCTCGTGGGCGGCCTCACGGGCACGCTCCACCGCCGCGCGCTCCTCCGGGCGGGCGACGTGCACGCGCAGGTGCGGCACGGGCTCGTAGTGGGCGTCGCCGTCGAAGCCGGTGGCGATGACGGTCACCTGCAGGGTATCGCCCAGCTCGGGATCGGTCCCGTAGCCGAAGATGATGTGGGCCTGGTCGCCGGCGGCCTCCTGGACCAGGGACATGACCGTGTTGGTCTCGCGCAGGCCCACCTCGCCGCCGGTCAGGTTGACCAGCACGCTGCGGGCGCCGGCGATGTCCACGTCCTCGAGCAGGGGCGAATGGATGGCCTTGCGGGCGGCCGCCTCGGCCCGGTCGTCGCCCGAAGCCTTGCCGGTGCCCATCAGCGCCACGCCCATGCCGGCCATCACCGAGCGCACGTCCGCGAAGTCCAGGTTCACCTGGTGCGGCTTCATGATGATGTCGTGGATGCCGCGCGTCGCCTCGTAGAGCACGTTGTCGGCGAAGCCGAAGGCCTCGGTCATGGACGTACCCTCGGGCACGACCTCCAGCAGGCGCTCGTTGGGGATCACGATCAGCGTGTCGACGGCCTCGCGCAGCTCGGCCAGGCCCGTGTCGGCCTGCTGCTGGCGCACGCGTCCCTCGAAACGGAAGGGTTTGGTGACGATGCCGACGGTCAGGGCACCCTGCTCGCGGGCCAGGCGCGCCACCACCGGCGCCGCGCCGGTGCCGGTGCCGCCGCCCATGCCGGCGGTCACGAACACCATGTCGCTGCCCTCGAGGGAGTCGACGATGGTGTCGAGGTCCTCGTCCACGGCCTGGCGCCCGATCATCGGATCGCCGCCCGAGCCGAGGCCGCGCGTGGCCAGTCCGCCGATCTGCAGGACCTGGTCGGCCTGGGATTCACGCAAGGCCTGGAGGTCCGTGTTCACGGCCACGAATTCCACGCCGCTCAGACCCGCCTCGATCATGCGGTTGATGGCATTGCCACCCGCGCCGCCGATGCCGGCGACCTTGATGCGCGCGAGTTTTTCGATGGGTTCAACGAGTTCGAACGACATGACAGACCCTCTCCTCCATGATCGGGTGGTGCCATAGGTGATACGGCAGGCGAAACTCCATCCGTTTTAGCACATCATGCTGTGTGCGTCCAAAACTTTTTGCACCGTATCTTGTATTTTCAACCGCGGCGGAAGAGACCCTTGAGGAAGCCCCCCACGCCGCCGCCCTCGCCGGGCGTATCGTCTTCCGGCGCAACGGGTTCGTCGCCCGAGAGCGCCCAGTAGGCCAGGCCGACGCAACTGGCCCACTGGCCGTCGGGCAGGGCGCGTCCGCCGCTGATGCCCGAGGGATCGTGACGCAGCCGCGCGGGCAGGCCGAGCACCTCCTCGCAGAGCTCTGCGGTGCCCTCGCAGCGGGCGCCGCCGCCGGTCACGACGGCCCCCTGCAGCAGGCGGCCGGGCTCGAAGACGGCGCCCATGTCCTCGCGCACGAGACGGAAGATCTCCTCGAGCCGGGGCTCCAGGATGGCGGCGATCAGGCCGGGCGTCACCTCCACCTCCTCCTCCTCGAAGAGCACGTCGGTGTCCACCTCGTCGCGGCTCAGGCTGCGCAGGACCAGGCCGCTGCGGCGCTTGGTGTCCTCGGCGGTGGACTGCCCCACGCGCAGGCCGTGGGCCAGGTCGCTGGTCATGTGGACGCCGCCCCAGGGCACCATGCCGCTGCCCGCGATGCGGCCCGAGCGGAAGACCACCCACTGGGTCATGGCGCCGCCCACGTCGATCAGCACAACGCCCTCCTCCTGCTCCTGCGGCGTGAGCAGGGCCTGGGCGGCGGCCAGCACGTCGATGCGCCAGCCGACGGCCTGGTAGCCCGAGCGGTCGATGGTGTTCTCGATGCTGTTCTGGACGCTGCGCGAGCCGGTGATCAGGTAGGCGTCCACCTCGAGCATGCTGCCCTGCCGGTCCAGCGGGTCGACGATGCCGTCGATCCCGTCCACGCTGAAGGCCACCGGGTTGGTGGCCAGGATGGCGTGGTCGAAGGGGATGGCGATGCTGTTGGCGCGCTCCAGCACGGCGGCGATGTCGGCGTCGGTGACCGTGCGGCGTCCCGGTCCGATCTGGTGGCGGCCCCGGGCCCACACCGAGCGCAGGTGCGAGCCGGAGATGCCGTAGTAGAAGCCCGAGATGTCCACGTCGGCGTCGCTCTCGGCCATGCGCACCGAGCGGGCCATGGCGCGGCTGCCCGAACCGATGTCCACGAAGTCCCCGTCGCGGAAGCCCGCCGTCTCGGTCACGCCGATCCCCAGCACCTGCAGGCCGCCCTGGTCCGCCGGCGCGGCCACCAGGGTGCGAAACTCGGTGGTCCCCAGGTCGCAAACGACGATCAACTGGTCGTAGTCCATGCTCTCACCCGCTCCGCCCCGACGCGGCGCGCCGGTCGTCTTGCGTTTCGTCGATGTAGACCTGCCGCTCGAAGCGCAGGTCGATCACCGCCCCGGCGGGCACACGGTCCGCCACGTCGAGATAGCGCTGCAGCCGCGCGGCGAAGTCCTCCCGGCCCACGACGAGCCGGCCGCGGTTCCCCGCCAGGTCCACGCTCAGCCCGCGGCCGCCGCGGCGAATGAAGTCCACCTCGCTGGCCCGCTCGAGCCCGGTCTCGCGGATGGCCGCCAGCAGGTCCAGCAGGCGGGCGCAGGCCATGGTATCGCGGGGCGCGGCGCCGGATTCCTCGATCAGCAGCGGCAGGTCCGGCGGCGGCAGGTGCGCGGGCAGGGGCAGAGCCTCGCCGTTCTGCACCAGGGCCAGGCCGGGCTCCGCGCCGCGGCCGCTCCCGTCCGCCAGCAGCAGCAGGGGGCGCCATTCCCAGATGTCCACCCGGAGGGTCGCCGGCAGGCGGCGCCCGATGCGCGCCCGCCGTACCCAGGGCAGGGCCTCGAGTTCCCGAGACAGGGAATCCCCGTCCAGGGTCCAGATGTTCAGGTCGCGGTCGAGCCACGCGAGCAGGTGGCCGTCCACGACCGCCTTGCTGGTGAAGCGATAGCCGCTGGTCTCCGCCTTGGCGACCCGGAAGGTCGGCGAGGTCAGCAGCCACCAGGCGAGCGTGGCCAGGGCCGCGGTGGCGAGCACCGAGACCAGCGGCGCCAGCCAGCGGCGGCGCCCGTCGCGGCCGCTGCGGCGGCGGGCCATGGCGCTGGCCCGGGCGCTCTCGCGTCCGGGCAGCACGTCGGCGCTGGACGACCGCCGGCTCAAGTCCCCGGCCTCCCGTCCAGGTGTGTGCAGATCCCCGCGACCCGGCGGCCGATGTCCCCGGCGCCGAGGGTCAGCAGCAGATCACCCGCCTCGACGCGCGCGTCGAGCCAGGCGGGTATCCCGTCGAGGTCGGCGAGCAGGTCCACGTCGGCGTGGCCCTGACGCGACATGGCCTCGGCGATGATCCCGCTGTCGACGCCCGCGATGGGCGCCTCGCTGGCCGCGTAGACGGGCAGCAGGCCCACCCGGTCGGCGGCGGACAACACGTCCGCGAACTCGGCGCAGAAGTGCCGGGTGCGGCTGTAGCGGTGCGGCTGGAAGAGGGCGACCACGCGACGGCCCGAGGCGCGGGCCACGCGCAGGGTGGCCGCCAGCTCGGTGGGATGGTGGCCGTAGTCGTCCACCACCCGCACGCCGCCGTGCTCGCCGTGAGTCTCGTAGCGGCGCCCCACGCCGGGGAAGTCGGCCAGGGCGCGGGCGATCTGGCCGAAGGGCACGCCCAGTTCCATGCCCACGGCCACCGCGGCCAGGGCGTTGTTCAGGTTGTGGTGCCCGGCCAGCTGCAGTTCCAGCCGTCCCAGTTCGCGCTCCCCCGCGTAGACGGTGGCCTTGTCGGCCGACGCGTCGTCGGGCACCGCGCGTACGTCCGCCTCGCGGGCCAGGCCGTAGGTGATCACCTTGCGGTCCAGCCGCGGGATCAGGGCCCGCACCTCCGGGTCGTCCCCGCAGAGGACGCAGGCGCCGTAGAAGGGCACCTTGGCCAGGAAGGACTCGAAGGCCGCGCGCAGCGTGGCCAGGTCGGGATAGAAGTCCACGTGCTCCAGGTCGAGGTTGGTGACCACGGCGACGGCGGGCACCAGGTGCAGGAAGGAGCCGTCGCTCTCGTCGGCCTCCGCCACCAGGTACTCGCCGCGGCCCAGGATGGCGTTGGCGCCCGTGGTCAGGGCCCGCCCCCCCACGAGCACCGTGGGATCCAGGCCGCCGGCCGCCAGCACCTCGGCCACCAGCGAGGTGGTGGTGGTCTTGCCGTGGGAGCCGGCCACGGCGATGCCGTACTTGAGCCGCATGAGTTCGGCGAGCATCTCGGCGCGGCGGATCACGGGCACGCCCTCGCGGCGCGCGGCGGCGAGTTCGGGATTGGCCTCGGTCACCGCCGAGGAGTAGACCACCACGTCGGCCCCGCGCACCTGCTCCTCGCGGTGGCCCACGTGGACCGTCGCGCCGCGGCGGCGCAGCCGCTCGGTCGCCTCGGAGTCGCGCAGGTCGCTGCCGCTGACGCGGAAGCCCAGGTTGAGCAGGATCTCCGCGATGCCGCTCATGCCGATGCCGCCGATGGCGACCAGGTGTATGTGCCGTGTGTTACGAAACACCGTCGTCTCCGTGTTCAGCCAGTCTTGCCAGGTCCGCGGCGATGGCCGCGGCCGCACCGGGACGCGCCAGGGCGCGGCTGGCCCCGGCCATGCGGGCCAGGCCGGCGGGATCGGCGCGCAGCCGGTCGACCACCGCGACCAGGGCCTCGCCGTCGCAGGCCTCGTCGGCCAGCAGGCGGGCGGCGCCGGCCGTCTCGCGGGCCTGGGCGTTGCGCAGCTGGTGGCCGTCCGTCGCGTGGGGGAAGGGCACCAGCACCGCGGGCTTGCCGGACGCGGCCAGCTCCGCCAGGGTCATGGCCCCTGCCCGGCTCACCACCAGGTCGGCCCAGTTCAGGGCGGCGGGCATGTCGTCGATGTAGGGCGTCACGCTCACGTGGGCCGCGTCCGCGTAGGCCCGCGTGACCGGGTCCAGGTCGTCCCGCCCGGTCTGCAGGCGGATCTTCATGTCCGTCCGTCCGCGCCACGTCCGCGCGGCCGCCACGGCGGCTCGGTTGAGGGTGCGGGCCCCGCGGCTGCCGCCGAAGACCAGCAGCCGGAAATCCGCGGCGGGCGCGGCCCCGTCCGGCGCCTCCCCCGCCCTGGCCAGCGCACTCAGCAGGGCCTCGCGGACCGGGTTGCCGGTGGTCTCGGCCAGACCGTCCCGGAAGTGGGCGGCCGCGGCCTCGAAGCCCAGGTAGACCCGGCGCGCCCAGCGTCCGAGCACGCGGTTGGTGCTGCCCGGCAGGGCGTTCTGCTCCTGCAGGGCCAGGGGCACCCCCGACAGGCGGGCGGCCGCGCCCACGGGCAGGCTCACGTAGCCGCCGGTGCCGAGCACCACGTGGGGGCGGAAGCGGCGGATCAGGCGCAGGCTCGACCAGAAGCCCGCGATCAGGTTCAGCCCGAAACGCAGGCGCGCCCCGAGCCCCAGTCCGCGGAAGCCCGAGGCCCGCACGAAGGCGATCTCGAAGCCCTCAGCGGGCACCAGCCGCGCCTCGAGGCCCCGTCGCGTGCCCACGAAGAGGATGTCGGCGTCCGGGTCGCGCCGCCGCAAGGCCTCCGCCACGGCGAGCCCCGGATAGACGTGCCCGCCGGTGCCCCCGCCGGTGATCATCAGGCGCAGGGGGCCGTCCCGCGGTGCGCGGCGCGCCGGCCGGTCGGATGTCATGGCGCACCTCCCATCGGCTGGCGATCCCCTATCTGCTGGCGATCCCCCGGGGGACCGTCGGACCGGATCACATGGTGATACGGGTGACGCGCTTGCGCAGGGCGCGCAGCTCGCGTCCCTGCCGATCGATGCTCAGGAGGATGCCGACGGCGGCCAGATTCGTGATCATCGCCGATCCGCCGTAGCTGACGAAGGGCAGGGGCAAGCCCATGACCGGCAGCAGCGCGGTGACCATCCCGATGTTGATGACCGCGTAGATGACGATCATGGTGGTCAGGCCGGCGGCGGTCAGACTGCCGAAATCGTCGCCCGCGGACCGCGCGATGTTAAACCCTCGCCAGGCGAAAAGCACGAACAGAATCAGCAGCAACAGGCAGCCCAGCAGCCCCAGTTCCTCCCCCATGACCGAGAAGATGAAATCGGTGTGGGGATCGGGCAGGAAGGAGAAGCGCTGGTGGCTGCCGCCGAAACCCGCGCCGTGCCAGCCGCCGGCGCCCAGGCCGATCAGCGACTGGGCCACCTGGTACTCGGCATCGCCGCCGTGCAGGGTGGTCCACCAGGCGTCGAGGCGGCTGTGGATCTTGTCGCTGAGGTGATAGCCCGGCACGATCGCCAGCGCCGCCGTGGCGCCGAGGCCGCTCAGCAGGCGTCCCGACAGCCCCGCCACGAAGAGCAGCAGCAGGGAGATCAGCAGGATCACCGCGGCGTTGCCGTAGTTGGGCTGCAGCACCAGCAGCACGATGCCCGTCAGGGGCACCGCGAGGGTGAGCAGGATGCGCTGCCGGTCCCGCGCGACCCGCGCGAAACCGCCCGCGCAGCGCTGGGCCAGGAACAGCACCACCGCCACCTTCAGCAACTCCACCGGTTGCACCGGCAGGTAGGGCAGGGCGAGCCAGCGGCTGGCGCCCGCCCGGGTGACCACCAGGGGCGTGTCGCGCAGCAGGATGGTCATGGACATCATGGCCAGGGCCACCACGACCAGGGGCACGACCACGACCCGCCGCTTCAGGATGCGGTAGTCGCGTCCGGCCAGGAACACCATCAGGGCGAAGCCGATGACCAGCCGCAGCAGGTGGTGCACCAGGTAGTAAGTGCTCTCGGCCACGCGGAAGGAGCCGGCGTTGTAGACCATGACCAGGCCCAGCACGGCCAGCAGCAGCACCGACAGCAGCAGCCAGCCGTCGAACTGCTCCAGCCAGGACAGGACGTCGCGCAGGCGCCGGTTCATGCCTCGCCCTCCTCCCCCGCCAGGCGCCGCGCCTCGGCGCCGAAGACCTCGCCCCGCTCGTTGTAGTCGCGGAACATGTCGAAGCTCGCGCAGGCTGGACTGAGCAGGACCGTGCCGCGCCCGTCGGCCGCCGCCACGGCCGCGCGCACGGCCGCGGGCAGGGAGCCGGCGCGCGCGATGGGCACCGCGCCCTCGAGAGCCGTCGCGATGCGCTCGGCCTCGTCGCCGATCACCACGATCCGGATCACCGGGCCCATGACCTCGCGCAGGGGCGCGAAGTCCTCGCCCTTGCCGCTGCCGCCCAGGATCAGCACGACGTCGCGCTCGTAGCCGCCCAGTCCGGCGCAGACCGCGTGCACGTTGGTGGCCTTGGAATCGTTGACGAAGACCAGGTCGCCGTGCCGGGCCACCACCTCCTGCCGGTGCGGCAGGCCCGCGAAGCTGCGCAGTCCCGCGGCCAGGTCGGCGGCGGCGAGGCCGCAGGTCTCGACCAGGGCCACCGCGGCGCAGGCGTTGAGCAGGTTCGGCGCGCCCTGCAGGGGCAGCTCGTCCACGGGCAGGATCGACTCGACATCGCCGCCCCGGCGGCGGCGGAGCACGCCGTCGTCCACGAAGACGTCGGCGCCCGCCGCGGCGTCGCCGAAGAGGCGGCGGCGGCCCGTCGGCCAGGCCAGGGCCGGCGCGCAGCCGGTCCAGGTGACGAAGAGGCCGTCGTCGCGCAGGCGGTCGGCGAGGCGGCGCTTGGCGGCGAAGTAGGCGTCCAGGTCCGGGTAGCGGTCCAGGTGGTCGGGGGCCAGATTGAGCACGGCGCCGGCCTCCGGCGCGAAGGTCTCGACGGTCTCGAGCTGGAAGCTGCTCACCTCGAGCACGGCCACCGCCGCGGGATCCAGCGTGTCGGCGCGGTCGGCGAAGGGACGTCCCACGTTGCCCAGGGCGTGGGCCTCCAGTCCGGCGGTGCGCAGCAGGTGGGCCGTCAACTCGGTGGTGGTGGTCTTGCCGTTGGTGCCGGTGATCGCGAGGGCGCGGGCCGCGCTGAAGCGCGCGGCCAGCTCGAGCTCGCCGACCGGCGGCGTCCCGGGCCAGCGGGACAGGGCGGGGTGCGTCGCCGGCACGCCGGGGCTGATGACGATGCCGTCGGGCGCCGCGGCGCGCCGCGGCCAGTCCGGCCCCGTGATCACCTCGTCGAAGCCCGCCACCGCCGCGTCAACCAGGCCGGACGAGGCCCAGCGCGTCTCGACCTGCGCCTGCTCGGCGTCGTCGACGCCGGTCACGTGGGCGCCGTGCCGGCGCAGCAGCCCTCCCGCCGCGCAGCCGCTACGGGCCAGACCGATCACCAGCCAGCGTGTTCCCTCGACCCGCAAGATATCCCGTCCGTTCTACTGGAGTTTCAGGGTGCTCATGCTCAGCAGGAGCAGCAGGATGCCCACCACCCAGAAGCGGACCACCACCTGCGTCTCCGACCAGCCCGACAGCTCGAAATGATGGTGCAGCGGCGCCATGCGGAAGATCCGCCGCTTGTTGCGCCAGCGATAGGAAGCCACCTGCAGCATCACGCTCAGGGCCTCCAGCACGAACATGCCGCCGAGCACGACCAGCAACAGCTCGCGCTTGACCAGGATCGCCACGGTGCCCAGGGCCCCGCCCAGGGCCAGGCTGCCCGTGTCGCCCATGAATATCTGCGCCGGGTGGGCGTTGAACCACAGGAAGCCCAGCGCGGCCCCGACCACCGCGGCGCAGAAGATCGTCATCTCCCCCGACCCGGCCAGGTAGGAGATGTTCAGGTAGTCGGCGAAGATCACGTTGCCCGTCAGGTAGCTGAGGGCCGCGAAGCCCAGGAACACGAAGGCGCTCAGGCCGATGGCCAGGCCGTCCAGGCCGTCGGTGAGGTTGACGGCGTTGCTGGTGCCGGCCACCACCATCACGATCAGGGGCAGGTACAGCCAGCCGACATCGACGAAGACGTCCTTCAAGAAAGGCACCGCGAGCTGGGTGGTCAGCGGTCCGCCCGGCGAGTCGGCCTGCAGGATGGCGAAGAGCACCAGGCTGAAGCCCACCTGCCCCACCAGCTTGACGCGGCCGACCATGCCCTTGGGCCGCTTCTTGACCACCTTCAGGTAGTCGTCGATGAATCCCAGCAGGCCCATCCAGAGGGTGGCCAGCAGGCAGAGCTGGATGAAGCGGTTGCCCAGGTCCGCCCACAGCAGCGTGGGCAGCACGATGGCGCTGATGACCAGCACGCCGCCCATGGTCGGCGTGCCCGCCTTGGCCTTGTGGTGCTCGGGGCCGTCGGCGCGGATGGTCTCGCCGATCTGCATGGCCCGCAGCTTGCGGATCACCCAGCCGCCGAAGATGAAGCTGATCAGCAGGGCCGTGACCGTGGCGTAGGCCGCCCGGAAGGAAATATACTGGAAGACGTTCAGCGCCGACCATTGCTCGTGCAGCGGATACAGGAGGTGATAGAACATCCTAGTCCCTCTCGAGTTGACCCAGGTCCGGTTCCAGACGGGCGAGGAAGGCGTCGAGCGTCCGCTCCATGGCGGCCGAGCGGGATCCCTTGAACAACACGCGGTCGCCCGCGCGCACCCGCGCGGCCAGCTCGCGCGCGGCGTCGAGATGGTCGTCACAGCGCAGGGCCTCGCCGCCCGCCGCCGCGAAGCCCGCGGCCAGCGGGGCCGCCGCCGCGCCCACGGCCAGCAGCAGGTCCACGCCGCACCCGTGCAGTGCCCGGCCCGTGGTCTCGTGCAGCTCGGCGCTGCGCGGTCCCAACTCGGCCATGGCTCCCAGCACCGCGATCACGCGGCCGTCGCCCGGCAGCCCGGCGGCGGCTTCGGCGGCCGTGCGCATGCTGCCGGGGTTGGCGTTGTAGGTGTCGTCCAGGATCGTGACGCCACCCCGCGCCAGGCAGCGTCCGCGCTGGGGCGAGGGGGCATAATGCGCCAGGGCCGCCGACACGTCCAGCGTCTTGCCGGCCAGGCGTTCCGCCGCCAGCACGGCGGCCGCCAGGTTGGCGGCGTTGTGGCGCCCGGGCAGGGGCACCGGCAGCTCGCGCCCGTCGAGCACGAGACGGCCCGCGTCGCCCTCGGCGCGCCAGGACCAGCGGTGCTCGCCGGCCTCGTGGCCCCAGGAGATCACCGGACAGGGCGCGCGTTCGCACCACTCGGCGAAGCCGGGGCTGTCGGCGTTGAGGACGGCGGCGCCCTCGGGGGGCAGGTGGTCCAGCAGTTCGCCCTTGGTGCGAACGATCTCGGCCAGTGATCCAAATCCTGAGAGGTGCGCTTCGGAGGCGTTGGTGATCACCCCGACCAGGGGGGAAGCCAGGTCCGCCAGCCTGTCGATGTCTCCGGCACCGGAGGCGCCCATCTCCACGACCGCCAGGTCGTGGTCGTGCCGGAGTCCGAGCAGGGTCAGCGGCAGGCCGAGATCGTTGTTGTAGTTGCCGGCCGTCGCGTGGGTCGGCGCCGCGGCGCCGCACAGCGCGGCCAGAAAATCCTTGGTGGTGGTCTTGCCGTTAGTACCGGTGACCGCCGCCACCTTGGCGGTCATCCGTTCGCGCCAGCTCCGCGCCAGGACCGTGAGCGCGGCCTCGGGATCCGTACTCACCAGGACCGCGGCGTCGTGTCCGGGATCACCGGAGAGCACGGGGTCCGCCCCGCCGTCGTCCCAGCTCCTGGTGAGGGCGACGGTCGCACCGGCGCTCAGGGCCGGCCCGACGAAGTGGCGGCCGTCGGTATGTTCACCGAGCAAGCCGAGAAACAGCTCGCCGCCGGCAACCTCGCGGGAGTCTAGCAGGGCGCCGTTGAAGACGAGCCCGGGGCTGTCGTCGGAGTGTCGGCTGTGGCGCCAGCGTCCGTCCAGATGCAGATGGCAGGCCTGCAGCAAGCCCGCTCGCTCGAGGTCGGCGACGGCGTCGCGCAAGGCGTATCCGCGCGGCTCAGCCATCGGCGGCCTCCTCGATCCAGTCGCTGACGATGCGGCGGTCGTCCGAAGCCCGGCGCTCGCGGCCGACGATCTGGTAATCCTCGTGGCCCTTGCCGGCGACCACCACCGTATCGCCGGCGGTCGCGTTGGCCAGCGCGCTGTGGATGGCCCGGGTGCGGTCGACTTCCACGCGACAGGCGCCGGAGCGCACGTCGGTCTCCGCGCGGAAACCGAAGTAGATCATGTCGCAGATCGACGTCGGCTCCTCGTTGCGCGGATTATCGGAGGTGATCCACGTGTCGTCGGCGAGACGCGCCGCGACCGCACCCATTTCCGCCCGCTTGCCCCGGTCGCGGTCGCCGCCGCAGCCGAAGACCACGATCAGACGTCCCGTCGTGAACTCGTCGCAGGTCTCGAGCACCGCCGCCAGGGCGTCCGGCGTGTGCGCGTAGTCCACGACCGCCGTGCCGCCCGCCGGCAGGTCGAAGGACTCGAGCCGGCCCGGCACCTGCCCCGCCGCGGCGAGGGCCTCCAGGCAGAGGTCGGCGTCCAGGTCCAGGGCCAGGCCCACGGCCAGGGCGGCTGTCAGGTTCTCCACGTTGAAGCGTCCCGCCAGGCGGCTGGCCAGACTCAGCTCCCGGCCGCCGTGGTCGAAGCGCAGTTCGGTGCCGTCGGCGCGCAGCTCGGCCGCGACGACCCGCAGGTCGGCGTCCACGTCCGCGACGGCGGCGTAGCGCAGCACGCGCAGGCCGCCGGTGTCGAGCCCGGCGAACTCGGGGACCGCCGCGTTGATCACGGCCACGCCCGGCGCCTTGTCGCGTGGGGGGCCCCGCAACAGGTCCAGGATGCCGGCCTTGGCCGCCAGGTAGGCGTCGCGCGAGGGGTGGTAGTCCAGGTGGTCCCGGCTGAAGTTGGTCAGCACGGCCGCGTCCAGGGCCAGGTCCGCGACCCGCGCCTGGTCCAGGGCGTGGGAGGAGATCTCCATGGCGACGGCGCCCAGCCCCTGCTCGCGCATCTCGCCCAGCAGGCGGTAGAGGGTCGGGCCGTCGGGCGTCGTCAGGGGGGCCGCCTCGCTGCGGGCGCCGGTCTCGTAGCGGATGGTGCCCAGCAGGCCGCAGCCGCCCGCGGCCCCGGCGAGCAGGTCGCGCAGGAGAAAAGCTGTGGTCGTCTTGCCGTTGGTGCCGGTCACGCCCACCGCGCGCAGGGCCTCGTCCGGCGCCTCCTCCAGCAGGCGGGCCAGACGCGCCGGCCAGGATCGCGTGTCCTCGGCGCGCAGGGCGGGCGCGTCCAGCGGCGCGACGTGGTCCTTGGCCACCAGCACGGCCGCGCAGCCGGCGGCGACGGCGTCGGCCACGTAGGCGTGCCCGTCGGCGGCGTGCCCCCGCACGGCCACGAAGAGGGTGCCGGGGCCCGCGTCGCGGGAGTCCACGGACACCCGCGTCACCGCGGCGGCGGGATCGCCCTCCAGCTTCAGTTCGGGGAAGAGCCCGCGGATGTCGTCGAGGGTTCTCATCGCGACGCCAGCCTCACGCGGACGCCCTCGGCGCCCACCGGTTCGCCCGGGGCCGGCGACTGGTCGATCACGTAGCCCACGCCCTCGCTGGACAGGGGCAGGCCCAGGCGGGCCACGGTGCGGCGGAGCTGGCGGTTGGACAGGCCGAGCAGGTCGGGGCAGGCGACGGCCGGATCCGTGACGGCCCGCGGGTGGGGCGCGAGCGTCACGCGGATCTCGCTGTCGCGCGGACAGGGCGTGCCCGGCGAGGGGGACTGGGCCACCACCACGCCGTCGCCCACGTCGCCGCCGAGGCGCAGGCCCGCCTCGTCGGCCTCCTCGCGGGCGGCGAGGGCGGAGAGATAGAGCAGGTCGGGCGCCCGGCGCGCCCCTTGGCCGTCCCAGCGCTCGGCCACGGCGCCCGCCCGGGCGTCCACGCCGGCGAACCAGTCCGTGGCGCGGCCGATCTCCTCGACGATGTCGGCGAAGAGCGGCGCCGCGCTCTGGGAGGCGTAGTGATGCACGTAGTCGGGTTCGTCCAGCATGGTCAGGATCACCAGGCGCGGCGCCGAGGCGGGCGCCATGCCCAGGAAGCTCGACATGTACAGGCCGGGCACGTAACCCTCGCCCGGCCGGGCTTTCTGGGCGGTGCCCGTCTTGCCCGCGATCTCGGTCCAGGCCACCGCCGCGTTGCGGCCCGTGCCGACACGCACCGCGCCGGCCATGGCGCCGCGCAGCAGTTCGGCCAGGGCGGGACTCATCACCCGGCGCTGCTTCGTCGGCGGCACGACCTCGCGGACGGCGCCGTCCTTGCTGCGGACCTCCCGCACCAGCCGCGGCGCCATGAGGTCGCCGCCGTTGGCCACCGCCGACGCGGCCATGACCAGCTGCAGGGGCGTGCAGGTCAACTCCTGGCCGATGGCGATGGTCGAGAGGGAGCGGCCCGACCAGTCCTCGGGCGGCCGCAGCGAGCCGCGGGACTTGCCCGGGTACTTCAGGCCGCTGGCGGCGCCGAAGCCGAATTCCACCAGGTCGCGGTAGAACTCGCTCTTGCGCAGGTTGAGGATGGCCCGCGCGAAGTAGACGTTGCTGGAATGCTCGAAGGCGCCGCCGAAGGCCATCACGCCGAAAGCGTGTCCCTCGGAGTTGCGGATGCGATACCTGTCGAACTGGATGTCGTCGCAGTCGTAGGCCGTGGTGGTGTCGATCACGCCGCGCGCCAGCAACGACGCCGACGTGAAGATCTTCATGACCGAACCCGGTTCGTAGGGCCGGGTGAAACAGGCGTTGTCCCAGAGATCCGGCGGCGCGTTCCGGCGCCCGTCGGCGGCGACCGGCGTGTCCGCCGCCGCCAGGATGTCGCCGCTGTGCGGCTCGACGATCATCACCACGCCACCGACGGCGTTGCACGCCGCCACCCGCTCGGCGAGGCAGGCCTCGGCGATGGCCTGCAGGTCGGCGTCGATGGTCAGCACCACGTCCCGTCCGTCGCGGGGCCGCACCAGTTCCTTGCGGCCGTCGCTGCCCCCGGCCACGTTGGCGAAGATCAGGCCCTCTCCCGGTTCGCCCGCCAGCAGGCCGTCCAGGGCCTGTTCGAGGCCCGTGGCGCGGCGCACGCCCTGTTCGTCCTCCCGGCAGAAGCCCAGCAGGGAGGCGCCGATCCCGCCCAGGGGATAGGCCCGCGAACGGATCTCGTCGTGGGTCACCTCGCGGTGCCGCGTCAGGGCGGTCAGCGTGTCCAGGTGGACCACGGCGCTGCGGTCCAGCACGAGATGATCGGGTTTCGCCGCGCGGATGCGCTTCGCCAGGGGACCGGGCGCGAGGCCCAGGATGCCGCCCACGTGGGCCGCCGTGCTGTCGGCGTCGCCGACCAGGCTGGTGGAGATGCCCAGGCGCCAGGTGGACATGGACAGGGCCAGGGAGCGGCCGAAGCGGTCGTAGAGGTTGCCGCGCGTGGCGGGAATCGACTCGCGGTGCTTCCACTGCCGCTCGGCCCGGTCCAGGTACATGGTGTGCTCGAAGACCTGCACGTGGATCAGGCGCGCGGTCAGGGCCGCGAACGGGAGGAGGATCAGCAGCTGCAACCAGCGCACGCGGCGTCTGCGCACGCCGCCCTTCACGGACGCTGCCCTTCGGCCAGCGCGGTGTTCACGCCGCCGCCCCCACCCCCGACGGCCCCCAGGACTCTACGCCATGCCGGCAGACGGCGCTCCTTCGCCGCGGTTGCCAGCACGACAACGAGTCCGGGACCGTCGGGGGTGACCAGGCCGAGTTCCGTCTCTGCCCGGGCGACGATGCTCTCGCGCGAGGTGGCCTGGAACCAGGCCTCCTCGAGCCGACCGATCTTGGTTTCCAGGTAGACCTTGTCCGCGCGCAGGTCCCGCAGCAGGCGGCGCTCCTTGACCACGGCGTTGGAGAAGGTCACCAGCAGGCTGAACAGGGTGACCGCCACGAAGCAGGCCCCGCCGATCAGCAGCGGCGCCCGGTCCCGGATGCTGCGGGACCTGGCCATGGCGCGGCGACCGGAGCCGCCGCCGTCCAGGAACGCGAAGATGCTGCGCTTCATGACACCCTCTCTCCCGCCCTCAGGCGTGCGCTGCGGGCGCGCGGATTCTCGGCGATCTCCCGCTCCCCGGGCCGCGTGGCGCGGCGCGTGAGCCGGGTCATGGTCTGTCGGTGGTCGCAGGCGCAGGCCGGCGATGCCGGCGGGCAGACGCAGTCGCGGGCGGCGTCCTGCAGCCAGCGCTTGACGATCCTGTCCTCGAGCGAGTGGTAGGCGATGACCACCAGCCGGCCGCCGGGCAGCAGGCAGCCGGGGACGGCCTCGAGGGCGTCCCGCAGCGCCGCGAGCTCGTCGTTGACGGCGATGCGCAGGGCCTGGAAGACCCGGCTCAGGGTGGCGTTGAGCTTGGGGCCGGCGCCCACGGCCCCAGCGACCGCCTCGCGCAGGCGGGCGGTGGTGGCGACCGGCTTCTGCCGGCCGGCCTCGACCACGGCGCGGGCGATGCGGCGCGAACGCCGCTCCTCGCCGTAGCGCCAGAAGACATCCGCCAGGGCCTCGGCGTCGAGACGGGCCACCAGGTCGGCCGCCGATTCGCCGTCGCGGCGGTCGAAGCGCAGGTCGAGGGGGCCGTCGGCACGGTAGCTGAAACCGGTATCGGGCTGGTCGAGCTGGGGGGAACTCACGCCCAGGTCCAGCAGGATGCCGTCGACCCCGGGCCACCCCTCCCGCGCCAGGGCCTCGCCCAGATGGCGGAAGGATACGGACTGGCAGCGCAGGGCGGGTTGCTCGGACGCCAGGGCCCGGCAGGCGGCCTCGGCCTCTGCGTCCAGGTCCAGGCCGAGGACCTCGGCGCCCGCGTCGAGCAAACGGCGCGCGTGGCCGCCCCGGCCGAAGGTGCCGTCGACGATGCGGGTGCCCGGCGCGGGCCGGAGCAGGGACACGGAGGTATCGCAGAGAACGGGTGCGTGAGCGGGGGCGCTCACGAGGCGGACGTCCCGTGGCGGGCCACCACCGGCCCGGTGGTCGGTGCCGCGGCCGCGCCGGAGGTCCCGCCGAGCGCGAGGATGGCGCGCAGGTAGGACCGCCAACCGGCGATCATCAGCTGATGTCCGTAGGCGCGCAGGTGACGGCCCCATTCGATCAGGGCCGGGACCGCACGGTAGTCCAGGTGGGCGAGGCGGGCGCCGTCCAGCACGACGCGCCGGTCGCGACGCGCGAGTCGCGGCGTGGTGCTCGCGATGATGTGGTCGAGGAGATCGCAGTCGAGGTTACCGGAGAGAACGACCCGAACATCGCCACCGTGCTCACGGATCTCGAAGTCGAGGCCGCCCTCGAGGAGTTGCAGGTGCGGCTGATGTCGGGTCGTCTCTCGCGGCATGGGTTCCTTCCCTGTCCCGGTCCACCCTCCTGGCGGACCATCTGGCTCCATCCAACCTCCCGGCCGCCGCTCCGTCGGCGGCCATCGTTCACCCCTCGTCCGGGGTTATGTGAAGCGCCTGCGCAGGAAATCCTTGTCCACACGCAGGTGCTTCTTCTGATGAGCCGTATGGACATCCTTGTCCCACAGCTCGAGATGGTTCCCGTATCCCAGCACGAGCACCTTCCGGTCGATGCCCACGCTCGCGAGCAGGTGCACCGGCACCATCACGCGACCCTGCTTGTCGGGATTGAGATCGAAGGTGTTCTCGCTGATGTAGCGGATCATGGCCTGCTCCGCGACCGTGACCGCGTCGAGCTTGGCCTCGGCGAAGACCTCTTCCCAGACGTCGGCCGGGTAGATGTTCAGGTTCCCGTCCACGCCCAGGGTGACCACGTAGTCGTCGGGCTCGCCCTCGCCGCCACGCCGGTACCGGAAGGGCAGGTTGAACCGGCCCTTCGGATCCACGGCGCGTTCGTAGGACCCGCTGAAGATGCGGGAACCGCGCGGCTTGCTGTCGTTGGAGTCGCTCATGTCGCCCTGAAACGTCCCGCGTACCATTTTCACCACGATCAACCATTTCTAACCTCGCGACCTTACTTTCCCACCTATGTTATGTCAAGGGGTCTTCATCACTTTTTTCTGAAATATATAACAGGATGCCGGACAACCAGATACGGCGTCGGTAGTGAAGCGGGTGATTATATGGAAAAAATCAGCGGTGGATCGAAAAATCGGAGCGTTTCGGGCGCAGCAGATCGCCCCAGGCGAGGCCGGTGACGCGGCGGAAACGCAGCAGCATGACCAGCGCGCCCGCCGTGTAGGCGATGGTGGAGGCCCAGGCGGCCCCCGTCTCGGCCCAGCGGGGGATCAGGATCACGCCGGCCAGCAGGCTGGTGGCCACCGTGACTCCGCTGGCCTGGGCGTTCCAGACGGGCCGCCCGCGACCGATGAAGTCGCCGGCCAGCACCGCCCCGGCGGCGAAGACGACGATGCCGGGCAGCAGGGCCCGCAGGGGCGTGGCGGAGGGAGCGAAGTCGTCCCCGAAGAGCAGGCGCAGCAGCGGTTCCGCCACGGCCGCCAGCACCGTCGCGGCGACGGCCGTGGTCAGCAGCCCGAGGCGCACGGCCCGGGCGGCGGTCTCGTCCCGCGACGCGTCCCCCTGCTCGTCGGAGGAGGCGTAGACCAGCAGGGGCTGCAGGGCGCCCGGCAACAGCCACAGCAACTCGCCCACCAGGGCGGCCACGGCGTAGATGCCCACCGACGCGGGCCCGTGCCAGATCGCCACCAGGGCCAGCACCAGCCGCATGTGCAGCAGCGAGGCCACCGCCGAGAGCTGGCCCAGCCAACCGGCGCGCAGGGTGCGGCGCACCAGGGCGGGCAAGGATTCGGCGGGCGACGGGTCTCCCCGTCCGGCCAGGCGCGCCAGCAGCACCAGCACCGTCAGGGCGGCCGCGGCCTGGGCCACGGCGTAGGCCGCCACCGCGCCGCCCAGGTCCAGGCGGTCGTTGAGCAGGAGCGTCGCGAGCAGGGCGAGGTGGAGCACCGCGCGGCCGAGGTTGGCCAGCGGGCCCGTCAACAGGCGGCCGCGGGCCAGCAGGTCGTAGAAGAGGATGTCGAAGGCGAGCAGGGCCGCCGCCCCCAGCAGGGCGAAGCCGGCGATGCGACCGTTCCAGCCCAGGTGGGCCAGCGCCGCGGCGTCCAGGCCCGCGTGCCAGGCGGCCAGTCCCGCGGCCGCGAGCAGCGCGCCGGCGAAGATCAGCCAGGACATCTGGGCCTGCAGCATGCGGTGCAGGGGCACCCGGCCGCCCCGCAGGTCGGGTACGGCCGCCAGTCCCAGCCCGCCGTTGGCCACCGCGGCGGCGAAGAGCACCACGGTGATGGTCAGGGCGTAGAGGCCCTGCCCCTCCGGCCCGAGGGTGCGGGCGATGAGCAGGCCGCCCAGGGCGTTCAGGGCCGCCTGCCCCAGACGCGAGGCCAGAATCGCTCCCCCGTGCTGCAGGAGCTTCAAGGGCGCCACCCCCGGCGCAGCCGGCGCAGGGTTCGCCACACGCGCCCGCCCGCCGAGTGGCGGACGTAGCTGCCGCGGACGATCTCCTCGGCGCCGAGGAGCTTCTTGAAGTTGGCCACGCCGGTCTGTCCGCCGTGGGCGCCCAGGTCGAGCCAGGCGGCGCCGCGGCGGCAGGCCTCCTCCAGGTCCGCCCAGACCAGCAGGGTCGAGGGGAAGAGCTCCTTGCTCCGCTCGCGCGCGCTGGCGGCCAGCCAGGCGATCACCGTGTCGCCGTCCACGAAGTTGAAGTGGGCGCCGAGCAGTTGGCCCTCGAAGCTGACGGTGGTGCAGAAGACCTCTCCCCCGCCGCCGGCCAGCAGGTCCGCCAGCAGGCCGCGGTCGATCGGCTCGGTGCCCCAGCGCCGGGCGGCCGCCCGGTAGAGGGGATACCAGGCCTCGAGCACGGCCGGATCGTCGGTGACGTCCAGCACGCAGCCGCGGCGCAGGGCCTTGTTGCGCTCGTTGCGCCGGTTCTTCTTGAGCAGGTTGTACTCCACGTGCTCCAGCCCCTGGGACAGGGGCATGACGGCCACCGCCACCTCCGTGCGCCGGAAACCCATCTGCGCCAGGCTGGGCGCCAGGCGACGGTCCCACGCCGCGGGCAGGTGCAGGGCCGTGGTCAGGTTGAGGGGGTTGCGGGTGCGGGCGTCGAGCGCGTCGACGAGGGCCGCGACCGCCGACCGGGCCAGGTCCTCGGGAAGATCGCCCGCCACCAGGGGGGCGCCGCAGGTGCCGTCGAAGTGACCCTCCACGACGCGGAAAGGGCCGCGGCGCGTCTCGAGCAGGGACAGTCCCGCGACCGGCCGGTCGCCGTCCCGCGCGAGCAGCCAGACGCCCTCGCGTCCGGGCAGGTGCTCGGCGAGGGCGCGCGTCCAGATGGGACGGTGTGTGAAGCCGGGCGCCGGGGCCGCGGCCAGCAGGGTCTCCCAGTCCGCGGGCGGCTCGGCCCCCCGCGCGACGCTCACGACGACGGGGCCCCTGCGCCCGCGCTCCGGCTCGGAGGTCGTCATGACCGGTCCTCTCCCACCTCAGCGCACCAGCGTGACGGGCTTGACCAGGATCTGGCCCTCGAGCTCCACGCGGGCCAGGTAGACGCCGGAGGCCACGGCGTTGCCCTCCGAGTTGAGGCCGTTCCAGAACGGCGTGTCGGCGGCAACGTGGGCGTCGCGATAGACCAGCTGTCCCTCGACGGTGTAGATCTCCACGTGGGCGCCGCCGAACAGTTCGTACTGCTCCCATTCCACCTCGGCCACGATGTTGCCCAGGTAGAGGCCGGCGTGCTCCGCGGGCTTGAGGGGGTTGGGATAGATGTAGAGCCGGTCCAGCGGGCCGGCGGCCGTGCTCGTAGCCGCACCGATCTCCACCAGCACGGCGCCGCCCTCGGAGCCGGCGATCAGCAGCGAGCCCGTGGGATCGGCGGCCAGTTCGCGCACCATGCCGTCGGGCAGACCGTGGATGACGTCCGGGGAATAGTAGGCGCCGAGCCCGAAGCCGGCGTACTGGCCGGCCCCGGTGAAGGCGTCCACCTGGATCTCGCCGTCGCGGATATTGACGCGGTCCAGGCCCGCCGCGGTGGCGACCCACAGGTCGCCGTTGCGATCCAGCTCGATGTCCAGGACCGAGCCCTGCATCAGGCCGGCCTCCGAGGCGCTGCCCGTCTCGCGCACGGTGTGCAGGTGGAGGACCTCGGAGTCGTTGTCGTCGTAGTAGGCGTCGAGCCGGAAGTGGACGAGACCACCGCCGCCGCCGACCCACACGGTTCCGTCGTCGGCCACGGCCACGGCCTTGGCGCCGGTGAAATCGAAGCTGGAGCCGTCGATGCCGGCGATGGGCGGCGCCCAGAGGTCGTCGCCCGGATCGTCCCAGGTCAGCGGGTCGTCGCCGTCGGCGGCCAGGCCGTTGACGTCCCAGAGCACGAGGCCCACGTCCTTCACCACGAACCACAGCTGGTCCGCCGCGGCGCCCACGACGGCGTCGTTCACGTTGTCGCTGCCCAGGCCCGTGTTGTCGGTGGGCAGGTGCAGCCAGGTGGCCGGATCGGGCCAGGCTGCGGGGTCGATCACCACGTCCACGCCCTGGCGGTCGCTCATGAGCAGGACCGGGCCGTCGGGATGGTGGGCGACGCGCAGCACGCGGTTGCCGGCCAGCTCGGAGGTGGTCGTGTTCAGGTGGTCGCAGTCGGGCAGGTCGGGCCGGTAGCGGATGACGCCGCCGGCGGCGAACTGGGTCATCCAGACCTCGCCGTCGGGCAGTACGTGCACGTCCAGGAAACCGCCGTTGATGTTGAAGAGGCCCACCGAGTCGGGCGCGGAGGCGGCCGTCTCGATGATCTGGTGCCAGGTCCCGTCGCGCCAGCGGGCGAAGCCCGCCCCCTGGCGGGCGCCCAGCCAGACGCCGCCGTCGGGCGCCGCGGCCACGCCGTCCACCGAGGTGAACAGCAACTCGTCGGTGGTCCACTGGGTCCAGTCGGACCCGTCCCAGGCGGCCGTCCAGGCCTGCAGGGCCTTGTAGTTCGCCGACAGCGGCCGGGCGGAGCCGCCGGTCCAGAGCGCGTCGTCGCCGACGATGACCAGGGCGCCGCTCTCGGGCAGGTCGTCGGCGAGCCAGGCGGCGCCGTCCCAGCGGTGCAGGCGGCCCGTGGCGCCGGTGCCGCCGGCCAGGGCCCACACCGAACCGTCGTAGGAGGTCAGGGAGAAGATCGGGGTGCCGATGTCGCCCAGGAGCGCCCAGGTCCCGGCGCCGTCGTCCCAGGCCCACACGCCGGTGGCGTCACCGGCCAGCAGGCCCTCTACCGGATCGTGGTGGAGGCAGGCGACGCTGGCGTAGCCGATGCCGTCGCTCACGTCCGCGAAGGCGTTCTCGCGCAGCCGCGAGATGCCCTCGTCGGTGGCGATCCAGAGGTCGTCGTCCACGAAGAGCAGGTCGCGGATGCGGTCGTTGACCAGGCCGCCCTGGGTGCCGTCGCTGGTGACGATGTTGCCCGGCACGCCGCTGCTGATCACGCCCACGCCGCCGTTGGTCAGGCCGAAGTAGACGCGCTCGTTGCCCGCCAGCTCCCGCGCCGCCACCGCGGCCACGGAGAGGTCGGTGCCGATGTTGGTGAAGAGGCGGAAGTCGGGACCGCCGGTGCCCGGCGTGATGCGGGTGAGCCCGCCGCCGTCGGTGGACGCCCAGACCACGCTGCCGTAGGCGGCCAGGTCGGTGACGCGGTTGCTGCTCAGGCCGTCGCTGGTCGTCCAGCGCGCGTAGCTGCCGTCGCCCGCCTGGTCCCAGACGACGATGCCGCCGTCGGAGAGGCCCGCGTAGAGCATCCCGTCCAGGGGCAGCAGGGCGGCACACTCCTGTGCGCTGACCAGGGTGCTGACGTTCACGCTCTGGGCGTGGGCCTGGATCGAGAGCAACAGCAGGGCGCAGGCGAGCAGCGCGCGCGACCGGCCGGATGTGGGTCCGTGATGACTCAACGCTCGTCCTCCTCGTTGGCGCCGACACAGAACCGGGTCACACCGGCCGGGTCGGTCAACAGGGTCAAGATCTTCGCACCGGTCCCGGCACCGCCCCAGTCGCCGGTCAGTCCGGCGGCGGGCAGCGCCAGGTGCCACATCTCGCGCAGTGAGACGGGCTCGTCCCGCGGCGCGCCGTCGGCCGCCGCGGTCGTCAAGGGCGCGCCCCGCAGGGCCAGCCGCCCGCGCAGCAGGGACCAGCAGAGGGGCGCCTGCCAGAACAGGCCCCGCGGCCGTCCGTCACGTCCGCAGACCAGGCGCTGGGTCCAGCCGCGCTCCGGAGCGCCGCGAGGATGGACCTTCACGCGCCGCCAGGTCCAGCCCGGAATCAGGCGGGAGGCGGCGAAGGGAATAGCGGCCAGCAGGCACGCGAGGGCCCCGCAGGCCGCGTCGGCCAGCCGCCGCAGGGTCGTGGCCACCGGGTTGAGGGGTCCGGGATCGAGCACGACGCTCACGTCCTGCCCGAAGCCCTCGTGGTGCGCCCCCTCCCGCAACAAGGACGCCTCGTCCACGCGCCACCGCAAGCGGATGCGCCGGCTGCGCAGCAGCGCCAGGTTGCGCAGCTCCTTCAAGCCGCCGTCCGGCCAGCGCCAGAACACGACCTGTCCGATGCGGTAGCGCTGCACCACGGCCGCCAGCTGTCCGGCGTCGCCGAGGCAGGGCACCTCGCCGCCGCTCAGGGGCGCGGTCCCGTCGCGGACGTCGTCCGACAGGTAACCGACGGGATCCAGTCCCAGTTCCCGCTGATCTCCCGACGCGGCCAGCCAGGCGTCGATTTCGCGCGGGCTGCCCACCAGCAATGTGCGTTCCAGGGAGAGATAGCCCTGCTCCATGCGCGCGCGCAGCCGGCGGAACAGGCGCTCCCCCACCGTGATCGTCAGGCCGAAGAGGGGGATGAACAACAGCAGCACCGCGCGGCTGTAGACGGACTGGTGGCTGAGATAGGTGCTCGCCAGCAGCAGCAACGAGACCGTGCCGGCCTGCTGCAGCCGTTCGGTGGACCGGGCGGGCCGGCGCAGGGCGCCCGAACGGTAGCGTCCGAGCAGGACGAAGGACACGGTGGTCAGCAGGTTGGCGAAGAGCAGCAAGGGGCGATACTCGGCCAGGGGGTACAGGGGGTCGGCGAAGAAGGAGGTCGCCGCCGCGCGCAGGGCGTAGGCGCCGAGGAAGGCCGTGTTGAGCGCGACCAGGTCCACCAGCCAGAACAGCAGCATGCTCAGGGGATCGCGCCAGCGCTTGAGCAGGTAGACGAGCATCCCCCACTTCTCATAGAAGGAGATCAGGCTGCCCAGGTGCAGCCAGAAGCTCTTGTCCCGGAAACCGGCGGTGCTCTGCCGGCGGTGGCGGTGGATGAAGCGGGCGTCGGGCACGTAGAGCACCTCGTGGCCGGCCTGCCACATGCGGTAGCACCAGTCCACGTCCTCGAAGTAGAGGAAGAAGCGCTCGTCCATGGGCCCGACCCGCGCCACGGCGGCGCGCCGGACCAGCATGCAGCCGCCGAGGATCCAGTCGACCGCCCGCGTGGAGCGGTGGTCGAAGTCGTGCATGAGGTGCCGCGAGACGGCGCGCGAGTTCGGGAAGAGCTTGCCCAGGAAGGTGCGGCGCATGAGCAGGGTGCTCAGGGTATAGAAGCGGCGGCACGAATTCTGGATCGAGCCGTCCTCGTTGAGCAGCTGCGGCCCGACGATCCCGGCCTGGGGGTGGCGCTCCGCGGCGTCGAGCATGGCGTCCACGGCGCCCGGCTGCATGACGATGTCGGGGTTGAGCAGCAGCGCGAACTCCGAGTCGAAGGCGTTCATGCCCGCGTTGCAGCCGCGCGAGTAGCCCTCGTTGCGGCTGTTGAGCTGCCAGTGCACCTCCGGGAAGCGTTCCTGCACGGCCGCCAGGCCCGGCTCGCTGGAGGCGTTGTCCACCACCGTCACGCCGAAGTCGCAGCGGGGCGGACAGCGGCGTAGCGACTCGAGGCAGCGCTCGAGATCCCCGCTGGTGTTGTAGTGCACGATGACGATGGACAGTTTCAAGCTACGACCTCGCCGCTTTGCGCGCTCACGGGATGCGCCGGAAGCGCAGGGCCCAGACCATCCACATGGCCTCCAGGATGATGCGCTTCGACATCTTGGACACGCCGACCTGCCGGTCGACGAACATGATGGGGATCTCCTTGATGCGGTAGCCCCGCTTCCAGCAGTGGTAGTTCATCTCGATCTGGAACGAGTAGCCGCCGCTCTTGATGCCGGGCAGGGGCAGGGACTCGAGGACCTCGCGCCGGAAGCACTTGAAGCCGCCGGTGGAGTCCTTGATGGGCATGCCCGTGACCAGCCGGGCGTAGATGTTGGCGCCCACGCTCAGGATCACGCGCCGCAGGGGCCAGTTGACCACCGTGACGCCGTGGAGGTAGCGGCTGCCGAGCACCACGTCGTGGGTCTCGATCTCCGCCAGGAATTCGTCCAGGGCTATCGGGTCGTGGCTGAAGTCGGCGTCCATCTCGAAGATGGCCTCGGCGTCGGTGTTGGCCAGCACCCACTGGAAGCCCGCGATGTAGGCGGCGCCCAGCCCCTCCTTGACGGGCCGTTCGAGCAGGTGGACCCGTCCCCCGAAATCGGACAGGGTCTTGACGATGGCGGCGGTCCCGTCGGGCGAGCTGTCGTCGACCACCAGCACGCGGATGTCGGGCGAGCGCTCGAGCACGGCCGGCACGATGCGGCCGATGTTGTCGGCCTCGTTGTAGGTGGGAATGACCACGACGCTCTTCAAGCCCGTTCCTCCGTCCCGGGATCCCCGCGCCGCGGACGCGCGAAGCCGGCTCCGAACACCAACAGCGACACTATCAGCAAAAAGCCGGCGGCGGCGACGGTCAATCCCTGTTTCAGGGCCGGGTCGCGATAGGCGAAGCGCACCGTGTGCTCGCCGGCGGGCAGCGCGACGGCCCGCAGGACGTGGTCCGCCCGGAGCAGCGGGGCCGTTTCCCCGTCCACTTCCACAGACCAGCCCGGCATCCACATGTCGGCCAGGACCAGGATCGCCGGCGTCGGCGGCGCGGCGCGCAGGACGACCTCGTTCATGCCGTCGACCAGGTAGGTCACCGCGGGCAGGGGCGCTGCGGCGGCGACGGGCGCCGGGTCCGGCGCCGCGTCGAGCAGCACGCGCGAGGCCACGGGTTCGCGTCCGGCCTGCAGGCGGTCGAGGAAGTCCTCCAGGCCGCCTTCGGCCGGCGCCCAGTCGGCCACCAGCCGCGCGCGCGGCAGGGCGGCGCGGTTGCGGTAGAAGACGCGCGTACCCGCGATCTCCGGGGTCGTCTCCAGATCGAGGCCCAGTGCCGCCACCTGCGGGAACGCCGACTCGGGCAGCGGGCCGTCGAGGACCAACTGCGCACCGGCCAGCCAGCCGGCGATGCGGCCGGCTGGCTGCTTGGGATCGTAGAGGCGGGCTCGGATCTTCTCGTAGGCGGATAGCTTGGCGGCGTGGTAGCCCCCCAGGGAACGCACGCCGGCGATCATGCCCGCGTTCGTCGTGCCGTCGCGGCCCAGCGGCCAGGCCCGCTCGTGGCCGAGGCGTTCGGCCAGACGGACCATGTCCGGGTCCGGGCGGGTGGACGCCAGGTGCTGTTCCCCGCTCTGGAGCAACCGCGGCGCGTCGACCAGCACCGGGGCGCCGCCGGTGTCGCGCGCCACCCGCTTGAGGTCGCGTTCAGGATGGGTGATGCGGCGGTCCACGGCCAGCATGTCCACGGCCACCAGCGCGAACAGGACCCAGACCAGTCCCCGCGCCCGGAAACCCGCGTGGGCGGCGGCCGCGAAGAGGGCCGCCCCGGCCCCCATCAGCACCAGCCCGATGCGCAGCAGGTCGGCGGCCTGCAGGCGCCAGGCGATGGTCAGGATCACGGGCGAGGGCGCCGGTCGGCCGGCGGTCGCGGCCAGCGCGCCGAGCCGGACCCCGTGGGCGCCCTCGAAGAGCCCGAGCCCGCCGAGGGCCAGCACGCCGCCGAGCGCGGCGACGCCCAGGGCGATCCGCCGGGTCCAGCGGTCGCCGAAGAGCTCGCCGGCGGCGAGGCGCGCCGCGCCCGCCGCCGCCAGCACGGCGACGGAGAAGCCCGTCAAGACGAGGATCATCGACGGTATCCGCAACTTGTTGAAGTGTGGCAGCCACCGGTAGCAGGGCTCGTAGAGCAGGGGGAAGAAGCGTCCGAAGGAGATCAGCAGCGCCAGCAGCGCCATCGCCAGCAGGGTCCGGGCCAGCCAGCGCTCGCGCAGACCCAGCCCGGCGGCGGCCAGCAGCAGCGGCAGCAGGCCCAGGTAGTTGGGATAGTCGGTGAAGGGCATGCGTCCCTGGTAGGTGGCCAGGCCGAAACCGGCGGCCGAAGGGAGCACGAGCGTGGGCAGTTCCTCCGGCGACAGGCTCCAGCCGGTGGCGTAGTCGTAGTCGGCGCCACCCCCGGCCTCGGTCTCGCCGCGGATGGACCACCCCGCGTAGTCCTGAACCGGCAGCAACAGAGCCGCGCCCAGGGCGAAGGCCAGCACGAAGGCCGCGGCCACGCCGGCGGTTTCGCGCCAGGGCAGCGGGCCGCGCGGCCGCGACGCCAGCACGGCGACCCAGCGGGCGACAGTCACCCCCCCCACCGACAGCAGCGTGTAGTAGATGATCTGGGGGTGCCCGCAAAGGATCTGCAGCCCCAGCAACAGGGCCAGCACACCCACGATGCGGCGCCCGCGTCCGCGCAGCACCTCCAGGGTCAGGCCCACCACCCAGGGCAGGTACATGGCCGTCATCAGCTTCGAGCCGTGGCCGTGCACGCCCCAGGCCGTGATCTTGGGCATGAACAGCCACAGCGCCGCGCCCAGCAGTCGAGCGGGCCAGGGCAGGCCCCAGCGTCCCAGCAGCCACACCACGCCTGCGCCGCCCAGCAGCAGGTGCGCCAGCATCCAGGACATCAGGGGGAAGCCCGCGTCGTCCTGCAGGCGCGTCAGCAGCTCGCTCGGCGGATAGAGGAAGCGGGTGTAGGCCGTGGATCCGAAGGTCGGCATGCCGCCGAAGATGTAGGGATTCCACTGGGGGTATGCGCCCTCGGCGAGGGCCGCGTCGCCGGTCACCTGGAAGGAGGTGGCGTTGCTGGCGTCGCTGCTGCGGTAGATGTCGCCGCGCAGCACGATCTCGGGGTGGACGAGCGTCACCAGCGCCAGCAGCGCGAGCAGGGCCAGCCCCCACCGGCGCATGGGGCCGTCCGTGCCGAAGCCTGCGCGGATCCGGTGGGCTGGATTCTGCAAGGTGGGCCTTTCCGTGTACTTGTCTGGCCGACGAACCACGAGGATATCATCGCCGCTTCACGCCTGTCCAGTTCAGCTCCGGTCCCGCCGGCGTCCCGCCAGCTCGTCGACCGCGCCGTCCAGCAGGGCCCGGGCCGCGGCGCGGCGCTCGTGCCAGAGGTGCCAGCCCGCGTGGCCGAGGAAGAAGGCCAGCTGGCTGGGCAGCAGGGGCAGACGCCGCCAGCCGTGCCAGTGCAGGCGCAGCAGGCGCAGATGGCTGCGGCTGCGGCGGTAGAGCTTGGGCGCCGAGGCGTCGCCGAGCGAGGCGCTGACCTTGTGCAGCACCAGCGCGCGGGGCACGTGCAGCACGTGCCCGCCGGCCTCGCGCAGGCGGAGGCAGTAGTCCGTGTCCTCCGCGTAGAGGGTGTAGCCCTCGTCCAGTTCGCCGAGGGTCTCGACCGCGGCCCGCGTAAGCATCATGGCGCAGCCGGTGGCGAAGTCGACGAAGCGGTTCTCGAAGCTCCGCCGGCCGGCCAGCTGCCGGATGCCGTGGTGGCGGACCCAGCCGCTGTAGCGTCCGACCCGGCCGCCGTCGTACCACACGCGCGAGGGCTCGGCCGCGTAGCAGATGCGCGGCGAGGCGGCCCAGGCCCGGGGCTCCTCCTCCATGGCCTCGACCAGTCCCTGCAGGCTGCCCTCGGTGACGATGGTGTCGTTGTTCAGCAGCAGCACGTAGTCCGGGAAGCCGGTCTCGGCGAGGTGGCGCAGGCCGAGGTTGTTGCCGCCGGCCCAGTAGCGGTTCTCGTCCGAGACGACGACCTCCACCGAGGGGAAGGCGTCGCGGCAGAACTCGAGCGACCCGTCCGTCGACGCGTTGTCCACCACCACCACGCGCAGGGGTTCGTAGCCGTCGGTCAGCAGGGAGCCGATGCAGTCGGCGAGGTGCTCGCGCCCGTTCCAGTTGACGACGATCACCGCGACCGAGGGGGCGTGCCTCTCCTCAGAGGCGGCGCCGGACACGGTACTCCGTCTCGGGGTGGTGGCCGGCCACGACCAGTTCGGCGATCAGGCCGAGGCTCACGAACTGGATGGCCAGGATCACGAAGGTCACGCCCAGCAGCATCAGGGGACGGATGTGCAGGCCGTAGCCCATGATCCAGCGGACGAGGAACCAGAGCAGGATCAGGCCGCCCGCCGAGAAGAGCAGTGCGCCGATGCGGCCGAAGAGGTGCAGCGGCGAGGAGGATCGCGCGCTGAGGAAGGTCAGGGTCAGCAGGTCGAGGAAGCCGTTCACGAAGCGCGCGGCGCCGTACTTGGTGGTGCCGTGCCGCCGCTCGTGGTGCTTGACCGGCAGCTCGGTGACCCGGAAGCCCTCGCGGTGGGCCTGGGCGGGGATGTAGCGGTGCATCTCCCCGTAGAGGCGCACGGCGTCGGTCACCTCGCGGCGATAGGCCTTCAGGCCGCAGTTGTAGTCGTGCAGGCGCAGTCCCACCACCCAGCTCGTGACGAGGTTGAAGAGCTTCGAGGTGCTGTTCTTGATGAAGGAGTCCTTGCGGTCCTGCTTCCAGCCCGAGACGAGGTCGAAGCCCTCCTCGAGCTTGGCGACCAGGGCCGGGATCTCGTCGGGATCGTCCTGGAGATCCGCGTCCATGGTGATGACGTAGGTTCCCCGCGCGGCCTCGAAGCCGGCCGAGAGCGCGGCGGCCTTGCCGTAGTTGCGCGTGAACTGGATGGCGTGCACGCAGGGGTGCTCCGTGCACAGGCGCTCGATCATCGCGGTGGTGTCGTCGGTGCTGCCGTCGTCGATGATCCAGACCTCGTGGCTGCGCCCGGTGCCCGCGACCGCGGTCTCGATGCGCGCCACCAATTCGGGCAGCGACTCGGCCTCGTCCAGGGCCGGCACCACCACGGAGATGTCGGGAGCGTCAGTCGTCAAGGCGTCGCCTCCTCTCCAGCACCCAGGCGATCTCCTGGCGCAGCCCCTCGGCGAAGGGCACCGCGGAGCGGTAGCCGAGGTCGGCCGCCGCCAGGTCCGGGGCGGACCACGTGTCGCGCACGTCGCCCTTCTCGGTCGAGATGTGCTCCAGCACGGGTTCCACGCCGGGTGCCACGGCCGCGAGCTCCGCGCGCATGACGTCAAGGGCCTCGTCGAGCGAGATGCGGGTGCCGCCCCCCACGTTGTAGACGCCCCAACGGTCGGGAGCCGAGACGGCCAGCAGGTTGGCCACCACGGCGTCGGACACGAAGGTGAAGTCGCGGGTCTGCTTGCCGTCGCCGTAGATGCGCCAGGGCCGGCCGTCCAGCGCCGCCT
The DNA here is from genome assembly GCA_964617805.1 of uncultured Fibrobacteraceae bacterium. Classification (GTDB taxonomy): domain Bacteria; phylum Krumholzibacteriota; class Krumholzibacteriia; order LZORAL124-64-63; family LZORAL124-64-63; genus JAHIYU01. Next base: position 43,468 of record CAZTWK010000010.1, on the reverse strand, counting down.
CGAGGAACTTGCGGAAGGCCATGTCGGGACGCTGTCGCGGACCGTAGACCGTGAAGTAGCGCAGGGCGCTGACCGGCACGTCGAAGTTGGCGGCGTAGAGCACGCTCAGGTGCTCGGCGGCCAGCTTGGTGACGCCGTAGGGCGAGAAGGGCTGGGGCAGGGCCGTCTCGGCCACGGGCAGATCGGCGCGGTCGCCGTAGATGGAGCTGCTGCTGGAGAAGACGAAGCGCACGAGGTCGCGTGCCACGCGTTCCTCCTTGCAGGCCTCGAGCAGGCGCTGGGTGGCCTTGAGGTTGCGGTCCAGGTAGTCCTGGAAATGCGCCCCCCAGCTCGCGCGCACGCCGGCCTGGGCCGCGAGGTGGAAGACGGCGGTGGCGCCGGCCAGCAGCTCGACGGGGTCCAGGTCGTTCAGGTCGGTGTGGCGGAAGTCGAACTCCGCGTGGTCCGCGAAGCCGGCCATGTGTTCCCGCTTCTGGGCGGGATCGTAGTAGTCGTTCAGCGAATCGACGCCGGTCACGCGGCAGCCCAGGTCGAGCAGGGCCTCGGTGAGGTGGCTGCCGATGAAGCCGGCGCAGCCCGTCACCACGACGCGGGAGCCGGCGGCCAGGGCGGGTCCGAGGTCGCGCGGGGGTGCCACGACCACCTTGCCGTTACCGTCGCTCATGATGCCTCCTCGCCGGCGCCCGTGTCGGGCGCGGCCTCGCCGTCCAGCAGTTCCTGCAGCAGGCGTTCCATGTCCTCGTTGGGCGCGCCGAAGCGCGCGTTCCAGTCCGCGATGGTCTCGCGGCAAGCCAGCACGTCCCCCGCCAGGCGGTTGACGTTGAAGAGGTGCAGGTAGGCCTGCGGGTCGTCGGGATCCTTCTCGATCACGCCCGCGAGCCAGGTGCGGGCCGCCTCGTACTCCCGGTAGCGGAGCATGGAGTTCAGGACCTGGGTCACGGTCGTCTGCTCGTCCTGGGGCGGGATGCGGCCATGGATGCGCAGCATGTGCTGCGCCGCCAGGTCGGCCTTGCCGCGCGTGATCAGTACCATGGGATAGAGGTCGGCCAGCATGGGGAAGGTCGGGTCGAAGGCCGCGGCCAGGTGGAAGGCCGCCTCCGACTTGGCCAGCAGTTCGTGGTAGGTGTCGTCGTCGTCCGCGGGCGTGTTCTCGGCCGCGATCAGGAAGTCGTAGCCGGCGCGGATCAGGCCCGCTGGGTAGTTGCCGAGGAGGTTCTCCGCGTTCTGGTCGAAGAACACGTCCTCGCGGTGGAGGCCGACCATCTCGCCCAGGCCCTCGATGCGCCACTCGCGCTCGCCCAGCAGTTGCCGCGAGTCGTGATCCTCGCCGGTGATGTCGATGCCGTTGAGCTGTTCGAAGGTCTCGTGCCGCGATGCGTCGTCGCCGTCGAGCGACGCGCCGTACTGGTAGAGGCCGTAGAGGTTGGCCATCATGCGCTCGGGATCCACCGAGGGCATGCCGCTCTCGTTGCGCTTGCCCGTGAAGCGGTAGGCCAGCCCCTCCATCTGCAGCATGTCGAAGTAGCGGTGCATGTTCTCCTGCGGGATGGTCACCGCGAAGAAGACCGGCCGCTTGCCCATCGACTGCTCGATGATGTTGTGGACCATGTAGTCCTTGACGTAGATGGTCTCCTGCCGCCCGGTGTCGGGATCCTCGTAGCGGATGGCCCGCATCTGCTCCACTTCCTGGTCGGTGTAGGAGCAGGGCAGCGGCGGATCGGTGCGCTTGAGCTGCTTGATGTACCAGGGCAGGTTGATCAGGGCCAGGTTGACCACCGTCACGTCGCGCCGGAAGCCCTCCACCTCCTGCAGGTACCACAGGGGGAAGGTGTCGTTGTCGCCGTTGGTGAAGATGATGGCGTCGGGGTCGAGCCCGGCCATCAGGTTCCAGGCGTACTCGCGGGCCACGGCGTTCTCTGTGCGGTCGTGCTCGAACCACTTGGCGTGGCCCGGCGCCAGGGGCAGCGCGGGCAGCAGGACCAGCAGGACCGCCACCGCCACGACCCAGGTCTTGACGCGGATCGCGGGCGGTCTCTCCCCCGTCCCGATCTGCCGCAGGGTCCGGCCCAGCGGTCCGGCCAGGTAGCGCAGCAGCGCGCCGGCCCCCAGCCCGATGAACACCGCGAAGAAGAGGAAGCCCGCGAAGAAGAAGTAGTCGCGCTCGCGCACCTCGTGGTCGCTGAAGTTGAGGTAGAAGTTCAGGATGTCGGCGTTGATCAGGTAGTTGACCAGCAGCATCCAGGCCCAGGGACGCGCGCGCCACACGGTGTGGATGATCCCCAGCAGGCCCAGGAAGATCGGCCCGAAGATCACGGCCAGGCGGTTGGCCTGCGTCGAGCCCAGGTCCAGGAAGGTGAACTGGTCCAGCAGGTAGTTGTAGTAGTACTGGATCTGCCACCAGAGGTCGGCCTTGCGCACGAAGGGATCGATGGGCGGGTACTGCTCGCGCCGCAGCACCGACATCAGGGTGGCGAAGTTGTCCGGCTGCGACTGGTTGATGGCCGGGTCCAGGCCCGCCCGGATCATCATGAACAGGTGCACCGACAGGCCCAGCATGAAGACGCCCGTCGAGATGAGCAGGAAGTGCTTGCCCGAGAAGCTGCGCACGATCGCGAGCGAGAGCAGGACGATCAGGCCGCCGGTCAGCACGAAGCTGTCGTTGATCATGGTCGACAGCAGGAACAGGGCCAGGCCGAAGCTCAGCCCCATCAGGTCGAGGAGCTCGAGGCGGCGCCGGGCGGTCAGCATGATGAGCACGAAGATGCCCGGGTAGACCAGCAGCGAGCCCAGGTGGAAGCCCACGCCCAGGCCCAGCAGGTAGATGACCAGGTAGAGCAGGCGGTGGCTCTGCTTGGTCTCGCTGATGTCGTACCAGCGCAGGGCCAGCCAGGTGAGGCCGCCGATCATGAAGGCCGCCAGCCCGTAGACCTCGGCCTCGATGGCGTTGTTCCAGAAGGTCTCGCTGAAGAGCAGGAAGAGCGCGCCGACGAGGCCGCCGGCGTGGGGCAGCCAGCCGGCGTCGGGATCGGCACGGCGGCCGATGTCCCGGATGATCAGGTAGATGAACATCACCGCCAGGGCGCTGAAGAAGGCCGACATGAAGTTGACGGCCAGCGCGGTGTCGGCCAGCGGCGAGAGCAGCAGGTCGAAGCAGCGCCCCACCAGCACGTAGAGCGGCGTGCCCGGCTGGTGCGGGATGCCCAGGATGTGGGAGGTGGTGATGTATTCCCCGCAGTCCCAGAAGCAGAGGGTCGACGGCAGGGTGAGGCCGTAGACCGTCAATGCGAGCAGGAACACGCCCAGCGAAATGAGCGGCGTGGGTTTCGTGTACCAACGGTCTGCCGGCATGGCGTTCTTTCGCTCGAGAATCGGATCTTGGTCGGGTGATACGGCCGGGCCAATCTAACACACGGTCCCGTGGGCAACAACCCCGCGGGCGGGAGGTTCCGGCTCTAAGCCGGTGGCGCGTCTGAACGTCCCGCACCGCGCAGCGGGCCGGCCAGGAACAGCACCCCGCCGAGCAGGCTCACCAGGACCTGCGCCAGGTAGGCCAGGAACTCCACGGCCACCGCCAGCGCGTCCTCGGTCACGACGCCGGTCGCCACGAAGAGCTCGGCCGCGGCCAGCTCGCGCAGGCCCAGGCCGTTCAGGCTCACCGGCAGGGCGATCAGGATGCCGAGCAGGGGCACCAGCACGAAGAGCTGCAGCACCCGCGCCCCGTCCAGGGCCACGCCCAGCGCCAGGGCGATCAGCACGTGGGTCGTCACGCGCAGGGTCTGCACGCCCAGCGCCAGCAGGAAGATCCGGCCGAGCCAGGCCGGGCGGGTGCGGAACAGGCGGAACTCGTCCACGAACTGGTCGAAGCGCTCCCCCACCGCGGGCCAGGGCAGGCGCGCCAGCACCCGCGCGGCCAGCGACGACACGCGCCCCGAGAGCAGGACCGCCAGGCCGCCGCTCCACACGACCAGGGCCAGCACCAGGGGCGCCACCGGCGGCAGCCGCAGCCCCCAGACCGCGGCCGCGCCGAAGGCCAGCAGCGCCAGCACGGTCAGGGCGCAGAGGCCCACCAGGCGGTCCAGGACCGTGCCGCAGAAGACCTTCACCGTGCGGCCCTCGCGGCGTCCCAGGTCGTAGACCTTGACGGCGTCGCCGCCCACGTTGCCCAGCAGGAAGTTGTTGAAGAACATGCCCACGAAGTAGAGCCGCCCCATCTCCCGGCGCGGGGTGCCCAGCCCCGACGTGCGCAGGATCCAGCCCCACTGGGCCGCGCCCGCCACGGCCGAGGCCGCGAACACGAACACCGCCAGGCCCAGCAGGCCCCAGTGGGGATTCTCCACGGCGTCCAGCAGCGAGGTGGAGGACACGTCGCGGAAGCGGAAGAGGAACCACACCAGCAGGGCGCTGACCGCGATCTTCAGCAGGAAGGTCCAGGCGCGGCGGTTCACGGCGCACCTCCCCCGCCGCCGGCGGCGACCTCGGCGAAGAGGGCCAGCGAGTCCGCGGCGCAACGGTCCCAGTCGAAGGTGCGCGCCCAGTCGCGGGCCGCGTCGCTGAAGGCCTGCCAGCAGCCCTCGTCGGCCAGGAGCGACAGGGCCGCCCCGGCCATGGCCGCGTCGTCGCCGTAGGGTACCAGCAGCCCGGTCCGGCCGTCGCGCACCGAGTCGCGCAGGCCGGGACGGTCGCTGGCCACCACGGGCAGGCCGCAGGCGTTGGCCTCGATGACGGTCAGGCCCCAGCCCTCCTTGGGGCTGGGATTGAGGAAGAGCCGCGCGCGATGCAGCACCGCGGCCAGGGCGCACTCGTCCAGGTAGCCGGTGAAGGTCACCGCGTCGTCCAGGCCCAGGCGCGCCACCTCGCGGCGCAACCGGCCCTCGTCGGGACCGCGGCCCATGATCGACAGGCGCGCGCCGGGCACCTCGCGGCGGATGCGGGCGAAGGCGCGCACGGCCACCTCGAGGCTCTTGTACTTGCGCAGCCGGCTCCAGGTGACCAGCAGGGGGGGCTCGTCGCGCGGCGGCGGATCGTCCAGGTGCAGGCGCGCGTGGTCGACGCCGCAGTGTATGCGGTGCACCCGCTCGGGCCGCAGGCCGCGGGCGACCAGGTCGTCGCGGGTCGAATCGCTGATGACCTCGAAGACGGCGTCCTTGTAGAGCCACAGCAGCGGGCGCTCCGCGGCCCACACGTAGGCGGCCAGCAGGGGGTTGGCCTCGCGGAAGACCGTCGAGCCGAAGAGATGGGGCACCACCGCGAGCACGGGCACGCCGCCGGCGTACAAGGGCGTGTAGAAGGGGATCTTGTTGATGTCCTCGACCAGCAGGTCGTACCTGTTCCCGCGCAGCAGGCGGCGCACCACCCAGGGCAGGACGAAGTTGGCCACGCTCCAGTGGCCGTGGCGGTGGATGCGGACGCCGTCGAGGGTCTCGCGCGCGGGGGCGCCTTTGTGGCCCGCCACCACCAGGTCCACCTCGTGGCCGGCGGCCGCGGCCCGCGAGAGGATGGCGTGCAGGTGGATCTCGGCGCCGCCGCCCAGGGGGTCGCGGATGTCGCGCCAGTTGACCGCCAGGATCCTCATGGCCGACCGTTTTTCGCGACCACCACGCCGATGGTCATCATGGTGTGCAGGGCCCAGCGCCGCTCGCGCTGGGCTTCGCGCCAGCGGGCCAGCGCGCGGCCCAGCGGCGGCAGCGGATCCGGGTACATGGGCAGCTTGAGGTTCAGCCGCGTCAGGGCCGTCTTGCGCAGGGCGCGGTACCAGAGACCCGGCACCATCCAGTCCCCGTAGGTGCGCACCACGCGGCCGCCCGCGGCGGCGGCGGCGCGCTCGAGTCCGCCCGGGCTGAACTGGGTCTCCCAGCCGGCGAACCAGCGTCCGGCGGCGATCAGGATCTGCTTGGCCACCGTGTAGTAGTGGCAGGTCTGGGGCACGTCCACCAGCAGGCGGCCGTCGGGGCGCAGCACGCGCAGGTCCTCGCGCAGCAGGGACAGGGGGTCGCGGAAGTGCTCGAGCAGGCCCTGGTGGAAGACCAGGTCGAAGCTGTCGTCGGGGAAGGGCTTGTCCAGGGCGTCGCCGTTGACGGTGCGCACCGTGACGCCGGCGGCGGCGGCCGCGCGCGTGGTCAGGTCCAGCGAGCCGGGCACGTAGTCCAAGGTCCAGACCTCGGCCCCGGCGGCGGCCAGGGCGACGGCGTCGCGCCCGCTGCCCGCGCCCACTTCAAGGACGCGCTTGCCGGACACGTCGCCCAGGGCGAAGAGCTCGCGCACGATGCGCCCGTCGTTGCCGTAGACGTCGTCCAGGGACAGGCGCTCGGCCTCGTCCCAGAAGTCCTGCCAGTGACGCTTGGTGGAGGTCTTCACCGCGGGCCCTACTCCCCTTCCTGCGGCGTCTCGTCGGGTCGGAGCCGGCGCGCGGCCTTGTCGAGCAGCCCGTTGACGAACTGCACCGTGCCCTCGTCGCCGTAGAGGCGCGCGAGTTCGCAGGCCTCGTTCAGCACCACGTTGACGGGCACGTCGGCGGTGAATCGCAGCTCCGCCAGGGCCAGCCGGAAGATCGCCCGTTCGACCTGTCCGACCCGGGCAGGATCCCAGTTCTCGAGCAGGTCGTCCAGGCTCGAATCGAGCTCGTCGCGATGGCGCGCGACCAGTTCGGCCAGGGGCCGCACGAAGTCGGCCGTCTCGGCCGAGGCCTGGCGGCGTTCGAGCTGGTCGTCGATGCAGTCCTGCAGGTCGCCGCCGCCGACCGCGGCGGCGTAGATGGCCTGGACCAGGAGCTCCCGGCCCTTGCGTCGTTTGCCCACGCGCCTACCCCTTGTCGATGGCGCGCCAGAGATCGATCATCTCCAGGGCGCTCATGGCCGCGTCGAAGCCCTTGTTGCCGGCCTTGGTGCCGGCCCGTTCGATGGCCTGCTCCAGCGTGTCGGCGGTGATGATGCCGTAGGCCACGGGCACGCCGCTGTCCAGGGAGATCTGGGCGATGCCCTTGGTGACCTCGGACGCGATGTAGCCGAAGTGGGGCGTGTCGCCCTGGATCAGGCAGCCCAGGCAGACGACCGCGGCGTAGCGGCCGGACGCCACCAGCCGCCTGGCGGCCAGGGGGATCTCGAAGCTGCCCGGCACCCAGGCCGTGTCCACGTCGGCTTCGTCCACGCCGTGGCGGCGCAGGCAGTCCAGGGCGCCGTCCAGCAGTTCGCCGACGACGAAATCGTTGAAGCGGCTGGCGACGATGGCGATCTTCTCGCCCTTGGCGTCGAAGCTGCCGGTGAAGGTCTTGCCCATCTCTATTCTCCTTCGGCTCGGGTACGTCCGGCGGCACCGCCCTCGAGGTGTTCGAGCAGGTGTCCCATCTTGTCCTTCTTGGTCTTGAGGTATTTGAGGTTGCGCGTGTTGGCCGGCATCTCCAGCGGCACGCGCGTGGTCAGCTCGAGGCCGTAGCCCTCGAGGCCCACCAGCTTGCGCGGATTGTTGGTCATCAGCTTGAGGCGCCGCACGCCCACGTCGCGCAGGATCTGGGCGCCGATGCCGTAGTCGCGCAGGTCGTCGCCGAAGCCCAGGCGGTGGTTGGCCTCCACCGTGTCGGCGCCCTCGTCCTGCAGGTTGTAGGCCTTGAGCTTGTTGATCAGCCCGATGCCCCGCCCCTCCTGTCGCATGTAGAGCAGCACGCCCTCGCCGATGCGCGCGATGGCGGCCATGGCTGCCTCGAGCTGTTCGCCGCAATCGCAGCGCAGGGAGTGGAAGAGGTCGCCGGTGAGGCATTCGGAATGCACGCGCACCAGGGTGGGCCGCTCGGGATCGGGATCGCCCATGACCATGGCCACGTGCTTGGCGTCGTCGACGGTGGTGGTGTAGGCCACCATGCGGAACTCCCCGAAGCGGGTGGGCATGGGCACCTCGACCTCGCGGGTCACCAGCCGCTCGTGGGCGCGACGGTAGGCGATCAGGTCGGCGATGGACACCAGCTTGAGGCCGTTCTCGTCGGCGATCTCGCGCAGACGGGGCAGGCGCGCCATCGATCCGTCGTCGTCCATGATCTCGCAGAGCAGCCCGGCGGGCTGCAGGCCGGCCAGGGCGCAGAAGTCGGTCACGGCCTCGGTGTGGCCGGCGCGCTTGAGCACGCCGCCGGGCATGGCCTCCAGGGGGAAGATGTGCCCCGGGCGCACCAGGTCGCGCGCGTCGGCGGCGGGATCGCCCAGCAGGGCGATGGTGCGGGCGCGGTCCTGGGCGGAGATGCCCGTGGTCACGCCCTCGGCCGCGTCGACGGTCACCGTGAAGTGCGTCATCATGCGCGCCTCGTTGCGCGCCACCATGGGCGGCAGGTCCAGTTCGCGGGCCCGTTCGCCGGTCACCGCCACGCAGATCAGGCCGCGGCCCACCTTGCTGATGAAGTTGACGGCCTCCGGCGTGACGCACTCGGCCGCCATGATGAAGTCGCCCTCGTTCTCGCGGTCCTTGTCGTCGACCACGACCACGATCTCGCCCGCGCGCATGGCGGCGACGGCTTCTTCGATGCTGTCCAGTCTCACGTCGTTGCTCATGGTCACTCCTATCGAAACGTTCAACCGCGGCGGCGGCGCCAGCCGCGGCTCAGGATCCTGTCGATGGTCAGGCGCGGGTCCGCGCCGGCGGCCGGGGCGTCCGGTGTCGCGCCGGAGCCGGCACCCTTGGCCAGCACGTCGGCCTCCAGATTGACCCGGTCGCCCGCGCGCAGGTCGCCGAAGCGGGTCTCGCGCAGGGTGTGCGGGATCAGGTTCACGGTCAGCACGCCCGCGGCGGGCGTCTCGTCCAGGGTCAGGCTCACGCCGTCGACGGCGATCGAGCCCTTGGGCAGCAGCCAGGCGCCGAGCCGCGCCGGGTAGGCGACGGACAGGCGGCGTCGGTCGCCGCGGCCTCGTACGGCGGACACGGTGCCCACGGCGTCCACGTGGCCCAGCACCAGGTGGCCGCCCAGGCGGTCGCCCGCGCGCAGGGCCGGCTCCAGGTGGACGCGCCGGCCGGCGCGCCAGTCGCCGAGGGTGGTCACGCGCAGGGTCTCGGCCATGGCGTCCACGGTGACCGTGTCGCCGGCGAAGCCGGTCACGGTGAGGCAAACGCCGTCGGTGGCCAGGCTGTCGCCCAGTTCCAGGTCGGGCGCGCAGAGGGGCGCGTGCAGGACGAGCTGCGCCAGGTCTCCGTGTCGCCGCACGCCCGTGACGGTCCCGATCTCGCGCACCAGTCCGGTGAACATCTCAGGCCTCCCCTCGCGGCGCGCGCTGCGTCAGCCGTGTCCGGGCCGCCGCGAAGGACGTGCGGTCCCAGACCAGGCAGGCGTCGGCGCCGTAGCGCTGGGTGCGGGTCAGCGTGAAACCGTCGCCGGTGTCCGGCGCTGCGGCCGCGGGCCAGGCGGCGCCGTCGCCCAGGACCAACGGGGCCACGAACTGCAGCCAGCGGTCGACGAGCCCGGCGGACAGGAAGGCGGCGGCCAGGGTCGGCCCGCCCTCGACCATCAGCACGTGGACGCCGCGGTCCAGCGCCCGGGCGAGCAGGTCCGCCGGATCGACGCGGCCGTCCCGCTCGCGGCAGGCGACCACCTCGACGCCGGCCGGTGCGGGCGCGTCGGCCCCCGCGCGCGTGCCGGTGAAGGCCAGGATCCCGTCGCGCTCCCAGCCGGCGACCCCGGAGAGATCTGTGTCGGCACAGGCGGGGCGCGGCTCGGCCGCCGGCGCGGGCGGGTCCTCGGGCGCGTGCCGGCCGTCCAGACGCGGGCGGTCGGCGCGCACGGTGCCCTCGCCCACCAGCACCGCGTCGCACCAGCGTCGCAGGCGGCCGACCTCAGCCAGGGCGTCGGGGCCGGTCAGGTAGACGGGCGCGCCCGCGCGGTCCGCCGCGGGAGCGAAACGCCCGTCCAGGGACGTGGCGGTCTTGAGCAGCACGAAGGGCCGGGCGAAGCCGTCGGTCACGGCGAAGGGCCAGATCAGTTCCAGGCAGCCGCGGCCGAGCACGCCGAGCTCCACCTCGACGCCGGCCGCGCGCACCACGTCGAGGCCGCCGCCGGCCACCCCGGGATTGGGGTCGCGCACGCCGGCCACCAGCCGCGCGATGCCGCTCCCGGCCACCGCGGGCGCGCAGGGCGGACGCCGGCCCTGGTGGTTGCAGGGTTCCAGCGTGACGTAGAGCGTGGCGCCCCGGGCGCGGTCTCCCGCCGCTTCGAGCGCCACGATCTCCGCGTGGGCGCTGCCCGGCCCGGCGTGGGCGCCGAGGCCGACGATCTCACCCTCGCGCACGACGACCGCCCCCACCGGCGGGTTGGGCCAGGGACGGTCGTCCAGCCGCTGGGCCGCCTTGTGGGCCACGGACATGAAGTGCGTGTCGGAGACGCCGAAGGCCATCGTTCCGTTCCGCTTCTGCTTTGGGAGGGGAGCAACAGGAAGGCGCGCCGCCGGACCGGTATCCGGCGAACGCGGGTCTCCCAACTTCTCCCATCCAGACTTTCACTGTCGGCCCCGGGATTCCACCGGGTCAGCCGGTCGGGTCGGAGGACCTAGCCGGGTCGCGGGCTCTCACCGCCGGTGGGGACTTTCACCCCGCCCTGAAGTTGCGAGTCGGCACGTATGTCGTACGTGCGTGTCTGGCACAAACCTAGGCAGTGTCGAAATAGGTGTCAAGCCGGACCTGTCGGTCCGGGAAAGCGAGAGCCGCCCGGCTTCCAGGCGGCTATCAACGATATCGCACAACAGGCTGCGTCTACTGGCCTTCTGCGAACAGGGCCGCCGCAAACGCCTCAGGCTCGAAGGGGGCGAGATCCTCGACGGTCTCCCCCATGCCCACGTACTTGACGGGCAGCCCCAGGGTTTCCGCGATGGCCACCACGATGCCGCCCTTGGCGGTGCCGTCCAGCTTGGTCAGGACCAGGCCGTCCACGGGCACCGTCTCGGCGAAGACCTTGGCCTGCTGCAGGCCGTTCTGGCCGGTGTTGGCGTCGACCACCAGCAGGGTCTCCGGGTCGCGGCCGATCTTGCGCCGGATCACGCGCGCCACCTTGCCCAGCTCGTCCATCAGGCTGACCTTGGTGTGCAGGCGTCCCGCCGTGTCCACGATCACCACGTCGGCGCCGCGGGACTCGGCGGCCGAGAGGGCGTCGAAGACCACCGCGGCCGCGTCGGCGCCCTGGCCCTGCTGCACGCACTCGACCCCCACCCGCTCGGCCCAGATCGACAGCTGCTCGACGGCGGCCGCGCGGAAGGTGTCGCCGGCGGCCAGCAGCACGCGCTGCCCGTCCTGCTTCATGGCGTGGGCCAGCTTGGCGATGGTGGTGGTCTTGCCCGTGCCGTTGACGCCGACCACGAAGATCACGCGCAGGTCGGAGGCCGGCTCCGGGGCCGGTTCGGGGGGCGCCTCGGCCTTGCCCTTCTTCTTCTTCTTCTTTTTCTTCTTCTTCTTGCCGCCGTCGTCCTCGATGACGTCGTCCCAGCTCTTGACCTTCACCACCGGCCTGGCCTCGGCGAGGATGCGGGTGATGTCGCCGCGGATCACCTCGACCACCGAGTCGAGGTCGGCGCTGCCCCCCTCCTCCTTCAGGCGCTTCTCGATGTTGCGGGTGATGCGGGTGCTGGCCTTGACGCCCAGGTCCGACGCGATGAGCATCTCCTCGATCTCGTCGAGGGTCTCGGGGTCGAGGCGGACGCGGCCGGCGAACAGGTCGCCGAGGCGGCCGAAGAGTCCGTCGCGGGTCTTGCGCAGTCCGCGGCGCAGCTTGTCGAAGGCTCCGAACACCTAGCCGGCCTCCCCGTCGTGGTCCTCGCCCGGGGTGCCGGGATCGCCGTTCTCGGCGCTGTCGATCACGAAGCGCACCTCCGCGGGCCCGCCCCCGTTGGCGGCGGCCATCACGGCCCTCTCCTCCTCGGCCACGTCGATGCGGTGGCGGCGCGAGGCGATGGCGCGGCCCAGGTCGTCGTCGCTCACGCTGTCGGCCACGTCCTGGAAGCTGACCGAGACCATGCTGCTGACGCCCTCCTCCATCATGGTGATCCCGTAGAGGTGGTTGGCCGTCTCCATGGTGAGCTTGTTGTGGGTGACGACCAGGAACTGGGTTTCCGCCGAGAACTCGCGCAGCATGCGCACGAAGCGCTGGATGTTGGCGTCGTCCAGCGGCGCGTCCGCCTCGTCCAGCAGGCAGAAGGGCGAGGGCTTGACCAGGTAGACGGCGAAGAGCAGCGACAGCGCCGTCAGGCAGCGCTCGCCGCCAGAGAGCAGGCGAATGTGATCCACGCGCTTGCCCTTGGGCTGGGCCAGGATGCGGATGTTGGACTCCAGCGGGTCGTCGGTGCGCTCGATCAGCAGGTCGGCGCGGCCGCCCTCGAAGAGGGTCTGGAAGACGGCCACGTAGTTGCGGCGCACGTCCTCGAAGGTCTCCTTGAAGAGGCGGCGGGCCGTGCGGTTGATCTTGTCGATGGTGGCCTCGAGATCGACGCGCGCCTTGTCCACGTCCTCCCGCTGTCCTTCCAGGAAGGTCAGGCGCTCCTTCTTCTGCTCGTACTCCTCGATGGCCAGGTGGTTCACGGCGCCCAGGGTGCCCAGCTTGCGGCGGGCGTCCTCGAGCAGTTCGCGGGCCTGATCGGGCTGGAACACGCCCTCGTCCATCTCCAGCTTCTTGGGCAGGGCCTCGTGGTCGACTGACCGCACCAGTTCGCGGAAGCGGCCCTTGTACTGCTCCTCCACCCGGTCCACCAGATTGGCGAGGCGCACGTCGAGGGTGGCCAGTTCGGTTTCGGCGGCGTGGGAGTTCTCGCGGCACTTGCTGCGCTGGTCCTCGATCTCCTTGACGCGGTCGTGCCAGACCGCCGTCTCCTGGTGCAGCTGGGAGATGGCTTCCACGCTGGCCTGGACCAGCAGGCGGCGGCGGTCGCGTTCGCCGAGGCCCGCGTCGAGCTGTTCGCGGCTGCGGACGATCTCGTCCCCCATGCCCGTCAGCTCGTCCTGGGTCGCGGTGATCTCCTGCCGCAGCCGCTCCTCGTTGGCGGTCATCTCGGCCACCGATTCCTGCAGGTGGGACAGGGCCGTCTCCAGCTCCCGCCCCTCGCCCTGCAGGCGCGACAGTTCCAGCCGCTTCTCGCCCACCTCGGCGCGCATGGCGTCGCGGCGGCTCTCGCTCTCGGACACCGAGCGGCGCAGGTCCTCCACGCGGACGTGGCTGCTGTCGCGCTGGCGGCCGCTCTCGTCCAGGTGCCCGCGCATGCCCGCCTCGCGCTCGGCCAGCTCGCGCAGGGAGGCGTCGACGTCCTCGCTGTCGCGGGCGATGGCGGCCAGGCGCTGGGCGGCGGCGTCGAGGCGCGAGCGCACCTCCGCCTCCTCCACGTGCACCTTGCCCGCCCGCTCGTCGAGACGGGCCAGCTCCTCGCGGCCCTCGGCGACACCGCTCTTCAGTTCCTCTTCGCGGCGACCCACGCCCTCGCGGTCGCGGGTGAGGCCGGTGATCTTCTTGTCCAGGTCGTCCAGGTCCTGGGTCAGGCGGTCCAGCTTCTCGCCGCGGCCGAGCAGGCTGACCTCCTCGCCCTTGCCGCGCCCGCCGCGCACCAGCCCGTCGCTGGTCACCAGCAGGCCGCCGCGCGAGACGCAGGTCAGCACGCCGGGGCCCCGGTGGCGCGAGGCGGCCTCGACGGCGTCGGCGTCGGACTCGAAGGCCCAGGCCGCGTCGAGCAGGGCGCGCAGGTAATGCGTGTCGGCGCCCGGGCCGTCCACGAGGTCATGGGCGGGGCGGCCGCCCGCGGGGGCGTCGCCGGTGTCGCGGGCGTCGTCGCGGCCGCCGGTCAGCAGGAAGCTGGCCCGGCCCTTCTCGGCCGCGCGCACGGCTTCGACCAGGTCGAGCGCCTTGTCGGCCCCGTCGACGACCACCGAATCGAGCATGTCGCCGAGCAGCACCTCCACCGCCTCGGTCCAGCCCTCGCGCACGTGCAGCCGGTCGGCGAGCGTGCCCAGCACGCCGGGATCGTCGCCCCGCGCGTTGAGTACCTCGCGGGCGGCGCCGCTGTAGCCGTGGTAGCTGTCCTTGATCCGCTGCAGCAGTTCCTGCCGCGAGCGCAACGATTCGCGCCGGGCCTCGTGCAGGGCGATCTCGTCGCGCAGGGTGGCGCGCCGGTCCTGGGCGTCCTGCAGCTCCCGCTCGGCCCCGGCCAGGGCGGCCAGACGGTCCTGGCGCTCCGCGACGAACTCCGAGCGGCGGGCCGACAGCTCCTCCAGGCGCGCCTCGCCGTCGCGGCGGGCCTCCTGATGCTGGGCGCGTTCGGTCTCCATGGCCGCCAGGCGCTCGCGCCGGTTCTCGCGGCGGATCTCCACCTCGCGCAGGTCGGCGCGGTGGCGGTTGTCGGTCTCGATGAACTCCATGTTGAGCTGGGCGGCCTTCTCCAGGGCCGTGCGGTCGGCGTCGTAGCCCGTCTCGATGAGCTTCAGCTCCTCGTCGAGGCCCGCCAGGGCGGTCACGGTCGCGGCGGCGGCGGCGGCGGTCTCGCCGCGGCGCCCGCCGAGGCACTCGATCTCCAGGTGGATCTCCTCGCGGCGCGCGCAGATGTCGGCCACCGCCTCGGTGTCCTCCTGCAGGCGCTGCCGGCGGTCGCTGATGCGCTGTTCGAGCAGCAGCACCTGCTGTTCCACCTGGTGCAGTTCGGTCTCGTAGGCCTGCAGCGACTGCTCCAGGCCGTGGCGCTCGGCCTCGCGCTCGTCCACCCCCGGGCGCGTGGCCTCGATGCGGGCGCGCAACTCGGCCAGTTCGCCGGCGTCGGCCTCCGACAGGGTGGCCAGCTCCTGGATGCTCTCGCGCAGCTCCTTGTCGCGGGCGTCCATGTCGCGCCAGGCCTGGTCGGCCAGCAGCAGGTCCAGGGCCCGCGTCTCGCCGTAGAGCCGGCGGTAGCGGCGCGCCTTGCCCACCTGGCGGGCCAGCGAGCGCACCTCGCGCGCGATCTCCTCGATGATGTCGTTCAGGCGCAGCAGGTCGTTCTGGGTCTGCTTGAGCTTGCGCAGGGCCTCCTTGCGGCGGGCCTTGTAGCGGACGATGCCCGCACCCTCCTCGATCAGCACCCGTACCTCGTCCGCGTTGTCGCTCAGCACGCGGCCGATCTTCTCCTGCTCGATGACGCTGTAGGCCGTGTTGTTGACGCCGCTCTCGAAGAACATGTCGCGCAGGTCCTTCAGGCGCACCGGTGTGTCGTTCAGCGAATACTGGGAGATGCCGTCGCGGCTGACGCGGCGCTTGACCGTGACCTCGTCGTACTCCACGGGCAGCTTGCGGTCGCGGTTGGTGAAGGTCAGGGCCACCTCGCACAGGCCCACCGGCTTGCGCCGCGCCGAGCCGTTGAAGATGATGTCCTCCATGCGCGAACCGCGGAGCTGCTTGGCCGACTGCTCGCCGAGCACCCAGCGGATCGCGTCGACGATGTTGCTCTTGCCGCAGCCGTTGGGCCCGAGGATGGCGGTGATGCCCTCGTCGAAGACCAGCGAGGTCTTGTCGACGAAGGACTTGAATCCCTGTAGGTCCACCCGCTTCAGTTTCACGTGTTCACCTTCTGCGTTGCGGTCAGCGTAGGTTGCCGGTCTTCCTGGGCAGGGCCCAGTCGGTGTCCAGTCTCTCGTACAGGTCGGGCAGGGCGGCGCGCGCCCCGCGCAGCGTGTCGAAGTTGCCCGCGTAGATGCGGTACCACGTCTTGCCGTTGCCGTCCCGCCAGTCGCGCACCAGGCCCGCGACGCCGCGCCGCGCCATCCAGTCGAGCTGGTCCTCGGCCATGGCGCTGTCGGCCATGGAGTAGACGTGCAGGCAGTAGGCGCCTACGGCCACCGGGGCGTTCCAGTCAATGCCCGGCGCCGTGTCCTCGGGCGCGTCGGGCGGCGGTGCGGCGGTGGCCGGCGTCTCGTCCGCCTCGGCCACGGTCTCCTCGACGATCACCGCCACGGTATCGGCGTCGGCTTGCGCGAGGGTGTCGGCGGCGGCGGTGTCCGCCGGCGTCGGCGCCGGCTCGGCGAGGTGCTGGGCGGGCAGCGTGTCGGGTTCGGAATCGTCGCGCGCGAGCTGCCCGAGGAACCAGCTGCCCAGCACGATCACCAGCACCGCCAGGGAGATGGTCAGGCGCCGGAAGAAGGGTGACGAGCGCCGGGGCGCCGTCTCGGTCTCGACGGTGAAGGCGATGCCCTCCTCCGCGTCGACCGCCGTCTGGCGAGACACGCCGAAGGCGATGGTGGCGTCCACCTCCGCGCCCAGGGCCGTCGCGTCTCGGATCAGGACCGCCGTCTCCTCCGGGTCGACCTCGGCGCGGTCCCAGCAGATCACGCGCAGGGCCGACACCTCGGACCAGAAGGCCCCGCGGTCGCCGGCCGACGCGCAGATCAGGATCGTGTCGAAGTCCTCCAGCAGCCGGCCGCAGAGGGTCGCGATCTCCTCGGCCTCCGCGCGCACGGGATGGTAGGAGCCGACGCCCATCACGCGCCCGTCCGCGGGCCCCCAGGGCAGGGGCAGGCTGGCCGTGCGCGTCGAAACGCCGTAGCGGGCCAGGTCGATCCAACCTTCCGTCTCCAGGCGTCCGGCCCAGCGGCTGAGATCCGGGCACTGGTCGTCGCCGTCCACCACCACGACGCTCTGTCCCTGCGTGAGCAGGTAGCGCGCGACCGCCAGGGCGGCCGCGGCGCGGCTCGTGGTGCGCCGGGGCGCGTCCAGGAAGATGCAGACGCGGAGCGCGCCCTCGCCGCGCAGGGCCTCGTCGGCGAAGTCGTGCAGGTTCACCGCCGGCAGCGTGGTCCACGAGGCCGGCCCGCCGTCCAGTTCCAGTTGCGCGGGGTCCAGCCCCGCCTCGTAGAGGACGAGTCCGCCGGGTCCCCGGTCGTCCGCGGCGCTCATGAGCCCGCCCCCTTCCCGTCGGCCAGGACGCGCCAGGCCGCGCGCACGGCCGCGGCCAGGATCTCCACGCTCTCGTCGGGCACCGAGCGCAGGTCCAGGGCCAGGCCGGCCTGGCCGATGCGCGCCAGCACCGCGGGATCGCCCCGCCGCAGCAGCAGGTGGCAGCGCTCGAGATCCGCGTGGGGCCCTTGCCACAGGAGCAGGCGCGTGGGCAGTTCGGCCTCGGCCGAGCAGCCGCCGCCCACCTGGGCGGTCCCCGGGAGGATGTCCGCCGTCCAGCCCGCGGGCGTGTCGCCGGCCAGACGATCGCGCAGGTCCTCGGCCAGGGTCTGCAATGCAGCCTCGTCGCGGGCGGCCAGGCGCAGGGTCGGCACCGCGTCGAGGTGGTCGCCGGCCAGGTAGTGGGTCAGGACGCCGTCCACCGCGGCCAGGGTGGTCTTGTCCACGCGCAACACGCGGCGCATGGGGTGGGCGCGCATGGCGTCGACGAGTTCGCGACGGCCCAGGGCCATGCCCGCCTGGCCGCCGCCGAAGAGCTTGTCGCCGCTGCAGGTCACCAGGTCGGCGCCGGCGTCGATGTCGGCGGCCAGGGTGTGGTGTTCGTCGAGGCCCAGCGCGGCCAGGTCGGCCAGCTGGCCGCTGCCCGCGTCGTAGATCAGGACGTGGCCGGTCTCGCGGCAGAGTTCGGCCAGCTCGCCCAGGCTCGCCTCCTCGGCGAAGCCCTTCAGGGCGAAGTTGCTGCGGTGCACCTTGAGCACCACCGCGCCGGGCGTCAGGGCGGCCCGGTAGTCGTCGACCGAGGTGCGGTTGGTGGTGCCCACCTCCACCAGCTCGCAGCCGGTCTCGGCCAGGATGTCGTTCATGCGGAAGCTGCCTCCGATGGCCACGACCTCGCCGCGGGACAGGATCACGCGGCCCGTCCCGGCGACCGCGCGCACGGCCAGCCAGAAGGCCGAGGCGTTGTTGTTGACGATCAGCGCGTCCTCGGCGCCGGTCAGCAGGGCCAGCTTCTCCTCCACCTTGCGGCCGCGGTGCCCGCGCCGGTTGGTTTCCAGGTCCATCTCCAGGTCGACGTTGTGCAGGGCCGCCTCGGCCAGCCAGTCAACGGCCTGCCGCGGGTAGAGCGAGCGGCCGAGGTTGGTGTGCACCAGCACGCCGGTGGCGTTGACGACGGTCTTCAGGGTGGGGCCCAGCAGGGCGTCGTGGCGCGCCCGGACGGCGGCGACCAGGTCGGCGACCAGACCCTCGCGGGTGACCGACCCGTCGTCGGCGACCTTGCGCAGGCGCCTGCGCTCGTCGTCCACGAGCCGCTGCACCACGCGCGTGACCCAGGCGCGCTTGGCGTCGGTCAGCAGGGGCGCGATCTGGGGATGTTCGAGCAGCTGGCCCACGGGGGGGATGTGCCGCATCACGGAGTCGCTCATGGAGCCTTGGATCCTTCCGGGCCGACTTCCGGGGTGACATCCGGGGTGACATCCGGGATGACTTCGAGATATACGCCAGACAGGCCGCGGCGCAGCCCCGGCCGGTGACCGACTAAGTTACCAGACAAGCCCCCCGGTGTCCAGCCGCCGGAGCCCAGGCTGGACAAGGACTTTGCGCGCCTGTACGCTCGGCCTCGAAAACATGGAGGATACAGATGAAACGGATGCCACCCGCTGTCATGATTGCCGCCCTGCTGGCCCTCCTGGCCGGCTGCGCGGGCCGCCAGGCCCCCGTCCCGGACAACATCGGCTACCACCAGCTCCAGGAGTCGTTCGGGGACCGCGACCTCACCCCGCTGCAGGGCCGCCGCATCCTGCTCGACCCAGGCCACGGGGGCTTCTTCCCGGGCGTGGTCGGCCTCAACGGCATCAGCGAGGCCGAGGTGAACCTGGGCGTGGCCCTGTGGCTGCGCGGCCTGCTGGAGGCCGCCGGCGCCGAGGTCCACATGACCCGCACCGCCGACACGGACTTCCTGTCGCCCGCCGACTCCACCCTGGCCTCGGACCTGGCCATGCGCTCGGCTCTCTGCGACTCCCTGCAGCCCGACGTCTTCGTCTCGCTGCACCACAACAGCAACGCCGCGCTGGACCGCGACCTGAACGAGACCCAGACCTACTACCCCGTAGGCCGCGAGGGCGCCGACCTGGACCTCGCGCGGGCGATCCACAAGCATCTGGTGCGCAACCTGGAGATCTCGCCGGCCAAGATCATGGCGGGCAACTTCAGCGTGCTGCGCAATGCGACGGTGCCGGCGGTGCTGGGCGAACCGTCGATGCTGTCGAATCCGGAGGTGGAGAAGCGGCTGTCGGCGGCGGGGAAGCAGCGGTTGGAGGCGGAGGCTTATTTCTTGGGGTTGTTGGAGTACTTCACGGGCGGGAACCCGTTCTGGGAACTGGCCTCTGACACTACGGAGTGGATCGGTGAGCCGGTTACGTGGCGATACGTCTCGGATTCGCGGTCGCCGGAATCCTCCCCGGCCTTGGATCCGAACTCCATCCGCCTGGAACTGAACGGAGACCTCGAGGACGCCATCGTCGACCTCGAAACCGAGAGCGTGACTTGGGACCGGGGCGTCCACGAATACAATACGTCCTACAACCTGAAACTAACGGCCCGCAATTTAGCCGGACGCAGCACGCCGGCCGAGCGACTCACTCTGAAGCGCTACTGGACGCAGATCCCGATCATCTGGTTCTATCCATCGACGCCCGACAGGCAGGGACCATATCTAGTCGTCTGGCACGAGCAGGACCAGCCCACTCCATGCCCTATCGATCTCTACTTTCACAGGCATGATGAGACCCCATCCCTCACGCTGTCGTCTATAGGTCCGGAGATGCGGGCGGCCGTCGTCGTGGCCCCACAGGATTGGAAACAGAGTGACTTGCACATCGTTGCTGCCGACAGTAGCGAATGGTACCTCTCGAACATCCAGATGCACAACCCAGCGCAAGAAACCGATCTCAAATGGCACGTCCTGACCGATCCGTATGGCGAGCAGATCATGCCGGATGGCCGATGGTGGATCCGTTATCACTCGGGGACGCAGACGTGGAACGACTCACAGAGACATTGGTTGAGGGATCAGACAATCCCCGCCGTCTGCTCCATCCCCGACCACCCCGCCTGGCTAGAGATCCGCGGCACCCGCCCCATCCTGATCGACGCCACCCATCGCACCCCCTGGCAGGAGCCCTGCGACCTCCCCCGCGACACCCTGGTCTGGCAGCCCCTGATCCCCGAACTGGTCGGCAAAACCATTGTCATCGATCCCCACGGCGGCGCCGCCGACGCCGACGGCACCGCCCCCATGGGCACCCCCGGCCGCGAGCTGAACCTGCGCACCGCCGAACGCCTGGCCGGCCTGCTGCGCGGTGCCGGCGCCGAGGCCCTCCTCACCCGCGACGATCCCGGCTGGGTCCCGCCCGAGGCCAAGATCCTCCAGGCCAACGAGGCCGGCGCCGATCTCTTCATCACCCTGCGCCGCGCGGCGCCCGAAGCTGCCGCCTGGTCGGTCGCCCACCACTACGGCAGCGCCGGCGGTTCGGCCTGGGGCGCCCTGCTGGCCGAGGCCCTCGCGCCCTTCGCGGCGCCGGACACGATCCCCGTCGCCGAATCCTACGCCTACCTGCTGCGCCACACCGCCTGCCCCGCCGTGGACGTGTCGTTGCCCATGCCGGCCGATCTCGATAACGAGGAACTCTGGCGCGCGCCCGCCTACCAGCAGGCCGTCGCCTCGGCGCTCATGTCCGCCACCGCCGCGTGGTTCCAGGGGCCCGACCTGTTGCTTTCGCTGGCCGATCCCCGCACCTTCATCCTGGAGCACGCCACCGCCGCGACCCTGCTCGAGGGCTGCGACTGGATCCGCGTGGACGGCAACTGGCTGTGGCTGCCGCCGCGCGACGTGGCGACGCCGCCGGCCCTGTTGCCGCTGCCCGGCCCCGACCACACCTTCGAGGTGCGCCGCGGCGACCGCTGGGAGCTGCTGGTCTCGGGCATCGGCGAGGGCGACCGCGTGAGGGTGTGGCCCTTCTGGACCAGCGAGCGACGGCCGACCAATCCCTTCGCAGAGACGGACAGCGCGCATGAAGCCTCCGCTCCCTGAGCGTCCCACCTACCGCCGCAACCAGAAGCGGGTCCTCGGGATGTCGATCGGGGGCGCCCTGCTGGTGCTGCTGCTGCTGATCCTCTTCGGGCCCGACCGGGACGACGTCAAGCGCCGCTGGGAGTTCTCGGGCAAGGAGGGCCCCCTGGAGCTCATGCCCCAGCTGTCCATCGACGACGGGCAGGACGAGCGGCACCAGGAACGCCTGCGCCGCGCGCGGGAGATGTCGCCGCCGGCGCCCAACTTCGAGGTGCTCGAGACCGAGGGCGAGGAGCCGGTCCAGGACGTGGTCTCCCCCGAGCCCGACGTCACCACCGAGATCGATCCCGACGCGGAGCCCGAGTGGGACGAGTACGACACCGTCGAGCTCCGCCTGCCCACCCAGACCAATCCCTGCTTCCACCTGCGCAAGCAGGTCTATCCCCGCTACCCGCCCGACGCCTCGAACGTCGACCGCGCCAACCCCCTGATCACCGTCAAGGTGGCCTTCTTCGTCGGCCCCGACGGCCGCGTCGAAGGCTCCTACATCATGAACTCCGACGGCAGCCGCCCCTTCGACCAGGTCGTGCTGAAGGCCGTCGACCAGTGGCTCTACGATCCCGACTTCGCCACCTGCACCGACCCCGACGGCTTCTGGAACATCCTGACCGTCCTCTTCCGCAGCCCCGTCGGTCCCTGACTGTTCCTTCGAGATCGACCCATTCGCTGCGATGTGGAGAGAGCCCTGGGTGTGGGCCTTCTGTTCCGGGGGCGTATGGAGGGCCCTGGAGCCAGGAGGGCGGAAGGGCCCGGAATCCGAGCTCGCCGGAACGGAAGGCTCACACCCAGGGCTCCGCCCCGACATCCGCACGAAATGGCGTCGATCACGAAAGACTACTGTTCGGAGACGCCCAGGTCTTCCAGGAAGGATTCGGGTTCCTCGAGCGCCGCCAGCGAGTCGGCTTCCGCCAGCGCCTCGGCGTAGAGGTCCATGGGGAAGGGCACGACCGCGCCGTTGCGGTACATGCGCAGGGCGGCGAAGAGGTAGTCGGTGGCGGCCTCGGTCTCGGTGCGGTTCTCGAGGCGCTCGTGGAGGGCGTAGGCCAGGTCCTGGCGGCGGCTCATGCCCTGCTCGCCGAGGGTGTCCAGGACCAGCAGGGTGGCCAGGTAGGCCTGGCGGGCGATGTTGGTGGCCTCCGGCGGCAGGTGCTCCGCGTTCCACTCGGTGTCGAAGCCGGCGGGCCACGCGGGCGGATAGAGGGCGCTCCGGCTGGGGAAGACGGCCCGCTCGAGGGTGCTGCCGATCTCGGCCGCCAGCTCGGCGGAATCCCAGTCGCTCAGCCCCACCACCAGGGCGCCGGTGCGGTAATAGTCGAGCTGGGTGCCCAGCATGCGGATCTGGCCCTCATCTGCAGGAACGAATATGACTTCCGGCAATCCCTTGCCAATCTTCTGGAGGGGTTCGCGGAAGTCGGTGAGCCCCACGTTGAAGGGCTCGGCCGCCACCAGCTTGCCGCCGAGATCGAGGATCTCGGTGGCGAAGATCTCGTAGCTGCGCAGACCCGTCGGCGTGTCGGGATAGAGCACGGCGATGCGTTCCTTGAGCAGGACCTGTACCACGAGGCGGGCCAGCAGCCGGGCCTCGAACAGACCCGTCACGTTGGGCTGGAAGACGAGCCCGCCGAGCTCCCAGATGCGCTCGTTGGTGGCGGTGGGCGAGATCAGGGGGATGCCGAGCTGCTCGGCGGTGAGGGCCGCCGCGACCGTCGGCGCGCTGAGCATGGAGCCGATGACGGCCATGGGTTTCTCGCGCTGGGCGGTGCGGCGCACGGCGAAGGCCGCGGCCACGGGATCGCCCTCGGAGTCGTGGACCGAGAGGGTGTACTGCCGCCAGCCCTCGCGGTTGGCCCGGTCGCGCGCCAGGCACACGCCGTCGTAGAAGGCGTTGCCGAGGACGGTGTAGCGGCCCGTCAGCGGGCAGACCACGCTCAGGTGCATGGCGTCGACATCGCCCTCGAAGATGCCGGGCTCGGTGATCATGGGCAGACCGGCGTCGGGATCGCGCAGGAGCTGCTCGGCCAGGGACACCCAGGGGTCGCCCGGGGATTCGGTGCGCATACGGTCGACCAGGTCGCCGGCCTCGCGGCCGCGCTCCTCGGCGAGCAGGCGCTGCAGCCAGAGGTACCCGAGCATGGGGCGCAGGGAGGAGTCGGCATGGGCGACGCGCAGGGACTCCAGGTCGTCGGCGCCGAGACGGCCGGCCACATCGGCCAGGCGTTCGGCGATGCGCTCGCGGTCGGCGGCCAGGCGGGCCTTGCCGTAGCACTGGATGAGGGCGTCGGCGGCGCGCAGGTCGTGACCCTGGCCCTCGAGCAGGTCGGCGCGCAGCTCGAGCAGGCCGTAGGCGCCGGGGGAATCGGGATAGGTCGCCAGGTATTCGCCGCTCAGGCGCAGGGCCTCGGCCGTCTCGCCCAGGCGGTGGGCGGAGAGAGTGGCCATCTCCACCACGTGGTCCATGCGGGGGAAGCCGGCATAGCGGTCCATCAGTTCGTAGCCCAGGTGGAGGGTCGCGCGGTCGCGCTCGGCGGCGTGCTCTTCCTGCATGCGCCCGTAGAGGCGCGTGGCCAGGGCCAGGTCGTCGTCGGAGAGGGTGACGGTGGGGACGTCGCCCAGCTCCGGGGCCTGTCCGCAGGAGGCGAATAGCAGCACGAGGGCCGTGATCACGAGAACCGGCCCGAGGGCCCGGCGCAACGAGATGGTCATTCGGTGTCCTCCCCGACCGTCGAAACGGGAACGATGGTGAAGCTCCGCGACGCCAGCACCAGGCCGTCCGGATCCAGCACCTTGACCTCCCAGCGGCCCGTCCAGGCCGGCAGCAGGCGCTTGCTGGACCAGGTGCGCCAGTCCGGCGAGCGGACGGGCAACACGACCCGGGCGCGCGTCTCGCCCTCGTGGTACCAGGCGTGGACGACCTCGACCGGCGTGTCGGCCCCGCGCACGCGGGTGTAGCACCAGAGGCGCTCGGTGTCCGCGGGGAAGCTCTCCCCCGCCTCCTGCGGGAGCCGGTGCTCGCGGTCGAATCCGGCGGCCACGACCATCTCGACGACGTCCAGGGGCGCCGCCGGGGTCTCCGCGGCGGACGCCGCGACGGTACAGAGCAGCAGGGACAGGATCGGGGCCAGTCTCGCGTATCGCATGGGTCACCTCCAACCCGCGTCGCCCGTAGCGCTCGCGTGAACGTCTGTATACCACAGTCGAGGGAGCGCTGCAACGCTCCCTCGACTGGTATCGGCAGGCTTCGCGCGGGCCTTAGTCGGCCAGCTCCTGCAGTTCCTCGATGGTGGCCGGGGTGTGGAAGTCGGCCCGTGACAGGTTGTCCAGCATGTACTGGGCCTGCTCCACGATCTCCGAGTCGGGATAGTTCCGGATGATCTTGTTCAGGGCCGCGCGGGCGCGGTACTTGTCACCGATGGAGTCCAGGTAGAGGTTGGCCTTCATGAACAACGCCATGGGCGCGTACTCGGAATCGGAGTAGTCGCGCAGTAGCAGGTTGTACAGTTCCTCCTGGCGCTCGGGGGTGTTGGCCATCATGCCCAGGCTGAGCAGCTCCTCGGCCGTGCGTCCCTCGCCGGGGCGGAACTTGCCGAAGTACTCCAGATCGATCTCCGTCCGGCGTTGCTGGACGTACTCTTCGGTGGCGGTCTGCCGCACCACGGGCAACAGATCCTTGACGATGCGGTCGCGCACCTCGTTGAGGGTCAGCTGGCGGGACGGCTCGCGCTTGAGGATCTCCACGATATGCCAGTGGTCGCCGATGTACTCCGGCGGGTGCACGCCGATGTCCCAGTCGTAGATGTGGGTCGAGAACTCCACGCCGTAAGGCAGGGCGGAGATGTACCCGCCGCTGGCGAACCAGCCCAGGTCCCCGCCTTGGGCCTTGGACATGCCGTTGGCCGAGCACTCACCGACCACGTTGGCGAAGAGGTTCTCGTAGCCGCTGCCCTGGAGCTTCTCCCAGGCCCGGTCGATCTCCTGTCGCATATCGCACTGGATATGGCGCACCTTGATCGAACCCTGGGTGTAGTATGTGGCCTTGCTCTCCTCGTAGTACTGGGCGATGGCCTCCTCGGTGGGCTCGAGATCCTTCCAGATGGCCAACGAGGTATAGGCGTCGCGCATGGTCGTGCGGTGGAGGTTGATCAGCTGGCGGGACACGTCGGATTCGTGCTGCAAGTTCGCTTTCTGACCCTCCTGGGCCAGGATGGCCTCGGCGACCATGTAGTCGAGCAGGCGGCGCTCCCAGCCCTCGCCGCTGAAGCGCGACTTCAGGTTGCCGGGCAGGTCCTCCATGCGCATGTCCAGGTCGCGCTGGGTGATCTCCAGGTCGTTCACCCGGCAGAGTACGTTCGTACCGTCGGGGAGACCGTCGCCGAACAGTTTACCCGCGGCCGGGCCCTCGCCCTCGGTCGACTCCTGGCAGGAAGACAGGCCCGCCACGAGGGCGGCGACGACGACGAGCAAGAACAGCCGTTTCAGGATTCCGGTTTCAACCATGATACGCAGGGTTCCTTTCCGTCCTAGAGCAGATCCAGTTCTCCAGCCTCTTCGAGTTTGCCGGCGATCTCCTTGATCCGCTGGGCCGCGTCGGCGGCGCAGATCAGCAGCGCGTCCTCGGTGTCGACGACGATCAGGTCCTCGACTCCCAGCAGGGCCACGGCCTTGCCGGGCGCGAAGACCGTGACGTCGCGGCCGTCGCCCGCCAGCAGCCGCGCGTGTCCCCGGTTGCCGTCCGCCAGCGCGGGTGCGAACTCGCGCCAGGCGTCCCAGCTGCCCAGGTCGGACCAGCCGTAGCGGGCCGCCATGACCCGGAAACCGGCCAGCTTCTCCATGACGGCCACGTCGATCGAGACCGCCGGGCAGGTCTCGTAGGCCGTTGCCAGGGCGTCGTCGAAAGCGTCCGTGCCGTGGGCGCCCAGGGGGGCCTCCAGCCGGCTTGCGATCCCGGGCTCGTGGGTGGCGATCTCGCGGGCCAG
This sequence comes from uncultured Fibrobacteraceae bacterium, assembly GCA_964617805.1. GTDB lineage: Bacteria > Krumholzibacteriota > Krumholzibacteriia > LZORAL124-64-63 > LZORAL124-64-63 > JAHIYU01. The sequence goes on along the minus strand of CAZTWK010000010.1, from coordinate 17,520 downwards.
ATCGGCGCTGTGCCAGACGAAGATACCGCTGTTCCAGAGGAACCGCCCGGAGTCCACGTACTCCCGCGCCGTGTCGGCGTCGGGCTTCTCCACGAAGCGCAGGCCGTCGACGGCATCGTCGCCGGCGGGCGCGTCGGGCACCTCGATATAGCCGAATCCCGTGGAGGGATGCCGCGGGGGGATGCCGAAGGTGATCACTCCGCCGCCGCTCTCGGCCAGCCGGAAGGCCGCGGCCAGCTGGTCGCGGAAGACATCCGGGTCCGGGATCAGGTGATCCGCGGGCAGCAGCGCCACGGGGCCGTCGCCGGCCAGTCCCGCGGCCAGGCCCACGCCCAGGGCGGCACAGGCGGCGGTGTTGCGTCCCACCGGCTCGGCCACGATGCGGTCGCGCGGCAGTTCCGGCAGGGCCGCGGCGGTGGCCTCGGCCTGGGCGGCGTTGGTCACCACCAGCACGCGCTCGTCCCCCACCAGGGGCCGCACGCGGTCGAAGGTCTCGCGCAGGAGCGAGGCGCCCTGCCCGAGGGGCAGGAGTTGCTTGGGTCGGCTGGTACGACTGAGGGGCCAGAAGCGCGTGCCCCGGCCCCCCGCCATGATGACGCAGAATCCAGTCGTGTCCGTCCCGGTCTTGCCGTCGGACATGCGTGCCTCCCGTCTCCCGGGGTTCGGCGCGGTCAGGCTTCCGCCTTGACCACCCAGACCTTGATGGGAACCTCGACCTCTTCGTGCAGCTTCACGGGCACGGTGTAAATACCGCACTGCTTGATGGGTTCCTCCAGAACGATCTGCCTCAGCTCGACCTGGTGCCCGAGATCGGCCAGCGACTGGGCGATCTCGCGCTCGCTCACCGAGCCGTAGAGCTTCTCGTCCTCGGACGCCTGCACGGAGATGGTACACGACACGTCCTTGAAACCGGCGGCCAGTTCCTCGGCGCTGCGCTTGAGCTTGGCGCTGCGCTGCCCCTCCAGACGGGCCTCCTCGACGAGCATGCGCCGGTGGCTCTCGTCGGCGGTGACCGCCAGTCCATTGGGGATCAGGAAATTGCGGGCGTAACCGCGGGCCACGCTCACCGTATCCCCGGCCTCACCCAGATGATCCACAGTCTTCTTGAGGATCACATCCATGGCTCAACTCACTCTCTTCTATCCCGCCGTCCGCGCGCACGCGCCAGCAGGGACCCGCCGGCCGGGGCCTAGCGGTAGTATTCCTTGACGAACGGGATCAGCGCCAGGTGGCGCGAACGCTTCACGGCGGAGGCCAGCATGCGCTGATGCTTGGGGCAGGTGCCCGTGTTCCGCCGGGGCGCGATCTTGCCGCGCTCGGTGGTCATCTTGCGCATGAGGTCGATGTCCTTGTAGTCGACGGCGACCAGACCCTCGACGCAGCAATAACACTTCTTCTTTTTCGCCGGGCGCTTCTTCTTCTTCTTGCTGTCCCTGGGACCCTTCTTGCCCATGGTTCACTCGCTTTCGCTCGAAAGTTGCTGGTGGCCGGACCTACTTGTCGCCGGCGGGCGACGCTTGGGCCGCGGGGGTCGCGGGCGCTTCGACTTTCATGGCGGCGCGCTTCTTGGACCGGTTGGCCTCGTTGCGCTCCTTCCACTCCTCGTCCACGACCACGAGATGCCTCAGCACCCTGTGATCCAGGCGGAACTCGTTATCCATCTTGTCGATGGCGGTCCCGTCGCAGCGAAAGCGCAGGTGCATGTAATTACCGCGGGTCTCGTGCTGGATCTCGTAGGCCAGCTGACGCTCGCCCCAGTGATTCCGCTCGGTGATCTCGCCACCGGCCTCCTTCACGAAGGACTCCACCTTCGCCACCCGCGCATCCATCTCGGACTCGGGCTCGTCGGCATGCAGCACAAAGACGATTTCGTACTTCTTCATCGGGTTCACCTCCCCTCGGACAGAATGACCCGAAATCTTTCCGTCTCGGCGAGACGGTGTTCCGGGTAGGGATGATTTGTACGCGCGGCACTCCGAGCAGATCGGGGCCGCCCGTCTTCGTCCGGGACACGCCGGAAGCCCCGGCGGATCGCAGACGGTCGAATGCCGCCGTGGCGGCGGCAATCGGTCAACCAAGATACATCAAGATGGCGGAGAAATCAACTCGGGCCTCGTGCCGCCTCATCCGGTGACGCCCGGCGGTTGAAACGGCCGGCCGCCGCCTCGATCCCGTGGACCAGCGCCCAGGCCAGGGCCGCGCAGGCGTGATCGACCAGTTCCTCGCTGCGGAGCCACTCCCCGGCCGGGAAATCCGCCAGGACGTAGTCGGACCAGGACGCCGGCGGCGGCGATTCCCCGTCGCCTGCGACGCCCAGGCGAAGGCGGGGAAAGGCCTCGTCGCCGTCCAGGGCCGCCAGGATCGATTCCAGCCCGCGATGCCCGCCGTCGCTGCCGCGGGCGCGCAGCCGCGCCGCCCCCAGGGGCAGGGCGATGTCGTCGCAGACGATCAGGGGGGCGTCCGCCTCGGCGCCGTCCTGCGACGCCAGCGCCAGGCCTCGGCCACCGGCCCAGCGCGCCAGGGCCTCGCCGCTGCGGTTCATGTAGCGCATGGGCTTGAGCAGCACCGTGTCGACACCGGCCACCCGGCCCTCCGCCGCGGCGCAGTCGTCGGCCACCGGCCCGAAGGTCATCCCGTACCGCGCGGCCAGGCGGTCCACGACCCGGAAGCCGAGGTTGTGGCGCGTCCGCGCGTAGCGTTCGCCGGGGTTGCCCAGTCCGACCAGGATCCGCAATGCCGTCCTCCCCGCCGTCGGCGGTCCATGAAAAGCGGCGAGGCGGTCGTGGGACCGCCTCGCCGTTGCGTCGATACCGCGTGAAGGCGGCCGCTAGCCGTCGGCGGGCGCGTCCCCGTCGGCGGGTGCGTCGCCACCCTCTTCGCCGTCCTCGGCACCCTCGGCGCCCTCTTCGCCCTCTTCGCCTTCGATCTCTTCCTCTTCCACGACTTCCTCTTCGAAGGTGTTGAGGTTCACCTTGAGGACGACCTCTTCTTCGTCGGTGATGATCTCGCCGTGCTCGAGGCTCAGGTCGGAGACGCTGATCTTCTCGCCGATCTCGAGCTCGCTGAAGTCGACCGTGATGGTGTCCGGCACCTCGCGCGGCAGGCACTCGATCTCGATGGTGCGCCGCACCACGTCCAGCACCGCGTCGCCGCTCTTGATGAAGCGGTTGTCACCCTGGATATCCAGGGCCACTTCCATCACCAGGGGCTTGCCCAGGGGGATCGCGAAGAGATCGCAATGGTAGATCTCGTCGCTGACCGGGTGGGTCTGCATCTCGCGCAGCACGGCCACGAAGGTGTCGTCCGATCCGTCCATGTTCAGGCTGAACAGGGGATTCGATCCGCTGAAGGCGGCCATGGCCCGGGTCAGCTCGACGGTGTCGAGTTCCACGTTGGTGCTGTGCTCGCGCTTGTCGCCGTAGATGATGGCGGGCGTGCGGCCACCGGTGCGCGTGCGGCGGTTGGCGTTCTTGCCCGCGGTCTCGCGCGGATAGACGGTCATCTTGATCAGGCCCATGGCAAATGCCTCCGACAATGGGGTCGCTCGCGCCGACGGCAGACGGACGTTCCTCCCCGTTCGCTGCGGGGACGCCGATCGGCGGTACAATCCTCAGTGATTGACGATTCGGTCGGGTCGAGTCCGGTGTTTTCCGGACGATTCTGGATGACCCGGACCGCTCAATAAAGCAGTTCAGGCCGGAATTGTCAAGAAGCGCCCTTATCCGCGCGGCTGGGCAGGAAGAGCTTGCTGACGGTCTCTTCGCGGTGGATGCGGCCGATGGCGTCGGCCAGCAGGCCCGACATGTCCATCACCTTGACCTTGGCGCATTCCTCGAACCGGTTGAAAGGAATGGTGTTGCTGACCACGATCTCGCTGATGGGCGAGGAATCGAGGCGCGCCAGGGCCTGGCCCGACAACAGGGGGTGGGTGCAGCAGACGATCACCGACCTGGCGCCGGCGTCGAAACAGGCCTGCCCGGCCTGGGTGATCGTGCCGGCGGTGTCGATCATGTCGTCGAAGATCACGACCTCCTTGCCCTCCACGTCGCCGATGAAGTTCATGACCTCGGCCTCGTTCTCGCAGGGCCGGCGCTTGTCGATGATGGCCAGGGGCGCGCCCAGCCGCTTGGCGAAGGCGCGGACCATCTTGATGCTGCCCACGTCGGGCGCCACCACGGCCATGTTGTCGCGGGGGTGGTTCTCGAAGTGCTTCAGCAGCACGGGGGCCGAGTAGAGGTGGTCCAGGGGGATGTCGAAGAAGCCCTGGATCTGCGGGGCGTGCAGGTCGATGGTCAGCACCCGGTTGGCGCCGGCCTGGGTGATGAGGTTGGCCATCAGGCGCGCGCCGATGGGCACCCGCGGCTGGTCCTTGCGGTCCTGGCGCGCGTAGCCGAAGTAGGGGATCACCGCCGTCACGCGGCGGCACGAGGCGCGCCGTACGGCGTCCAGCATGAGCAGCAGCTCCAGCACGTTCTCGGCGGGCGGGAAGGTGGGCTGGATCACGAACACGTCGGTGCCGCGGATGTTCTCGAGGATCTTGATGTTGATCTCGCCGTCGGAGAAACGGCTGACCTCCACGTCCAGCAGAGGCGTATCGAGATGCTCCGCGATGTGCTCGCTCATCTCCTTGTGGGCATTGCCGGTGATCAGCACGAGATCGTTCATCGGGGCGTTCCTCCGGGCGGGGCGGACGGCGGCGGATGCGCGACGAGGACGGGCCTCGCGGGCAAGGTAATGCATGGGCGGTACGGGGTAAACAGGAAAGGTGGGAAGTCGGGGAAGTTGGCTGGGGCGGCAGGATTCGAACCTGCGAATGCAAGGACCAAAACCTTGTGTCTTACCACTTGACGACGCCCCAGCAGGTTGATCCGCTAGTACTCATCTTCGAGAGCCGGGCCACCGTGTCCGTCGTCGGCCGGAACCGACACCTCTCCCCGCTCGGCGCGCTGGAGCTCCTGCTTGTAGGCCGTGATGATCTGGCTTTCCATCCACTGGCGCGTCTGAGCGTTGATCGGATGCGCGATATCCTGGAAAGTCCCGTCCTTGCGGCGCCGGTTGGGCATGGCCACGAACATGCCGTTGGCACCTTCGATGATCTTCAATCCGCGCACGACGAAGCAGTTGTCGAGCGTGATGCTGGCGAAGCCGCGCAGCTTGTCGTCGTCCCTCAAGGTAATCCGGATCTCAGTGATTTCCACACCGCACCTCTCCGTAGACGCCGGATGCACTGGTCGGGGAACGGGTCATACGTCTTCCCTGACGATCACCCCCGCGGCCTGGGGTTTGGCGACCCTGACGAACCAGCCGGGCCGTTCAACCTCTTGCCGCGCCTGTTCCAGCCGGCCGTGGTCGCCGAATACGGCGAAGACGGCCGCTCCACTGCCACTCAGCATGGCGATGGAGGCATGTTCATGCAAGACCTCGAGCAGTCTCTGCAAGACCGGGTATCCTGGTAGGACCACGTCCTCGAGCCGGTTGCCACCGAACCAGGAACCCCTTGGGAAACGGGCGATTAAAGCCTCTATATGTCGGATGTTAACCTTGGGGCCACGCGATGTCAATCCCATATTCAAGCGCCTGTAGATGGCCGACGTCTGCAAGGCCATGTCGGGCATGACGATGAGGAACTCGCCTCCCTGCAGCGCGGGCAGGCGCCTCAGGTCCGTGCCGCGGCCCCTTCCGAGCTGCGTGCCGCCGCGGATGAAGAAGGGCACGTCCGAACCGATGCGCGCGCCCAGCGTCTCCAAGTCCTCGGCTGACAGGCGGGTACCCGCCAGGCGGTCCAGAGCCACGAGCACGGCCGCCGCATCGCTGCTGCCCCCGCCCAGGCCCGCGCCGGCCGGAATCTCCTTCTGCAGACGGATGCGGAAACGGCCCGAGACACCGGTCTCGCGGTGGAAGACCTCGACGGCCAGGCAGCAGAGATTGTCCTCCCCCTCGGGCGCGGCGTCGTAGGGCTCCACCGACATGTCCACCTGCGGCGGGCGTCCGCGCCAGCGTTCGTGCCACGTCACCTCCAGCCGGTCGTGGAGATCGATCGCCTGCAGGATGGTCTCGATCTCGTGGTAGCCGTCCTCGCGCTTGCGCAGGACCTCCAGGTGGAGGTTCAGCTTGGCCGGGGCGAGCAGACCGACGCGGGACGGGATGGGTGCGGGCATCTCAGGCCTCCTCCGACCACGAAGCGGCGTCGGCGCCCTCACGGCGCAGGGCGTGCCAGGGCGTGTCCGCGGGGGCGGCGCGGCGCGGGTCGCCCAGCACCCAGCGCGCGGTCCGTCGTGTCCAGCGCGCCAGGAGGCCCGCGGGCGCGGGACGCCAGGGGCTCAGCGGACGGCGGGCGAGCTCCGCCACGTCCCCGACCAGCGCGTCGGGGTGCGGAGTCGCGCGGCCCAATCCCGCCGCCTCGGCGCGCGCGAGCAGGGGCAGGGAGTCGGGCGCAAGGCCCATCAGGCCGGCGAGCGCCGCGTCGAGGGCCACGGGATCGTGGCCGGCCAGCAGCAGGTTGGCCGGCAGGCGCGGCGCGTCCGGCGCGGGTCCGTCGGGCACCAGCGTCGCATCGACCAGGAAGGCGTGCCGCACGCCGGCGTCGAGGGCGTCGCGGGCGCCGGCGACGACGGCGCGGGCCGGCGTGTCGCGGTGCTCGGGATCGCGGTCGCCCGCCGCGGACGCCAGGGTCCGCAGGCAGCCGGCCACGCCGAGCTCGGCGTCCGCCCGGGCGTCGAGCAGGTGCAGGGCCGTGCGCGTGTCGGACGCGAGGCGCGGCGTGGGCGCCGCCTCTCCCGCCGCGCTCAGGGCCGCCCGGGTGCCCGCGCGCAACCAGGGCGCCACGCCGACGGCGGAAACCACGGCCGTGGCGTCGCCGGGCGCGGCCGCGAATCCGGACATGGCCAGCACGCGCGCGACGTCCGCGCGCGCCGTCTCCGGCCGGGTCCAGAGGACCGCCAGCGGGGTCGGGGATCCGGGCCGCGTCATTGGTCCAGCCCGATGATCAGGCAGGCCGTGACGATCCAGCCGAGCACCGCCAGCTGGATCCAGACGTCGGTCAGCAGGATCTCGTGGGGCCGGCCGCCCTGCCCGTCCTTGAAGATCAGCACGAGGTAGCGGCCCAGTCCCCAGACGACGAAGGGCACCGTCAGGGCCAGGTGCCAGGTGCCGAAGTGGGCGATGGTGCCGGCCGAGACGGTGTAGAGGGTATAGGCGGTGACGGTCAGGGCGAAGGTGCCGCCGATCAGCAGATTCAGGGTCAGCTCGTTGTAAAAGCGCAGCGAGGGCCGCGTCTCCAGGCCCGCCGGCAGCACGTGCATGTACTCGGCGCGGCGCTTGGCGAAGCCGAGGAAGAGCGCCAGCAGGAAGGTGCAGAGGATGAGCCAGTTCGACAGCGGGATGTGCTCGACCACGTCGCGCAGCACCTCGACGCTGGCCACCGCGCGCAGCACGAAGCCGGCGGCGATGCCCATCACGTCCAGGATCACCAGACGCTTCAGGACGTGGGTGTAGGCCACGTTGAGCAGCAGGAAGAGGGCCGCCACCACCGCGAAACGCAGGCCGAGCGCGACGGCGCAGCCGAGAGAAACCAGCACCAGGGCCAGGGCCACGTACTCTGCCGTGCGCACTTCCAGCCGTCCAGAGGCGATGGGACGGTTGCGCTTCACCGGGTGTCGCTGGTCGTGTTCGACGTCCTTGATGTCGTTGAAGATGTACACCACGCTCGAGAGCAGGCAGAAGAGGGCCGCGCCCGCCGCCGCACGCCAGAACAACGTGGGATCGGTGGTGTGCTGGGAGAAGATCAGACCGGCGAACAGGATGAGGTTCTTGGTCCACTGGCGGGGACGCAGCGTCTCGACGACGGTCTTGAGCCACGCGCCCCTCACCGGGATCCGTCCTCCAGGCATCCCGACTCGAGGATCCGGCACAGGACGTGCCCCAGGGTGATGTGCACTTCCTGGATGGTGGCGGTCGAGCCGCCCGGCACGATGAGGGCCCCGTCGACCAACCCGGCCAGCGCGCCCCCGTCCCGGCCCAGGAAGCCGTGAACGGTCATGCCGATCCCGTGCGCCGCCGCCACGGCCCGCACGCAGTTCTCCGAATCGCCCGAAGTGGAGATCACCAGCAGCACGTCCCGGGCCTCGCCCAGGCCCGCGACCTGCCGGGCGAAGATCTCCGCGAAGCCGTAGTCGTTGCCCACGGCGGTCAGGACCGAGGCGTTCACGTTCAGGGCCAGGGCCGCGCAGGCGGGGCGGTCGTGCTCGAAGCGCCCGACCAGTTCCGCCGCGATGTGCTGAGCATCGGCCGCGCTGCCGCCGTTGCCGCAGATCATCAGCTTGCCACCGGCCGCCCAGGCCGCGCGTACGTCCGCGTCCAGGGCCGCAAGGGCGTCCAGGTGGGCGTCGCCGAGGGCGTCGATGGCCGCTCGGTGGTCGGCGAGGGCCGCCCGACAGACGTCCGCGACGCGGGTCCTGTCCTCGTTCTGCGGGCCGGGCATCCTCATCCTCCCTGTTCCTCGTTCGTACGCGTCTCTAGCCAGGCAATATAACGCGCCAGGGCGTCCTGCCAAGGTGGACGTGGCGGGCAGCCCTGTGCTTCCAGGTTGCGGCTCAGGAGCACCGAGCAGCGTGGACGACGGGCGGGCGTGGGATAGGCGTCGCTGCCGCAGGGCTCGATCCGCTCCGGGTCGGCGCCGCTCAGGCGCGCGATCTCGCGCGCGAAGTCGTACCAGGTGCAGGCGCCCGCGTTGGTGGCGTGGAAGACGCCGCCGGGGCAAGCTTCCAGCAGGAAGATCAGCACCCGCGCCAGGTCCGGCGCGTAGGTGGGACATCCCCGCTGGTCGTCGACCACGCTCAATGTTGGTCTCTGCGCGAGCAGACGGCGGATCGTCAGTACGAAGTTGCGGGGCCCCGGGCCGAAGAGCCAACTCGTGCGCACGATCTGCCGGGGGCCGGACATGGCCTCCACGGCGGCCTCCCCCGCGGCCTTGGTGGCACCATAGGCGTTGACCGGATCGCGAGCGTTGTCCTCGGTGTAGCCCGCGTCGGTCTCACCTGCGAAGACATAGTCCGTGCTGACGTAGGTCAGCCCGGCGCCGGCGGCGTCGCAGGCCGCGGCCAGCGCGGCCGTCGCCGTCCCATTGACCGCCTCGGCCCGGGCGCGGTCACTCTCTGCACCGTCCACATCGGTGTAAGCCGCCGTGTGGATCGTCCACTCGGGCCGGTGCCGCGCGAAGAGGTCGGCCACGTCGCCGGGGACCGTCAGGTCGCCGTCAGGCAGGTCGACGCCGCGCACCTCGTGTGTGCCGGCCAGGGCCTCCACCACGGCCCCGCCGAGCATGCCCGCGCTGCCGGTGACGAGGACTCTCACGGGGTCTCCTCCGTGCCGGGGACGGTCTCGCGGACGACGTCGCCGACCATGGCGGCCGGGAAACCCCGTCCCGCCAGGTAGCGCGTGCCGCGGGCCAGGGCCTTGATGTCGGCGGGGACGCCCTGGCGGCTCCACCACTTACGCGCGGCCGCGCGGCAGAGCCGCCGTTCCTCGTCGTCGCTGAGGGTCTCGCGCGCCACCGTGGCGGCGAGCCCGGCGTCGACGCCGCGCTCGCGCAGCTTGCCTTCCAGGTAGCGCCGGCCCACGGGGCGCAGCCGCACCGTGTCGCGGCACCAGGCCTCGGCGTAGAGGCGGTCGGAGTGCACGCCCTGTTCGGCGAAGCGGTCCAGGACCGCGTCGAGGGCCGCCGGGGGGAAGCCCTCGTCGAGTAGCTTGCGGCGCAGGGTCCGCCAGGGCTGCAGGCGCCGGTCCAGCAGGGCGAAGAGCCGCCGGGCGATGCGCTTGCGCGCGGCGGCGTCGCGAAGGCCGTCCAGCGTCGCCGCCGGCAACGCCTCCCCCGGAGCGGGAAGAGCCGGCGGCAGGGATTCCGCCGCCAGCTCCAGGATCTCGCCGTCGCTGAGCGTGATGCGTACGCCGCCCTCGATCTCGTCGACCGCGAACAGCGCGAGGCCTTCACCGACGTCCACGGCCTAGCCCGCCGCCGAGGCGGAGGATTTGGACTTGGACGGCTTGGCCTTGGGCTTGGCCGGGGCGGCCTCGGGCTCGGCGGGCTTCGCGTCCGCATCCGCCGGCCGGATGCCGTAGTGGACCAGGACCTTGTCCTCGATGCGAGCGTAGAGGTCCGCGTTCTCGCGCAGGAAGTCCCGCACGTTCTCCTTGCCCTGGCCGAGGCGCTCGTCGCCGAAGCTGTACCAGGCGCCGGACTTCTGGATGATGTCGCCCTCGACGCCCAGCTCGATCAGGTCGCCTTCCTTGGAGATGCCGTGACCGTAGAGGATGTCGAACTCGGCCTTCTTGAAGGGCGGCGCCACCTTGTTCTTGACGACCTTGACGCGCACGTGGTTGCCGACCACGTCCTCGCCCTGGGTCAGGGCACCCACGCGGCGGATGTCCAGGCGCACGGTGCTGTAGAACTTGAGCGCGTTGCCGCCGGTGGTGGTCTCGGGGTTGCCGAACATGACGCCGATCTTCATGCGCAGCTGGTTGGTGAACACGACCATGGTGTTGGTCTTGGCGATGGCGCCCGTCAGCTTGCGCAGGGCCTGGCTCATGAGGCGGGCCTGCAGACCGACGTGGGTGTCGCCCATCTCGCCTTCGATCTCCGCGCGCGGCACCAGGGCGGCCACCGAGTCGATCACGACGATGTCCACGGCGCCCGACCGCACCAGCATCTCGGTGATCTCCAGGGCCTGCTCGCCGGTGTCCGGCTGCGAGACCAGCATGTTGTCGATGTCCACGCCGATCTTGCGCGCGTAGACGGGGTCCAGGGCGTGCTCGGCGTCCACGAAGGCCGCCGTGCCGCCGACGCGCTGGGCGTTGGCCACGACGCTCAGCGCCAGGGTGGTCTTGCCGCTGCCCTCCGGTCCGTAGATCTCCACCACGCGTCCGCGCGGCAGGCCGCCGATACCCAGGGCGATGTCCAGCGTGAGGCTGCCGGTCGACACGGCCTCGATGCCGTCCACGACCTGGTCGTCGCCCAGGAGCATGATGGCTCCCTTGCCGAACTGCTTCTCGATCTGGGCCCGCGTCAACTCCAGCGCCTTGGCCCTGTCCTGCTGCCTGTCCTTTGCCATCGTCATCTCTCCTTGGGGTGTGTGTCGGGTCCGGGAGGCTTCGCTACCGAGCCGCGTCCGCGGGGGGCCGCCGGACAGGTGTCGTCCACCATACTACGTCGGGAGGACGCCCGCCAACGGGAAAACCCGGCGGTCGTCGTAGAGGGGCCCGCGCTTGGTCAGACGGCTCTCGACGAGCCGGAATTCCCCCACCTCGAGGGTGTGCGGGGCCGGCGGCGGGAGGTCGCGCAGGGCTGCCGAAGCCCCGGCCCCGAAGGGACGCTTGACGCGGGCCAGGGTGAGGTGCGCGCGGAAGGCCTGCCCCTGCGCGGGATCCTCCGCCAGGCAGGACGCCGCCTCCGCGTCGACAGACGCGGCCAGCGCCGCCAGCTCGTCCGCGCACTCGAGCTGCAAGAAGAGGACCCGCGGCCGGCGCCAGTTCGGGAAGGCGCCGAGACCCGCGGTCGTCGCGGTGAAGGGGGCGTGGGCTCCGGCGGCCCGGGCCAGGCCCGCCTCCAGGGCGGGCAGGACGGACGCCGGCTGTTCGCCCAGGAAGCGCAGGGTGAAGTGCAGGTTCGCGGGACGGACCCATTTCAGGTCCCAGCGCGGACGCCAGGTGTCGAGCGCCGTTGCCAGGGTCGCACGCAGGCGCTCCCCCGGGTCCACGGCCACGAAGAGCCTCACCGTCGCACCTCGCCGCCGCGGCCGGCGAAAGGATCGGCGCCGTCGGCCAGGTGACGGCGCAGGGCGTCGAGGGCGAAGGCCACGGCCAGTTCCCGGTTGCGGTACCGGTGCGGGCCGAGGAGGTACCGTCCGGCGTAGGCGCCCCGCGCGGACGCCAGGCCGAAGCAAACGGTGCCGACCGGTTTGTCGGCCGTGCCGCCGTCGGGTCCCGCGACCCCCGTGATCGACAGGGCCTGGTCGCTGCCGAAGCGCGCGCGGCAGCCAGCGGCCATCTCGCGGGCCACCTCCGGGCTGACGGCGCCGTGGGCGGCCAGGGTCTCCGGCGCCACGTCCAGGGCCGCCGTCTTGACGGCGTCGGCGTAGGCCAGGGTGCCGCCCAGGAAGCAGGCGGAGGAGCCGGGTGTTTCGGTCAGGGCCGCGCCCAGCAGGCCGCCGGTGCAGGACTCGGCCACCGCCACGGTCCGGCCGCGGGCGATCAGCTCGGCCTGCACCACCTCGTGCAGCCCCCTCATGTCCGTGGCGTAGACGTGGTCGCCCAGGATCGCGGCCAGGTCCGCGGCGAGGCCGGGCGGCAGGGCCACGTCGGCCGACGGCGCCGCCGCCTGCACGTCCACGCCCCAGCGCGTCAGCCACCACGACCAGTCCAGGTCCGCATGGCGGCCGCGCAGCTCCTCGGTGGCCTTGGCCAGCCCCGGCTCGGAGCAGCGCGTGGTGCGCATCAGCACGCCGGGCAGCGGATCGCCCAGCCGGCCGCTGCCGGTGAGCCAGGTCTCGACGAGGGGCCAGAGGGCCCGCACCTCTTGGGGCACGCCTGGCAGCAGGACCAGGGTGCGCCCGCGCAGCTCCCCCACCATGGCCGGCGCCGTGCCCAGGGGATTGACCAGGGCGTCCAGTCCCCCGGGCAGGAGTCCCTGCTTGATCATGTTCTCGGCGTAGGGCCAGCCGCGACGTTCGCATCTGGCGCGCAGGTGCCCGGCCACGGCCGCGTCCTCGCGCAGGGGCACGCCGGCCCAGTCGGCCACCGTCTCGGCCGTGAGGTCGTCGCGGGTGGGGCCGAGTCCGCCGGTGAGCAGGACCAGGGCGCCGCCGGGGACGGCGTCGAGGGCGGCGGCGATGGCGTCCGCGCGGTCCGGCACCGACCGCACGCCGTCCACGGGCACGCCGCGCGCGCGGAGCCGGCGTTGCAGGAAGTTGGCGTTGGTGTCCACGGTGCGGCCGTTGAGCAGTTCGTCGCCGACGGAGACCAGGTGGGCCGGGGCCGCGCTCACCATCCGGTCACCCACAGGGTCAGGCGCAGGCAGATGTTGGCGTAGACGCCGGCCAGCAGGTCGTCGGCGGTGATGCCCCAGCCGCCGGGCAGCCGCTCGGCGCGGCGCACGGGGAAGGGCTTGAGGATGTCGAAGACCCGGAACCAGAAGAAGCCGACCAGCCAGCCGGTCCAGCCGGTGCTCACGCCCAGGTAGGTGACGAGCATGCCGGCGACCTCGTCGCTGACCACGCGCCTGGGATCCTCGCCGTAACGGCGTTCCATCCAGCCCGCGGCGGGCACGCCCAGGGCCACGACCCCTGCCAGCAGCCAGATCTGGGTGGCGAGGCAGACCGGGGAGACCAGGCCCCAGAGGATCGCGAAGACCAGGCTGGCGGCGGTGGCCGGCGCGAAGGGCGCGTAGCCGGTGCCGCCGAAGGTGGCGAAGGCGTGGATCAGGAATCTCAGCAAGGGGTCCTCTTCCGCCGGGGGTGCGTCCGTGTCGGCGTCAGGGTAAGCCACGGGGCACGCGCGGTCAACGCGGAGGGAGGTCTCCGGTGGGCAGCAGGGCGACGAGGGCCGCGAGGGTGGCCGCGACGCCGTCCCCGGTCAGGGCGCAGGCGGGCACGGCCGGCCAGCCGCGTCCGTTGAGCAGGCGGTCCATGTCGGCGGGCGGGACGGCGTCGGGCAGGTCGCGGTGGTTGTACTGCAGGACCAGGGGGAAGCCGGCCGGCGCGATCCCCTCGGAGGTCAGGTGCGCGCCCAGCTCGTCCAGGAGCACGAGGTTCGCGTCCTGGCGCGCGGCCCGGCCGTCGGCCACGAAGACCACGCCGTGGGCGCCGCGCACCAGCCGCCGCCGTTCCTCGATCCGCGCCAGGCGGCCGGGCACCGCGACCAGGTGCAGGGCGGTGCCGTCGCCCGCCCCGGGCAGGGGCAGGAACTCGCAGCGGTCGGACGCGGCCACGGTCTCGACGATCGTCACCGCCTCGGGGACGCCGGCCTCGGCGGCGAGCCGCACCAGGTTGGTCGTCTTGCCGGAGAGGCCCGGGCCGTAGTACACGACGCGGGGAGTGGGATCGACGGGCGTGGGGGTCGCGTCGCCGGGCATCGCCTACTCCCAGAAGATGTCGCCGTCGCCGGCCGGATCGGCGCCGTCGTCCGCGCGCGGTTCGGCGCCGCCGAAGAGCTCGTCCAGGGCCACGCGCATGCGGGCCACGGGCGTCTCCACGAGGCGGTAGGCCAGGCCGGGCGGCAGCCGCGTCTCGCAGAAGAGCAGCAGGGAGAGGTCGCGCGCCACGGGCCGGGCGTAGACCCGGTACTCGCCGTCGTGGACGTAGACCGGGGCGTCGCGGGCACCGTCCGGATCGATGGCGCGGGCCAGGTCCGTGGCCGCCACGAGCCGGGCGAGGGCCTCCCCGTCGGCGGGCCGGGCCCCGTCGCCGAAGGCCATGACGAGCCCGCCGGCGCCGTCCACCAGGCAGACGCCGGCCACGCCGGCGCGCGCGGCCAGGGCGGCGGCGGCGTCGCAGAGGCGGCGGTACGCCTCTTCGCGGGCGGGTCTGACGGACTCGGACATGCGGATCCCCACGACGAAGACGCACACGGGACGACGATCCCGCGCGAAGGGTTCTCGGTCGAGCTATCGGCTGGAATCAGAAGGACTTGAAGTCAGAAGTCGCGGCGGAACTGGAAGGCCCTCTGCAGGGTGGCCTCGTCGGTGTAGGCCAGGGCCCCGCCGACGGGGATGCCGGTGGCCAGACGCGTCACCTTGGGGCCGGCCGCGGCGAAGAGGCGCTGGATGTAGAGGGCCGTCGCCTCGCCCTCCACGCTGGCGTCGAGGGCCAGGATCAGCTCGCCGACCCCGTCCTCCTCGACGCGGCGCACGAGCCGGTCGAAGGGCAGATCCTCGACGCGCACGCCGTCCAGCGGCGACAGCAGCTTGCCCAGCACAAAGTAGCGCCCGCGGAAGAAGCCCGCCTTCTCGAAGGAGAGGATGTCCACGGGCGAGGCGGTCACGCAGAGCAGCCCCGGCTCGCGCGTCGGCGAGTCGCAGATGGAACAGGGATCGGCCTCGGTGATGGCGCCGCAGCGGCTGCAGTTGCGCACCCGTTCGCGGGCCTCGGCCATGGCGCCGGTGAGTTCGCCGGGCAGGTCTCCGTCGCGGCTGATGAGTTCGAGGGCGATGCGCGTGGCCGACTTGCGGCCCAGTCCCGGCAGGCGGCTCAGGGCGCGCACCAGCCTCTCGAGGGCGGGCGACTGGAATTCGCCGCCGTCGCGGGCATCGCGGAAGTGGTTGGTCGAGGGCGTGGAATGATCCACGACCCTACATCCCAGGCATGCCGGGCAGGTTCATGCCGCCGGTGACCGAGCCCATGTCCTGCTCGACCATCTCGTTCACCTTGCGGGTGGCCTCGTTGACCGCCGACAGCACCAGGTCCTGCAGGAACTCCACGTCCTCGGGATCGACGATCTCCGGCTTGATGGTCAGGGCCGTGAGGTCGTGCTTGCCGTTCATGGTGGCGACGACCTGGCCGCCGGCCACCTCCGCGGTCACGACCTTGCGGGCCAGTTCCTCCTGAGCCTCGGCCATCTTCTGCTGCATCTCCTGGGCCTGCTTCATCAGGGCGCGGATGTCCATCACGTCTCCTCGGGTTGCTATGATTCCTCGGCCGGCGGCGTCCCGTCCTTGGGGCGCTGCCAGTCCTCGCGCTCGGCGTCGGGCACGGCCTCGGCGTCGAGCATGCGCACCAGGTCGCCAAGGGTCTCGTCCTTGCCGCAGGCCTTCTGCAGGGCCTCGTTCTCGGTGGGCGCCACGGTGCGGCGTAGTTCCTCGCGGTGCTCGTTGCGCGTCTCGTGGTCGCCCTTTACGACGTTCAGCAGGAGCTCCTTGCCCAGGTAGCCGACCGACGCCTTCTGCAGGATCTCGAAGTCCTGCTGGACCTGGCGCAGCTGGAAGGTCTTCTCCGCGGGGAAGGACAGTACCACGCGCTCGCCGTCCACCGAGGGCATGCCCTCCATGAGGCAGGCGCCCAGGGCGGGATGGCGCGCGAGCAGTCCTTCCACGAGACCCGTCCAGCCGGAGACGGTTGACGCCGCCGCCGCCCGGTAGGCCTCGGGACCGTCCGTCGCCCCGGCGTCCGGCTCCCCGGACGCGACCGTCGCGGCGGGAGCCGCCTCGCGGGCCCGCGACGCGCCGCCGCCGGTGCCGCCATCCGTACCGCCGGAGTGGCGTTCGCCGCCGGCGGGAGCCGCGCCCGCGCCGCCCTGGGCGTCGCCCACCAGGGGCGTGCCGGTCAGGGCCTCGAAGCGGCGGACCAGGTCCGAGAGCAGGACCCGCGACTCCAGCAGGGACAGCTCCACCAGCAGGGCCTCCAGCAGCACCCGCGGCTGGGTGCTGCGGTGGATGCGCTCGAAGCCGCGGCTGGCGCGCTCGAGCAGGGCCAGCAGGTCCTGCACGGCGAAGCGGCGGCTCTGCTCCAGCAGGGTCTGCACCTGGTCCTCGGGCAGCAGGATGCCCGCGGCCAGCTCGGGGTCGATGCGCAGCAGCAGCAGGTGGCGGAAGTTGTCGACCAGCTCGCGGGCGAAGTCGTCCAGGTTGCGGCCGCTGCTCGCGGCCTGCTCGGCCACCTGCAGCACGCGCGCGGGATCGCGGTCCAGGATCGCCTCGTTGAGCTCGGTGAAGACGTCGGCGCGTACCAGGCCGAAGAGATCGACCACGGCCTGCTCGTCCACGAGGCCGTCGCAGGCGGCGAGCACCTGGTCGAGGATGCTCAGGGCGTCGCGCATGGAGCCCTCCGCCTGGGCCACGATCAGGCGCAGGGCGCCGGCGTCGAGCTCCTTGCCCTCGGCGGTCACGATCTCGGTGACGCGGCCGGAGAGCTCGTCGCGGGTCAGCAGGCGGAAGTCGAAGCGCTGGCAGCGCGAGAGGATCGTGCGCGGGATGCGGTTGGGTTCGGTGGTGGCGAAGAAGAAGAAGACGCGCGCCGGGGGTTCCTCGAGGATCTTCAGCAGGGCGTTGAAGGCGCCCTTCGAGAGCATGTGGACCTCGTCGATGATGAAGACGCGGTTGCTCCCCTGGCTGGGCGTGTACTGGGCCATGTCGCGCAGCTCGCGCACGTTGTCCACGCCGGTGTGCGATGCGGCGTCGATCTCCAGCACGTCCAGGTAGGTGCCGGCGGCGATGCCCTGGCAGGTCTCGCACGCCCCGCAGGGCTCGTCCACCTGGCCGGCGCCGCAGTTGAGCGCCTTGGCCAGCAGACGCGCCACGGTCGTCTTGCCGCAGCCGCGCGAGCCGGAGAAGAGATAGGCGTGGGAGAGCTTGTCTTTGCGCAGGGCGGCGCGCAGGGTGCCGGTCACGTGTTCCTGCCCCACCACTTCCTCGAAGGTCGCGGGACGGTACTTGCGGGCCAGGGCGTGGTAGGACATGGCTCCCGGTCGGGTTGGAGTGGGAAGGAGTGGGCCAGGCTGGCGATGCACACGTCGACTACCGCGTACCGCTGCTACTTT
>CAZTWK010000009.1:40580-96477 GCA_964617805.1 uncultured Fibrobacteraceae bacterium | reverse complement strand
GGGGAGGACTTGCACCTCCAAGACGATGCCCATGCCGGGCGTACCGAAGAAGGGCGGGGACGCGATGTCCCCGCCCTTCGCCATGCGGCCGTTGCCGCTACGCGGCTTTCTTCGCCAACACGCTCTTCTTCACCAGATCCAGGAAGATCACCAGCGCGCCGATGATCATCAGGCCGTCGGGCACGACCCGCGACCACATCAGCCCCTTCAGGGGCTCGATGGTCTCGCGCTGGCGGGTGAACCAGTAGCCCAGGTCGTGGGCCGTCTTCGCCTGCTCGAAGCCGATGAGCAGCGTCGGGATCGAGAACAGCACCACGCCCGAGGTCAGCAGCCAGAACCCGACGCGGCTGGGCGTCTCGTTCCACTCCAGACCCTTGGCCATGGCGTTGGAGCGCGTGACCAGATACATGAAGGCCAGCGAGATGTACCCGAAGGCGCCCAGCAGGGCCACGTGGCCGTGGGGCATGATCAGGTACGTGCCGTGGCTGTAGTAGTTGATCGTCGGCGTGTTGATGACCATGCCCAGGAAGCCGGCGCCGTACCAGTTCAGGAAGGCGCTGCCGGCGATGAACAGGAAGGGTATCGCGAAGGGGAACGATTCGCCCTTGGCGTTGATCGCACGCTGTTCCTTGAAGGCCTCGATCATCAACAGCACCAGGGGCAGCGGCTCGAGGGCCGAGAAGATGCCGCCGATGGCGATCCAGTACTCGTCCAGGCCCTGCCACCAGTAGTGGTGTCCCACGCCCAGGGTACCGCTCAACATGATCAGGCCCAGTTCGAAGAGCATGATCCGTTCGGCGACCTTGCGCGACACCAGGCCGAGCGCCACGGTCAGGAAGGCCAGCACGCCCGCGGCGAACAGCTCGAAGGTCAGCTCCACCCACAGGTGAATGACCCACCAGCGGTAATAGTCGTCGACGGTGAAGTTGGGCATGATCTTGTGGATCGGCATCATGCCCGCGATGTACAGCGTGGCGATACCGAACGCGCTCCAGATGATCGCACCGACCAGGATGTTGTTATCCTTGGCCTTGCGGATAACGCTCAGGACCATCAGGAACCACAGCACCAGTCCGACCACCAGGCCGATGTCCCAGACACGGCCCAGGTTGAGCAGCTCGCGACCCTCGTTGCCGAGCCAGAACCACACGTCGCGCAGTTCACCGGTGGCGCCCAGGTAGATACCCACCAGGCCACCGCCGCCGACCACGAGCAGCGCCGCCCAAAGCACGTCCACGAGCCAGGGGAACTTCAGGTCCTCGTTGCTCACCAGCGGCGCGATGAGCATGCCGCCCACGAGCCAGCCGATGGCGACCCAGACGATGGCCAAGTTGGTGTGCAGGGCGCGCATCACGTTGAAGGGCAGAATGCTCTGGGAAATGATGAAGTTCTGGGTCGGGTCGGTGTAGATGTGGGCGAGATAGCCGCCGATCACGATCTGCAGGAACATGAACAGTCCCACCACCGGCACGTACTTCAGCAGTTTTTCCTGGGAGGGGAACAGCGCCTTGATCACCAGGGGCTGTTCCAGCACCTCGTTCGGATCCTTCTTCAACAGCCGGTCGTAGGCGAGCCACAGCACCAGGATCGTGCCGACCCACAGCGCCAGCATCTCCCACAGGGTGGTCAGGTGGGTCGACCAGGTGGGGCCCTGATCCACCAGGGGCTCCGGCGGCCAGTTGTTGCTCCAGGTACGCTCGGTGCCGGGACGCTTGCTCGAAGCCACGAGCTGGCTCCAGTCCACGAAGGCGGCGATCAGGCGCGCCTCGTCGGTGCGGATCACGCCGCCGACCCAGGCCTGTTCGCGGTTGCCGTTTACGAGGAAGTCCACCAGGTAGTCCACGTTGGCCTTGTAGGCGGCCGCCGACTCGTTGGAGTAGGTGACCGTGCCCTCGACCAGTTCGGTGCCGGCGTGGAAGTCGGCCTTCACCATTTCCTTGATCCCGCCGCGCTGCACGTCGGTCAGGGCCTCGGCGCTTATACCGTGCACCTCGTTCGCGAAGCGCTCATACAGGAATTCGGCGCGGCGATGGAAGAACTCGGTGGAGAAATCCGGTCCCAGATAGGCGCCCATGCCCAGCAGGGTGCCGTAGTCCATGAGGTCGAACTGCTGGAACATGGCCTTGCCGTTCACTACGTCGTCGTAGGTGTACAAAGTCTCGCCGGAGGCGGAGACCACGTTTTCGGGGATGGGCGGCACCTCCTTCTGCAGGTTCGCCGTGAACACGACCAGAGCGGTGACCATGATGATCCCCACGATCCAGAACGCGGTGTACAGCCCCTTGCGGGACATCAGTTTGTCGAGCCAGGACTCGTTCATCTACTCATCCTCCGTACGTCGGCCGTCGTGGCCGGTTGAGGTCCCGAGGGACCGCCATCATATGCTACATTCGGGTAGCATATACTTCGAAAAAATCAGATTCGTTTACTGCCGCTCTCGGCCAGATCGGCCAGGGTCACGTTGTCGAGCATGCCGCGGATGCCATCCTTGTGACCGCTCCAATGGTCGTGGAGAGGGCAGGGATTCTCGTCGTCGCAGGTCTCGAAACCCAGGATGCAGCGCTCGTAGTTCTCCAGGCCCTCCACCACGTCTATGACGTCCGCCAGGCGGATGTCGCCCAGGGGCCGGGCGATCCTGTACCCGCCGTGCTGGCCGTGCTGGGCGGCGACGATCCCCGCGGCGCCGAGGCGGCTCATGAGCCGGCCCAGGAACTTGTAGGGGATGCCCAGGGTGTCGCTCAAGGTCTTCACGGAACACACCTCGAGGTCGCTCGCGGCCATGTGGACCAGACAGCGTATGGCGTATTCCGAGGACTTGAACAGACGCATATGCTACCTCCGGGTAGTATATTAATCACTCATCATCCACCGGTCAATGCAAAAGATCACTCATCATCAATAATCGGATGGCTTGCATGCCAATCGGCCCCATGCGCAGTATCGCCATCCGAATCAGAAAAGGCGGATCGCCGTCAAGCGATCCGCCTCGATCTGGTACTCCCTATGGGACAGTATGCGACCCGGGCAATACCACTTCCCCGGCATGTCTCGTTCTCAGACACGGGAATCGTCCAGATCGCTTGACCGCTCATCCGGCAGGCCGGTCGAGCGAATCGGAGAAGCCGTTCCACCCGACCCGCCGCAACACGAGCCAGTAGACGACCGCGGCCCCCGCAGCCGCCAGCCCCACCAGCGCCCCCGGCAGCGATTCCAGTGCAGGCACCAGCGGGAACCCGCCCGGGTAGTCGAGCCCGCGCTCGGCTATCCCGATGAAGAACGCGATGCCGAACACACCCGACACCACGGTGAGCATGATGATCACCTTATGGAACGCCGACCGGCCGAAGAACCTGATTCCCATCTGTAAACCGGCCGCCAGAAGCAGGGTGTAGATGGCACCAAGAGCGTTCATCTTGGCCACGTTCGCGGCCAATCCGGAGGGCAGGTCCAGCAATGCCGTGAACAGCGTCATGTTCAGCCAGCCGACCACCACGAAGACCAGGGCCAGGCTGAACTTCACAGTCATGATCTCACCGGGCGTGATGGGCAGGATGCCCAGCAGAGGATCGCCGGTCTCGTGCTCGCTCATGGCCACGGCGCCGCACAGGTACGCCGGGAAGAACATGGCCGGCAGGAAGGGGTAGTTTGGGGCGTCGGCCGCCAGGGAGTAGGCGCAGAGGAAGAAGAACGTCACCGAAGACGTCAGGTAGAACAGGCCGTATTTCCTGAAGAGTGCCGCCATGTCACTTACCTCCGGTCAGGGAAATCAGGATGTCGTCGATGGACGCACCGCCCACCTGCACGTCGCCCGCCGTCCGGGCGGCTTCGAGCCGCCCCATGATCTCGGGGTAACGGCCGGTGAGACCGCGGTGGCCGAAGGCACCGCTCTCACGGCACACCAGGTCCGCCTCCAGCTCCGGGCTCACCGCCCCTTCGCGGTAGCGGAGCCACTTCCAGGAGGCGAGCAGGTCCTCGGTCGCGCCGTCGAGGATGAGCCGGCCGCGGTGCAGGATGGCCAGCCGGTCCGCCAGGGGCGCCAGGCCTTCGGTCTGGTGGGTGGTGATCACGGCGCTCCGTTCGCCGTCGGCGACGAACTCGTTCATCATCCGCAGCACCTTGCGCCGGTGGAGGGCGTCGAGGCCGGCGGCGGGCTCGTCGAGCAGCAGCAGGTCCGCGCCGTGGGACAGGGCCAGAGCCAGGGTCAGCAGCGACTTGCGCCCCCGCGACAGGTGTTCGATCCGCAACCGGGGCTCGATGCCGAACTCGTCGAGCAGATCGTTGAAGCGGCCGGAGTCCCAGCGGGGAAAGTAGGGCGCCGCGAAGCGCACGATCTCCATCACGCGCTTCTTCGGCATGAAGGGCGGATCCTCCCCCACGTAGCCGATGCGGCTGCGGATCTCCTTGAGGTCGTCGGGGTGCACCAGCCCCTTCACCGCGAGAGACCCGCGGGCCGGCGGGATCTGGCCCATGATCAGCCTCATGAGCGTCGTCTTGCCGGCCCCGCTGGGGCCGATCAGGCCCAGGATGCTGCCCGGCTCCAGGCGCAGGTCGATGTCCCTCAGCTCGAAGCCCGGATAGGACACGCCCAGTCCGGAGGTTTCAAGAATCGGCATCATGTCCGTCCCTTTCGATCTGTTCGATCAGCCCGACGACGTCGTCCGGGGAGATGTTGAACTTGCGCCCACGCGCGAGGATGCGCCCCAGCTCGCCGCGGATCTCGGCCAGCTTGCCGCTACGGAGGATCTCCGGATCCACCGCCGTGACGAACGATCCCATCCCCCGCCGCGTACGGATGAGCTTCTCGGCTTCCAGGTCCCGGTAGGCGCGCTTGATGGTGATCACGCTGACGTCAAGCGACAGGGCCAGCTCCCGGATCGACGGCAGCATCTCGTCGGGCTGCAGGTCCCCGGAGGCGATGGCGTCGCGGATCTGGTCGGTGACCTGGCGGTACATGGGATCGGGGTTGTCGTTGGACAGCGCGATGAACACGGCGGCCTCCAGGAGAACTGTATATAATCCGTATACACATTAGACCTTATTAGACGAGAGATCAAGGAATATGTTGCGATAAATCCGGCGGCGATCGCGTCGGGATGGCATTACAGAACGGACCGTCCCGAAATGGGACGGTCCGCTCGATAGTGGTACCCCCTATGGGACAGCATGCGAACCGGAGGCCAGAGATCTCCTTTTCCGGCACCGGCAGCCTTGACTACTGCAGGACCACCCGGCATTAATCCGATTCGACACCTGAGCATAGTCGGCAGACATGGACTCGGCTCTCTTCGGGATTATCCATTCGCGCCCCGGATCTGCTAGAATCGATGTCCAGCGCCGAAGAGACGGCGCAATACGACGGGAGCCCGAGCTTGGTCAGCCGAAAAGAAAAGACCCTGAGGGCGTTACTCGGGCCAGTGATGAAGGTACTGAGCCCCAAACGTCAGCGCGAATGCCAGAGAACGGCCTTCAAAGCGATGCAGGTGCTCAAGGAGGTCCTCCACATGAACAACGCACTCATCGTCTACTACTCCGAGACCCGCAATACCGAGAAGGTCGCCACGGCGATCAAGCGGGGGCTGGAGAAGGAGGGCGTGACGGTCACAGTCAAGACCATGGATGACGCGACCGAGGAGGAGTTCTACGACTATGATCTCGTGTGTTTCGGATCGCCGGTCCTCCATTCCCTGCCGCCTCCGCCCGTATTCAAGTTCATCAAGGATTGCGAAAAAGGGTACAGGGACACCAACGACGTCCGCGTCTCCTCGCCTCGGATCCTCAACAAGAATGCTCTCGTCTTCTGCACCTATTCCGGTCCCCACTGCGGCGTGAACGAGGCCCTGCCCACGGGGAAGTACATCCGGCAGTTTTTCGAGCATCTCGGTTTCGACGTCCAGGCGGAGTGGTACGAGGTGGGGGAATTCCACGGCTACGAGGAACTGAGCACCAAAGGCCGGCTCGGGGACATCAGGGGTCGCCCCAACGCCGACGATCTGGCCATGGTCGAACTGAAGACAGCGCAGATGATCAGGACACTCAAGCCCATGCGCTGACAAGCCTCCGATGCCGGACCCGCATCCGGCGTCGGGAGGCGTGCGGCATCCTCTATGGGATAGTATGCGAACCACATGAGAACTGCAGGATATGGGGTTGTCTTTCCCACACGAGATTACGATCTAACTTGCTCGCCGGCGACTCCGCTTTCGACCAGTAGAGTTGTTTTCACGGTTCCGCTGCTTACCTCCGCGTACATTGCCGCATCCCCCACCACGCGGCCCCGGCCGACGTGCCGAAGCTTCTTTCGTATCAGCGACAAAACCATCCACTCGCTGACGAGCGATCGGGGCGCCGATCATGCGTTCGGTGTCGCGCAGCCAGGCATAATCACTGCCGGTGACAAACGTGCAAGCCACACCCTCATGCTCCGCTCGACCAGTCCTGCCGATTCTATGCGTATAGGCTTCGGGGGTGTTCGGCACGTCGAAATTGATCACATGAGAAACGCCACTTACATCGATACCGCGGGCGACGATATCCGTTGCCACCAGGATGTTGTAGCGACGTGTCCGAAAGCCGTGCATGGCCCGGTCGCGCTGGTTCTGGGATAGATTCCCCTGGAGCCCCACGGCCCGATAGCCGGCTTTGCCGAGCTGTTCGGCCAATCGCCGGGCACGGTGCTTGGTGCGGGTGAAAACGATGGCCGAGTCGCAATCCTTCCGATCCAGTACGTACTGGAGCAGATCACGCTTGCGCCGTTCGCCAACCAGAACCACGGCATGATCGATCGTGGCGGGCGGAGCGGCATTGGCCAGTTCGGCCACGTGCGGAGAGCTCAGCAGGTCATCGGCCAAGTGACGGATATCCTTGGGCATGCTGGCCGAGAACAGCAGGTTCTGCCGCTGCTCGGGCAACGCGCTGATGATCTTACGGATGTCTCGCAGGAACCCCATGTCGAACATATGGTCGGCTTCATCGAGAACGAAGGTTTCGACCCGGTTGAGAGGGAGTACGCCCTGCTGAAGCAAGTCCAGCACGCGGCCTGGACAGCCCACGATGATATCAGGATTCTGGCGCAGTAGATTCACCTGATTGCGCATCGCGACGCCGCCGTAAATAGTGATCACCTTCAAGCGAGTGAATTTGGCGAGCAGGCGAATCTCAGCGGCGATCTGCGTGGCAAGCTCACGTGTCGGAGCTAGAATCAGGGCGCGAGGGCCCTGGCGGCGGCCCTTGAGAAGTCGGTCGAGTAGCGGCAGCCCGAAAGCCGCAGTCTTGCCAGTGCCGGTCTGGGCCAGACCCAACACGTCGTGGCCGTCGAGAACGGCGGGGATGGTTGCTGCCTGGATCGGCCGAGGCGTTTCAAAGCCGGCGGTGCGTATGCCACGCCTGACGTACTTGTTGAGTCCGAACCGGTCGAAACCGATCGGGGTGATGGAAGCTAGTGAAGTCATGTATACCTTGGCCTCCGCCGTACGCGTGCAGGCATAGCCTGTACAGCACGGCCGTGCTTATCCGACCCAACAACAGTAAAGGGCAAGAGGGGAATGCGTTGGCGACGTGACCCTGGAGATGAACCGAAGTCCTGTTGTTCGCCGCTGACGGGCAGGCGCCCGATTGAGAGGGACAAAGTAATCCGTCAGTGCTTGTTTTGCAACAGTGACTTCTGCTTATTTGTCACGTCTCCTCACTGCATATTTGACAGTACAGACGGATATTCAGGAATCACAGACAGTATGCGAACCGCGGTTCGCCCGCCCGAGACTTCTCTTTCTCGGGCACCGGAGTCGTCCAGATCGTCTAACTGCTTATCAGACAAGCCGGACGGATATTATGGGGAAGCACAGGGATTCTGTGGTTGGCATTCCAATCCCGCAAGATGTTGACATTGTGCACTCTCCTATGAGAGACTGTTATGGTCTTGTTTTATGCTGGACTTGTGACTCGATCCGATCGCCCTGCGGAAGCAACCGCCTCCCAGGATCTGGTCCCGCCGCCTCGAGTGCCACATTCGTCCTCAACGCGAGAGGGGCCTCTCATGCCACGTATCTCTTTACCATACTTTCGTAACCACGTTTCAGCCTGCTCCGCGAACCTGCGTCGCCAGGCCCTGTTCATCGCGATGGCGTTCATGGTGGCGGCCGCCGGTTTGGGTGTCATAGCGAGTCCGGCGATCGCCCAGCCGCCGCCGGGCGACTTCGGCGACGCTCCGGTCGGCGACGCAGCCGACAACATCCAGGCCTATCCGGGCGTCCTGGCGCGATGGGTCAGCTGGTACCAGCACCGCAACACGGTCACGGCACCGGTCCAGCACCTCAACGGCACCTGGCTGCATACCGGTGCGACCTTCCGGCTCGGCCAGATTCCGCCCACGTCCAGCGCCGACACGCCCCAGCAGCCGGGAGCGCCGGAGAACGACGCAGATCCGATCATCGTCCTCGAAGCGCTCGGTCCGAACCCGTTGGCTCAACTGCTGGTGAAGGTGAGCACCGATGTAGCCCACGACCCCGACCAGCCGTTCTATCTGAACGTGTTCATCGACCAGGACCGC
The DNA here is from genome assembly GCA_964617805.1 of uncultured Fibrobacteraceae bacterium. Classification (GTDB taxonomy): domain Bacteria; phylum Krumholzibacteriota; class Krumholzibacteriia; order LZORAL124-64-63; family LZORAL124-64-63; genus JAHIYU01. Next base: position 87,932 of record CAZTWK010000009.1, on the reverse strand, counting down.
ACCGGCGAATGGAAGGACGGCTGGTACGTCGGCGCCCCGGTCATCGCGTGGAACCTGGAATGGGTGGTGCAAGACCTGCCCATCCAGATGCCGGCCGATGAAGTGCGGGACGTCTCGTTCGGCTACATCCGGCTGGCCGACCCGACGCAATCGGTCTGGCTGAGACTGGTAGTGAGCGACGCGCCGGTCGGCACCCTGCTCAAGGCGGGCGACCCGTTCTGGGACGCCACGATGACCGCGAGCCACGGCTGGAACGGCGAGATCGAGGACCATCTGCTCGACTACCAGACTGTCTACCAGCCGGGCAAGGGCATCTACCCGTGGTGGGTCTACGGCCGCGGCAGCGGCGGCGGTGGCGGCGGCAATCCGAAACCCGCCTGCGACGCCTTCTACGTGGCGCCCAAGCTCCTCTACACGCCGCTGTGTTCGACCGGGCAGGTCCACTTCAATCCGATCTATCGCGTGACCGAGCGGCTGGACGGATGCGACCCCGGACTGCTGTGGGGCATGTACGGGCTGAAGCACCTCGCGGGGATCATCTCGCCGCCGATCGTGACGCTCAACCCCGGGTTCTTCGAGCCAGGCACCACCGGCGTGAACACGATGACCTGTGACGACGGCACCGTACTGACCCTGCCGGCCACCGTGCAGGGCTTCGGCCCCATGTACCAGGGCGAAGTGTCGGCCGCCACCCTACGCGGGGGGATAGTGCCGCCGGCCTTCAGCGCCTGCTACCCGGCCCCGAAACGATTCCGGGCCTACCGGGCCTTCCTCGAGGTGATGAGCTGCGGCAGCGTGCACCAGAGCATGGCGGTGCACACCGGCCCGCCGCACGCCCACGCTCCGAGCGCGATCCAGACCATCGGGCAGCGCGTCGATCATGTCGACTTCATCATCGGTGATCTCGTGGAGGCGTTCCTGGATCTGGAATACGAGCGGCCGTTCCCGGACCCGGATTTCGAGGAATATACGATCGAGCCCCCGAGCAGCGACGTACTCGTCGAGGATACCTTCGTCTCGGCCCCGGCCTCGCTCCGCCTGCAGGGCGCGACCTACAGCGTCCAGCCGTCACTGCCGACGGCCGTGCCGATACGCGCGACCTGGCTGGAGTTCAGTTACCGGACCGCGCCCGGCACCATGGGCCTGGTGACCGTGACCAGCAAGGGCGGGGACGTGATCAGCGCGGATCTGCCGGAGTCCGTCTTCTGGTCGCCATACACGATATCCCTCCTCGAGGAGTTCGAGCTCGACCAGATCGACATCGAACTCGAGGACGGATGGCTCGACGACCTCGTGGTCGGGCTGGATGGCATCGACGATTGCAACGGCAACGGCGTGCACGATCCCTTCGACATCTACTACGGCACCAGCCTCGACCTGGACGGCAACGGCGCACCCGACGAGTGCGACCTGTTCAGTCCGTGCGACGGCTACTGCGGCACCCGGTCGCCGGACGGGTGCTGGTGCGACGAGCACTGCGAGGAGTACGGCGACTGCTGCGAAGACGTGGATCCCGTCTGCGCGGAAGTGACCTCCGGCGTGGGCGACGGCGAGGCGCCCCCGGGCCTGGCGATCGCCGATGTGGCGCCCAATCCCTTCAACCCCATGACCACCATCCGCTTCGACCTGCCACAGTTCAGCGAGGTCACCCTGGCGGTCTACGACATGCGGGGAGGCCTGGTGCACACCCTGTGGCACGGCCACCGCGATCAGGGCCGTCATGTCGTGACGTGGGACGGCCGGGACTCCCGCGGGAAGACGGTTCCATCCGGCGTCTATCTCGTCCGCGTGCTGACGCCGGACGGGGCGTGGAGGGCTGTGAACGTCACGCTCGCACTATCGGTCTCACGTGGCGGGCGTCCCCGTATTGGCCCCCCCGCCTCCCGATCGTGATTTCGCGTCGAGTTGGCTCTTCCATCCCGACAGGTTCGACCACGCCCGGAATCCGGATAACCCTGCAAAGCAAACGAGCCGTTCGGAAGAACGGCTCGTCTCAAGATGGTACCCCTTATGGGACAGTATGCGATCCACTGCAGGCCCCCTCTCTACGCAATCTCCTTCTCTGATACGGGAGCCATTCGCGTCGCCAATTTGTTTTTCAGAATAGCCGGACGATTATTCAGAAGGGACAGATAGCTGCTCCATGAGGAGATACAGCAAGATTCCGGATTCACGCTAAACAAGGCAAGTAGTCGATTCGCCTCTAGAATGCTTCCTCTCATCAACGATCAATGGGGGTTTCTCATGAAAACCGAATTCCTCCTTCTCGGCCTACTCATTTCCAGTCTGCTCGTGCCCAGTACTTCCGAAGCCGAGGTTGTCCTGACCTTGACCTTTGACGACGCGCCGTCGGCGGCGTTGTGTAACGAGGTCTGGCAGGAACACATGCTGAACATGTACTTCATGGAAACCACTGTAGACGACGCGCTACCGGGCCAATGCTCTTTTGGTCTCTGGACCCCCGGGGAGCCAAGGCTGTTGGGGGCACGATTCGTGGTCGAATTAACATACTCATTCTCGATCAATCGCGTCGAGGTAACCGGCTGGAACAACTGCGGCGCCGAATGTTCACGTGTCTTTCTCTATGATGCAGGGAATGAGGTCGCCATGGAGTACACACCACATGTCTACGCTGAACTGACCACAACTGCGGTTCCGAGCGGGGGTAGCATCGACAGAATTGCTGTATCTTCGAACGATTTTCGACTAGTGGAGATCCGCGTCTATTCCGAAACGGCCTCCACGGAAAACGCAACCTGGAGTGCGATCAAGACCTGTTATCAATGAACCTGAGCGGCTGTGTGGACTTGCCCCACTATTGTGGACACCTCGGACCAATTAATTGAGGCAAAAAAAGACTCCCTACAAAGAGGGAGTCTTTTTGATCTGGTACCCCGTACGGGACTCGAACCCGTGTTACCGGCGTGAGAGGCCAGCGTCCTAGGCCACTAGACGAACGGGGCGCCTATTCTGCAGCGCAACGGCTTTGCAGCCTGCGCGATGATCCTGGTTGCCCGGGAAGGATTTGAACCCTCATCGACTGAGCCAGAGTCAGCTGTCCTACCATTGAACGACCGGGCATTCGGCTCAGGAATATAGATCAGCTACCCGAGAAATGCAAGATTTCAGGGGGTGGAATCCGGGGTCGGATCTTCGGTCGTTTCCCGGGCCGGTAAGTGCCCCTGGAGGTGGGCGTGAAGGGCTTCCGGCGACTGCAGATCGGTCCGTACGGTGCCGTAAGCGGTCGGCAACAGCACGAACGGGTAGTTCTGGGGCCCGCCCAGGCCGCCGTGACTGCCCACCTGCTCCTCGAAGACCACCACCCGCTGGCGGTCGCGCAGGGCGCCGTTGACGATCAGATCGCCGGACATCTCGCCACGGGTCAGCCGGGACAGTTCCCGCGACCAGAGCTCGGTGTCCCAGTAGGGCGTGAGCGGATCGGTCTCGCCGCGGACCTCGCCGGTCTCCAGGTCGCGGATGCCGTCCTTGCCGATCATCAGCGGCGTGCCTTCGGGATCGCGCACCAGGACGAAGCCGATGCCCGGGTGGCTGGCCAGTCCCTCCACCAGGCCGGGATAGAGCGAGCGCAGCTCCTCCAGGTGCAGGGGGCGCGGCGAGCCCTTGCGGTAGATGTGGGCCAGGCCGCCGGAGACGCAGACGATCAGGGAGGTCTCGGCGTCGACCACGGGCGCGGGCGGGGTCTGCCGGCGGCGCATGCGTTCCAGGGTGCGCCGGCTCCGGTCCTTGATCCAGGTGTGGTGCGCCGCCTCGCTGGCGCGCATCTCCTCCAGCAGGCCGCCCACATAGGCCGCCTCGGTCTCCTCCGGCGGGCGCACGGCGATCACGCGTCCGGCCAGCTCGCGCACCACGTCGTCGAGGCGATTGCCGTAGAGGCGGCTGAAGGGCACGCTCTCGCTCTGGCCGTGGTCCGAGAGCAGCACCATATCGTAGGCGATGGGCGCGTTGCGCAGGATCTGGCGGCGCAGGCGCTGCAGCTTGCGGTCGAAGGCGGTCAGGGTGGCGCGGGCCTCCCCCGCGTCGGGCCCCGCGTGGTGGGCCACCTCGTCGTAGCCCACGAAGTTGGAGTAGATGACCGGCACGCCGCGGGCCACGTCCTGCTCCAGCCAGTAGAACCCCGTCTCGCGCAGGAACGCGTTGCCGACGGCCCGCATGGCCGCCATGCGCAACGTGCGCGGGATCAGCCGCTTGCGGCGGTGGAAGCGCGAGGCCACGTGCCAGAACAGCGCGGTCAGGAAGTCCCAGAGGGTGGCCACCAGGGCGGTTGTGTAGGCGTAGGGGTTGAGCCAGAAGAGGGAGAAGTCGGCCTTCTCGCCGGGCTGCTTGTGCTCGCTTCCCTCGCGTACCGCCGAGAGGGTCATCAGGCGCTTGGCAGCCCCGCCCCCGAACATGCTGTTGATGCAGGAGCCGCCGGCCAGCAGGGGCTCGGCCCCGACCGCCACGGCGGCCTCGGCGTCGCGCAGGTCGGCGGGGCTGCTGGCCACCATCACCTTGTCGCGATCGCGATCGTACCAGCGGTAGCCGGGCACGCCCGAGCGCGTGCCATAGAAGAGGCCGCCCTGCACCGCCGGCGTGTTGGACGGTACGCCGGCCTGCCAGCGGTGCAGCCGGTGCGTGCCGAGCGCCAGCAGAGCCGAGACGGCGGGCATGCGGCCGCGGCGCACGGCGCGCATCAGGCTGCGCCAGGATAGGCCGTCGATCTGCAGGATCAGCAGGCCGCGCTTGGCGCCGGGACGCGCGCGCGGACCGTAGCGTAGCCCGACGCGCCTCAGCAGCGTCTGGAAGAAAGGGTAGACCTCGTCGATCCCGAGCCAGTTGGTGAGGCTGGTGTTGGCGATGGTGATCATGGCTACGCCCACGAAGGCGTGCCCCGGCCCCTCGATGTGGAAGGCCGGCTCCACCCAGGCCATGAGGTAGAGCATCCCGGCATTGATGAAGAGCGTGGGCAGGCCCTGGGTCCAGGCGTTCAACGGCAGGATGGCCAGCACCAGCAACGGCCGCACCGTCAGCATGAGCACCGCGAAGTAGATGGGCAGCATCAGCGGCGCCCGCCACCAGTCCGGCAGGGCCGTGTCGAACCAGATGCCGGGCAGGACGAGGGTCACCAATGCCAGGGATCCGGCGTTGACGGCCCAGACGAGCAGGTAGCGGATTAGGATGCGAAGGTACAAATCGCGCTCCTTGATAGACCTGAACTCTAACCCCTTGACATCGCCCGCATTACAAAACCCAGCCCCAGCCATCCCGAAGTGTCATTCTAGCTCCAGACTTCACGCCAAGTCATCCCGAATCATCAACAACCATGTAGATGAATTGATGATATCACCTGGGCGTGGTAGTGTCCTATGGCACCCCAATGAAAGGAGGAGACCACGCATCACCAGACCCCGGCACCAACCATCGCATGACGAATCGACATCCATCAGGACATCGCCCAAACCCATTTCATATCCGCGCGCCACTGACCTCTATGCAAGGAGCCGACCATGAAACAAGGTACATACGTCCTATTCGTCGCGTCATTAATCGGACTGTCCGTCTTCACCCCCCACACATCGGCGGCCGATCCCGTGTACTGGGCCGGCAACGGCCACTGGTACGAGCTCGTGGAACAGCAGGTTACATGGGAAGAAGCCGCGGTGCTGGCCGAATCCATGTGCGGGATGTGCTCACACCTCGCCACCATCACCTCCGCGGAGGAGAACCAGTTCGTCATCGCCAACGTGATCGGGAGCAACTTCGACCTGGAGCCGTGGCTGGGCGGTTTCCAGGCCCCCATCGAGAGCCCGCCGGACGCCAACTGGCACTGGGTCACCGACGAGGCGTGGAACTTCACCGCATGGGGTCCGAGCGAACCGAATGACTCCGGTGGCCTGTATTTCGAATACTGCCTGCAGTACCAGCCGGACGGAACCTGGAACGATCTGCCCAACGAGAACCTGGGCACGCCTCCGGTCCGGGGATTCGTCGTGGAATGGTCCTGTGGCGTGGTGCCCTCGAAGCGGAGTACGTGGGGGGACATCAAGGCGACGTTCCAGTAGACGCGTACGTGCTCACAACTCAGGCGGTCGGCGTCAGCCTGCGGCGGCCGCCTTCCGCAACCGCGCAACCACCCGCGGCGCCCCGATCAACCACATGACCTCGAAGATCCCGGCGCTGCGCGTCTGGCCGGTCAGCGCCACGCGGCTGGGATGGATCAGGTCGCCGGCCTCGAGGGCCGAGGCCTCGGCGGTGGCGCGGACCACGGACTCGAAGTCCTCCTGGGAAGCGGCGCCTTCGGCGGGCAGGTCCTGCTCGCAGGCGTCGGCCAGGCGGCCCAGGCGGTCGCGAGCGGCGTCGGTGTCCAGGTGCTCGGCCACGGCCTCCGTGTCCAGCGGGTAGTCGTCGGTGAAGAAGAAGCCGATCTGCTCGGGGATGCGCAGCAGGTTGCTGAAGCGGCCGCCGAGGGTCTTCAGGACCAGCTTCAGGTAGCCTTCGGTGTCGCGGGCGGGCGCGCGCCAGGCGGGATCGAGGTTCCAGTCCCGTTCCGCGAGCATGGGCAGGGCCAGGGCGAGCTTCTGCCCGGGCTCGAGGCGCTTCAGGTGCTGGGCGTTGATGTAGGCGAGCTTGTCGTAGTCGAAGCCGGCGGGCGAGCTGTTGACCTTCTTGAGGCTGAACTTCTTGATGAGCTCGCTGCGCGCGAAGACGTCGTCGCCCGAGCCGCCGGGGGACCAGCCCAGCAGGGCCAGGTAGTTGACCATGGCGTCGGGCAGGATGCCTTCGCCGGCGAACTCCTCCACGCTGGTGGCGCCGTGGCGCTTGCTCAGGCGCTTGCGGTCGGGGCCGAGGATCATGGGCATGTGCCCGAACTTGGGCGGTTTCCAGCCCAGGGCCTCGTAGACCTGGAGCTGGAAGGGCGTGTTGCTCACGTGGTCGTCGCCGCGCAGGCAGTGTGAGATGCCCATCAGGTGGTCGTCGATCACCACGGCGAAGTTGTAGGTGGGGTAGCCGTCCTGCTTGATCGCCACGCGGTCGATGAGCGCCTCGTTGGGGAACTCGCACTTGTCGTAGACGATGTCGTACCAGAAGGTGGCGCCCTCGTCCGGGGTGCGCAGGCGCCAGCTCGGCTTGCGGCCCTCCCCCTCGAAGGCGGCGATCTGATCCGCGGTCAATTCGCGGCAGTGGCCGTCGTAACCGGCGTTGGCCTCCTCGCCCGCGGCCGTGTTGCGGGCGGCGATCTCCTCGGAGGTGCAGTAGCAGTGGTACAGCGCGCCGGTGTCGCGCAGCTTGTCGGCGGCCTCGCGGTAGATGTCCAGGCGCTCGGACTGCAGGTAGGGGCCGCACTCGCCGCCGGCGCCGGGACCCTCGTCCCAGTCCAGGCCCAGCCACTCCATGCCGCGCAGGATGGCCGCGTGGGCCTCCTCCGTGCTGCGTTCGCGGTCGGTGTCCTCGATGCGCAGGACGAACTTGCCGCCGGTCTTGCGGGCGTAGAGCCAATTGAACAAGGCGGTGCGGGCGCCGCCCACGTGCAGCATGCCCGTGGGACTGGGCGCGAAGCGGACGCGGATCTGGGGGGACTCGCTCATGCTGGGCTCACTCTCCGGCCTTGGCGACCGGCCGTTGGTGGGGCCGCCGCGTCTGGGTGGCGTCGCCCTGGGGCTCGCCCAGGACCGTGGGATCCAGCGACTCGGCCAGGGCGGACAGGTCCGGGCCGTAGATCTCCGCGCAGGCCTCGTCGGGGTCGCGTCCCGACTCGACCGCGGCCACGAAATCGCGCATGGCGGTCATGCCGCCTCGCTCCTCGATCAGGCGCCAGACCATCAGGAACGCCGTGTAGCGCGCCTTGCGGTACATCTCGCGGTCCAGGGCCTCATCGATGATGGGTTCGGCCACCAGCAGCTGCTCGGCTTCGGCGGGCGTGAGCAGGACGTCACCCTCCAGACGGAACTGGTTCATGTAATTGTTGAGGTGCACGCCCAGCTCCGCCACGTAGGTCATCAGACCCTGGCGCAGCCACTGCGGTAGCTCGCCGCAGCCGTGCTCGTCCAGCAGCCAGCCGGTGACCAGGTCGTAGGCGGCGTGGGCGGCCAGCGTGCGCGCGATGAGCACGGGGATGGGCTGCAGGATGCAGAGGTCGCCGGCGCGCTTGTACATGCGCCAGGTGCCGTAGCCGGTGCGCGAGGTGTAGGCGGCCACGTTGTTGGTGTTCTCGACGCGCAGGGTGTCGACGGGCGCCAGGTCCAGCAGGTCGTAGACGTCGCCCATGGCCATCTCGGTGAGCTCCGCGAAGGGCGCCACCACGCAGCGGTTGTAGTCGAGGTGGTAGTCCAGCTTGACCATGCCGAGGATGATCAGGCCGGCCTCCTGCAGCACGTCCTCGCGATCCTGCCAGACCAGGCCCCTGCAGAGGGAGCCCACGCCGTAGGGATCGCCGTCCTCGTCCAGCCGGGGCTTCCAGTCGGGCCAGAAGCAGGCGTGCTTGTGGTCGGGGAAGCCGTTCTCTACCAGTTCCTCCGGGGACTGCAGCGGGTAGGGGCCGTCCCGGGTCGGCTCGGGCAGCCGGGAGGAATGCTCCTCGGCGGCGGCCGAGGCGGCGAGCAGCAGGACGAACAGGATCACGGACCAACGGTTGACGACCGGCATCATTTACCCTCCGACTTGAGGCGCTTGCCTTCCTCGTAGCATTCCTTGGCGTCGTCCTTGGCGCCCATGGCGTCGTAGACGAGCCCCATATTGTTCCAGACTGCCGAGGTCTCGTCTATGTCCAGGGCCGTCTCGTAGGCCAGCAGCGCCTCGTCGTGCTGTTGCAGGTTCTGGTGGCAGACGCCCGTGTTGAACAGGACGCGGTAGGAGTCGGGCTCCATGGCGTCCAGGGCCTGGAAAGACGCCAGGGCGTCGCCGTACTCGCCGGCGGCCATCAGGGACAGCCCGTGGTTGTAGCGCGCCTTGGTGTCGGCGGGATCCAGCTCCATGGCCTTCTCGTAGGCCACGGCCGCCTCCAGGGGGCGCTCGCAATGCTGCAGGCAATAGCCCTGCTGGAAGGCCAGCCGGGCGTCCGAGTCCAGGATGAAGGCTTGGCCGTAGGCCCGGGCCGCCTCGGCGTAGCGCTTGGTCTGGCGCAGGGAGGTGGCCAGGGCGCGCCAGGCCGCCCCCATGCCGGGCTGGCGCTCGACCACCTTGCGCAGGGGGCGCAGGGCCAGCTCGTGGGCGCCGTCGCGTTGCAGGCTGAGGCCGTAGTTGTAGAGGATCTCCGGCGCCGTGTCGGGATCCGAGGCCACCGCGCCCATGAACTTGCGGGCGTTCACGTTGTCGCCCAGGGAGAGGTAGATCTGGCCGACGCGGGCCGCCACGTCGGTCTGGGTCTCGTCCAGCTCGAAGGCCTTGCGGTAGGCCTCTATGGCGTCGCGGGGGCGCTTCTCGGCCTCGGCGATGCGGCCGCGGGCCTTCCAGCCGCCCGGGCTGTCGGGACTCTCCACGGTGGCGCGGCGGGCCAGCACCTTGGCCTTCATGGACTCGCCGGCGTCGAACCAGGCCATGGCCGCCAGGGGCAGCAGCTCCTGGTTGTCCGGGGCCAGGACCATGGCCGCCTCGTAGGCCGCCGCGGCCTGGGCGTGCAGGCCGGATTCGGTCATCAGGGCGGCGTCGTCCACGTGGATCTGGAGCATGCGGGTCAGGATGGCCTGGGAGGCGCGTCCCGCGCGGTCCGCGGGCTCGCCGCCGCCCAGGTAGTCGCTCGCGGGCCCGGACCAGCGACGCAGCAGCGCCTCGTAGCCCTCGATGTCGCCGCTGCCCTCGAGCAGCAGGGCGCGGGCGATCACCAGTTCGGCGGAGCCGGGGCCGTAGGCGCCACCGTAGGCCTGCAGGCCGGATTCGTAGGCCGCCAAGGCGGCCGGCACGTCGCCGGCGTCATGCCGGGTGTCGCCGATCATCAGCCAGGCGTCGCGACCGCCGTCGTCGGAGAACTTCTGGTAGGCCTCAAATTCGGACACGGCCAGGTCGTACATGCCCATCTCGGACATGACCATGCCCAGGTTGCGGTGGGCCTCGGGCTGGCGCGGGTCGCACTGGACGGCGGCGATGAAGGCGTCGCGGGCCGGCGTCCACTCCTCGCGCTCGGCGTAGATCACACCCAGGTTGTTGTAAAGCTCCGGATTGCGCGGGTTGAGCAGGATCATGCGGTTCAGGGCGCTGATCTTCTCCTCGTCCGTCAGGGCGCTGGTGAGGATGTCCGTGGCCGAGTCGGGCGGGGCCACGGTCCCCTGGGTGGTGTCGGGCTGAGCCGCGGCGCAGGTCGCCAGGGCGGCCGCCAGCAGCAGCGCTGTGATGGTGTGGACTCGCGGGAGCATGCCTGTCCTTTCCGGTGACGTCGGGGCTTCGATTGACTGGTCATGATAGTGTTCGTCGGGGCGGGTGTCCAGGCTCCCGCCTTGACCTCCGGACCCGGGTCGGGTTTGTTGTACACCATGATCGAGTTTTTGATCCTGGGCGCCGGCGGCGCCATCCCCACCCCCGAACGCGGCCCGGCGGCCTACTGGCTCACCGTGGACGGCCGCTCCCTGCTGCTGGACCCCGGTCCGGGGGCCATCGTGCGCCTGGTGGCCTCCCCCCACGGCCCGGACACCCTGGAAGACGTAGACACGGTCCTGTTCACCCACCTGCACCTGGACCACTGCTCCGACCTGGGCGCCCTGCTCTTCGCCCTGCACATGAAGGAATTGCGCAACACGCGGCCCCTGCAGCTGATCGGGCCCCGGGGGCTCGCCGGCTATCTGGCGGGCCTGGAGACGCTCTACGGCGACTGGGTGGTGCCGCGCAGCCGCGAGGTCCGGGTCCTGGAGATCGCGTCGGGCGACGTGCTGGGGCCCACCACCGACACGGGCGGCTGGGCCGTCGGCGAGACGGCGGGGGCCACCCTGCACCCCTTCGCGGTGGCCCATTTCGAGGACCGCTTCAGCGCCGAGAACCTGGGCTGGCGCGTTCGCGACGCCGAGGGCCGCGTCGGGGTCTTCAGCGGCGACGCCGGGCCCGGCGGGCAGCTCGCCGAGGCGGCCGCCGGCGCCGACCTGCTGGTGGTGGAGTGCTCCACCCCCGACGACCTGGCCATCGACGGCCACATGTCCCCCGCGCGCGTGGCCGCGCTGTGCGCCGCCGCGAAACCGCGCCGGGTGGTCCTGACCCACATCTACCCGCTCACCGCCGGGCTGGACCTGCCGGCCCTGGTGGGCGCCGGCTTCGACGGCGAGGTGGTCGCCGCCCGCGACGGCGACCTCTTCCGGCTCGGGGAGGTCTGAGATGAAGTTCCGCGCCGTCCCGGCGATCCTCTTCGCCCTGTGCCTAGCCGCCGGCGCCGGCGCCGCCCCCGAGTCGGGCGTGCCCCATCCGCCGGAGACCAGCCGCTCGCTGACGGGGCAGGACATGGTGCTGATCCACGGGCTGGGCTCCAGCGCCGAGGCCTGGCGCCGGATCACTCCCTACCTGGAAGCGGGCTTCGAGATCCACGTCTACGAGCTGCCCGGCCACGGACGCACGCCGCCGGTCAAGAACCTGAGCCTGGAGGCCGCCAGCCGCGACCTGGCCGTGTACATCGAGAACAACCGGCTCGTGGAACCTGTGCTGGTGGGCCACGGCATCGGCGGCATGATCGCGCTGCACTACGCCTTCGCCCTGGACGGCGACGCGCACAGCGTGGTGGTCATCGACGCGGCGCCCGTCCAGCTCGCCACCCCCGACCAGAAGCGGCAGGTCGCGGACGGCCTGCTCGAGGACTACGACCGCTTCGTGGCCGCCACCTTCGAGCCCCTGAGCGAGGACGGGGAGATCGCGCAGCTCGTCCTGGACCAGGCCCTGCGCACCGACCAGGCGAGCCTCACGCAGCTGCTGATGAGCAGCTTCGACTTCGACGTGCGCGAGACCCTGCAATACCGCGACCTGCCGATCCTGGTCATCGGCAGCGCCGCCTTCTTCCCCCACGACCGCCACCCCATGGACTACCTGGACACCGTCGGCTACGCGCAGGCCCTGACCATCTCCTTCAAACCCATGCCCCGGACGGGACACTTCGTCATGCTGGAGCAGCCGGTGGCGGTGGCGGCGGCGGTGATCGGTCACTCGCTGGGCGATTCACGCTCGAGGTAGTTGAACCAGCGCGGCGTCGCGCTCCCGGGCCGCGGCGGCAGGGGCGCGTGGCGTTCGAGGTAGGCATCCGCGTGCTCGGCCCACTCGGCCACTCCCAGGAACATGGCGGCCTTCATGCCGGGATAGGGCTCGTCGGTGACCATGACCCACCCCCGCGGCAGGATGATGTCGGGCGCCCGGTCGAAGACGTAGCCGTAGTCGATCTTCTCGTGTCCCGCCGGACGCGCGCGGCCCATGTCGGGCATCCTGCGGTGGGCGATGTGCAGGTCGTTCAGACCCCACATGTCGATGGTCCGCAGCCCGCTGACGTAGGGCACGATGCCCACCGAGTGGACGGCCAGCACGGCGCCGGGCGGCGCGTTCTCCCGCAGCCATTCCCCGCAGACGACGCGACGCTCCAGGTCGCGGGCCCGCTGGCGCGACCAGCGCAGGGTGGGCGCGAACGAGGGCAGGGCGTTGAGCAGCGCCACGGCCACCAGTCCCCAGGCCAGTCGCGAGGCCGCGTAGCCCCGCCGCGCCACCACGCTCGCGACACCCGCGTCCAGCAGCAGGGCCCACAGGGGCAGTACCGGCAGGATGAAACGTCCGGTCTGCTTGAAGTCGCCGCCCACCAGGACCACGTAGCCCAGGTAGCCGCTGATCACGAAGACGGGCAGCACCCGTCCCGGCCGCGTCAGTCCGTGCAGCGCCGGCACCGCGGCCAGGCTCAGGGCGGCCAGCACGGGGTGGTGCAGCAGGAACTCGCCCACGTACTTCAGACCGCGCAGCAGGTGGTGCCAACCGCCGCCGGTCTTGGCGTAGAAGGTGTTGGGCAGGGGGTGTCCGTACCAGGCGAAGCGCATCACCCAGTAGGGCAGGTAGACCATCAGGAAAGCCGCCCCGACGATCGTGAGCCAGCGCCGGCAGGACGGCCCGCCGCGCCGCGAGACGAAGAGCGCGCCGGCGGCGGTCAGGACCAGCACCCCGACGCCCTCCGGCCGCGTGAGCGCCGCCAGCACCAGCGCCAGCGCCGACACGACCGAGAACCGGGTCGCCCGGCGCGGATCGGTCTGCTCGACGGCCCGCGCGGCCGTCGTCACACCGAGGGTGACCAGCAGGGCGAACCACACAGTTTCGAGCCCCTGCACCGCCTCGGCGGCCAGGCCCGGCGTGCCGGCCAGCAGGGCCAGGGCGGTCAGGCCGGCCCAGCGGCTGCCGGGGCACGCGTGGCGGGCCGCCAGGAACACGACGCCCATCAGCAGCAACGCCGCGACCGCACCCGCCGCGTGGGCGGCCGCGGCGGGCTCGGCGCCGAGGGCCATGGCGCCAGCGATCATCACCGTCCACAGGAAGTTGGTATAGCCCTCCACCCGCTCGCCGGGGTTGAAGACCAGGCCGTGCCCGTCCAGCAGGTTGGCGGCGTAGCGGAAGGAGATGAAGGCGTCCTCCTGCACGCAGCGGCCCTGGACCAGCATCAGGCCGATCAGCAGCAGCAGCGCGAAGACCAGCGGCAAGGTGGGCGTTCGCTCGCGCAAGACGGTTTCCTTCGGGCGCAAAGATAGGTGCAGGCGACTGCCGGAGGGCCTATTATTAGAGCTTGGGTTCAGCCCTGTAATCCCGACACCAGCCGACGGACCAGCATGCTACGCCATCGCCGCCACGACAGCAAGACGCGCCCGCGCGACCGGACCCCGGTCGCGGTGCTTTGCGCCCTGTGCCTGCTGGCCTGGGCGGCGCCCGCGGCGGCCTACATCGGCCCCGGCGCCGGCTTCGCCCTGGGCGGCTCGATATTGTTTGGACTGGCGGGCATCCTGGTGGCCTTCGGCGCCCTGCTGCTGTGGCCCCTGCGCGCGCTGATCCGTCACCTCAAGGGCCGCAAGCGCCGCGGACGCTCGCGCGCCAGGCGCGTCATCGTGCTGGGCCTGGACGGGCTCGACCCGGGCCTGGTCAAGATGGGCCTGCGCGAGGGCCGCCTGCCCAACTTCAGGCGCCTGCGCGAGGAGGGCGGCTTCCGGCCCCTCGCGACGACCACGCCGGCCATGTCGCCGGTGGCCTGGTCGGGCTTCGCCACCGGCGTCGACGCCGGCCGGCACAACATCTTCGATTTCCTGAACCGCGACCTGCGCTCCTACCTGCCCGTGCTCTCGTCCACGAAGATCAGCGGCGGCGGCCGCCTGCTGAAGGTGGGCCCCCTGCGCGTACCGCTGGGTAAGCCCAGCATCGAACTGCTGCGCCGGAGCAAGGCATTCTGGCAGGTGCTGGGCGAGAACGGCGTCAAGGCCACCGTGCTGCGCGTGCCCATCACCTTCCCGCCCGAGAAGGTGGACGGCCAGATGCTCTCGGCCATGTGCGTGCCCGACCTGCGCGGCACGCAGGGCACTTTTTCGTGGTTCAGCGCCGACCCCGGCACCGACACGAGCGTCGACAGCGCAGCGGCGGGCGTGGCGCCGGTCGCGGACGAGGAGACCATCGGCGGCGTGCGCAACGTCCTCGAGCGCGACGGCGCGACCTACACGGGCACGCTGGTGGGTCCCGATCATCCGGACGGCGGCCGCATGACTCTGCCGGTCGCCGCCACCGTCGACCCGGCCGCCAGGCGCGCCAGCTTCAAGGTGGACGGCCAGGACTTCAGCCTGGGCCCAGACGAGAACTCCCCCTGGATCCGCCTCAGGTTCAGCGGCGGCCCGGGCGTCACCGCCAAGGGCATCTGCAAGTTCCGCGTGACCGGCTTCGAGGATCCCTTCTCCTTCTACGTGACGCCAGTACACCTGGACCCCGAGAGCCCGGCCATGCCCATCTCCCACCCGCCCCACTACGCCATCGCCCTGTCCAAGCTGCACGGCAGCTTCGCCACCCTGGGCCTGGCCGAGGACACCTGGGCGCTGAACGAGCGCGTGATCGACGAGCAGGCCTTCCTGGACCAGGCCTACGAGATCCACGCCGAGCGCCGCCGCCAGTTCTTCCACGTGATGGACCGGCAGAAGACGGGCTCGATCTCGGTGGTCTTCGACGCCACCGACCGCATCCAGCACATGTTCTTCCGCTACCTGGACGACGCGCACCCGGCCAACGCCGGCAAGGACGTCGAGCGGCACCGCCACGCCATCCGCGACCTCTACGACAGGGCCGACGAGCTGGTGGGCGAGACCCTGGCGCGGCTGAAGAAGGACGACGTGCTGTTCGTGATCTCCGACCACGGCTTCAAGTCCTTCCGCCGCGGCGTGAACCTGAACACCTGGCTGCGCGAGAACGGCTACCTGTTCCTGCAGGGCGATCCGGCCGACGGACCGCCCCCGCCCCTGCCCGCGGGCGCCACCGCCGAGCCCACGCAGGTCGACTGGTCGCGCACCCGCGCCTACGCCAACGGCCTCGGCGGCTTCTACCTGAACGTGAAGGGGCGCGAGCAGCAGGGCATCGTGGAGGCCGCGGAGGTGGACGGCCTGCGCCGGGAGCTGATCGCCGGCCTGCGCGAGCTGCGCGACCCGGACCTGGACACCCCCTGCGTGAACGACGTGCTGGACGACCGCGAGGCCTACCGCGGCCCCTACGTGGAGAACGGCCCGGACATCGTCGTCGGCTTCAAGATCGGCTGGCGCACGGGCTGGGACGCGGCGGTGGGCCGCGTCTCGTCGAGCGTCTTCGAGGACAACACCCGCAGCTGGTCCGGCGACCACTGCGTGGACCCGCGCCTGGTGCCGGGCATCCTCTTCTCCACCGAGAGGTTCGAGGAGACCAGGCCCGCCCTGATCGACCTGGCGCCGACCATCCTGGACCTGTTCGGCATCGACAAGCCCGCCTGGATGACCGGGCGCAGCCTGCTGCCGGCCGGAGGTGAGAAGTGAGAGCCCGTCTGGCGATCACGTTGCTGACAATCCTGCTCGCGGCGAACGTCGCCGGCGCGACGCCGAAGGTGTTGTGCATCGGCTTCGACGGCATGGACCGCGAACTGCTCGACCGGTTCCGCGCCGAGGGCCTGATGCCCAACTTCGACCGGCTCATCGCCGAGGGCGACTACAAGCTGCTCGGCACGGCCATCCCGCCCCAGTCGCCGGTCGCGTGGTCCAACTTCATCACCGGCATGAACCCCGGCGGCCACGGCATCTTCGACTTCATCCACCGCGACCCGGAGACCATGCTGCCCTTCCTGTCGGCGGCCCAGGCCATGTCGCCCCAGCGCTGGTGGAAGCTCGGCAACTGGAAGATCCCCCGCGACACGGGCGACGTGCTGAACCTCCGCCGCGGCACGGCCTTTTGGGAGCCCATGGCCGAGGCGGGCGTCGACGTGACCATCTTCAAGCTGCCGGCCAACTTCCCGCCGGTGGAATGCGACGTCCACTCCCTGAGCGGCATGGGCACGCCGGACATCCTGGGCACCTACGGCATCTTCACCTACTACACGGACGAGTCGGCGCCCGACACGAACGTCTCCGGCGGCCGCGTGGTGCCGGTCGTGTTCGAGGACGGGCGCCTCGACGTCCAGCTCCACGGCCCCGTCAACAGCTACCGCGAGGGCGACCCCGAGACCGCGGTCGACGTCGGCATGGTCCTGGACCGCGAGCGCGGCGAGGTCCTGTTCGACGTCCAAGGTGAGAAGTTCCTCATGCGCGAGGGCGAGTGGAGCGAGTGGCTGACCCTGGACTTCGAGATCGTGCCGCTGATCAAGTCGGTGTCGGGCGTGTGCCGCTTCTACCTGATGGAGGCCACCGAGTCGTTCCGGCTTTACGTGACCCCCATCAACATCGATCCGGCGAGCCCGGAGATGCCCATCAGCACGCCCTCGAGCTACAGCAAGGACATCGCCGAGGAGATGGGCCCCTACTACACGCAGGGCCTGCCCGACGACACCAAGGCCCTCGAGGAGGGCGTCTTCGACGACGACGCCTACGTGAGCCAGTCGTCGGAGGTGCTGGCCGAACGCAACATGCAGTTCCGGCTGGAGCTGCAGCGCTTCGCCGAGCAGGAGAGCGGCCTGCTGTTCTTCTACTACAACAGCCCCGACCAGACCTGCCACACCTTCTGGCGCAACATGGACCACGACTCGCCCATGCACGACCACGAGGCCGAGAAGCACGAGCACCGCATCCGCGAGATCTACCAGGCATGCGACGAGGTGCTGGGCATGGCCCTGGAGTACGTGGACGACGAGACCCTGGTGATGGCCGTCAGCGACCACGGCTTCGAGCCCTTCCACCGCGCCTTCCACGTGAACCGCTGGCTGCTGGAGAACGGCTACCTGAACCTGCGCGCGGGCGTGAAGGCCCACGAGGTGGAGTACCTGGCGGGCATCGACTGGCGCCGCACGCGGGCCTACGCCATCGGCATCAACGGCCTCTACCTGAACCAGCGCGACCGCGAGCGGCGCGGTACCGTCGATCCCGACTTCGAGCGCGAGGGCCTGCTGCGGGAACTGGTGGAGCGGCTCGAGGCCGAGGTCGATCCCGCGACGGGCGAGCGCGCCATCAAGTACGCCTACCGCACCGACGAGATCTACACCGGCCCCGCCGCCGCCGACGCCCCGGACATCATCCTGGGCTACTACTCGGGCTACCGCGGGTCGAACGAATCGGCCATGGGCGAGATCCCCGCCACTGTTTTCACGGACAACATGATGAAGTGGAGCGGCGACCACTGCATGGCCGCCGACGAGGTGCCCGGGGTGATCATCACCAACCGCAGGATCGACAAGGCGGACCCGGAACTGCTGGACCTGGCGCCCACATTCCTGAAGCTGTTCGGGCTGGAGCCCCTGCCGGAGATGGTGGGCAGCCCGATTTTCGAAGGAGACTGAGATGTTCGGACCCAAGGTGAAGGTCGACAAGGACCTCTGGGAAAAGATCGGCAAGTACGCCGGCCTCGCCGGCTACGCCTCGTCCGAGGAGTTCGTCAAGCACGTGCTCGAACGCGAGATCGCCAAGTTCGAGGAGGGCGGCGACTCGGAGGACGAGATCCGCAAGCGCATGCAGGGGCTGGGGTACATCTCCTAGGAGTTCGCGTTGGCCTGGCTGGCAGACATCATATCCAGGTTCTTCGATCTGCTGCTGGAGCCGTTCGGCGCGGCCGGCTGGGCGGCGCTGGCCGTGGTGTCGGTGCTGTCGGGCGTGCTGCTGCTGTGGCTCTTCAAGGTGACGACCAACCAGCGGGCGCTCACGGAGCGGCGGCGGCGGTTGACCGGGCATCTGTACGAGCTGGGGCTCTACCAGGACGACCTGGGCACGCTGGCCCGTGTGCAGTGGGCGTTGCTGAAGGCCAACCTGCGCTATCTGTCGACCTCGCTGCCCGCTTTGCTGGTGTTGCTGCCCGTGGTGCTGGTGATCGTGGTGCAGCTCGATGCGCGGTATCAGCGCCGGGGACTGCGCGAGGGCGAGACGACCCTGATCACGGCGCAGGTCGTCGAGGGGCGGAACGAGGTCCTGGCGGAACTCGCGCTCCAGCCCGCCGAGGGCCTCGCGGTGGAGGCCGGACCGCTGATCGACCGGCGCAACCTCGCGGTCGTCTGGCGCGTGCGCGCCACGAGCGACGCCCCCGCGCCGGCCACGGTGAGCGACGGCGTCGCGAGCTGGGCCAAGCCCCTGACGCGGACCAAGACCCTGGGCCGCCTGGCGCCGGCCCGCGAGCGGGCCGGGTGGCACCGCTTCTTCCTGAATCCCACCGAGCCCCCCCTGCCCGACGACGCGCCCCTCGCGTCCATCGCGGCGGACTTCCCGCGCCGGGACGGCGACCGCCTGGGCCTGCCGGTCTGGTTGTGGGGGTTCTTCTTGATCTCCGTCGTCGGCGGGCTGCTCTTCAAGCGCCTCCTGAAGGTCGAGCTGTAGCCTGAAAAGACAGCGCCGGCCGATCGCCCACCGGACAATCCCTCGTCCCGGTTCGCACTCCGTTGCGGATCGAGGCTGAATCGACCGGCGCCGAACCGCCGGATCCCGCACCGTTCAGGACGATCTAGCCGCCCGCTCCAGATGGTGGGCCGCCCGCGGCCGCGCGGCGACGAGCAGGGCCAGCGCCGCGAGGCTGAACAGGACGGTGTACGAGGCGTTCCGAGTCGCGATCGCCAGCGCCAGGCCCACGACGGCGACGGCCTCCTGGAGAGCCCAGGTGACGAGGTACGAGGACTGGATGTGGGCGAAGACGACCAGCAGGATCCGATCGTAGGGATCCAGGTCCTCGAAGCCGTCCCGGCCCGCGACGGCACCGACCGTCCTGGCGTTCGACGCGAGTCCCCGCGCTCGGCAGCCCGCGACCCGCGATGCATCGAAGGCGCGTCGGTGGTGGAGGAGGGAGACGATCGCCAGCACGCCGGCCAGTACGTAGAACACCGTCGCGTAGCCGATCTCCACCCTGTCCCCGGGCCCCCAGTCCCGGCCCAGGAACCGGACGACGAAGTAGCAGCCGGCCGCCGACGCCAGGAACGCCAGCCAGATGAAGCCCAGGAACTTGAAGTCGGGTTTGAGAAAACGGCGCAGGTCTTCTGACATCATGGAGGATCTCCACTGGATGTAGGACGAGTCCCTGCCGGGACCTGTCGTCCGCGAAGGCGCCGCGGCGCCGGATCGCTCAGTCGCGCCGGCGCACCAACGCGAACACGCCCAGACACAGTCCGGCCAGGCCGAGTCCGTGGAGCCAGGGCTGCGCCCGACGCAGGCGGTGGGCGGCGACGGCGGCGGACGTCCCGGTCCGGAACGCCACGCTGGTGCGTCCCGGCGGGAGCAGATCCAGCGGCCGGGCCGACAGGACGGCCTTGTAGTCGGCGTCCCCGGCCAGGCCGGCGTCGGCGGGCACGTCGATCCGGTTCCGGTCGGTCGTGCCGGTCCAGGCGAACGCGCCTTCGCGATCGGTGACGCGCACCTCGTAGGAGGAGGCGCCGGGCACCTCGGTCCAGCTCAGGCGGCACGCCCCCGCGGTGACCACTTCCCCCTCGACCGGCCGCGTGAAGCGGGCCTCCCCTTCGCCGCGCACGGTCATGACCCCCTCGGAAGGGCGCGGCGGCAGGAACAAAACCCCGACCATCGACGCTGCGATGGCCAGAGCCGCTGCGACACCTGCCGCGCGCGCCACACCCGAGGTGCCGGTCGCGGCGGGGGGCGCCGCGACCGGTTCGAGCTCGCCGTCGCGCACCAGGCGTCCAGTGCGAGTGTCCAGGTCCCGGTGGAGGCGGCAGGCGTGACAAACCGACACGTGGGCCTCGAGTACGTGTCGCGACGCCGCATCGATGGCGGGAAGGTCCAGCCGCCAGATCTCGTCGCCCACGGAGGGATCGACGCATTCGAAGGCGGTGCCGGGGTGCTCCGTCGTCATCCTCTTCCTCCAATAACCGTGACCGGGCTCATCGGCGAGTCCGTCTGGTGGTACGACCGCCGAACCGTCGCCGATTGAAGAACTTTGTGATCTTTTTCAGGCAGATGTTTTTCCGGTGGTAAATGCCCTGCACCGAGGTCAGGCCGGCTTCGCGGCGCATGCTCTCGATGGTCTTCTCCTCCAGGTACACGTCCAGCAGCAGCTTGTGGCACTCCGGATCGAGGGACGCCAGGGCCTCGACCAGCAGATCGCGGGTCTCCCGGTCGTCCAGCAGATCGAGGGGGCTGGCGTCCGGGCACGGCAGACGCCCGGCCATCTCGTCGATATCGACGTTCTGCCGCAGCTTGCGCCAGTGATACAGATTGCGGCAGCGGTTGCGGGCGCTGGTAACCGCGAAGGCCTCGGGGTTGTCGGGACACACCTCCGACGCCCGCAGATACTGCAGCAGGGTCAGCAGGGTGTCCTGGACGATGTCGTCCCGATCGGGGTCGTCCGGGGGCAGAAAACCATAGACGGCCTGGCGCACGGCCGCGTCTAGGGTTGCGCAGACCCCCCGGCCTGCCGCATCATCCCCCGAGACGTACGCCGCGATGTCATGCTTCAAGTTGTCGCGGTCCAGCGTCATCTCAAGCCGATTGCCAAACGTGCACGGCCGGCTCCCGAGTGGGGACACCGGCACCGATGCGCGATCGGAGACACATGCCCCAAACGCAACGAATATGATTGATGAATAGAAGCATACTAAGCTGTTGCATGCGCTGTCCAGCCCTGTGGACCGCCTTGGTGTTCGCATCGTCCTTGGCGGTCCTGTCGGGAGGCTGCGGCGATGGCCGATCCGACGCCGCGCTGGACGGCGTCCCCCTCTCCCCCGAACTGCGTCCACTGGTCGAGGCCGCACGGGTCGCCCTAGAGGATCCCGACCAGGGGCACCCCGCCATCGCGCGCGACCTGGATCTCTACGCCGACCTGCAGGCGGCGCTCTGCGATCCCGACCGGCGCGGGGCCGCCGTGGACAGCCTCTTCGCCGCGTGGACGGCGGCGCCGACGAACTTCCTGTGGCCCGAACTGGCCATGCGCAACCGCTCCTACCTGGGCAATCCCGAACGCCTGAAGGCGATCTTCGCGCACGCCGACCTGTCCGACACCACGACGGCCATCGGCGCCTACATGCGCGGCTGGCGAAACGTGGGCTACACCTCCGGCGGCGAGGAATTCCGCCGGGCCTGGGCGATGCGCGAGACCCTGGAGCCGCTGCAGGCCGTCTGGCTGACCCTGAAGCTGGCCTGGATCGAACGGCTCGCGGGCCGCGGCGAGCGGGCCCTCTCCCTGGCCACCCAGGCGCTGCCCCGGGCGCGGGAGCTGGGCGGCCGTCGCGCGGAGCTGGCGGTGTGGACGGAGATCACCCGCGCCCTGAAGAAGCTGGACCGCCTGGACGACGCGCTCCACGCGCTGGGCGTGGCCGACGGCCTGGCCGCCGCCGTCACCCGCGAGACCGGCAACGTGTTCGTGACCCAGACCCTGCGCCTGCTGCGCGCCGACGTCCTGGCGGCGCGGCGTGAGAACAGGGCGGCGCTGGCCCTCTACGAGACCTGCGCCGACACCTGCCTCGACCACCGCCTGCTCACCCTGGCCGCCAAGAGCCTCAACCGCGGCGGCATCCTCACCGCGGGCACCGGCGACTACGGCACGGGCCTGCGCCTGTACCGCAAGAGCCTGCGCATCGCCCTCGCCGCCGACGATTCCCTGAACGTGCCGCGCCACCTGATGAACATCGCCCGGCGCCACCGGCTCATGGGGCGCCTGGATTCCTGCCTGGTCTACCAGCGCCGGGCCGAGGTCTGGGTCGATGCCTACCCGGACCTGCGCAACCGCGCCCGCCTGCCCCTGATGCAGGCCGAGTACCACGCCCAGGTCGGCGACTACGCCACGGTCGATTCGCTGCTCACCGCCGCCGCCGCCATGACCCCCAACCTGACCACCATGGAGGCCCTGGCCGAACTCCACCTGCAGATCATCAAGGACGGCCTGGAACGCGGCTCGCCCGGCGCGGCCTACCGCTCCATCGCCCTGCTCGATTCCCTGCGCGGCCGTCTGGCGGACTCCCTCGCCGATCGCCACGTGACCGTGGACCTCGACCTGCACACCGCCGAGTTCCTCACCCGGCAGGGCCTGTACGCCCGGGCCCTGGCAGCCCTGGAACGAGCGCGCGCGGCCCTCGCCCGCCGGCCCGATCCCGCCCGCGCCTGGCAGCTCGCGCGCACCCGCGGCGCGCTCTCACGCCGTCGCGGCGACCTGACCGGGGCCGAGTCGGCGTTCCGGGATTGCGTGGCCACGGCCGAGCGGATCGACGATCCCGACCTGCTGGCCACCGGCAGCCTGCTGCTCAGCGCCGTGCTCATGGACCAGGACCGCTTCGCCGAGGCCCGCGCCGTCCTCGGCGGCGACGGGGGCCGCTTTCGCACCCGCCTGACCATGCGCCTCTTCCGCGGCGCGACCTACACGCGCGAGGGCCTGCACGACGACGCCCTGGCCGAACTGGCGGCGGCGCGCGCCCAGTGCACGCCCCGCTCGCCCCGCGACCTGGTGGCGCGCATCGACCTGGAGACGGGACGCGCCCTGGCCGGCAACGGCCGGGTCAAGGGGGCCGGCGAGGCCTACGCGCGGGTCAGGGAGGAGCTGTCGCGGCACGGCACCGTCCGGCTCTCCGGCCACGAGGCGGATTATTACGGCGATCTGCGGCGCGAACTGGTCGAGGCCGAGCTGAGCCTCGCCACCCGACGCGGGCCGGGCGCGGTGACGGGCCGGGCCGCGCGGGAGGCCCTGGCGAGGACCTGCGCCTTGCTGCCGCAATGGCGGACCGCCTCCGGGATCGAGGACGCCGCCGGGCAGGCGCCCCAGGTGATCTTCTTCTGCGGCGAGGACGCGTCCTTCCGCTGGGACCTGTCCGCATCGGGCCCGACGCTGCGCCGGCTGGACGGGGAACGGGCGCTGGCGACGCGGCTCGGCACGCTGCTGGCCGACCTCGGCCGTCCCGGGCGAGAGCCGGTGGCCGCGGAGATGGCCGCGCTGGTCGCGGCCCTGGGCGGCTTCCCGGAGGACTGGCGCGACGGGCAGACGCTGCGGGTAGTGCCCGACGGCGCCCTGCACGGCGTGCCGTGGGCGGCCCTGCACGGGCCCCGCGGGCGGGACGGCTGGCTCGACCGCGGGCCGATCGCGATCTCGAATGCGCCGGCGCCGCGCATTGCAACGCCCACCCGCCCCGCGCGCCCGGGACGCCTGCTGGCGCTGGGCGCCGACGACGCTCCGGCCGCCGGCCTGGCATCCCTGCGCCACGCCGAGCTGGAGGCCCGCGAGATCCACGACCGCTGGCCGGCGGGACGGGCCGAGCTGCGCGTCGGCGGCAGCACCGTCGCCGGGGACCTGCGCTCCGAGCCGCTGGACGGCTACGACGTGATCCACGTGGCCAGCCACGCGGTGGTCTACCGGGGATCGTCGCGCGAGGCCTCGCTGATGCTGGACGGCGACCGGGACGTCCCCCTGACCCTGCCCGAGATCCGCGACCTGGGCCTGGACGCCGAGCTGGTCTACCTGTCCTGCTGCGAAGCGGCCGACGGTTCGGCCCTGAGCGCGGGCCAGGCCCACGCCGACCTGGCGAGCGGTTTCCTGGACGCGGGCGCGTCGGCGGTCGTGGCGCCGACCCTGATGATCGAGGACGAGGCCGCCCGCCGCCTGGCCGGCCGCTTCTACGACGGCTGGCTCGCGGGCCGGCCGGCGGCCGTCGCCCTGCGCGACGCGCAGCTCGCCATGCGCGATGGCGAGCCGCGGCGTGCGCACCCCTTCTACTGGGCCTTCTACCTCGTCCTGACCGCGGGCGGCACCTAGTCCGGCAGCTGCCCCGTCTCCCAGTCGGAGAAGTGGTTCACGTCGAACAACACCTGCAGGCCGGCCGGCCCGGGCTCCACGTCCACCTGGCCGAACTCCTCGTAACGGACATCGACGATCTCGCCGCCCTCGTACTCGGGCGTCACGTGCCAGTGATGGGTGGGCACACGCTTGTCCCAGGGCATGTAGGTGCCCATCACCGTCACCGGCTGCCGGAACTGCATGCCGTGGGGCTCGAGCCGGAAGACCAGCGGCAGCCCCCGCTCGGCGGAGCTCATGTACGACGCATAGGTGGGCACGCGCAGCGAGAACTCCACGGGCTTCGAGTCGCGAGTGGGCACCGCGCCGGCCGGCACCATCAGCCCGAAGCTGTTGCCCTTGGGCCAGGTGCTGGCGGCGCCGACGATCATCCCACCCTTGTCGGGGAAGATGTTGCCCGAGATGACCTCGTAGTCCAGCGATTCGAGCAGGGCATGGTGGAGCAGCGGGGGCTCGGAAATGAGCTTGGCGGCATGGTCGACGCCACCTTCCTCGATACCGACGGGATCGGTCTCGCAACCCACCAGGGCCACCAGGATCGCGGACATGCAGACGAGTTTGAACAGGGTGCGCATGGAAGTCTCCTCCATTGGATGAGTGGGAGGGCGCTGTCCCCCCCTGGGAACATGTCGCCGAGCGGGCCGGCCGGATTGGTTGGATGCCGGCCCCGTTACTTGACGACAGTCATAACTCTTTATTTTAAAGTGTATTTATTATGCTCTGGTGATAAATATAGCGATATTCGGTGTTTAACTTACGACAAGATAACGCCGCCGGGACCGCCAACGACGAATCCCTCCAACCTTGCGCCCCGCGAAAAGCGTGCTATTCTCCCCGATCCCGAATGCCAACCGGCGTTGCCCGCATTCCCCAATCCGTGGAGACCGACATGGCCGACATCTCATCCGTGACCATCCTCGGCGCCGGTAACATCGGCACGGCCCTGGCCCGCGGCCTGGTCCGCGCAGGCAGCCTCGCCCGCGAACACATAACCCTGACCCGCCGGCACGCGAACAAGCTGGAAGACCTGAACCGCAGGGGCTACACCACCACCACGGACAACGTGGCCGCGCTGGCCGACAGCGACCTCCTGGTCCTGGCGGTCGAACCCAGCCAGCTCGACGACCTGCTCGTGGAGATAGGCTCACACGTGGAGGCCGACCGCCACACCGTGGTCTCGGTGGTCACCGGAGCGACCATCGCGGACCTGCGCCGGCATCTCCCCGAAGGCACGCCGGTGGTGCGCGCCATGCCCAACACGGCCATCGCGGTGGGGCAGTCCATGACCTGTCTGGCCAACGGCAGCGCCACGGCCGCCGGCCTCGAGCTGGTGAAGCAGGTCTTCCAGGCGGTGGGCAAGACCCTGATCATCGACGAGGAACAGATGGGGCCGGCCACGGCGCTTTGTGCCTGCGGCACGGCTTTCTTTCTGCGGGCGATCCGTGCGGCCAGCCAGGGTGGGATCGAGATCGGGTTCCATGCCGAGGATTCGCTGTCCATGGCGGCGCAGACGGCTTTGGGGGCGGCTTCGTTGTTGCTGGCCAGGGGGAGGCATCCGGAGAGGGAGATCGATCGGGTGACCACGCCGCGGGGGGCGACCATTTCGGGGTTGAATGAGATGGAGCATCAGGGGTTCAGTTCTTCGATGATCAAGGGGATCACGGTTTCGGCGGGGAAGGTGGAGGGGCTTTACAAGGCTGGAGGGTAGTGGTCGGCTCGACGACCTTCTATACTCTACCTGTCGAATCGCCTCCGGATATCCCTCTCACCACGAGGATCGTCATCATGCCCACGGCTCCGACCGCTGCTCCCGCCACGCCGGGCACGCTGGGTACGGCCTACGAGCGCCACGCCGTCCGGACGGCGACGATCCTGGCCGGAGTCGTGCTGACGGGCGGACTCGCCCTCTCCTTCGTCACGAGCCACTTCGGGCTGCCGCCCTGGCTGTCCGTCGCGCTCTGCGCCGGCGGCGCCTGGCTGACCCGGCACCTGTCCCTGCGCAAGGTCCGCCGCCGCCGCGAGATCCTGGCCCGCCCCTTCCCGATCGAGTGGGAGGTCGTCCTGCAAAAGGACGTCGCCTTCTTTCGCGCCCTGCAGCCTGACGAGCAGGTCCGCTTCCGACGAGAGCTGATGGTCTTCCTGGGCGAAAAGCTCATCACCGGCATCCGGACCGATATCGACACGCGAACCCGCGTCCTGGTCGGCGCCAGCGCCGTCATCCCCATCTTTGGATTCCCGGACTGGGAGTGGGACCAGATCAACGAGGTGCTGGTCTACCCGAGCCGCTTCGGCAAGGACTTCGAGCTCGACCGCGGCGACGGCCGCCACACTCTGGGCATGGTCGGCACCGGAGCGATGAACCGCATCATGATCCTGGTCAAGCCCGACCTCGTCCAGGGCTTCAAGAACGCCGGTGACAAGCGCAACGTGGGCCTCCACGAGTTCGCTCACCTCGTGGACAAGTCCGACGGCGTGATCGACGGCGTGCCCGCCGTGGGCCTCGACCGCGAGGCCATCGGCCCGTGGGTCGACCTGGTCCGCCGCAAGATGCAGGAGATCGCGGACGGGGACTCCGACCTGAACCGCTACGCCCTGACCAACGAGGCCGAGTTCTTCTCCGTGGCAACGGAGTACTTCTTCGAACGGCCGGGGATCATGGAGCGAAAGCACCCGGAACTGTTCGCTATGATGGAGAAGGTGTTCCGTCAGGATCTGAGCAGCCGGGTGCAGGACCTGCGGCGGGAGATCACGGCCGGGGAGAAGACGTTCGGGCGGAATTCGCCTTGTCCTTGTGGGAGTGGGAAGAAGTATAAGAAGTGTTGTTTGTATCGGTGATGTATCGAGGCAATGCTATAGTGTCTGGATATCGAAAACAACCGTCGTGCCTTCCCAGAGATCATTCATGCCGCAACGCCTCGATCGGATCCATCTTCGCCGCCCGATTAGCCGGATACAACCCAAAGAAAATCCCGATACTCGCCGAAAACGCCACCGCCGCCAAAGCCACCACCGGATTGAACCCGAACGGAAACGCCAGCACCTTCGTCCCCCCCCAGGCCATCAGATACCCCAGCACAGTCCCCACGACCCCACCGATCCCCGTCAAGGTCGCCGACTCCACCAGTATCTGCCGCAACACATCCTGCCGCCGCGCGCCAACAGCCATCCGCACCCCGATCTCCCGCGTCCGCTCGGTGACCGAGATCAACATGATGTTCATCACCCCGATGCCCCCCACCATCAACCCGATCGAAGACATCACCACCAGCACCAGCGCCACCGCCTGGGTCACCTTCCCCACCAGTTCGCCGTACGTCTCCGAGGCCACCACCTCGAAGTCGTTCTCCTCCCCCGGCCGCAACCCGCGTACGCGTCGCAGTACGCCCGTCACGTCGGTCTTCACGTCGTCGCTGTCGTAGCCGTCGGCGACGGTGACCGCCATGGTGCGGTCGTCGCGGTCCTTGTTGGAGAAGTCCTTCTCGTAGGTGGACCAGGGGACGACGACCCAGTTGTCGCCCATCTGGCCCATGATGTGGCGGCTGCTCTCCATGATGCCGACGATCTGGTAGTCGATGCCGAAGATGCGCAGCCGCTTGCCGATGGGATCGGTGTTCGGGAAGAGGGTTTCGGCGGGGCCGAAGCCGAGGACGCAGACGCGGCTGCGGGCGTTCTGCTCCGAGTAGGTGAAGAAGCGTCCTTCGCCGAGCATGTAGGAATACAGGTTGTGGAAGTCGGCCGAGGCGCCGAAGACCTGCACCAGGTTGGTGCGCTCCTTGCCGTGGGTCAGGATGGTGGCGCGGCCGGTGGTGATCATGTAGTCGGTGCCGGCGACGCCCTCGATGGCCGCCAGGGCCTCGATGCATTCGGGCATGAGCTGGGGGCGGCGGAGCTTGTCCTCCATGTCCTCGCCGCCGAGGCCGTGGTAGCGGGCGATGTACAGGTACGGCTTCGCGGACTGGACGATGTCGTCGCGGATGCGGCCGCTCAGGCCCGTCACGATGGTGAACATGGCCAGCAGGGTGGCCACGCCGATGGCCACGCCGAGGATCAGCAGGAAGCTGCGCAGCTTGTGGCCGCGGATGGTGGCGAAAGCCTGCGCGAAGCCCTCGCTGGGGTGCATCTGGCTACTCACGACATTGCCTCATTCACGTCTGAGGGCCTCCACGGGATCCAATCCGGCCGCCTTCCACGCGGGATACGTGCCGAAGACCATCCCGATCACGAAGGTCACCACCAGCCCCAGCACCACCGACCACCAGGCGAAGGCGAAGGGCAGCGGCGTGACCGCGGTGATCAGCAGCGCGAGGGCCAGCCCGAAGCTGATGCCCAGCACGCCGCCCGTCACGGAGAGCGTGATCGACTCCACCAGGAACTGCCAGAGGATGGCGATGCGCCGCGCGCCGACGGCCTTGCGGATGCCCACCTCCCGCGTGCGTTCGGTCACCGCCACCAGCATGATGTTCATCAGCACGATGCCGCCGATGACCAGGCTGATGCCCACCAGGGGCACCAGGGCGCTATAGATGGCGCCCGAGATGCCCGACCACAGCGAGAGCAGCTCCTGCATGGTGACGATGCCGAAGTCGTCGTCGTCGGCCGGGCGCAGCTTGTGGCGCAGGCGCATGAAATGAGTGGCCTCGTCCTTGGCCGACGCCATGTCCGTCAGGTCGTCCACCATCACCTTGATGTCGATGGACTCCCGCGCGCCGAAGATCTTCATGTACGAGGTGATGGGCACCACGACGAAGCGGTTGCGGCTGCTGCCGAGCATGGTGCCCTTGTCCCCGATGACGCCGGCCACCTTGAAGTGGCGCTTGCCGATCTTGACCGTGCGGCCCGAGGGGTCGTCGAAGTCGGGGAACAGGTCGCGGGCGATGTCCCAGCCCAGGATCACGGCCTGGCGGCTGGCGGCCACGTCCTGCCGCGTGAGGTGGCGGCCGGCGTGCAGGGGCAGGTCCTCGAGCAGGGAGTAGTCCTCGGTCTTGCCGCGCACCTCCACGCCGCGGCTCTGGCGGCCGCCGGCGCGCAGGTCGGCGCCGCGGTCCAGCGAGGCGCCCACGCTCGAGGCGTGCTGCATGCGCTCGGCCAGCCAGTCGCGGTCGTCGAGGGTCAGGTCGGGGTTCTCCAGGGCTTCCAGGAAGGCGTCCATGTCGGTCAGGATCTCGTAGAAGTTCACCCTTGATATAGTGAAGACGTTGGAGCCCTCTTCCAGGACCTTGTGGCGGGCGTAGATGTCGACGCCGTTGATCAGCGAGACCACGGCGATCACGCTCATGGTGCCGACGATGTTGCCGAGCAGAGTGAGCAGGGTCCGCAGCTTGTGGTTCCAGAGGCTGCCCAGGGCTATGCGGACGCCTTCCCAGAGATTCATCGGTCCCGGTCCCGGCGCTTCTTCTTGTCTTCCTTGATGGCGTCGCCGTGGGCGAGGTCGCGCAGCTCGCGGAAGGGGCCGGTCACGATCTCGTCGCCCTCGTCGGGCCCTTCGAGGATCTCGAAGTCCTCCTCGCCGGTGATGCCCAGCTCCACCAGGCGGAACGCCACCGTGCCGTCGCTCACCACGAACACGCCCTCTCGCTCCTCCCGCTCGACCGTGTCGCGGTCGGCGCGGGCGGTACGGCGGGTGCGGCCCGTTTCGCGGGGCGGCCAGTCGCGGATCACCACCGCGCCGATGGGCACCGCCAGCGCGCTGTCGGCCCGGGCCACGGTGATCTCCGCCTCGGCCGAGAGGCCGGGGCGCACGCCTTCGACGTTGTCGGTCAGCGTGACTGTGACCTTGAAATCGACGGCCTGCTGGCTCTGTCCGGTGCTGGTGTAGATGGGGCTGTTGCCGATCTCGGTCACCGCGCCGGCGAAGGTGGTGTCGGGGAAGGCGTCGATCTCCACCTGGACGGGCTGGCCCAGGGACACGCGGATGACCTCGGTCTCGTCCACGTCGACCTCGGCCTCCATGGTGCTCAGGTCGGCGATGACCAGCAGCACGGTGCCCGGGTTGTTCAGGGTGCCCATGATGGCGTTCTCGCCCTCCTCCACGTTGAGGCGGGTGACGACGCCGCTCATGGGCGCGGTGATGGTGACCTTCTCCAGGTCGTACTCGGCCTTGTCGTGGTTGGCCTCGGCCTGGCGCAGACGGGCCTGGGCGGCGGCCACCTGGGCCTCGGTGACGCGCAGGTTCGTCTCGGCGGTGTCGAGCTGTTCCTGGGTGGCGTGGTCGCCCATCTCGCGCGTGCGGCGCAGGTCGAGCTGCGCCTTGTCGCGGTTGGCTTCGGCCACGCGCAGGTCGGCCCGCGCGGTGCGCACGGCCGCCTCGTAGCCGCGGACCAGCGACTCGTACTCGGTGGGATCGATCTCCAGCAGGAACTGCCCCTGCGCCACCTCGTCGCCCTCGGCCACGGCCAGACGCGTGATCTTGCCGATGGTGTTGGCGCTCACGTCCACTTTCCTCTGTGGCGTCAGGGTGCCCGAGGCGGTGACCGTCTCGACCAGGTCCTTGCGCTCGATCTCACCCAGTTCGACTTCCGTCGTCTTGGTGTTGGACTTGAGCAGGTTGGCGGCGATCAGGCCCACCACCACGATCGCGCCGCCGATGATCAACCACTTCTTCACGTCAATACCTCTTCCGGACCAATCCGGACCTATGGAGTTAGACGAACAGGCGACCGATCCCGAACATCACCAGACTGATCAGCAACCATGTCGCTACGACCACCGCGATGGCCTTGTTGCGCGCGAAACCGTGGATCTTCTCGAAACCGATCACGATCAGCACCACGCCCCACACGGTGAAGATGTCGAACAGGGACAGGAACCCGAAGAGCGGGTCCAGATAGCCCCGGTCCGCCACCAGCACCGCCGGGCCCAGGGTGATGCCCATCATGGTCTCCTTGGCGATCACCAGGGGCCACTTGACCAGGGCCCCGTAGCCCATGGCCACCACGTTGGACCAGAAGACCACGCCCATGACCTGGCCGAAGCTGCCCTGGCCGCCGGCCAGCTTGCCGATGAGCAGGAACACCAGGCCCATGACGAAGACCGTGGCCGCGGTGCCGATGCCGGCGGGCACGGCCGCCATCAGGAGGTCCTTGGTGGTCATGTTCAGGTAGCCGTCGTACATCTCCTCGATCTGCTCGGGCTCCATCATCTCGCCGAAGCGGGTGTCGCGCATCATGTCCACCTGCTCGGGACCGGTGATGTGAACGGTGGCCGCGGAGAAGATGCCCAGCAGGATGATGATGGCCAGGGCCGCCACCAGCACGCGGGGCCGCTCGCGCACGGCCTCCATGGCCGCCGAGGGGTTGACGACGATGGTCCAGAAGCGGGACAGCACGGAGTCGCTCATTTCTTACCTCCCTGTGGGGGCGTACCGTCGAGACCGAGGGCGTCGAGCCGGGCACGCAGCTTGCGGCCCGCGTCGGCGAAGCGGGACGTCGCCTCGGCGTCGGCGAGACGGCGCACCTCGGGATCGTCGCGCGTCGCGTCGTCCAGGAATTCCCGGGCGAAGGCGCCGCTCTCGATCTCGTCGAGAATCGTGTTCATGCGTTCGCGGGCCCCATCGTCCACCAGCCGGGG
Source organism: uncultured Fibrobacteraceae bacterium (assembly GCA_964617805.1). Lineage (GTDB taxonomy): Bacteria > Krumholzibacteriota > Krumholzibacteriia > LZORAL124-64-63 > LZORAL124-64-63 > JAHIYU01. The sequence goes on along the minus strand of CAZTWK010000009.1, from coordinate 56,045 downwards.
GCCGCGCGTCAAGCCGCCGTATGCGGCGGTGGGGCTGATCAGGCGGCGCATGCCGTCCAGGCCGTGGCGGTGCAGCAGGTCGGCGATGAGCTTCACCTCGTGGACGCACTCGAAGTAGGCGTTGTTCTCGTCGTATCCGCGGGAGACCAGGGTGTCGAAGGCGGCGCGGACCAGTTCCACCAGCCCGCCGCAGAGCACGGCCTGCTCGCCGAACTGGTCGGCCACGCATTCCTCGCGGAAGGTGGTGCGGAACCCCCCGCCGCGCAGGCAGCCGATGGCCTTGGCGTAGGCCGCGGCCAGATCCCAGGTCCTCTTGTGCTCCGGGCCATGCGGCGAATCGTCGGTCACCGCCAGCATGCCGGGCAGGCCGCCGCCCTTGACGAAGGCCTCCCGCAGCATGTCGCCCTGGCCCTTGGGCGCCACCAGGAAGCAGGCCATGCCGGACGGGGGCGCGATCTGGTCGAAGGCGATGGCGAAGCCGTGGGAGAAGCCCAGGGCGGCGCCGGGTTTCAGGGCGTCGGCGAGCTGGTCTTTCCAGAGAGGGCCCTGGACCTCGTCCGGTAGCAGGATCATGACCACGTCGCCCTGCGCGGTGGCTTCGGGCAGGTCGAGGACGGCGAATCCGTCCACGTGGGCGCGGTCGTGGCCGCGTCCGCCGACGCGGGCGCCGACCACGACGTCTATGCCGCTGTCGCGCAGGTTCAGGGCCTGGGCGCGGCCCTGGTTGCCGTAGCCGAGCACGGCGACGGTCAGGCCGTCCAGCGGGGCGAGCGTAACTTCGCTCTCCTCATACACGTTTTCGCTCATATCCACCTCCAGGGAGCTCTCAGCCGACAATATGGGGGCCTGCCCGTCTTGACAAGACATGCCTCCCCCGCTAGATTGAGAGCCCGCCCGGAAAACCGGCGCGGAACAGCTCAATAATGGTGGCGGCTTAGCTCAGCTGGTTAGAGCATCGGAATCATAATCCGAGTGTCCGGGGTTCGAGTCCCTGAGCCGCTACCATTTTTCTTTGCCCGCCGGCATCCCGACGATCCAGGGCCCCCTATGACCCGCGAAGACGCATTCCTCGACCAGGTGATCCCGGAGCTGGACCGGCTCCTGGGCCGGGTTCGCGCGCCCGCGGACGCGCCGCGGGGCCTGCTGGTGGCACTCTCCGGCGGTGCCGACTCCACGGCCCTGCTGCTGGCCGCCGCCGCCTGGCGGGACAGCTTCGGCGACCCCCTGGCTGCGGTGCACGTCAACCACCGCCTGCGCGGCGCCGAGTCGGACCGGGACGAGGTCTTCTGTGCCGAGCTCTGCCTGCGCCTGGACGTGCCCTTCCATGTGCGCCGGGCCGAGCCGCGCGACGACGACAGCGAGGCCGGCTGCCGCGAGAAGCGACGCCGGATCTTCGCCGAGATCCTGGACGCCCACCCCGATCTGGCTGCCTGCGCCACCGCTCATCACCTCGACGACCAGCTGGAGACGCTGGTCATGCGCTTCTTCCGCGGTGCCGGCGCCGAGGGCCTGCGCGGCATCCGGCCGCTGTCCGGACGCACGATCCACCCCCTGCTGGGAGTCGACCGCGAGCGGATCGAGGCCTTCCTCACCGCGCGCGGGCAGCCTTGGCGCGTGGACCCCACCAACCTGGACGGCACCAACACCCGCTCGCGCGTGCGCATTGAGCTGCTGCCGCTGGCCCGGGACATCTTCGGCGCCGCCGCCGATACCGCCCCACCGCGTCTGGCCGAACTGCTGACCGCCGATACGGCGGTGCTCGAGACCATCGCCCGCGGCCTGCTCGCAGGCATGCTGGCCGACGGCGACGGCGCCTCCCTGCCCGTGGCCGACCTCATCGACCTGGCGCCGCCCATCTCCTCGCGCGCCGTGCGGATCTACCTGAGAGATCATTGCGGCGTGGCGACCGACCTGGCGCGGGTCCATGTGGACCGTCTGCTCGACTGGCTGCCCGACAGCCGCTCCGGCCGCGCCATCGACCTCATCGAGGGCTGGCGGGCCTACCGCGAATTCGACCGTCTGATCTTCCTCGATCCCCGGCGATCGCCCCCGATCGCACCGGCGGAGCTGGAGATCCGCCCGGCCACGCCGGAGGAGATGGCCGAGCCGGACGGGCACGAGGGCCTGATGACCTGGCGCCTGACCCTGCCCGCCGACGCGCTCCAGGGCGAGCCGCGCCTGAGGCGCTGGCGCGAGGGCGACCGCTTCGTTCCCCTCGGCATGACAGGGCACAAGAAAGTCAGCGATCTGCTGCGCGAGGCCCGGATCCCTGCACGCATCCGCCACGTACAGCACGTGGTCGAGGACGACGCGGGCCCCCTGTGGCTGGCCGGCGTCGCGCGGGCGGAGCGCACGCGGATGTTGCCGTCCACCGAAACGGCGGTTACACTGCTCATTCGCGGCAAGACCGAACGCGTCGAGAGCGAATGACCGAACCCTCGTCGCGGTGAACGCGTAGGTATGCGTAGTCGCCGACGAGATGGGAGATCCATGGCCAACGACAAGAAAAAGGGTTCCTTCCCGGGTCCCGGCAACGGGCGCCGTCCCACCATGCCCGGCCGGACGGTGGGCTTCTGGATGCTGCTGCTGCTGCTGGTGTTCCTGGCGTTCCAGATGATGTCCATCGACCGCGAGCAGGTCTACGAGATCGGCTGGACGGCCTTCAAGACCCAGGTGGAGGCGGGCAACATCCGCTCGCTGACCAAGACGGAATCCACCGTCCAGGGCGAGTTCGTCCAGCGGGTGCCCATCATGCTGGAGAACGGGACCGCGCCCGAGGTGCAGCGCTTCGAGATCGTGCTGCTGAGCGAGGATCCCAAGTTCGCCGACTGGATCGAGGAGCACAATCCCGACGCCTTCCTCAAGGGCGACACGCCCAAGACGAGCTGGCTGTCGGTCATCGTCACCTACTACCTGCCGTTCCTGCTGATCCTCGTGCTCTGGCTCTTCTTCATCCGCCAGATGCAGGGGGGCAGCAACAAGGCCTTCAGCTTCGGCAAGTCCAAGGCCAAGCTCATCAACATGGACAAGCCCACGGTCACCTTCCAGGACGTGGCCGGCTGCGACGAGGCCAAGGTGGAGCTCGAGGAGATCATCGAATTCCTGCGCAACCCCAAGAAGTTCCAGCGCCTGGGCGGCCGCATCCCCAAGGGCGCCCTGCTGGTGGGCGCGCCCGGCACGGGCAAGACCCTGCTGGCCCGCGCCGTGGCCGGCGAGGCGGGGGTGCCCTTCTTCAGCATGAGCGGCTCGGACTTCGTGGAGATGTTCGTGGGCGTGGGCGCCTCGCGCGTGCGCGACCTCTTCGACCAGGGCAAGAAGAACGCCCCCTGCATCATCTTCATCGACGAGATCGACGCGGTGGGCCGCCATCGCGGCGCCGGCCTGGGCGGCGGCCACGACGAGCGCGAGCAGACCCTGAACCAGCTCCTGGTGGAGATGGACGGCTTCGAGAGCAACGACGGCGTGATCCTCGTCGCCGCCACCAACCGCCCCGACGTGCTCGACCCGGCGCTGTTGCGCCCGGGCCGCTTCGACCGTCAGATCGTGGTCGACATGCCGGACCTGAAGGGACGCGAGGCCATCCTCAAGGTGCACATGAAGAAGATCCGCGTGGGCAAGGACGTCTCGGCACACAAGATCGCCGCCGGCACGCCCGGCCTGGCGGGCGCCGACCTGGAGAACCTGGTCAACGAGGCCGCCCTGCTGGCCGCCCGCAAGAACCACTCGGACGTCACCCACGAGGACTTCCAGGAAGCCCGCGAGAAGGTCATGATGGGGCCGGAGCGCCGCAGCATGATCCTCGACGAGGACGACAAGAAGATCACCGCTTACCACGAGGCGGGCCACGCCGTGCTGTCGATGCTCTGCGAGAACGCCAACGCTGCCGAGAAGGTGACGATCATCCCCCGCGGCCAGGCCCTGGGTGTGACCTTCACGCCGCCCGACAAGGACGAGTATCATCTCAGCAAGGAAAAGCTGACCGATCAGATCTGCGTCTCCCTGGGCGGACGCGTGGCCGAGGAGATCTACATCGGTCGGATCCACAGCGGCGCCATCGCGGACATCAAGAATGTCACCGACGCCGCCAGGGCGATGGTCACCAAGTATGGCATGAGCGAAGCCCTCGGCCCCATCTCCTACGACGAGGGCCAGCAGCAGGTCTTCCTGGGCCGAGACTACGGAAAGCGGCGCACCCTCAGCGAGCGCACCCAGCAGCTCATCGACGACGAGGTCACGCGCATCATCAACGACCAGCTCGAGCGCGCGCGCACGCTGCTCTCGGAACACCGCTCCGAGATGGAGATCATGGGCGAGGCCCTGCTCGAGCGCGAGACCCTGCAGCGCGAGGAAGTCGAGATGATCATGGCGGGCACGCCGCTGCCCCCGCCCGAGGTGGACCTGGGCGACGACGACGACGACGAGGACGAGGCCCCCGCAGAGGCCCCGGACGACCTCTTCGCGGACGCCCCCGCCCCCGAGGCGCCCCCCTTCGACACGCCGGACGAGGAGCCCCTCACTTGAGCGGCTCCCCGCACGACGACCAGACCCCCACGGCGGCGCCCGGCAACGGCGCCGCCTCCTTTTGGCGCCTGGGCGGGCACGTGCTGGACTTCGCGGCACGGCCGCTGGTGATGGGCATCATCAACGTCACCCCGGACAGCTTCCACGCCCCCTCGCGGGCCGTCGCCGGCCGGGCCGCCGAGATGGCCGCCGCCATGGCCGCCGCTGGCGCCGACCTGCTGGACGTGGGCGCAGAGTCCTCGCGCCCCGGCTCCGATCCCGTGGACGCCGCCGCGGAGCAGGCGCGCCTGCTGCCCGCCCTCGAGGCCATCCATGCGGTCTGCGACCTGCCCCTGACCGCCGACACGCGCCGGGCCGACACGGCGCGCCGCGCCCTGGCGGCCGGCGTGGACGGGATCAACGACATCACCGGGGGCCGCGGCGACCCGGACCTGCTGCCCCTGGCCGCCGAGAGCGGCTGCGGCCTGGTCCTGATGCACATGCAGGGCGAACCCGGCACCATGCAGGACGACCCCCGCTACACGGACGTGGTCGGCGAGGTGGGCGACGCCCTGGCGGCCTGGGCCGGCACCGCGGAGGCGGCCGGCGTGGACCCGGAGCGCATCGCCGTGGACCCGGGCATCGGCTTCGGCAAGACCCTCGCCCACAACCTGGACCTGCTGGCCAACCTGGACGCGGTGGGACGCGGCCGCCCCCTGCTGGTGGGCGCCTCGCGCAAGTCCTTCATCGCGCACCTGACCGGCGCGTCCGCGGCCGAGCGCCTCGGGGGCAGCCTGGCGGCGGTGGCCATCGCCCACGCCCAGGGCGCGGCGGTGCTGCGCGTGCACGACGTGGCCGAGACCGTGCAGTGCCTGGAGGTCCTCGCCGCCCTGGACGATCAGCGGCGGGACGCTCTTCGAAGTTGAGCCCCGGCCCGCCCGGTGCTAGGTTCTACACGACTGAGGCCCGTAACGAAGGAACGGTCGGGTACCCGCATGCTGAGCCTGTTTTCCGATTCGCCCATCATCGATATCCTCGACATCGTGATCGTGGCCTTCCTGCTCTACCGCCTGGTCCTGCTGGTGCGGGGCACGCGCGCCACCCAGATGTTCTTCGGACTGGGCCTGCTGGTGGTCTTCTCGTGGGTCGCCGACCGCATCGGCCTGATCGTCGTCAAGCAGATCATCTCGTCCCTGCAGACGGTGTGGGTGGTGGCCTTCCTGATCATCTTCCAGCCCGAGCTGCGCACGGCCCTGACCCACCTGGGCCGGCGCCGAGGCATCCTCTTCTTCGCCGCCCCGGAGGAGATCCCGGCGCAGCAGGAGATCATCCGCGCCGTGGAGCGCCTCTCGCGGCGGGGCCTGGGCGCCCTGATCGTGCTGGAGCGGGAAATCAGCCTGGGCCGCTGGGTCAAGACGGGCACGCCGGTGGGCGCGGAGATCTCGGCCGAACTGCTCGAGTCGCTGTTCACCGTGCCGGGCCCCCTGCACGACGGCGCCGTGATCATCAGCCAGGACAACATCACCGCCGCGGCCTGCATCCTGCCCAACACCGAGCGCACCGAGCTGGGCTACGTGCTGGGCACCCGCCACCGCGCGGCCATCGGCCTGAGCGAGGTGTCGGACGCCGTGGTGATCGTGGTCTCGGAAGAGACGCGCGCCATCTCCCTGGCCTTCGGCGGCGAGATCAAGCGCGGCCTGTCCATCGACGACCTGACCGCCGAGCTGAACCGCATCTTCACGCGCGCCAAGGAGAAGGTGCGGGAGACGACTGAGACGCAGCCCGCCTAAGGTAGATGATCCGTATCCCGCCGGTTCCTGTGCGCAAGAACGACGCCCACGATAGCTGATAACTTAAATTATAACAATAATTTACAGCTTGCGGCGGGCGGCTCCGAGAGCTATCTTGTACCCATCGATTGAACCCGCTTCGACCTCCCACGAAGCCTGCGTCTTCAGGGAGGTATTCCCATGTCCGCCGCCACCATCCACGCCCGCCTCCAAGCCACCTTGCGCGATCTGCGACGCGCCGAACGCACCGCCGTCCTGCTGTTCGGAGAGATACTGCGCAGAAAGCTCTACCGGGATCTCGGTTTCGCATCCATCCAGACCTACGCCGTCGAGGCGCTGGGCTTCACGCCGAGCAAGACCTCCCAGTTCGTGCGGCTGGCCGGCGCACTCGAAGATCTGCCGTGTCTGCGACGATCCGTCGCCTCCGGCGAGTTGGGCTGGACCAAGGCGCGAGAGGTGGCCAAGGTGGCCACGCCCCGTAGCGAACAGCGCTGGATCGCCGCGGCGAAACTAGCGAGCAGCCGGCAGTTGGAACGCCGGGTACGCACAGCTCGTCAACGGACCCGGGGCGCGGCACATGTGGGCGGGCAGGCGGCATTGGCGCTGGTAAGCCCGGTCGTGGATTCAAAGCCCGATCCGGCGCCGATCTCGGTGAGCGTGACGTTCACGCCCGAGCAGTACGCGCGATTCGAAACTCTACTGGAGACGATCCGCAAGCGCGGCGGGAAGCGGGACTCCTCGGTACACGGCATGGATCGCGCCGAACTGCTGCTCGCAGCGTTGAACGACCTGGCGGAACACATCGACGGCGGCACGAATCCCGGATCCGGCGAGCCGCCCTATCAGCTCGTCGTTTACACGTGTAAAGAATGCGGCGATGCAGAGGTGCGAACTGATCGCGGCCCGCAGCCCATGCCGGCGACGGCCGTGCAATGCGACGCGCGCGTCCAGGAATCAGGCCAGCCGAACCGATCGACCATCCGGCCCCAGGCCCGGCGGGCCGCCCTGTTCCGCGCCGGCCATCGTTGTGAAACGCCGGGCTGCGAACGGACTCGTTTTCTCGAAGTCCATCACCGCCGTCCCCGCGCACGGGGTGGCGGGAACGGTCTTGACAACCTGCAGGTCCTCTGCTCGGCATGCCACCGCCAGGTCCATAGATGCGGGGGACCATGACCTAGCCCGCGTCCCGCCACAGTCGGACGCCGGATCCCGAACGACCTGCGATGTCCGAGAGAGCTTGGGCCAGGGCCAACAAGAGACCCCGTCGACTCATGGCGGTCTTCGTTTTCCGGGCCCACGCCCGCGGCAAAGGCGCCCACCCGCGCCATACGGCCGCGGTCTCACCTACGTGCTGGCATTCGAGCCACAGTGCGTAGTCGCCCGCCGTGCGGGAAACTCCCCAGGCGACAAGCCGCAGATCTTCGCGCAGAGCGAGTTGCAGTTTCTGGATGTCGCGATGGAGATAGCGTGTCCAATCGTTACGCGGCACGTCTCCCCTCCTCTGTTGTCGCACAATGGACGGGGTGGGAAACCGGTGCAGCCCGCCGGGCGCCCGACCTGCGGCACCGGTTTGCGCCGTGCGACGTTCCGAGTCCTCCCATCCTCGAACCGTCGCCCCCGTGTGGCCGTGCGGAGCAAGAGGCGGCCCGCGGCGGGCACGGAGGGCGCCACGCCATATAACACACTGTCCCGCTGTGAGTTGGATGATTGCGCCTCGGCGCGCGTGTCGGCGGCGAGCGCGACGGAACACGGGGCCGGTGCCGCCGCGCGTGGCGGCACTGGACCGGAGATGTCAGCGGCAGGGGAAGTTGAGAGGCTGTCCCGCCAGCGACACAACTGGGCCGGGCGTGCACACGACGCCCGGCCGTAAGATCAGACGGTCAGCGCCTCGGGCTCGAGCAGCTCGGCGATGGCCTCCTCGACGCTCTGCGGGTCGGGAGCGGTCTCGCCGGTGGGGAGGTACTCCGCGAGCAGGCGTCCCAGCAGGGCCAGGGACAGCAGCTCGCCCGAGCGGTAGCGGTAGAGGCCGCCGTCGCGGTCGCTCTTGACGAAGAGTGCGCCGCGCAGGCGGGAGCTGCCGTCGACCACGGGCACCACCACGTCGGTGTCGCACCACTTGAGGAAGGCCTTCTCGGGGAGCGTGAGGCCGTCGCCGGCGATCTCCGGCACGCCCAGGGGGCAGTCGGCGCTGACCAGCAGCGATCCCAGCCAGCCGTTGGCCGGGAAGGCGTAGTCCTTGCGCCCGACCAGCTCCAGCATCTCGCCCTCGCGGCTGCAGAGCAACAGGTCGCGGCCGAGGCCCGTCATGCGCAGCATGGCGCGCAACGGATCGAGCCACTCGCGCGGGTCGTCGGTGCGCTGCAGGGTCTGCTGCACCACGGCGAAGGAGAAGCGGTCCGGCCGGCCGGATTCGTTGACGTTGGCGGGCCAGTCCGGAGAGGGCTCGCGTACGTCGTCGTCCACCGGGGCCTCGTCGGGCGCCTCCGCCGGGGACGGCTCCGCGAGGGCCGTCTCGGCCTCCGGCACCGTGTCGAAGCAGCGGTGGGCCAGGGGGCCGAAGCGCTTGTCCAGGAACCAGCCGATCACCACGTTGGGATTGACGAACACCATCTCGCCGTCATGATCCAGGAGCTGACGCTGGCAGGACGCGAGCTCCGCGGCCAGGTCCTCGCTCATGGAGCCCAGGCCGCCCATGTCCACGATCAGGCCGCTGGCCCCCGCCTCCACGAGGCGGTTGGCGTGCGCGGAAAAGTCGCGGTGGTCGCCGCTGCTGACGGTCCCGCCGAGACGCAGTCCGGCCAGGGTCTCGCCCGCCGGCTCGAAGTGTTCGAAGACGATCGCCATATGTCAGACCAGTTCCATGGAAAGCCAGTTGTCCAGCACCTTGCGCAGGAAGCGCCACTCGCTCCCGACCTTCTTGGCGGGGATCTTCCCCTCCTTGGCCAGGCGGCACACCGTCTTGACGTGCATCTTCAGATACTCGGCGGCCTCCACCGAGGTCATGACCTGGTTCGCCTCCTGCTCGCCGCCGATGTAGATGGCCCCGTACTGCTTCGTGTCGTTCATGTTGCTCGTGCTCCTCAGGGTCCGGGTTGTTGCCGATTCCAGACGGGAAAAGCAACTACCATGCCTCCGTGCCAAACCCCAAAAAACAACGATTATCCCCAAAAACCACCCCTCATGACCCCTTACGGGGCATCACGCGGAATCACGCCCCCGCTCGGGACAGCCTGAACCTCCCTGCGCCATTGCAATCCGCAACCGAGACCATGAAATATGACCGTCCATCACGCCCCCTGATCATCCCCTACATGGAGACACCTCAACCAGGCGAAGGTAGGCAGAGCCCCGGGTGGGGCGCTCCTAAGAGCGCATGAACTGGAGGATTTCTCCGTGCAGGTCGGAAGCGTGGGACTCGAGGATCATGTGCCCCCCGCTCTCGAAGATCCGGAAGCGCGAGGATTTGTTGTGCGCCTTCTTCTGCAGGTGCCGCAGCGAGGCGGCGTCGATGCGTTCGTCGTCCTCGCAGTGGGCGGCGTAGACGGGCAGGCGGAGCTTGCCGAACTGGCCCTTGGCCTTCTCCATGGCCTCGAAGACCTCTAGGTTCCAGCCGATGCGGCGGCGCAGGAAGGGCAGGCGGTGCAGGCCCAGGGTGATCATCAGGCGGCTGCCGAAGGAGACCTTGGGGACCAGCGCCGGCGCCAGCAGCGACAGGGTCGAGGGCTGTTCCTGCCGCGCCAGCAGGATGGCCAGGGCGGCGCCGAAGCTGAAGCCGATCACGTGCACGCGGCGGCAGGTGCGCGTGAGGATGCGGTAGCGCAGCAGCACCTCGTTGTAGCAGCTCTTCCACTTGGTCTCCGGCAGGCCCTCGGCGCCGGTGCCGTGGCCGGGCAGCAGCATGTTGTAGACGTGGTAGCCGCTGCCGAAGAGCTTGTCGGCGAATCCGGCCAGGTCCTTGGGATTTCCGGTGGAGCCGTGGATCAGCAGCACGGCCTCCTCGGCGCCCTGGCGCACGCGCAGCCGGGAGCGCATGGATTCCGCGATGCTCGACGCGCCCTCGATCTCGGCCTGCAGGCGGGCGTGTGTCTTGAGCAGCGAGATGCGGGTGCGGAGATCGTCGGCCGCGGGGGGCGAGAGTTCCATCTCCCAGGCCGTCAGGGCCAGCTGGGTGAGCAGATGGGGGTCGCGGGTCCGTGTTCGCTCGGAAGAGGCCAAGTCATTCTCCGTCCGGTGTTTCGTGACGCGGGCCCCGGGCGGCCCCGTCGATGGCGGCGGGTGTGTCGGCGATGATGTCGGGCCAGTCTGCCTGATCCATCCGGCCGAGCACCGCGTGATCCGGATACTTGCCCGACAGCACGAAGGCCGTGGTCATGCCGAGCTTCTTGGCGGTGACCAGGTCGTTCACCGGGTCATCCGAGATAAATAGGGCTTCCTCGGCCCGGCCGCCAATCTTTTCCAGGGCCAGGCGGTAAATGCGCTCCTGGGGCTTGCCCACCACGACCGGGTCGCGGCGCGCGGCGCCGGCCAGTCCCGCGCAGTGGTAACCGGGACCGAAACGGCGCTCGCCGCGGCCGTCCAGGTAGAAGAGAACGCGGTGCAGGGCGACCAGTTCGGCGTCGTGGTCCAGCAGGGCGGCCAGGGCGCCGCCCAGGTCCGCGGCCGAGAGGTCGGGATTGGCGCCCAGGACCACCGCGTCGCAGTCGCCGCCGTCGACCAGGTCGAAGCCGGCCTCGCGCCACCAGCCGGCCAGGCCCGGCATGCCGAGCCAGAGGATGCGGGTCTTGCCCCACCCCCGCAGCAGCCGCGCCCCGGCGGCCAGGGCGGACACGATGTCGTCGGGCTCCACCGCGAAGCCGGCGCCGCGCAGGTCGGCGGCCAGGTCCTCGGGCGCGTGGGTGGTGTTGTTGCTGACCAGGACGCGGCCCGCCCCGGCCAGCCCGTTGAACCAGTCCACCGAGCCCGGCACGGGCTCGTAGCGCTTGTCGCGCACCAGCACGCCCTCGATGTCGATCAGGTAGCAGTTCGCGGCGGGTCGGGTCATGGGCGCGTCATCTCCTCGCAGAGCGCGTCGTAGCGCGGGGCCAGGCGTTCCCAGCAGAACGCGTCGCAGTCCAGCGGCAGCGAGCAGATGTGCCCGCAGCCGTCGTCGCCGAGCAGGTCGTCCAGCAGGGCGACCAGTTCGTCCTCCCCATCGTACAAGTGGCGTCCGCGGCAGCGCTCCCCGTAGAGGGAGGGGTAGACCTGGGCGCGGGGCAGGACCGCGTAGGCCCCGGCGTGCACGGCCTCGGCCACGGAGATGCCGAAGTACTCCTGGGCCGCGCAGCTTACCACGATGTCCGACGATTCCAACAGGGCGTCGTAGGCGGCGCGCGACGGTTCCCAGCCGCAGACCTCGACGCGGTCGCCCAGGCGCGCGCGCAGGTCGGCGAAGACGTCGTCCCGCTGGCGGGGCTCGCCCAGCAGGCGCAGGCGGAAGTCGCGGCCCGCCGCGGCCAGCCGGGTCACGGCGGCGGCGAACATCTCCGGACGCTTGTCGAATTCCCAGCGGTGGTTCCAGAGGATCACGGGCGCGCGGCCGTCGCGCGGCCAGCCGGGCCCCGCGTCGGCCGCGCAGGCGCCGCCCAGGTAGGGGGCGAAGGCGCCGGGGGCGTGCGGCGCGCGTTCCAGGCCGACCGGCAGCACGCCGCTCTTTTCCGCCAGACGCGGGCGCACGTCGCGGGGCACGGCCTCGGGCATGCGGCCCAGGTAGTCGGGCAGGGCGTCCAGGAAGAGCTCGCGGTGGAAATCCGAGTTGAAGAGCACCCGATCGGCGGCCAGGCAGCTCAGGATGTTGGTGAAGCCGAAGTGGAAGTCGAATTCCTCGTCGGGCGACAACGGATAAGTGAGCTGGTTCTCGTGCATGTAGAGCAGCACCGGCGTCCGGTCCAGCGGCGGCGGCAGCAGGCCGCGCAGGTCGGCGACGTTGAGGAAGTCGGTGGCCAGGATCAGGTCGGCGCGCGCGTCCTCGGCCGTGATGCGGTCGGCGAACCAGAGCGCCGCGCCGCGCATGCGCCACTTCCAGAAGCGTGCCGGCAGGGTCAACGACACGATTTCGTGGCGCGAATGACGGACGAGTCCCTCGCGAAACGAACGGTGGGAACCCCCGTCGTAGGGCTCCAGGAAGAGGATCCTCAAGGGCGGACCTTTCGCGCGCGCCGGGGCTGCCGATCGCTCTGATTGAAGATGGTCGTCATTTTTCGTATAATATGTCGGATCCCCTTCCCCCGCCAATCAACATGTGATGACGTCACATCGTGACGCAGCAGTGAGGTTAAGTACATGAAAAGAACGGCGATGCTGAGCCTGATGACTCTTTTGGCCGCCTGCCTGGGCCTGACGTCCGCGGCCCTGGCGGACAGCTTGGTCGGATATATGCCCGGCAAGTTGATACTGGAAATGACGCCCGGCTCCGTGCCCACGGTCGACAAGTCCGCCGCGGGCCTGAGTATCGACGACGCCGGTCTTCAGGCCCTGGTCTGGCGCTTCTCGGTGACGTCGCTCGAGCCGGTCTATCCGGGTCTGAGGAGCGCCAAGAACGCGGCCGCCGAGGAGATGATGCGCCACTGGGTCGTGGAGTTCGACCGCGACACCGACCTGGACGTGGCCTACGCCGCCTACGACGCCCTGCCCAACGTGGGCCGCGTGTGGCGCGACGAGATCCGCAAGATGCACATCGCCGTGCCCAACGATCCCGACCTCAACCAGCAGTGGTACCTGCGCAACACGCTTTACAACGGCAAGGACGTGCGCTGGCTGGGCGGCTGGGCCGAGACCCAGGGCGACAGCAACGTCGTCATCGCCATCATCGACTCGGGCGTCGACTACACGCACCCCGACCTGGGCGGCACCAACCCCGACTACACCGACGGCTGCATCTGGATGAACTGGGACGAGTACTTCGGCACGCCCGGCGTCGACGACGACGGCAACTTCCGCACCGATGACATCCGCGGCTGGGACTTCGTGGCCTCGAGCACCAGCGCCTGGCCCGGCGAGGATGCCTCGGGCGCCGACAACGATCCCATGGACTTCGGCGGCCATGGCACCGGCTGCTCCGGCTGCGCGGCGGCCGTCACCAACAACGGCGTGGGCATGTCCGGCACCGCGGGGGGCTGCAAGATCATGGCCCTGCGCGCGGGCTGGCTGCAGAACGCCGGCGGACAGCCCCAGGGTGTCGTCAGCATGCTCTTCGCCTCGCAGGCCATCTACTACGCCACGGCCAACGGCGCGGACATCATCAACTGCAGCTGGGGCAGCTCGAGCTACCTCGCCTCGGCCTGCAACAACGCCACCGCCAACGGCCTGGTCATCTGCAACTCGGCGGGCAACGACAACGACGACACGCCCGAGTACCTCGACTACTACACCAACTCGATCTCCGTGGCGGCCACCAACGGCTACGACCAGAAGGCCAGCTTCTCCAACTACGGCTACTGGGTCGAGGTCTCCGCCCCAGGCGACGACATCTACACGACCTACTTCGACCACGGCACCATGTCGAGCACCTACTCCATCGTGGACGGCACCTCGTTCTCCTCGCCCATCGCCTGCGGCGTCCTCGCCATGCTCTGGTCGGCCAACCCGGGCCTGAGCCGCACCGAGGTCATCCAGTTGATGTACGACACCTGCGACGACATCGACGCCGTCAACCCGTCCTTCGTCGGCGAGCTGGGCGCCGGCCGGCCCAACCTGCTGACCGCCCTCGGCGACCGCATCCAGCAGGTGCCGGACGAGTTCGAGGTGCTCTTCGACGCCATGAACGAGGCCGCCCCGGGCGACACCATCGCCGTGCGCGGCTCGGCGACCCTGCAGGGTCCCATCCAGATCCCCGACAAGCAGCTCTACTACCTGGGCGGCTGGGACGACACCTACACGACCCGCGATCCGCAGGGCAATCCGTCCACGATCGACGGCACCGCCTCGACCACGGCCCTGGAGATCATCGTCGGCGCGGGTCCCGACGTGATCGTCGACGGCTTCCGCTGCACCAACGGCACGGGCAAGCTGTACAGCGGCATTCCCTACGCGGGCAAGTTCGGCGGCGGCCTGGTCGTCGCGGGCGACGCCACCCTGCGCAACCTGGACGTCACCGGCAACACCAGCGGCAACGTCCTGGAGGAGAGCGGCGGCGGCGGCGTGCTCTTCTACAACTCCGACGCGGTCCTGGAGAGCTCCACCATCCACGACAACACGTCGCTCTACGGCTGGGGCGTCTACGTGCACGGCGGCGCGCCGACCATGACCGACTGCCGCATCTACGACAACGCCTTCAACGGCAACTTCTTCTATTTCCCGCTGGGCGGCGGACTCTACGTCCACGACAGCGATCTGACCTTGGAGAACTGCGTCGTCTCCGGCCATGACGGCGTGCTGACGGGCGGCGGCATCTACCTGGACGACACCACGACCACCACGCTGTCCGGCAACACCATCGTGGCCAACGAGGCCACCAGCATGGGCGCCGGCCTCTACGCCGACGCCGCGACGGCGACCCTGACCAACAACATCGTCGCCTTCAACACCGGCAACGGCGTCGAGGGCGCGGGCGCGACCCTGACCTTCAACTGCAACGACGTCTACGGCAACACGCTCGAGTTCGTCGGCGTGACCGATCCCACCGGCAGCGACGGCAACGTGTCCGATGATCCGCGCTTCTGCGACTTCGACGCGGGCGACTACACCATCTCCGACGCCTCGCCCTGCCACCCCGACAACTCGGGCGGCTGCGGCCAGATCGGCGCCCTGGGCGAGGGCTGCACCGAGGGCAACGCCGTCGAGGACGGCCCGGCCCCGCTGAGGTTCGCCGTGGACCCCAACTACCCCAATCCCTTCAACCCCAAGACGACGATCCGCTTCGCCCTGCCCGAGGCGGCTCCCACCACCCTGCGCATCTACGACGTGTCCGGCCGTCTCGTGCGCACCCTGCTCGAAAACGACCTGCCCGCCGCCGAGCACACCGCCGAGTGGCGCGGCGTGGACGACGGCGGTCGTCCCGTGGCGGCCGGCGTGTACTTCTACCGGCTCGAAGCGGGGGACTTCCGGCATGTCGGGCAGATGGTGATGGTCAAGTAGGGGGCCGAGAAAAGGGAGGGGGCGGTATGCCCTCTCCCTTCAGCACGCTCGCTGCGCTCGCTTG
>CAZTWK010000009.1:0-40570 GCA_964617805.1 uncultured Fibrobacteraceae bacterium | reverse complement strand
CCCCTTCCGCAGCCGCGCGGCCGGCGCGGGGGCGGCGCGGAGCATTTCGGGAGAGGGCATACCGCCCCCTCCCTTTTCTCTTCCAGGTTTACCGACTAACGCCGCAACACACCCATGATGCGTTCACGCGTCTCGCGGTGGATGACGGGGAAGACGAGCAGATACCCGCAGCAGAGCAGCGTGCGCACGACCAGGTCGGCGATGAGGTGGGCTCGTTCGCCGAGGAGGCCGAGGATCTTGCCCTCTTTCCATTCGCCCAGGTCGGTGCCGCTCAGGCCGTCGACGGCCCAGGGGAGAACCGAATCGCGCAGCCAGCGGTAGCCGGAGAGGCCGGAGAGATCGACGTTGGCCAGCACCACGAAGAGGGCCGCCGCCGAGACGGTGATCAGGGCCAGCTTTCGCCACTCCAGGTCGATGCGGTAGCGGCGTTGGGAGATCGTGGCACCCCAGGTGGTGAGGGCGGCCTGGGTGACCATGGCCGAGTAGGCCGCACCGTAGAGTCCCCAGAGGTTGATGAAGAGGAAGGACAGCCCCACCTTGACCGCGGACATCACGCCGCGGATCAGGGCCATGGTCTTGGTCTCCTTGGCGTAGTAGAGGCCGAAGCTCAGGTGCATGTAGACGCCCATCAGGATCGCCGTCACCACCTCGACGCGGGCGATACGGTAGGCGGGCCAGAACTCGGGCGGCGTCAGCAGCTCCAGCACGGTGCGGATGTTCACGACGATCAGCAGGCCCCCGAAGGAGACCAGCATGAGGAAGTAGGTGAAGACGCGTCCGATGCGCTGCGGCGCGTCGGGCTCGTCGGCGATCTCGGTGCGGGTGGTGTTCCAGGAGCGCATGAAGGGCTGGGTGACGAGCAGGCCGATCAGCACCGGGAACTTGTAGCCCATCTCCAGGACGCCCACGCTCTCGAGGCTGAGCTGGAAGCGCACCAGCACCCGCTCCACCTGGCGCGACACGAACGACGCCAGGTTGCCCGGCACCAGCGGCAACTGGAAGACGATCAGCTCGCGGGCGATCACGCGGTCGAAGGTCCAGCCGCACTCGCGCACCGCGATGACGATGAAGCAGATGGCGGCCACCAGCGCCGTCAGCATGGAACTCAGGAAGTAGCCGAAGAGCCCCCAGCCCAGCACCAGCACGAACCAGATGCTGGTGCCCAGCCCCATGAACAACCGCACCAGGCCGATGATCGAGAAGGTCATCGAGCGCCGCTTGATGAGCAGGATGGAGGCCGCGGAGATGCCCGTGATCTCGAAGACGAAGCCGGCCAGGGCCATGACCAGCAGGTCGGCCTGGTCCGGAGACTCGAGCAGCAGGCCGGCCAGGGGCCGCGCGAAGACGGCCACCAGCGAGGTCAGGACCAGCGACACGACGCCCATCAGGATCATGCCCGTGCTGACGACCCGCGGCTTGGACTCCGGTGTATGCTCGTGGTAGATGCGGATGATCCCGCCCTGGGCGCCGTAGGCCATCAGGCTCAGCAGCAGGGCCATGCCGGTCTCGATCATGCCGATCACGCCGTAGCCCACGTCCTGCAGCACGTGGGCGTAGAAGGGCAGCATGAAGAAGCTGATCAGCTTGCCCAGGACGGCCGCCATCGTGTAGACGGAGGCGTGACGGAAAGTGCTGCGGACGATGGACATCTAGTCTCCGGGTGGCCCGAGGTCGCGTCCGCGCGGGGCGGACCGCAGGAATTGGTCGTGCCAGACGAGCGTCGAGTAGATCTGCATCAGGTTGCGGTTCCGCCGCAGCCAGGCCTCGCAGTCGTATCGGGATCCGTGAACAGGTCGTGGCCGGTGCGGTTCCACGGCACACGGGCCAGATCGGTGAGGTGGCGGCGGCACATGTCCATATAGATCGGGTTTCCGAGCTTCTTCTTGACCGGTATCCGTTGGTAGAGGACGAAGAGGCTGTCGTAGATTCCTGGCATGCAGGGGCTCCTTCCTCGGTCCTGACCAGCCTGTCGCAGGCATGATAACACAGCGGGCCGCACGTGCCACGGCTACCTCCGCTTGCCGCGGGCGGGCCGCCCCCCTAGTATGGACGCGGAACCGAACGGAGGACCGACCATGCCCAGCCAGCCCTCGGCCGACCTGCAGACCTTCGCCAACCCCCAGGCGGAGCGGGACTACGAGATCCAGTTCGACTGCCCGGAGTTCACCTGCCTCTGCCCCCTGACCGGACAGCCGGACTTCGCCCATTTCCGGATCCGCTACGTGCCGGACCGACTGTGCGTGGAGCTCAAGTCGCTGAAGCTCTACCTCTGGACCTTCCGCGACCAGGGCGCCTTCCACGAGGCGGTGACCAACGAGATCCTCGACGAACTGGTCCGGTTGCTCGATCCCCGGTTCCTGGAGATCGACGCCAAGTGGTTCGTGCGCGGGGGCATCACCACCTACGTCCGGGGGCGTCACGCCCGGGACGGCTGGCGGGGCGAGCCGCTCCCCCGCCGCGAGGCGTGGTAGGTCTCAGGCGAGATAGCCGTAGACGGCCACGAAGTGGCAGAAGCTGCCGGCGAGGACGAACAGGTGCCAGACGGCGTGGCTGTAGTGCAGCCGGCGCCAGAGGTAGAAGACGGTCCCGCCGGTGTAGGCCACCCCGCCCGCCAGCAGCCAGGCCAGCCCCGCCGGCGGCACGTTGGCCAGCATGGGCTTGATCGCGATGACGCAGAGCCAACCCAGCCCCACGTAGAGCAGGGTCGACAGCAGCCGGAAGCGCCCGGTGAACCAGACCTTGAACACGCCCCCGGCGATGGTCAGGCCCCACACGATCCCGAACAGGCTCCACCCCCAGGCGCCCCGCAGGCTCACCAGCAGGAACGGTGTGTAGGTGCCGGCGATCAGCAGGTAGATGAAGGCGTGGTCCAGCACGTTGAAGACCGACTTGGCGCGCTTCGGCGTCAGCGCGTGGTAGAGGGTCGAGGCGGTGTAGAGCAGCACCAGCGTCGTGCCGAAGATTGCGAAGCTGACCACGCGCCAGGGATCGCCGCTGGCCGCGGCGCGCACCACCAGCAGCACCAGTCCGGCCACGCTCAGCGCCGCGCCCACGCCGTGGGTGATGCTGTGGGCGATCTCCTCGCCGACGGTGAAGGGTCGTTTCTCGCGTCGCTTCATGGTCCCCGCTTCAGGATCGTCCGCCCGCAGGACGGGCAGCCGCCCGCCTCGTCCAGCCGCACCTCGGCCGCGTAGCCGCTGCGTCGTATCACGGTTCCGCCGCAGCCCGGGCAGGCCGTGTCCGCGGCACCGGCCATAACCACGTTGCCCAGGTAGACGAAATCAAGTTCCTCCCGGGCGATGGCGGCGGCCCGGCGCAGGGTCTCGGACGGCGTGGGCGGCGCGTCGAACTTCCAGGCGGGACGGTAGGCCGAGAAGTGCAGCGGGATCGCGCGGTCGACGCCGGCCACGAAGTCGACCAGGGCCTCGAGCTGCTCGTCGGCGTCGTTGTGGCCGGGGATGACCAGGTTGGTGACCTCCAGGTGCACGCCCGCGACGTGCAGGCCCGCGATCGTGTCCAGCACCGGCTGCAGGCGTGCCTTGCAGACCTTGCGGTAGAAGCGGTCGTCCATGGATTTGAGGTCCACGTTGGCGGCGTCGAGCAGGGGCGCCAGTTCCGCCAGGGGGCCGGGGCTCAGGAAACCGTTGGTCACCACCACGTTCTTCAGTCCGGCCGCGCGGACCAGGCGCGCCGTGTCGCGCACGTACTCGTACCAGACCAGGGGCTCGCTGTAGGTGTAGGCGATGCCGACCGAGTCCATCTCCGCCGCCATGGCCGCCGCCGCCTCGGGATCCAGGCGGCGGGTGACGCCCTCGCGGTCCTGGCTGATGCTCCAGTTCTGGCAGAAGGCGCAGTGCAGGTTGCAGCCGCTGGCGGCGATGGACATGATCGGGCGGCCGGGATGGAAGTGGTAGAGGGGCTTCTTCTCGATGGGATCGAGGCCCGAGGCGACGACCTCGGCGTACTGCAGCGGACGCATCTCGCCGGCGCGGTTGCCGCGGGTGCCGCAGGGCCCGTCGCGGCCCTCGCGCACGCGGCAGCCCAGGGGGCAGAGCTCGCAGACCACCGCGCCCTTGCGGGCCGGGCGCCACCAGGCCGCCTGCACGGTCGCCGTCATCGCTCCTCCTCCAGCTCGGCCAGGACCCAGCGCGCCACCTCGCGGATCTCAGGATCGGGGTCGTCCGCGGCCGTCGCACGCACCACGTCCACAAGGTCGCGCCGCCCCGTGTTGGCGGCCACCACCAGGGCGTTGCGGCGCAGGCCCTCCGGATGGGCCCGCCACAGGGGACTGCGACGGAAGCGTGCGCGGAAGGCGTCGGCGTCCAGTCGGATCAGGTCGGCCAGATCGAGCTCGGCGTGCGCGGGCGAGAGGGCATAGGCCTCCGGCGGCGGCTCTTCCGACACCCGCGCCGCCTTGTGGTTCCAGGGGCAGACCTGCTGGCAGACGTCGCAGCCGAAGAGCAGGCCGCCCTGCTCGCGGCGCCGCCCGGCCGGGGCGCCGCCGCGCCACTCGATGGTCCAGGTGGAGAGACAACGGGCGGCGTCCAGCACGTGGGGACGCACGAAGGCTCCGGTGGGGCAGGCGTCCAGACAGCGCGTGCACTTGCCGCAGAAGTTGGCCAGTCCGTCGGCGGGCACGACCCGCGCGGGCGGCGGGCCCAGCAGCGGCCGCGGCGCCCCGGCCAGGCCGGTGATGCGCAGGTTGGTCAGCGCCACGCCCAGGAACAGCGCCGAGCCCAGGCGCGGGTGAATCAGCAGGGTGTTGCGCCCGAAGAAGCCGAAGCCGGCCAGCCAGGCGTACTCGCGTTCCAGGTAGGGCCCGGCGTCGACGGCGTCGCGGGTCCGCAGATCGCCCTCATCGCGCAGCACGCCCCGGAGGTGCAGTTCCTCGCGCAGGACCTGGGTCAGGCGGCGGATGGCGGGACGCAGCACGTCGTGGTAGTCGTCGCCGCGGGCGTAACGCGAGACCCCGGCGGTCCAGGGTCGGCCGTCGTGGGCCCCCTCGCGCGCCTCGGTATCGTCGGGATGCCAGCCGGCGGCGTAGCGCTGGGCGAAGACCAGCACCGAGGCCGCCCAGTCGTGGGGACGGGTGGGATCGAGGCGGTCGGCGGGGTCGCGGCGCATGTAGTCGAGCTCGCCGTGGTGCCCGTCGTCGAGCCAGGCCAGGAAGTCCGGAGCGTGGGTCAGCGGGCGGGGCAGGTTCAGCGCACCGACCAGGTCGATGCGGTGGGCGCGGGCGGGCGCGGCCAGGATGTCGCGCAGCTGCTGGGCGGACACCGAGGGCGCATCCATCTCAGACCAGTCGCAGCTTGGCGTCGTCGTAGCCGGCGAGCAGGCGGGCGACGACCTCGGCCGCGGTGGGCACGTCGTCGATGAGCGCGGCCACCTGTCCGATCTCCAGTTCGCCCTCCTCCAGGTCGCCGTCGAGCATGCCGCGGCGGGCACGTCCCTCGCCGAGCATGGCTGCCAGCTCCTCGCGCGAGGCGCCCACGGCCTCGAGGGCCGCGACCTGGTCGCGGAAGGCGTTGTGCAGCAGACGCACCGGCACGTGCTTCTTCATGACCAGCAGGGTGTCCTCGCCCTCCACCACGGCCTGCTTGTAGGCCGCGTGGCCCGAGGACTCCACCGTCACGGCAAAACGCGACCCGATCTGCACGCCCGCGGCGCCCAAGACCATCGCGGCGGCCATCTGGGCTCCGTTGGCGATGCCGCCGGCCGCCACCACGGGGATCGACACCGCCTCGACGCACCGGGGCACCAGCACCATTGTCGTCAGTTCCTCGCGGCCGTTGTGGCCGCCGGCCTCGAAACCCTCGCAGACCACTGCGTCGCAACCGGCCTCCTCGCACTTGACGGCCAGATCCGCCGAGGCCACCACGTGGATGAAGGTCGCGCCGGCCTTCTTCAGGATCCCGGCCACCTTGCGCGGCGAACCCGCCGAGGTGACGAAGAGGCGCACGCCCTCCTCCAGGGAGACTTCCAGGTTCTCGCGCGCGTGGTTGTAGATCAGCGGGATGTTGACGCCGACCGGCTTGTCGGTGAGTTCGCGGGCCCGTCGGATCTGGGCGCGCAGGAACTCGGGCCGCATGCTGCCCGACCCGATCAGTCCCAGGCAGCCGGCCTCGGCCGCGGCGGCGGCCAGTTCGGCCCCGCTGTTGTAGATCATGCCGGCCTGGATGATGGGATGCTCGACGCCCAGCAGGGCGCAGAGGCGGTTGTCTTGCCAGCGTGCCATGGTGCCCTCGCTCCCGGAAACCGTCCCGCCCGAGTGGATACCTCGCGAAGATAGCACAGGCCAAGTTGTTTATCGGACATGATTCGCCCCCTGACACGCTGAATGGTCTATAATCGTGCCATGACTGCCCTATCCCCCAAGCATGGGAGATCATCATGACGAGATTGTTGCTTCTTTGCTCCCTCGTCCTGGCAAACCCCGCCTTCGGCGCCGACTACTGGCCCATGATGCCGGGCGCGACCTTCCACTACACGAACGGCGGCACCTGCCGGGATGTCGAGCTCGCGACGCCGCACGACGGCGACGGCATCGTTCGCGCGAACACGATCTACACGAGCGAGGGGCAGACCTGGATCTCGACGCAGCACGACACGGATCCGGGGGGGGATGTCGTGATGAGCTACCTGGGCGTGGGCTGCACCTGGTGTTGTTTCGACGACTGGACCTGGGGACCTCCCTTCGTCCTGCTCGACTATCCGTTGGATATCGGCAAGACCTGGACGACGGAAGCGATCGTCACGTCCTTGTGGGGGACCCCCTTCAGCGAGCAGGTCAACGTCGAGGTCGTCGAGGAAACGACGGTTGCGGTTCCGGCCGGCACCTTCGACGTCATCAAGGTGTCCGTCGAGTCCTCCGTGTTCTCGACCACCTACTGGCTCCACCGCGACCTCGGTCCGGTCAGGATCGACCCCGGCGGTTATGAATTGGTCTACTGGACGGGGATCGTGCCGAACGAGGCCCGGAGCTGGGGAGACGTGAAGGCCCTCTACCGCTGAGATCGTCTCAACACTCCGGCGACTCCCCCGGCAACGGGAACCAGCGCAGCTTCTCCAGATCGGCGGGCAGGGCCGCTGCGGAGTCTTCGTCCGCGGCGACCTCCCGCATGATGGCGCGGGCCTCGGCCAGGTAGGTCGACGCGACCTCCTCGCCGGCGGCGAGGTGCGGGGCGTCGTAGGCGAGACGCCCCTCCGCGTAGGTCACGTCGCGCAGGCTGAGGGTGGCCTCGCGGCGGAAATCGGCGTGGGTCCAGAGGCCGCTCAGGGCGTCGAAGCGGTAGTGGGACAGCAGGCGCCAGCCGTCCTCGGCGATGGCTTCCACGGCGTCCAGGATGTAGTCGCAGGTGCGCTCGGAGACGAAGTAGTTGAAGTTGACGCGTACCCAGCCCGGCTTGAGCCCCTCGCCGCCGTGGTCGATGGCGGCCTTGAAGCGCTCCGACTCGGCCACGTCGATGCCCAGCAGCCTGTGCCCGTAAGGCCCAGCGCAGGAGCAGCCCCCGCGCGCCTGGATCCCGAACAGATCATTGAGCAGGGCGACCACGAAGTTGTGGTGCAGCAGCCTGTCGCCGCAGCGGATCACGAAGGAGACGATGGACAGCCGCTTGGCCTCCAGGTTGCCCAGGATCTCGATGTTCGGATGCCGGGACCAGCGGTCGATGGCGCGCGCCACGAGACCGTGCTCCAGCGCCTCGATGGTCTCCTCCCCCACGGCGCGCTTGAGCCCGAAGACCAGTCCGGCGCGGATGGCCTCGATGATGGCCGGCGTGCCCCCCTCCTCGCGGTGGATGGGATCGCTCAGGTAGTCGTGCTCTTCGGCGCTCACGTAGGACACGGTGCCGCCGCCGGGCACCGACGGCACCCGGTTGGTCAGCAGCGCGCGCTTGACCATCAGCACGCCCGGCGTGCCCGGCCCGCCGATGAACTTGTGGGGCGAGATGAACAGGGCGTCCTTGGCGCCGGCGGGATCCTCGCCGGGCCGCGCGTTCATCTCGATCTTCACGTAGGGCGCCGCCGCGGCGAAATCCCAGAAGGACAGGGCGCCGTGGTCGTGCAGCAGCTTCGAAATGCTCCAGGTGTCCGACACGATGCCCGTCACATTGGACGCCGCGGAGAAGCTTCCGATCTTCAGGGGCCGCTCGGCGAAGCGGTGCAGCTGCTCCTCGAGCATGCCCAGGTCGATCCGCCCGTTGGCGTCCTCGGCGATGGTCACCACGTCGGCGATGGTTTCGCGCCAGGGCAGCTCGTTGGAGTGGTGCTCGTAGGGCCCGATGAAGACCACCGGCCGCTGGTCGGCGGAGATGCGGCCGCTCAGGTCGAAGGTGGCGTCCAGGTCGGCGGGGATGCGCAGGTTGAGGATCTCTATCAACTTGTTGATGGCCCCGGTGGCGCCCGAGCCGCAGAAGATCACCACGTCGTCCTCGCCCCCGCCGCAGATCTCGTGGATCAGCGCGCGCGCGTCCTCGCGGAAGCGGGTGGTCTGCAGGCCGGTGCTGGAGCTCTCGGTGTGGGTGTTGGCGTAGAGGGGCAGCACCTCCTCGGCGATGAAGCGCTCGATGAAGTCCAGCGAGCGCCCCGAGGCGGTGTAGTCGGCATAGATGATCCGCCGCGGGCCGTAGGGCCCGTCCAGGGCGCGGTCGCGGCCGACGACGCCGGTGCGGATGGTCTCGATGAGTTTTACGGTGCGCGAATCCACGTCTGCCTCCCGGGTGACGAAGGGAGGGTACCGCCTGGGGGGGCGGGAGACAAGGCGCGGGTCAGTAGAGGCGCTTGACGGTCCCCCAGGTCGAAGCCTCGTTCGCGACGATGTCGAGGCAGTCGTCCGGGCGGTTGATCCAGGCGACTGGGTCGCCGGGAGCGTCGTGGATGAGGTTGCAGGGGACGAGGATGCCGGGGCCGGCGGCGTAGCCGGGGTGGTCCGGGTCGAATGAGATCGAGCCGGGGATGCCTCTGACCGTGAAGATCGCGTACTCGGAAGGAGCCCCCTGGAATGTGATCAGTCCGGTCATCAAGATGACAGTAGAGCCGTCGAGGGGCACAGGGGGCGAACAACCGACGACAAAATCGGGATCCATATCCCAGCCGTAACTCGTGCACACGGGTTCCCAGTGAATCGAGTACCAGGCGTCCACATCGGATTCCACATGCGCTTCCCAGGCGTAGAGGAACTCGGCCGAGGGATTCGTCAGCAGCAGGTAGGCCGTCACCTCCTCGTACCCTCCGCTCGTCTCGTAGCAGAAATCGTAGCCCTCGGTGTCGAAGTAGACGCTCATCCCGTCGGGATCGGGATCGATCTGCGCCGTGGCAGGTCCGACCAGCAACGCAACCATCAGGATCGTCATGACCGTTTTCATCTCGAACCTCCCGTCATGTCATTCATGGATATGACTGGTCGATGCTCCCCCCCGCACCGATCCTGTGTCTTGAACATATCACATCAACGCCGCATCGACCACGGGGCCCGATTGACAGGTGCCGCGCCCCGCTGCCACGATGCCCCGGGAGCGAACATGGCCGATTTACACGTGGAAACCATCGACCATACCGGCGACACCGGCCTGCGCGTCACGGCCCCCACCCTGGAGGCGCTGCTGGCGGCCATGGCGACGGCCTTGACGCGGTTGATCTGTCCGCGGGGCGAGATCCGGACCGCACTCGCGCGCGAGGTGGAAGTGGCCGGCGCCGACCCCGCCGAACTGCTGGTTCGCTGGCTGGCCGAGGTGCTCTACCTGGGCGAGACCGGCGACGAGCTCTACGCCGCGGCGGAGATCACGGATCTCGCACGGATCGACGGCGCCTTGCGCCTACGCGCCCGTCTCCACGGCGAGCCGATCGATCCCGACCGGCACCCCGAGTTGAACGAGATCAAGGCCGTCACCTATCACCTCGCCATCGCCGAGAAGGGTCCCGACGGCTGGACCGGACAGGTGGTGCTGGACATATGAGCACGCCCCCCTTCGACCGCATCAACGACACCCTGTGGGAGATCCCGCGGCGGGGCGGCATGCGCGTGTCCGGCCGCATCTACGCGCGCAAGGGCATGCTGCCGGACATCTCCCGCGACAAGGCCCACGAGCAGGTGGCCAACATGGCGCACCTGCCGGGCATCGTCGGCCACGCCCTGGCCATGCCGGACATCCACTGGGGGTACGGCTTCCCCATCGGCGGCGTGGCGGCCTTCGACGCCGACGAGGGCGTGATCTCCCCCGGCGGCGTCGGCTACGACATCAACTGCGGCGTGCGCCTGCTGGCCGGCGACCTGAAGGTCGACGAGATCCGGACGCACACCAAGGCGCTGGCCGACGCTCTCTTCGCCGCCGTGCCCAGCGGCGTCGGCTCGCGGGGGCCGTTGCGCCTGTCGGACGAGGAACTGGACGCGGTGATGGTCGACGGCGCCCGTTGGGCGGTCGGGCGCGGCCACGGCGATCCGGGCGAGCTGGCCATGATCGAGGAGAACGGCCGCATGGCCGGGTCCGACCCGTCCGCGGTGAGCGCCCGGTCGCGCCAGCGCGGACGCCGGCAGCTCGGTACCCTCGGCTCGGGCAACCACTTCCTGGAGGTGGGCTGGATCGAGGAGATCTTCGACGAGGACGCTGCCGCGGCCATGGGCCTGCGCCGCAACGCCATGACCTTGATGATCCACACCGGCAGCCGCGGCTTCGGCCACCAGGTCTGCGACGAGGCCGTGCACGACATGGTCGACGCCGCCAGGCGCTTCAAGATCAAGTTGCCCGACCGCCAGCTCTGCTGCGCCCCCCTGGGCTCGCCCGAGGGCCGCACCTACCTGGGCGCCATGGCGGCGGCGGTGAACTATGCTTTCGCCAACCGCCAGATCATCGCGCATCTCGTTCGCGGGGCCGTGGGCCGGGTGCTGGGCGACGCGGCCGCGGCCGGGCTGCGTACCGTCTACGAGGTGGCTCACAACATCGCCAAGTGGGAGGAGCACGAGGTCGGCGGGCGGCGGCGACGCCTCTGCGTCCACCGCAAGGGCGCCACGCGCGCCTTCGGTCCCGGCCGGCCCGAGCTGCCGGAGCGTTACCGCGACGTCGGCCAGCCGGTGCTCATCCCCGGCGACATGGGACGCTGCTCCTACGTGCTGCGCGGCACCGAGCGCGCCATGGCCGAGACCTTCGGCTCCGCCTGCCACGGCGCCGGACGGATCATGAGCCGGAAGCGGGCGCTGAAAGCCGGCCGCGGCCGCGATCTCTACGCCGAGATGCGCGAGCGGGGCGTGACCCTGCGCGCCGCCGGCAAGCGCACCGTCGCCGAGGAGATGCCCGAGGCCTACAAGGACGTGTCCGAGGTGGTCGATACGGTGCACGACGCCGGGCTGGCCCTGAAGATCGCCCGCCTGCGTCCGCTGGTGGTGGTCAAGGGATAGGACTCAGATCCGCGCCCAGGACGAGGGTCAGCACCGCGAGGATCCTCGATACGGAGCCGAATCGATTCGTCATGTCCGGGTCCCATCGCATGGGGCGCCGGCGGCGCCGGGCCGCCGCGACGCTCATCGTACGACGGTCAACTTCCGGGTCAGGGTCTCGTCGACGCCGGCCCCCCGCACGCGCAGCCGTGCGAAGTACTGGCCGCTGGCCACCAGGCGACCGGTCGTGTCCTTGCCGTGCCAGGCGACGACCCGCTCCCCCGCGTCCATCTCCTCGCGGAACACGGTGAACACCCGCCGCCCGCGCAGATCGACGATCTCCAGGTCCACCGCGGCGCGCAGGGGCACGGCGAAGGCGAAGGACGTGGCGCCGGACACGGGGTTCGGCGAGGCGCCCGCGAAGCTCACGCGGGTGACGCCGACGCCCGGTTCGACGGCCGTGACGAGATCCTCGGGACAGTCGGCACAGCCGGTGCGCCGGGGGTCGTGGCCATACATGGGCCAGGTGTAAGAGCCGGCACTGGGTGGCGAGTTCAGGTCGACGACCCACAGCTGGACCTCGCTCAGCAGCACGAGCTCGTTGCGTCCGTCGTTGTCGATGTCGCCGTGGGCCGGGCTGAGGTTCACCTTGCTCTGCAGATCCATGGGCCAGCCCGCGTGCAAGCCGCCGGCGTTGCCCCAGGACCAGACCGCTTCGCCGCGATCGCCGATGACCACGTCGCTGGGCGCCCCGTTGACCGAGGCGATGATCGGAGCTCCGTAGACGTACCAGTAGTCGGTCGTGTTCACGGGAAAACCGGATACCGGCGAGCCGTCGTGGAACAGGGCGTGGACCGCCCAGTCGTGGTGACCGAAGGCGATGTCGGGCTCGCTACTGCTGCGGAACTGGGCGATGGCCGCGCTGGTGAGCGAGTCCGCGTTCCCGGTGGCGTAGGGGAAGCCGCCACCGAGAGGCGTGCCGGTATGGTCGTAGGCGTAGAGTACTCCGCTCGTGGTGGGACACAGGATCTCCAGATCGCCGTCCAGGTCGAGATCGCCCAGGGTGACGGCGTCGGAGAGCGGGGCCGGCAGCGTTACGGCCATTTCGAGCGTCGTATCGTTCCGCTCCCGGGCGTACAGGGTGGACTCGAGTCCGCAGACGACCTCTGCGACGCCGTCGCCGTCGATGTCGCCGATGGCCGCCGGGGCCGCGACGACCGAGGAGCCGAGCGCCGTGGAGTACGTGTTCGGAGGGTATTCGCCGTGATGGGTGCGGAAGGTGAGCACCCGGTCGGCGGCGCAGACCACCGTCCGCGGCAGGGGCCCGCCCAGCGCGCCGATGCTCACGTACACGTCGGAGTCGAAGGTCGTTATCTCGGTGGGCCAGCCGGGCACCGGGGAGCCGTCGGGATGGAAGGCGTAGGCCCGGCCGTCGGTGCCGCCGACGACCAGCATCGGCTCGCCGTCCCCGTTCAGGTCGCCGACGGCCACCGGCCCGTCGGAGAGGGTCACACCCACGTCCACGGGCCAGCCGGGCACGGGGCTGCCGTCGGGATTGAAGACCTGGATCTGCCGCAGCGCGTCGGTGAAGACGATCTCCAGCTCTGGATCGCCGTCCACGTCGACCACCGCGGGCGGCGAGATGGGCGGGGCCCACAGGCCGAGAGGGAAGCCGGGCTCCACGTTGGGCCAGCCGGGATCGTTGCGCCACGCGGCGTCGAACCAGGAGGTGGGCTCGTCGAACATGTCGTACATGTGCCAGACCCAGGCCGGTCGGTTGCCTCGAATCGGATTCAGGGCGATGTCTGCTCTCCTGTATACGATGTGAGTTCTGGTGACATCGTTGAAGTAGAGAGGTTCGCCCCAGTCGGAGAGATCGGACGTGTGGGCCTGCCAGGACCCGAACTCGCCATGCTTCTTGCCGACGACATGCCAGATGCCCGAGTCATGGTCCTCGGCGATATCGCCCAGTTGGACGATGTCCTCCTCGACGTAGACGGATGAGCCGAAGGTGACGCCGGTGTCCGCGGAGATGAAGGCCCTGACGTCATCGACTTCCGAGGTCTCGCCCGGGAATCTCGAATAGGCGATCATCACCTCGTCGCTGAACCGGCCGGCGTGCACGATCGCGTACTTGTCGTGCATGCCGTCGCTGGTCGAGGTCATGGCCTGCCAGTAGTCCCAGTCGCCGATGCCCGCGTTGGCGAAGGTGGAGGCGCGCCTGTAGCGCACCGAGGCGTCGAACGAGCCGTCCAGGGAAAAGAAGTGCCAGACGACGTGCAGGTGGCCGCCGAAGCCGTAGGCGATGTCGGGACGCGAGTAGTAGCGGTCGTCGTACAGCAGCGCCGCGAGCTGATAGGGGGTCTCGAAGGAGGCGCCCTGATCGGTGCTGCGGGCGAACCAGATGGAAGAGAGATCCGCGGTATCGTGTGATTGGGCGACCACATAGACGTAGAAGGTGTCGTACGAGGTGACGTCCGTGTCGAGACGGGGATTGAAGTGGTACTCGTCGGCATCCGCGAAGATGGTCGCCGGTGCGCCGAAAGCGGCGCTGGCTCCGCCCAGCGGCGAACTGATCAGTTCGATGGCGTATCCCCGCCTGTAGGCGATGTAGCAGCCCGAGACGGACCCCTCGACGACATCGAGATCCGGTTCTAGGCAGTAGACATGGGGATCCTCGATCGTGCCCCACAGGTCGAAGGACACGCCGCCGTCGCGCGAGAGGTGCACCTCGATCAGGGTGTTGCCGACGCCGTCATTGGTGGTCACGGCTGCGTAGATGTCGCCGTTGGCGGCGATGTCCAGGGAGCAATGGGAGGATCCAAGGCCGGGCGCGAGATCCACGTCGTCGCCGCCGATGTCGTCGAGGCGCCCGCCGGCCTTGAGAGCGTGCCGGGCGATCTCGAGCTCCTCGGGACGGGCGAAGGGCCCCTCCGCGTAAGGGGGCAGGTTGTCCGCCGACAGGACCGTAAGGCCCTCGCCGCCGCCGGGCGGCGCAGCCACGCGCTCGCGCGAAACGGACGGGACGGCGGCGCAGATGAGCGTGAGTGCCGCCAGGACGAGAACGATCCGCAAGGCCTTGTCGGTCCGGTTCATGTGTCTACCCCCGTTTAATGACGATGCCGTCCGGTGCGGCATCAGATCCGGTTCATGGTCGGTCCACGCCGTCGGCCGCGGGCGCCTGCGCGGGCAGATCCGCCCGCGCGCGTTCGAGCCAGGCGACGAGCGCCTCGTTCCCCGACTGGCGGGCGTTGTCCAGACGCAATTCGATGACGTCCCTCTCGGAGACCTCGATGACGCGCTCCATCCGGCGGCGCAGGGCCGCGCGGTGGGTATCGTCGGTCTCCTCGCGGTAGCGACGGCTCAGGTCGTCGAGCAGCAGGCGCCGCTCTAGCCAGAGCGACTGGATGTCGGGCGCCAGGAGCTCCTCCTCCCAGCTGGGCGAGTCGGGACGCGCCGGCGACGGTTCCGCGGTCGCCGCACCCGGCGCGACGGCCGGGCGGTCGTCCCGGAGGACGATCGACAGCACCAGCGCCAATACACCCAGCACCAGCAGCACCCGCGTCACGATGAAATCCCGCTGCATATCCACCTCCCACTCAAGGTGCCCGAATGGTAGCCCGCGCAGACGCGCCATACCATGGACCCGGGCGACAGAATGATGCACATACGCGCCAAAACGGGGTTTTCGGGGGGATCAGGCGCCGGAGCGCGGCGGGATCAGCGCCGAGGGCGGACAGCCGTGGACGTCCTTGAAGCGGCGGGAGAAATGATACGGAGAATCGAAACCGACCTGTTCGGCCACCTCGCGCACGCGCCAGCGGCCGCTGGCGAGGGCCTCGCGGGCGTGGCGCATCTTCACGGCCAGGATCACGTCGCGGGGCGGGGCGCCCAGCTCCTCCTGGCAGGTCCGTTGCAGGGTGCGCGGCGAGACGCCCACGCCGGCGGCCACCTCCCCCACGGACAGGCTCTCGGCGAGATGATCCCGCACGTGGGCCAGGACGCGGCCGACGGTGTCAGGCGCGTCGTCGCCGCCGGGGTCGATCCCGTCCAGGCGGTCGCCCACGCGCTCGAGCCAGTCCGCCCCGGCGTCCGGGGACGGCGGGGCCTGCGGGGGCATCTCCTCGAGACGGCGCGACAGATCGCGCAGGCGCCGCCGGTAGCGGCGGCGCAGGCTCAGATCCACTGCCAGGGCCGCGCAGAGCAGCACGACGAAGACGGTGCCCAGCAGCGGTCCCAGTCCCCAGCGCTCGACCAGTGCCTCGGCCAAGGGGGGCCGTCCCGCCAACCGCACCAGCCCCCACCGGGGCGGATGGCCGAAGTCGGGTCCACTGCACCAGGAATGGGGGCGATAGGCACGCTCTTCCCAGTCGAGCAGGCCGCTCCAGCCCAGGCTGTCGGGATCGACCACCTCCACCGAGTCTTCGCTGTCGAAATGCACGAGCTGCGCCAGATTCTCCAGGTCCTTCAGCAGCTCGGGCAGGCGCGGATGGTCCTCGATCCAGTCGTTCCAACCCATGTCGAGGGCGATCACGTGTCCGGCGCGGGGCTCCGCCAGATCGACGGCCGTCAGGGGGAAGGCCCCCTCGACCACGTATCCGGTCGGGGTGCGCCGGGCCGCGGTGCGCACGGCCAGCCCCAGGCGCTCGCGCTTGGGCACCTCCCAGTCCTCGACGCTGCGCAGCAGCTCGTCCCCCTGCATGGTGCCGTAGCGGCCGTCGCAGGCCACGATGAGCTGGGTGTCGTTCTCGTCCATGCGCTCGGAGCGGTTGCCCCGCCCGTCGACGTAGATCTCGATGGAGTCCCACTGGTAGACGCTCGCGCCGGTGGCCGACGGGAGCGGCGGGTACACTTCGGCGTCGGTGATGGCGACGCCAAACCACAGGTGTTCCGCGTCCCAGACCAGTCGGAAGTCGCCGCTGTTGCGCAGGGGCGGTAACAGGTCGGGATCGTCAAAGACGACGCGCAGGGCCGGCCCGCGCCAGTCGGCGAGGTCGCCATCGATGACGAGGCGGTTCTGGCGGCGGGGCAGCTCGAGGGGATCGTCGGCGGCAGCGGCGGCCAGCACGGCCGTGAAGGCGGCCGATATCACCAGACACGAGATGGACGAGAGATGGCGCACGATATCATCCCCGTTGGAATGCCAATTCACACAACCGGGAGTCTAACAGATGGTTAGCCGAATCAGTGGAAAAATCAAGCCGGGTCTGACGCCTGCGCCGGCACCTGGATCCGCAGGCACACGAAGAAGCCCCCCAGCGCGATCCCCCCCGCCAGCAGAAAGACCCACTGGTGACCGTAGGTCTCCCACAGCCAGCCCGACAACACCGGCAGACTCATGGCCACCACGTGGTCGATGGTGATGCCCATGCTGATCGTGGGCGTGATGTCGGCGGGATCGTCGGCGATCTTCTTGAGGTAAGTGGTCCGCGCGATGCGCAACGCGAAGAGGATGCTGTCCAGGACGAAGGCCCCGTAGAGCAGCCGCACGTCGTCGACGAAGGCGTAGACCAGGCAGATGCCCAGCAGCAGCAGCTCGTCCGCGGCCAGCACCACGCGCTCGCCCACCCAATCGATGATGTCGCCCAGCAGCGGACGGAACAGCACGCCCAGGGCGGCGGCAATAAAATAGAGCAGGGCGATGGTCGACACTGGCACCCCGTGCAGACTCACCAGCACCCAGCCGCCGAAGGCCAGGAAGATCTGCTTGCGCACGCCGAAGAGCGCGCTGATGGCGTAGAAGATGCCGTACTTGCGCCGCCACACCAGCCGTCGCGAACGGGCTGCGGTCTCCCCCACCCGCAGGCGCAGGTAGTTCCAGCCGGCCGCGACGGCCGCGACGGCGGCCAGGCCGTAGAAGAGTTCGTAGCGATTGCCGAAGGCCTTGGCCAGGAAGTACACGCCGCCGACACCGAGAATCACGCCGAGGTTGCGCGCGCCGCCGAGCTGGCCGAGACGCCGGCCTTCGTTGCCGCGTCTGGCCAGCGTGAGCCCGATGGGCCCCTCCACCGCGAAGATGATGTGGTCGCCCAGGCTCCAGATCACCACGAAGACCACCAGCGGCGCCGTCTCGCGCGCGACCAGGCCCAGGCCCCGCGCCCCGGCGGCGGTCAGCACCATGGCCACCGCCGCCATGCGCGACTCGCGCATGAAGGTCAGCAGCAGGGCCGACACGCCGATGATCAGGAATCCCGGCAGCTCGCGCGGCAGCTCCAGCCAGCCTCGGGCGGCGGCGCCCAGATCGTGCACGTCGCTCAGGTAGTTGTTCAGGGTGGACATGAAGATGCCGCCGGCCGCCCCGAAGAAGAGGGTCGCCAGCAGCATGCGGCGAAAGTCCGGTCCGATCCCGGCCAGCTTGGCGAGGATACGGCGGACCATCAGGAGCTCTTGCCGTAGTTGGGCGCTTCCTGGGTCACGTGGACGTCGTGGGGATGGCTCTCGCGCAGCCCCGCGCCGGTGATGCGCACGAAGCGGGCCTTGGCGTGCAGCTCCTCGATGGTGGCACAGCCGCAGTAGCCCATACCGCTGCGCAGGCCGCCGACGATCTGGTAGAAGATGTCCGCCAGCGCCCCCTTGTAGGGCACGCGGCCCTCGATGCCCTCCGGCACCAGCTTGTCCGGATCCGACACGTTCTCCTGGAAGTAGCGGTCCTTGCTGCCCGCCTGCATGGCGCCCAGCGATCCCATGCCCCGGTAGCTCTTGTAGACGCGGCCCTCGAAAAGGATCTTCTCGCCAGGCGCCTCCTCGGTACCGGCGAACATGGACCCGAGCATCACGGTGTCGGCCCCGGCGGCGATGGCCTTGACCACGTCGCCCGAGAACTTGACGCCGCCGTCTGAGACCAGGGGCACGCCCCGGGCGCGGCACACGCCCGCCACGTCGATGATGGCCGAGATCTGGGGCACACCCACGCCCGAGACGACCCGCGTGGTGCAGATCGAGCCCGGCCCGATACCCACCTTGACGGCGTCGGCGCCGGCGTCGATCAGGGCCGCGGCGGCCTCGCCGGTGGCGATGTTGCCCGCCATGATCTGCTGGCCCGGGTAGCGCTGTTTCACCGTCTTGACCATGGCGATCACGTTGCGCGAGTGGCCGTGGGCGGTGTCGATCACCAGCAGGTCCACGCCGGCGCGCACCAGCAGCTCGACGCGCTCCTCGGCGTCACGGCCCACGCCCACGGCCGCGGCGCAGAGCAGGCGGCCCTTGTCGTCCTTGCTGGCGTTGGGGTAGTCGATGCGCTTCTGGATGTCCTTGACCGTGATCAGCCCGCGCAGTTCCCCCTCCTTGCTGACCACCAGCAGCTTCTCGATGCGGTGGGCGTGCAGCTTCTCGGCGGCGTCCTCCAGGGTGGTGCCCTCGGGCACGGTGACCAGGCCTTCGCTGGTCATGACCGAGCGCACGGGCTGGGTCGTGTCGCGGCAGAAGCGCAGGTCGCGGTTGGTGAGGATGCCGACCAGCCGCCGGCCGTCGGTGATGGGCACGCCGGAGATGCGGTTCTCGGCCATCAGGCCCAGGGCCTCGTGGATGGGCCGGTCGGGCCCCAGGGTGACCGGATCGGTGATCATGCCCGACTCGCTGCGCTTGACGCGCCGCACGTGGGCGGCCTGCATCTCCGCCGGCAGGTTCTTGTGGATCACGCCGATGCCGCCCTGCCGCGCCATGGCCATGGCCAGTTCGGCCTCGGTCACGGTGTCCATGGCCGACGACAGCAGGGGCGCATTGAGGGCGAGCTCGCGGGTCAGGCGCGTCCGGGTGTCGATGTCGCGCGGGATGATCTCGGAGTAGCCGGGCACCAGCAGCACGTCGTCGAAGGTGAGGGTCTCCGGAAAGCGGTCATCGTGGCGACCGCGTCGCTGGTCGTTCATACCCGGCGTCCTTTTGTCTGGCGTACTCGGCTATGGCTTGAGTACGCCTATGAAGGGCAGATTGCGGTACTTCTCGTCGTAGTCCAGCCCGAAGCCGATGACGAACTCGTCGGGGATCTCGAAGCCGCGGTAGTCGATGGGCACGTCCTCGATGCGGCGGGATGACTTGTCCAGCAGGGCGCAGACGCGGATGCTGCGCGGGCTGCGCGTCTCGAGCAGTTCGAGCAGGTGGTTCAGGGTGAGCCCCGTGTCGACGATGTCCTCGACGATCAGGACGTCGCGGTCGGTGATGTTGGCCTTCAGGTCCTTCTCGATCTTGACCACGCCGGTGCTCTCGGTGCCGCCGTGATAGCTGCTGATGGCCATGAAGTCCACCTCGTGGTGGACGGAGATGCAGCGGGTCAGGTCGGCCAGGAAAGTGTAGGCGCCCTTGAGGATGCAGACCAGGATGGGCTCGCGGTCGGTGTAGTCGCGGCTGATCTCGGTGCCGAGCTGCTGGATGCGCTTCTGGATGTCGCCCGAGGGGACGAGCACCTTGTCGATCAGGGGGTCGCGCAGGGCCAGGGCCGCGTCGTCGAACTGCATGGGAGGCCTCCGTATGCTGCCGCGCGGCTAGCCGTGCCGCGCCTGGTGGATCGCCGCGATCTTGGCCGCGATCAGGTCGATGGCCACCTGGTTGTGCCCCCCGCGGGGGATGATCAGGTGGGCGTATTTCTTGGTCGGGTTGACGAACTGCTGGTGCATGGGCCGCACCACGTTCATGTACTGGTCGATGACCGACTCCACGCTGCGCCCGCGTTCGCTGGTGTCGCGCTTGAGGCGCCGGATGAAGCGCTCGTCCGCGTCGACGCCCACGTAGAGCCGGATGTCCATCAGCTCCCGCAGGGGCTCCGACTCCAGCACCAGGATGCCCTCCACGAAGATGATGTCCGCCGGCTCCACCCGGCGCGTATCGGGCAGCCTCGAGTGGGTGGCGTAGTCGTAGACGGGCACGTCCACCGCCTCGCCGGCCTTGAGCATCTTCAGGTGCTCCACCAGCAGGGCCGTGTCGAAGGCGTTGGGGTGATCGTAGTTGATCTTGGCCCGGTCCTTCAGCGCCAGGTGCGCGATGTCGTGGTAGTAGGAATCGTGATGGATGATCTGCACGGTCCGGCCGGGCGCGGCTTCCTGCACCCGCAAGGCGACGGTCGTCTTGCCGGAACCGGTGCCGCCGGCGACCCCGATGATCACGGGGGGCGGAGATTGTGGCGTCTGGTCGTTCATGAGCGGGAAAGATACCACAACCGGCGTCGGTGTCAACGGCACCCCCAGTCAGGGCTGTAAAAACCGACGGGGGCCTGCTAGGTTCGGCGCCAGGAGGAGGCGAAATGAACCTGGGCAATCTGACATCCCTACTGGGCGTGGTGGTCCTGCTGGCCATCGCCTGGGCCCTGAGCAACAACCGCCGCAGGGTGAAGTGGCGGACGGTGGGCTGGGGCCTCGGGCTGCAGCTGATCTTCGCTCTGGTGCTGCTGCGCACACCCTGGGGGCAGGCGGTCTTCGAGGGCGCGCGTGTGGGCGTGGCCCGCATCCTCGGCTTCACCGACGCCGGGGCGGCCTTCCTCTTCGGCGACCTCTACCGCACCGGCGAAGGCCTGATCCAGTACGCGGGCAAGGGCAACGCCGTCGAGGGCTACTTCACCGTGACCGACTCGATGACGGGCGAACTGGTGCCCCTGGGCACAGTTTTCGTGATGCACATCCTGCCCACGGTGATCTTCTTCTCCAGTCTGATGGCCATCCTCTATCACCTGGGCGTCATGCAGCGGCTGATCTCCGGCATGGCCTGGATCATGCGGCGGACCATGGGCACCAGCGGCTCGGAGTCCCTCTCCTGCGCCGCCAACGTCTTCGTGGGCCAGACCGAAGCGCCCCTGGTGGTGCGGCCCTACATCAAGACCATGACCGACAGCGAGGTCATGGCCATCATGACCGGCGGTTTCGCCACCGTCGCCGGCGGGGTGATGGCGGCCTACGTACGCTTCGGCGTGGACGCGGGGCACCTGCTGGCGGCCTCGGTCATGTCGGCGCCGGCGGCCCTGGTGGTCGCCAAGATCATCTTCCCTGAGACCGAGCGCTCGGCCACCGCGGGCGAGGCCAAGCTCGACGTACCGCGCGAGCACTGCAATCTCATCGACGCCGCCGCCGGCGGCGCCGGCGTGGGCCTCAAGCTGGCCGCCAACATTGGCGCCATGCTGCTGGCCTTCGTGGCCCTGGTGGCCATGATCAACGCCGGCCTGGGCCTGGTCGGCACCTCGTTGCAGGGAATCTTCGGCTTCGTCTTCTCCCCCCTGGCCTGGTCGATGGGCGTGCCCTGGAGCGAGGCCGCGACCTTCGGCAACCTGCTGGGCACCAAGATCGCCGTCAACGAATTCCTGGGCTATGCGGAGCTCCAGAAGGCGGTGGCCGAGGGCACCCTCTCGCCGCGCAGCGTGATCATCGCCACCTACGCCCTCTGCGGTTTCGCGAACTTCAGCAGCATCGCCATCCAGATCGGCGGCATCGGCGGCCTGGCCCCCGAGCGCCGCAGCGACGTGGCCCGGCTCGGCCTGCGCGCCATGTTCGGCGGCGCGATCGCCAGCTGGCTGACGGCCACCATCGCGGGCATTCTCACCGTTTAATCGGACGCGACGCCGGGATCTATGCGGATGGCCTCGAGGGAGGCCGTCGGGTCGTAGCCCCACAGGTCGAAGAAACGGGTCCGGCCCTCGATACGGTAGTGGGCGGCGAAGGCGGTCCGCAGATCCCCGGGGAAGATGTCCTCGTGGGGCGGATACCAGTTGGGCAGGGAGAAGGGCTGCTGGTCGCGGGGCACGAGCCAGAGGTCGATGAAGCCCTCGCTCATGGCGTCGATGGTGGCCCCGCAGAAGTCCTGGTGCGCGCGGCGGGTGTCCATGATCGAGATGGCGTCCAGGAGCACGGGATGGCCCGCAAAGGCGAGCAGCGGCCTCAGGTTCGTCCAGTGGAAGTACCGGTCGGCGCCCCCGTAGCCCATGCCGATGGTGCGGTCCGGGTGCGCGGCCATGATCTCCTGCACCTCCACGTCGATCTTGTCGGCGTGCTTCATGAGCGAGCTGGCCAGACGGGCGCTGCGATAGCCGGAGACCGACCCCGAGATGACGGCGGCCACGAAGAAGGCCGTCACGGCGCCCAGGCGCCAGGAGACGCGCCGGTTGGGGAAGAGCAGGCCGCGCATGCCCTCGGCGGGCCACAGGCGGGCCGCGAAGACCATGTTGATGGGGATGATGGGCAACAGGTGCACCTGGCCGGCCCCGGGCTTCATGGCGAACACGATCACCACCAGATTGCCGACGACCCAGGCCAGGATCAACTGGCGGCGCATCCAGGGCCGGTCCGCCGGACGGCTGCCGCTGGACAGGGGCACCAGCACCGGCACGGCGAAGAAGACCGCCCGCGACAGCAGGTGCGGCAGCGACTCGAACTGCAGGCCGTGATGGGTGGACATGCCCAGCCAGAGGATGTAGTTGACCAGCGACACGTTGTCGTACAGCACGAAGGGCGCCAGCACGAGGGTCGAGCCCAGGCCCAGGGCGACCAGGGTGGAGCGCGAGCCGTGGTGCTCGTCCAGCAGCGTCAGCACGGGCAGCAGGTAGAGCAGCGAGTGGAGCTTGAGGTTGATGGCCAGGCCGAGGCCCAGGGCCGAGCCCAGCACCGCCAGCAGGCGTCGCGGCGAGCCGGCGCTGTACATGCCGAGGCAGACGGCGGCGAGCAGGTAGGGATCCGCGCGCACCAGCATGGACGAGGTGCCGCAGGTCCAGTACAGCAGCACCGCGATGGTCGTCAGGCCCAGGGCCAGCGTGTTGGAGACCCAGCGGCGGATGGTGAGATACAGCAGGGCCACCGAGCCGTAGAGGGCCAGCAGGGAGCCCACCTTCGAGGCCATGATCGAGGGGCCCAGCAGGTCGAGGTAGAAGCCGGTCGCGAGGTAGACGGCCGGGCCGTAGAGGGCGCTGTACTGCTGGGCGGCGTCCGGGGCGTGATAGAGCTGGCCCCCCGTCTGGACCCACCAGGCGACCGTCGTCACCATGGCTTCCACGTTGCTGGCGTAACCGGCGTGGGTCATGTACCAGAAGCAGGTCACCAGGAAGGAGACGAACACGCCCGAGGCCACGACCACCAGGATGGGGCGCGACCTGCGCCAGGACGCGTCCACGTCGCTCACCCGGCGCGAGGAGCGGTAGCGCGTCACCAGCCACACGGCCATCAGCGCCGCACTCGTGAAGAGCGGGTGACGGGCGCAGAAGATCATGAAGTCCAGGAGCGGGCGAAAGGTCATTTGACTCCACAAGCGGCCGGAAATCCGGCCGGGCTCTCCGTCTCGGCGTAGCGGCGACATTCGCCGTCCCGGGCCACGCGGCACCCCCGCGAAGCGGGAATCATAGCACGCGTGCCTATCGATGGACGGCCTTTGATTTTAGCAAGTTTTGATATATTGTCAAATCGACGGTCGTTCTTCGGCCAGCACGGCCAGCAGATCGCGGCTCGCCGGGTAGGTCCAGGGATAGGCGTCCACCCGCTCCCAGAACCTCGCCACCTCCGTGTGTCCCGACCGCAGGTAGATCACCGATTGCAGGAACATGTCCAGCTTGTCGGCGTCGCGGACCAGTCGGGCCTCGGGGCTCTCCCCCGCCGCGTATTCGCGCCAGAGGTCCCGCCAGGAGCCGGCGACCGGGGTCTCCGCCACCAGTTCCTCCAGGATCGCGGCCTCCGCCGACGACCGGGCCGCCTCGCCGAGACGGCGCACCGCGGGCGCCGGAATGTCCCCGGTGATGGCCTCGGGCAGGTCGTGCAGCACCGCCATGGCCAGGGCCCGCGCGCGGTCCAGGGGGTCTGCCACCAGGTCCAGCAGGACCAGGGTCGCCAGGGCCGTGCCGTGGCTGTGGGCGGCGACGCTCTCGGGAACGTCCACGCCGCGCATGAGCCACCCCGTGCGCGGCAGGGACTTCAGGCGGGCCGCGGCGATCATCAGGTCGACGAGGCGGGCGGAGGTGTCGTCGGGCATGGACGTCTCCCGTCAGTGCAGGGCTCGGCCGCAGCCGGTGTGTGAACGGCCGTCCAGGACGACCTCGACCCGGGACGCGTACGCCACGTCGCCGTCGTCGACGCAGGGCTCGCCCACGATGGTCACCTCGAGCTCGTGCGCCCCGGTCGCGGTGCGCCAGGTGGAAGCGCGCGCGGCCGCGTCGATCTCGGGATCCACCACGGGGAACAGGAGGCGGGTCTCGCCGTAGTCGGTCACGAAGAGCAGGCCCGCGGGGCCGATCTCCAGCACCCACCCCGGCTCGTTGCCCAGGGCGCGGTAGTCCACGCCGCGCAGCTTGGCGTCCTCCCACTTGGTGCGGGCCCGATTCAGCCGGCAGCGGCAGGGGCCGGCGCCGGCGATCTCCAGCCGCGCCTCGTCGATCCCCTTGCCCCACCAGGACGTCTCGCCGTCGCCGTACCTGGCGCCGGAAGCGGCCGGCACGGCGGGCAGGCGCACGGTCCGGCCGGGCAGGAACAGGACGACCTCGTCGCGTCCCGAGCGGTTGTCGAAATGGGCCACGACCTCGGTGCCGTCGTCGCAGTCGTAGGCGTAGGTTTCCGGCGGCGAGGCCTGGAAGGTGTCGTGGACCACCGTTCCCGCCCGCTCGACCTCCTCTTCCCCGCGGCACCCCGCGAGGGTCGTCGCGACCAGCAGCGCCAGCAGCGCGTGGATTGCCGTCCGTCTCATCCCAGACCTCCGTTCACGGCTTCGTTCGGATGGCTGACCGCCGCGCGCCGCTGTGCTAGGCTCGCCCCTTCGATCAGAGACGACGCTCCGCGGGAAGGACGCGCCCATGCCCAGAGTCTCCCTGACGCCCCTGGCGGCCTACGGTCTCACGACGGAACTCGTCGTGCGCACCACCGACCTGAACTACGGGGGCCACCTGGGCAACGACCGCCTGCTCGCCCTGCTCCACGAGGCGCGCGTGGCCTTCCTGGCCGCCCACGGCTGGACGGAACTGGAGTTCGGCGGCGTGTCGCTGATCATGGGCGATGCGGCCCTGGAGTTCAAGGGCGAGGCTTTCGCGGGCGACGTGCTGGCGGTGGAGACGGGCGTGGCCGAGGTCGGGCGCGCCGGCTTCCGCCTGGCCTACCGCGCGACCCGCCGCGGCGACGACGCGCCGGTCGCCCTGGCCGAGACGGGCCTGGTGGGCTTCGACTACGCCGCCCGGCGCATCGCGCCCCTGCCGAAACCCCTGCGCACCACCCTGGAGGACCTCGCGCCATGACGCCCGCGGATCCCATCACCAGCCTGCAGAATCCGCGCGTCAAGCGGCTGGTCAAGCTGCGGGAGCGCCGGCACCGCGCGCGCGAGGGCGTCGTCCTGCTGGACGAGGCCCGCGTGATCCGCCGCGCCCTGGACGCCGGCGCCGACTTCGCGGAAGCCTACGTCCGCGCGGGCACAGCCGACGCGGCGCTGGCCTCGGCGCTACGGGACGCCGGCGCCGAGCTGGTCGAGCTGGCGCCCCACGTCATGGCCAAGGCCGCCTACCGCGACGACCCGGACGGACTGCTGGCCCTCTGCGCCCCGCCGCCGACCGACCTCGCCGCCCTGGACCTGCCCGCCGACGCCCTGGCCGTGATGCTGGAGAACGTGGAGAAACCCGGCAACCTGGGCGCGGTCGTGCGCACCGCCAGCGGCGCCGGCGTGGACGCGGTGCTGGCCTGCGGCGACGGCGCCGACCCCTGGAACCCCAACGCCCTGCGCGCCTCCACCGGGGCCGTCTTCAGCGTGCCGCTGGCCACGGCCACCGCCGCGGAGATCGTCGACCACCTGCGCGGCCGCGGGATCCG
Source organism: uncultured Fibrobacteraceae bacterium (assembly GCA_964617805.1). Classification (GTDB taxonomy): domain Bacteria; phylum Krumholzibacteriota; class Krumholzibacteriia; order LZORAL124-64-63; family LZORAL124-64-63; genus JAHIYU01. The sequence continues at coordinate 14,461 of CAZTWK010000009.1, read as the reverse complement.
CATGCTGGCGGCCGACCCCGCCGCCGGCGACCTCTACAGCGACCTCGACCTGACCGGCCCCGTCGCCTTCGTGCTGGGCGCGGAGGACCTCGGCCTCACCGCCGACACGCGGGACGCCGCCGACTTCGTGTGTCGCATCCCCATGAAAGGCGCCGCCGACTCGCTCAACGTGAGCGTGTCGGCGGCGGTGCTGGTCTACGAGGCGCGTCGCCAACGCGACGGCGCCGGTTTTCCTACTCCGTGATGCTGTAGCAGACCACTTCCACGGGCTGGGCGTCCTCGTCGACCTCGCCGCCGCTGCCGCCGAACAGGCCCGACATGGAGTCGAGCAGGCCGTGGATCACCAGCAGGCGGTCCGCGCTGGCGAAGATGATGCCGTCGGTCAGCCCGTTGCCGGGGCAGCTCACCCGCACCTGGCGCTGGAAGTGTCCCTCGGGCGAGAACACGTCGTAGACGGCCAGCACGCCCTCGGGCTGGTCGCGCACACCGCGCATGGTCTGCACCCAGATGTCGCCGCTGGGATGGACGAACAGCAGGTTGACGGGCGATTCGGTGTCCCGGTACTCGGTCTCCACCGGGAAGGGGAACATGCGCTTCATGCCCTCCAGGAAGCCGCTGATGACCTCCTGACCCACTTCGTCGCGCTTGAAGGGCTCGTACTCGCGCGTCACCACGCGCTGCACGGCGCCGTCGGCGGCGTGGAACATCAGCTCGTAGTCGTCGTGGTTGACCGCGGTGATCACGGTCCCGTCGGCGGCCACGTCCCAGCGGCCGAAGAGCATCAGGTACTGCTCGCTCTCGCGCAGGACGAAGTCGGAGAAGTCCCAGGTCACGTCGTAGGCCACGTACTGGGCGGTCTCGTTGCCCTCGGCGTCGAAGCCGGAGATGAACATGTGGCGGAGCTGGCCGCCCTGGGTGATCTCCACGTCGACGCCGCCCATCACCAGGTTGCCGCCGTCGCCCTCGGCCTCCACCACGGCGATGATCGCACCCTCCTCGCCCTTCTTCTGGAAGGTGCCGGCGGGCGTGTCGTCCTTGGTCACCTGGATGATCTTGCCGGGGAAGGACTGGACCAGGCCCAGCGATCCGTCGGGCATCCAGAGCATGTCGAAGGGCTGGCGCACCTCGCCGGGGCCGTCGCCCTCGCGGCTCAGGGTCTTGACGAACTCGCCGTCGGGATCGAAGACCTGCACCTCGGAGAGCTGCCCGTCCAGCAGGTAGGCGTTGCCCTCGTCGTCGACCAGGGCCTGGATGATCACCCCGAAGATGACCTCGTCCTCCTCGCCGCCCCGGCGCCAGAGTTCCTCGAGTTTCAGGTCCACCACACCGTCGGGTGGGGTGGCGGGGTTGCTGACATGGGTTATGCCGTCTACGGTGGTCACTTCGCCTGCAACAGAACACGCAGCGACCAGTACCAACAGCGCCAGGGTACTCGCAGCGACCCGTACCAACAGCACCAGTCTAGAGAATACGGTCGTCATCGTCTTCATTGTCTGTCCCCCTTGCCGAGATTGTTCCAGAGGCAGGTGTCGGGCGCCACGGGCGACTCGACACGCCGGAAGGCGATCGCCGCGACCTCGAGGGCCGCCGCGCTCACCAGCAGAACCCCGATCCAGATGCCGACGGTGCCGCCCGGCACCGCCCGCACGATCTTCATCATCAAGTCCACGCCGCCCGCCTCCAGCACCCAGGGCCGGGACACCCGCGTGAGGGTCAGGATGTGCGGCGACAGGTGCCACGCCAGCAGTATACCCAGCAGGACCCACATGCGCGCGGTGCGCCGCGCCTTGGAGATGTCGGCCCGCACACCGGGTGCGAAGAAGGCGATCCCCAGGTACAGCATCACAGACACCAGGGCGACCGTCACCGGGAAAAACGGCCCCATGTGCACGGCCACGACCGTCCCCAGGCGTTCGGGCAGTTCCAGCGATTCGGTCTTCAGACGGACCTTGCCCTCGAAATCCGTCCACAACCACCTTTCGGCGACCTCCTCGACGGTCAGCTGCGAGCCGTACATGGCGCGCGCCGCCCGGGAGATCTGCCAGGCCACGTAGTCGCGCGAGGCGTCCACAGGGGTCGTGTACGGTTTGTAGATGACCGGGGTTGCACCCTTGATCACGGGGATGGTCATGGACGGGTGCGACTCCCCCCAGGGCGCCTCGAACGCCGGCGCCTCTCCGTCCCACGCCATGCGCCACATGTACTTGGGCACCCGCAGCCCGTAGCCCCTGTCCTCGTCCACGAACACGATGCGGGGAGGCTCGAAGTCCTGCAGGCCGATCCAGGCCACGCCGCCCAGGTAGCCCGCGCAGATGATCAGCAGGGGCGGCAGGGACAGCAGCAGCAGCAGGCGGCGGCGTCCGATGGGCAGGGCGTCGACCGACCGCAGGTTGGCCATGATCGGCGCCGTGAAGGCCAGGGCCATGTAGACGGTGATGGGCAGGTAGGCGAAGCGCAGGTCGCTGTCGGGCGCCAGCTTCAGCAACAGGCCCGACAGCAGCGCCCCGAAGAGCAGCAGGAAAGGCATGGACAGCAACAGTATGGCCGGTCCCTTGGGCGCGGAACGCACCAGCATCATGTAGACCAGCCAGGCCTGCCGCGGGCCGCGCGCGGGACGGGCGCGGATCGTCGCGGGGGCGGCGGGCGCGGCGGCGGCGCGGGAGGACGTCTCCAGGGGCGAGAGCACGTAGCCGCTGGGGATCCGTCGCTGGGCGTAGGCGATCAGCGCTCCTGCCAGGACGAGCAGCGACGGGACCAGCACCAGCGGCCGGTGCTGCAGCAGGAGCATGGGCGCCAGCAGGAGCAGCATGCCGGCCAGCACCAGCAGGGCCTGCCGCAGGCCGCCCGGCGCGCTGGCCAGTTCGGGATGCCGGGCGTGCCGCCAGGCCACGCCGCACAGGACGCCCGCCAGCAGGATGGAGGTGACGCGGGACAGGTCGTCGGGCCGCAGCGCGTCGAAGGATTCCAGGTTCTCGGCCAGGGCGAAGATCCCGGCGACCACCGCCAGGACCGTCACCAGCATGACGAGGACCGCCAGCATCGACCCGAGCAGCGAGGCGTTCCACAGGTCCCGCGCCGGCAGCGGCAGGGCCAGGTCGAAGCGCGTACAGCGGTGCTTGACCTGCCCCCAGGTCATGTAGACCGCCAGCAGCACCCAGGCCCCCACCAGCAGGGGCGTGTAGGTCATGCTGCCCGAGTTGGCGACCACCAGGCCGTAGATGCCGGTCACGACCTGGGCGCCCACGAGCATCATCACCATCCACATGGGCACGGTGCGCAGGGCGGTGTTGCGGGCGAGCAGGGCGCGCATCACGAGGTCCCTCCCACCAGCTCGATGAACATCTCCTCCAGGGGCAGCGGGCGGCAGGTCACGTCCGGGAGATCCAGGTCCCGCGCCAGGTACGAGCGGCACTCCTCCGGTCCCATCTCGAAGACGGCGCGCACGGCGTCGGGCCGCTCGCGCACGCAGAGGCAACGGGGCTGTGCGAGCAGCATGTCGCCGGCCCGCGGCGTATCGGCGGGCAGCAGCGCCAGGCAGTAGCCCTCGCGGATGTCGTCGAGCTCGCTGTCGATCCAGAGCTGGCCCTCGTGCAGCATCAGCAGGCGGCTGGCCATCCGCTCCACGTCCGTCATGTGGTGCGAGGAGAAGATGATGGTGGTGCCGGTCTCGTTGAGCAGCTTGATGGACGTCTCCAGGAAGCCGCGGCGCGCGTGGGGATCGAGCCCGCCGGCCGGTTCGTCGAGGACCAGCAGCTCGGGGCGGTGCGAGACCGCGCAGAGCAGGGCCAACTGGCGGGCCTCGCCCTTGCTCAGCTTGCCCACCTTGCGCCCGGTCGGCAGGTCGAAGCGCGCCAGCAGTTCCCGGGCCAGGTCCTCGTCCCAGGTGGGAAAGAGACCGCGGTGGACGTCCATGACCTGGTCGGCGGTGAAGAACGCCGGCAGGGACTGGTCCTCGCTGACGAAGCCGATGCGCCGCTTGACCTCCACGGGATCGCGGCGGGGGTCGAGGCCGAAGACGCGCGCCGCGCCGTCCTGGGCTTCGAGCATGCCCATGGCCACGTGCAGCAGGGTGGTCTTGCCGGCGCCGTTCTTGCCCAGCAGGCCGATAACCTCGCCCCCGTCGACGGTGAAGCTGATGCCGTCGAGCACGGGCACGTCCTTGGTGTAGGCGCGACGCACGCCCTTGAATTCCAGGATCCTGTTCACGATTCCGCCTCCTCGAGCAGGTCGCGAAAGAGCGCCTGCGCTTCCGCGGAGTCGATGCCGAACTGCCGGGCCATGGCGGCCGGCGCCCGCAGCGACTCCTTCAACTGGTCCGCCTGGCTGCGGCTCAGATCGGCCGCCGCCATGGCCCGCACGATCAGGGCCTTGCCGGGGCGCCGTTCCAGCAGCCCCTCGCGAACCAGGATGTTGTAGGCCTTGCTGATGGTCATGGGGTTCACTCCCAGGGGTTCGGACAGGGCGCGGATCGACGGCAGCTCGTCCCCGGGGCGCAGCAGGCCGCCCGCGATCTGGTAGCGCACCTGGTCCATCAGCTGTCGATAGACGGGAACGCCGCTGTGGGGGTCGAGGACGAAAGGCATCCGGGCTCCTGGATCGGGTCTTCTTGAGAGTGCATTAGTGTTATAATGCACTCATGCGCATCCGTCAAGACGTGGTTTCAGAGGGAAGGTTTCATATTTCTTCCCATTGAGTCGGCTTTGACGGGTGAGTATGGTGTGCGCCGGAGGTATGCATGACACATCAGGATCTGATAGAGGGGATCCCGCTGGAGCTGGATCTGACGGATGCTTCACATCTCTCGCAGGTGCGCGAGCTGGCCGAGACGATCACCGACGCCGCGGGGGGCACGGATTCGCTCGCCGACCTGGAGAGCGTCTGGGCGGGGCACAAGGACGACGTGCCGCTGATGGCGCACCTGGCGGTGAAGCTGGCCCTGTCGCGCGAGCGCCTGCGGGCGGTCGCGGGTCCGGCGCACCTTTCGGTGGTCTTCGCGGTCTACAAGGAGCACACGCGGATCCTCACGCGGGCCGAGCATCCCCACGGGGAGGATTTCCTGCGCGAGAAGATCCGCCAGTTGCGCTGGCTCTTCGACGGGCTGCCCGACGCGGGCTGGGACCTGACCGTCGTGGACGACGGCTGCCCCGAGGGGAGCGGACGTCTGGCCGCGGCGATCCTGGCCAAGGATCCCGACGCCGACGGCCGCGTGCTCTTCCTGGACGACGCCTGCGGCGGCGACCATCCCGCGGTGCGGCCCCTGGCCTCGCCCGACGAGAGCCGCAAGGGCGGCTCGATCCTCTACGGCCTGTGGGAGGCGGTGCGCACGGAGCGTCCCGGGCACGTGGCGCTCTTCACCGACGCCGACCTGTCGACCCACCTCGGCCAGGCGGGCCTGCTGATGCACGCCATCCTGGCCGGCGGCGCCGACGCGGCCATCGGCTCGCGGCGCGAGCCCGTCTCGGTGGCCATCAAGAAGGGCACGCGCAACGTGCGCGGCAAGCTCTTCATCTACCTGTGGAAGCGGCTCTTCGCCCCCCTGCGCGAGATCGTCGACACCCAGTGCGGTTTCAAGGCCTTCGCGGCCGACGCGGTGGACGGGATCTGCACCGACACCCTCGAGAAGCAGTTCGCCTTCGACATCGAGCTGCTGCTGCGCACCGAGCTGCGGCGGGCGGGTTCGATCACCAGGGTGCCGGTGGCCTGGATCGACTCGGAGGCGGCGTCGACGACCACCGACCTGCAGCCCTACCTGCCCATGCTGCGCTCCATGGTGGGCATGTACCGGCGTTACCTGGAACCGGATCCCGGATCGGATGCGTTCTGCGACCTGATCGAAGCGCTCGACCAGGACGCCTGGGACCGGCTCGTCGAGCGCATGCCGTCGGAGATCGCCGGGCGCGAGCCCCACGAGTTCGGGGACTGGAGCGGCGTGACGGCCACCGAGCTGGGCGTCCTGGCCCAAGGCTGAGAGGACCGGCATGATCCGTGTGACCGACAAGCTGAGCCTGCGCGAGGACGAGATCTCCCTGGAGTTCGTGCGCGCGTCGGGGCCCGGCGGCCAGAACGTGAACAAGGTCGCCACGGCGGTGCAGCTGCGGTTCGACGCCGCCGGCTCGCCCTCGCTGCCCGGGGAGGTGAAGGAACGCCTGCTGCGTCTGGCGGGGCGGCGGGCCACCGACGAGGGCGTGATCGTCATCGACGCCCGGCGCTTCCGCACCCAGGAGCGCAACCGCCAGGATGCGGTCGACCGCCTGGTGAAGCTCGTCGCGCGCGCCGCCGAAAGGCCCAAGCCGCGCCGCCGCACCCGTCCCACGGCCGCGTCGCGCCGGCGCCGGGTGGACGACAAGAAGCGCCGCGGGGCGCTCAAGAAACAGCGGCGGAGCAAGCCGCGTCTGGACGAATAGCCCCCGCGCGTGTATCTTCCCAGCAGCCACCCGCACAGTTCCAATCACGACAGACAGTACCGACTCTCATCCGCGGAGATCCCGTTCCATGTCCGACACCATCACCGGCGTGCTCAAGAAGGACCGCAAGTCCGGGTTCGTGCTGCGCGACCCGAAGAACTCGTTCCGCCCCGGCAAGGACGTCATCAGCGTGCCCGGCAAGCTGGCCGGACGGCTCAAGCTGATCGAGGGCGCCGAGGTCACCGGCACGCTCCAGAAGTCGCGCAACGGCTTCGCCATGAACCGCATCCTCAAGATCTGCGGCCGCGACCCCGAGAGCTTCGCCGGCCGCACGCCCATGCGCGACCTGACGGTCATCAGCCCCGACGAGCGGCTGCGCCTGTCCAGGTGCGGCGACATGACCATGCGCATCGTCGACCTGATCGCGCCCATCGGCAAGGGCACCCGCGGCCTGATCGTCTCCCCGCCCAAGGCGGGCAAGACCACCATCCTCGAAAAGCTCTGCAACGCCATCAAGCACGACGATCCCGACGCGCGCGTGCTGGCCCTGCTGGTGGATGAACGTCCCGAGGAAGTCACCCACTTCCGCCGCAGCGTGGCGGCCGATGTCTTCGCCAGCACCAACGACCAGTCCTACAAGGACCACGTGGAACTGGTGCGCATGGTGATGGCCCACATCCAGGTGGAGCTCGAATGCGGGCGCGACGTGGTGGTGGTGGTCGACAGCCTGACGCGCATCGGACGCGCCTTCAACCTGGCCGGCAGCGGCAAGGGGCGGGTCATGACCGGCGGCATGGAGGTTGGCGCCATGGAGACGCCGCGTCGGTTCTTCGGCATGGCGCGCAATATCGAGAACGGCGGCTCGGTGACCATCCTGGCCACCGCCCTGGTGGACACGGGCTCACGCATGGACGAGTTGATCTTCCAGGAGTTCAAGGGAACCGGTAACAGCGAGCTCGTGCTGGATCGCAAGCTCGCCGACCTGCGTCTCTTCCCCGCCATCAACATCACCGAGAGCGGCACCCGTCGCGAGGACCTGCTCTACGACGAGGCCACGGTACGCCGCATCAACAAGATGCGCGGCATGCTGGCGTCGCGCAGTCCCAAGGACGCCCTCGGCTCGCTGATCACGACTTTGGAAAAGTACTCCACCAACGAGGCTCTGCTGGCCGATCTGCCGGGGTAGACCGGATTATTCGGGCTAGGAAAGCGACCGCCGCAGCTGGGCCGCGATGCGGTTCAGCTTGACGTCGGCCCGGAATCCCACCGACTGGGCAGCGCCCACGATAATGGCGTAGGCCACCTTCTCCGGCACCTCCAACATTTTCGCGATCTCATGGATCACGTCCGCTTCGTGGTCCATGAGCGCACCGTCGGCCAGGGCGATTTCCGCGATACGGGACAGCAGGAATTGTTTCGCGCTGTCGTCCCCCTCCTCGCGAATCGTCGCACAGTATTCGGGCAGACGTTTGTCGATCTCCTGGCGATCGGTGACGATCACGCTCTCCGGTTCGTCAGTGAAGATGGTGTGGAGCTGCTGGACCAGAAGCTTGACCTCTTCGTCGCTCACGTCGGCATCGGCGCTCAGCACTCGAACGCCGGCCAGGGCCAGGGCGTGCATCATGGCCGTATCCAGGGGCTTCGTGGGATGTCGGCGGCTGAGGGTGACCAGGCGATCCACGCCGTCTTCCAGATCATCGTCGGCGATCTTGCCCGGTAACGCCTCGCAGCCGTTGCGCCGCGCCCGATCGCTGCCCGCGAAGAGTTCCAGGGCCTTCAGCCGGATCGGCAATAGCGGATGGGAAGCGAACGCCTGCTCAATCATCTCCGATGAGCCGCTGATCTCGTCGATCTGGGCGACCAGGGCGTCGATCTCCAGGTTCAGATTCTTCTCCGTCAGACCAAAGGTAACCTTCAGCAACGACCGCGCCGCCGCGTGAAAATCGCGGCACACCAGCAGGCCGGCCCGGTCCGCGCTCACCTCGGCCTTCTGACGCCAGCGCAGGAACAGGCTCTCACCGAACGCGGGGAGCACCGTGGCCGACGGATTGTCTTCGTCCATGGAGAAAACCGCATTGAGCCGGTTATGCCCGCAGAGGAAGTGGCCCATCTCGTGGCCGAGGATGAACTTGATCTCCGCGTCCTCCAGGCGCTCCAGCGCGCCGGCGGTGATGCCGATCAGCGAGTGGGTCTTCTCCTCGCGGATGTCCAGCACCGCGAAGGCGTTCATGTCGCGGTCGGGCAGGCAGAAGATCTCGGCGTCGCCCTCGACCTCCAGGGCCGCCAGGGCCTCGGCGTGCAGGCGGAAGATGCGGGGCGAGAGCTGTTCGGTCAGGCGGATGCCGTGCTTGAGCAGGTTCTCGCGCACGCCCTGGTCCTGCTGGCGCCGGTTCTCCTCGAAGGCCTCCAGGTAGTCGCCGATGCGGTAGCTGTCGTAGAGCTCCTGCACGTCGCGTATGTCGCCGCGATAGCGGATGTCCTCCCACTTCAACGCCATGGCGTCGACCTCGCTATTTGAGGGTCCAGAGCTTCGGTACCGGTCTCACATCATGGACCACGGTACGTGAGGTGTCCACCGCCGGCAACCTGGCCAGCAACTTGACGCGGCCGGAGCTGGAGGTCGCGTGGGCCTGACGGATGGTGATGGGACCGCTCGAGGAGTTGAGGAAGGCGTTGGCATCTTTGCCGAGGGCGACGAAGAGGCCGGCGTCGCGGACCTCGCTGGTGCCGTCGCCGTCGACCAGGGTGAACGTGAGTGCACCGTGCCCCTGGACCCGAACATATCGACCCTCGGGCAGATCGATCTCCAGCCAGAGCCAGGCATGTGACGAATCGGCGAGGGCGGTCTTCAGCATGTGGCAGGTCTCGGACCTGGCCTGGACGCTCTCATCAGATACGTCGAGCCAGCCGGTCACTTCGGGGATCAAGGGAACGTCGCTCGCCCTCTGGACCGCTGATAGAGCGTCCGGGTCCGGAAGCGGCCCACCCGCGCATCCGGCGAGCAGACACAAGGCCGCGGACATGTAGGCGATCCTGATCATCGTCTCTCCTAGGCGGCCGGACGTCCGGCCCGGCGATCATGACACGCTCATGCCTCGAGCGCACTCGAAAAGGCGTCACCCCCTTACCTTCGACACAGGTAGGGCGGGCTTGAAGTTGGGTCCGCGCGCCTGGGCCTTCAGGCTGCGCCGGTAGGGACTTCGTCCTGTTGGAAATCGGGATTGTGTTGAGCCGCATTGTGATATCAATAATCATGTTCTTTCGATTTCTCCCAGACGCATGCATCTCGACCGATACATCATATAAATTCATAATAATCAGGCTCCTTTGGGCCATTTTTTAAGAATGCTGTCGGTATCTCACAAGTTTGTTGTATTCGTTCTCGTGTTATGATACGATACTACCAAATCTGTGAGTCCTTCACCCTCTGGAAAAGGAGAATACCTTGAAGAAGATGCTAATTCTAGCCATGGCGTTCACCCTGATCGCCAGCGGCGCGAGCGCCGCGATCCTCGCCTCCGACGACTTCAGCTATGCCGACGGCGACCTGGTCCCCAACGGCGGCTGGGCCAACCACAGCGGCACCGGCACCTTCATCCAGGTCGAGTCCCAGGAAGCCGTCCTCGTGCACGGCGGTGGCTCCAGGGAAGATGCGAACCTCGCCTTCACCGCCAGTCCGGGTGGGGCCGTCTACTTCGCCTTCGACTTTTCGGTCGATGACCTGGGCAGCCCGTATGTCGGGACTGACAACGAGTACTTCGCTCACTTCATGCCCGATACCGGTTACAATTACAGAGCCCGTATGGACATCGTCGAGCCGACCGGCGCCGGCGACTTCTCGGTCGGCCTCTCCACGAACGGCTCGTCCGCGGACGTGGTCTGGGCAGCGGATCTGACATATGGTATCGACTACCATGTCATCGTGTGTTACGATCAGGATCTGGCCATCGCCAAGCTCTGGATCGATGCGACTTCGTACGACGATACCTCCATCACTGGCACTGATGAGGATGATCCCGGCGAGGTCTGCGCCAAGATCGCCCTGCGCCAGGCCGGCTCGTCCATGAACGAGACCATCCGTATCGACAACCTGGTCGTCGCCGACATGTGCGAGGATGTCTTCTCGGCTGACTGCCCGACGGTCGCCAACGAGAATCAGACCTGGGGCAACGTCAAGGCTCTGTTCCGTTAAGACGTTGGACCAGCAAGTTTCGATGCTATCGGATCATCAGGGCCCCGCCGCTGCTTCAGCGGCGGGGCTTTCCATCGCCAACGAGGACGCGACCTGGGGCGACGTGAGGGTCCTGTTCGAGTAAGCGGATCACTTCTCCGGCAGTGCCCGAGCCCCGTCACGAAATGTGCAGCGGGGCTTTTTCACGCCGTTTCAGGTCCCGAGCTTGCCAATCGCGTGATTATATGTCAAAATTATAGGGTCCTGATCAACCGGAATCGCCACGAGCAGCGAGGAGGATAGATGGCATGAGGTTATTGACGATCGTGGTGCTGGTCGCCGCGACGGCGTCCGGCGCCCTGGCGCAGCAGACTCTCTCCTTCGGGTGGGAGGACGGCATCTCCACCGTCTTCGGCACCGACGGCAATGTGGGCGGCACGGCCAACGTGACCGACGTGGTCCACACCGGCGGCAACGCCCTCTACGGTTACGAGGATCCCGAAGGCAGCACGCCCCAGATGTGGATCGCCTGGATCTCGGGCCTGCTGGACGGTGACGAGGTCACCGCCAGCTTCTGGACCTACGATACCGTGGCGGGATATCCCAGCGCGCGGATCTGGGCCCACTACACGGACAACGGCCACCTGAACCACACGGGCTCGGCCGGCGGCAACGGCACCTACTCGGCCGGCACCGGCTGGGAGCAGCTGTCCTGGACCTGGACCTTCGACGGCACCGACCCGGACCACCTGGGCCTGATGATCGAGTTCCGCATGTACAGCGCCGCCGCGGGCGACGGGTACTGGTGCGACGACGTCAGCGTCACCGCGCCCGACCACGCCACCATCTGGTTCCCGAATCAGAATCCGGTGGCGCAGGAGACCGCGACCTGGGGCGGGGTGAAGAGCCTGTTCGAGTAGGCCGTCCTTCGCAGTAAGAAAGAACCCCGCCGCTCCGGGAGCGGCGGGGTTCTTCGTGCGGGTGAGCCGGCTCAGCTTCCGGCCTTGATCTTGTTCAGGGCCGAGCCCGCCACGAACCACGCGATCTGGTCAGGTGTGAGCGTGTGGTTGACGGCGAAGGCCTCGACGGCCCCGTCGGCGTGGACCAGTTCCACGGTCAGCGGCTCCCCCGGCGCGAGGGCCGACAGGCCGCTGATCGAGACGCGATCGTCCTCGCGCACCTTGTCGTAGTCGGCGGGGTCGGCGAAGGTCAGGGGCAGGATGCCCTGCTTCTTGAGGTTGGTCTCGTGGATGCGGGCGAAGCTCTTGACGAGGACCGCCGCGCAGCCCAGGTGCCGCGGCTCCATGGCCGCGTGCTCCCGCGAGGAGCCCTCCCCGTAGTTCTCGTCGCCGACCACGACCCAGCGCAGGCCGCGGGACTTGTAGTCGCGGGCGACGGCCGGCACCTCGCCGAACGCGCCGGTCTCCTGGTTTTTCACCGAGTTGGTCTCCTCGGTGAAGGCGTTGACCGCGCCGATGAGCATGTTGTTGCTGATGTTGTCCAGGTGGCCGCGGTACTTGAGCCATGGACCCGCCATGGAGATGTGGTCGGTGGTGCACTTGCCCAGGGCCTTGATCAGCAGGGGCAGGCTCTCGTAGTCGCCGCCGTGCCACGCGGAGAAGGGTTCGAGCAGGGCCAGCCGCTCGCTGGCGGGATCGACCACCACCTCCCCCTCAGTGCCCGGGCTGGGCGCCTGGTAGCCGCCGGTCGAGACCACGAAGCCGTCGGGCGGCAGCTCGTCCGCCACTGCGGGCGGGTCGAGCTTCACGTTCCCGTCGGCCAGGGCGTCGTGCAGCGGATCGAACTTCAGCGTGCCGGCCAGCCCGTAGGCCATCACGACCTCCGGGCTGCCTATGAAGGCATGGGTCTCGGGATTGCCGTCGGCGCGCTTCTTGAAGTTGCGGTTGAAGGACGTGACGATGGAGTTGCGTTCGTTCTCCTCGATGTCGTCGCGCTTCCACTGGCCGATGCAGGGGCCGCAGGCGTTGGTCAGCACCGTGGCGCCCACTTCCTCCAAAACGGCGAGCTGGCCGTCGCGCTTGATGGTCTCGTAGATCAGGTCGCTGCCCGGCGAGACCCACAGGCTCGCTTGCATCTTCAAACCCTTGTCGAGGGCTTGCCGGGCCACGTCGGCGGCGCGACATATGTCCTCGTAGGAGGAGTTGGTGCAGCTGCCGATCAGGGCGGCGGACAACTCGGGCGGGTAGCCCTCGGCCTCGACGTCGGCGGCCATGCGGCCCACCGGATGGGCGATGTCGGGCGAGTGGGGTCCGACCAGATGGGGTTCGAGGGTTGCCAGGTCGATCTCGACGACCTGGTCGTAGAACGACTCAGGATCCGCGGCGACTTCGGGATCCGCAGTCAGCAGATCGATGTTGGCGTCGGCCAGATCCGCCAGATCGGCGCGGCGCGTCGCCTTCAGGTAGGCCGCCATGCGCGCGTCGTAGGGGAAGACGCTGGTCGTGGCGCCCAGCTCGGCGCCCATGTTGGTGATCGTCGCCTTGCCGGTGCAGCTCAGCGCGGCGGCGCCGGGACCGAAGTACTCGACGACGGCGTTGGTGCCGCCCTTGACCGTGAGCAGGCCCAGCAGCTTGAGGATGACGTCCTTGGGCGCGGTCCAGCCGCTAGGCTCGCCGGTCAGCTTCACGCCGATCAACTTGGGATGCTTGACCTCCCAGGGCATGCCCACCATCACGTCGACGGCGTCGGCGCCACCCACGCCGCAGGCCACCATGCCCAGCCCGCCGCCGTTGGGCGTGTGGCTGTCGGTGCCGATGATCAGGCCGCCGGGGAAGGCGTAGTTCTCCAGCACGATCTGGTGGATGATGCCGCTGCCCGGCTTCCAGAAGCCCATGCCGTAGCGGTCGGCCGCGGAGCTCAGGAAGTCGTAGACCTCCTTGTTGACGTCCAGGGCGTGGCCCTTGTCGTGCTCGGCGCCCTTGTGGGCCAGCAGCAGGTGGTCGCAGTGCACGGTGGACGGCACGGCGGTCTCGTCGCGTCCGGCCTGCATGAACTGCAGGATGGCCATCTGGGCGGTGGCGTCCTGCATGGCCACGCGGTCGGGACGCAGGGCGAGGGTGGCCTCGCCGCGGGCCAGCTCCTGGCCGGCCGGATCGTCGAGGTGGCCGAAGAGGACCTTCTCGGCCAGGGTCAGCGGCCGGCCCAGCCGCTCGCGCACCTTCTCGAGTCGCGCGCGGGTCGTCTCGTACACGTTCTGCACCATCTCGGGGGTCGTCTCGATGACCATGGTCTCTTCCTTCGGGGCGTGCGGCGACAACAGCCGGGTTGACCGGAAGCGTCCGGCGCAGCATTCTAGGCGTTACGGAGCGACGGCAGTCTATCAGGTGCCTGCCCGATAATAAAGTCCCTGGAGCCGACGAGGACAAATCCATGTCGCACACGCTCGACATCATCGACCCCGACGTGCTGGCCAAGGCCGTCGACCGCGCCCGCGAACGCAACATCGTCCTGCCCACGCTGGCGGAGATGAAGGACCCCTCGCGGGTGCCCGCGAAGATCACCGACCGCCTGCGCGAGGTGGATCTCTGGGCCATCGACCCGCTCAACCTCTTCCGCATCACCTGGAAGAACGACCCCGGGAGCGGCCTCTACAACGAGGGCAACTGGCTGGAATTCCCACCCGAATTGACGGGCGTGCCGGCGCGCATCGTCGGCCTGGTGGGCAAGTGGTTCCCCACCGGCGCCCACAAGGTCGGCGCGGCCTACGGCTGCCTCGTGCCGCGCCTGGTGACCGGCGCCTTCGATCCCATCGGCCAGAAGGCCGTCTGGCCCAGCACGGGCAACTACTGCCGCGGCGGCGCCTTCGACTCCAAGCTGCTGGCCTGCGACTCGGTGGCCATCCTGCCCGAGGAGATGAGCCGCGAGC
>CAZTWK010000008.1:77596-96884 GCA_964617805.1 uncultured Fibrobacteraceae bacterium | reverse complement strand
GCCGGGTGGTGTGGGAGGGGAAGCCGAGCTAGCGCCCGGCTCCCCTATCCCGATTTCCCTGGAGTCATGCCGGAGGCGAGGCCCTCAGCGCACGAGCATGAGGGGCCGCGTCCGTACCGTGATGCCGGTTCTCAACTGCACGTAGTAAAGACCCGCGGCGACGGCTCGGCCGCCGTCGTCGGTGCCGTCCCAGCGCGCCTGGTGCTCTCCGGGTCCGTATGTACCCGACGCGAGATTCCGGATCCGTCGTCCGGCTGCATCGTACACCGTCAACCCGACCGTACCGGCCGCCTCCATGCTGAATGGAATCGTCGTCGAAGGATTGAAGGGGTTGGGATGGTTCGGCAGCAGCCGGGCCATCGCCGTCCCCGGCTCCGGCACGTCGACCATGTCGGTGATCGCGCTTGCCCAGATGTCGCCCATGGCCACGCCCGGATAGATGGGCGTGACGCTGGTCCAGGACCCGGTCCCCGTATCCCAGCGCAGGCGCGTGATCTGATGGCTGGTCAGGTGTCCGGTGGCGAACATCTCGAGGCCGTCGGGGCTGAGGGCTTCGCCTACCACCGACGGTGCGCCGATGTCGACCTGCCCCGTGAGGACCCCCGTCTCGTCGACGGCGAACTGGTAGATCATGCTCGTGAAGGGATCGGCGACATAGAGGAACTGGTCCGTGGCCAGTCGGATGAAATGAAGGCTGACCGCTCCGCTGACGCTGATCGGTGTCAGCTCGAGCCCGGTATCCAGATCGAATGTCCGGATGACCGCAGTGGCGGACGTCACGTAGAGCAGGCCGCCGTCGGGGGAGACGGCGACGCCCCGCGTCCACTGGGCGCCGCCGATCATCCCGTTGGACACGGCATCGCCGTTCATGTCGAAGAGGAAGCGCGATACGCCGCCGCCGTAATTGGTGGCGAAGAGCTCGCCGGTCACCGGATTCAGGGCCAACTGGTGGACGCCGTCGAGGCCGTTGCCGGATATGCTGCCGTTGGGGATGAAATCGTCGGCGAGGGCGTCGTAGATGAAGCGCGAGATGCTGCCGCCACCGGTGTTCCCGTGGCGATTGCCGACAAGCAGTTCGTGAGACTCGATCCGGAACACCAATCCGCAGGGATCGGCGACGAGGCTCCTGTCGATCCCGTCGAGGGGGGTCTCCGGGGCGCCGTTGTCGGCGAAGCGATACCTCAGGACGCCGCCCCAGGTGGCGGGATCGTTGTTGGTGGGGCCCGGCGGGGACTCGGTCACCCACAACTGGAACGGACTGGCGCCCAGCGTCGCCGGTGAGAGGAGCAGGGCTAGCGAGACGATCGAAAGGACCAGGATTCGGGTATTCATGGTTCTCAGCTCCCTTGCATGCAGCCTACAGGCCGTCGTGGCATATGGGGACGATACCGGGAGGCTGTTACGCCAGCGTTACGCGGGCTGATCTAGGCTCCGCGGCGCTGGTCACCGTCGTCGGCGGATTGAGTCCGGTCGCTGGCAGCAACGCGCCGCTCAGGTGCCAGGTCTCCATGACGATGCCCGGCAGCCCGCCGATGTCGGTGGTCAGGGTGATGTCCACCTCGTTGTCGATTTCGTCGAGCCACGGCGGTGTTCCGGGCTGGATGACGGCGATGGTGTAGAATGCGCTGTCGAATGGCCGCACAGCCTAGACCGAATCCACGAAACCATCCATGTAAGCGCTGAGCGACTCGGGACGCATCAGATCCAGATGCCGCGTTTCGGGAATGAAGGTGAACGCGTCGTTGCTGAACCCGTGGCCGAGGCATCCGTTCTCCAGGTGCTGGAGCCGCATCTGGGCCACCAGGGACCGTTTCGTCGGGTCGTCGGAAAAGACGCAATACACCTTGTTCGCGTGCTCGCTCGCCTGCCGGAACCAGCGTATGAACGGCGATATCTCGTCGGGCTTGACGTCGTCGAACGGGCCCGCGATGTCCCGGCATTGCTGGACGAGCGCCGAGAGATCCGAACTGAGCTTGTCCACGCAATTGGCCATGTGGTCGTGCACCAGGGTCCATTCGTCGGCCGACTCGCATTCGCCGCCGACCTGGCGCAATATGTTCATGAGGTCGCCGGAATCATCCGGATCCAGGCGGGAGAACATGCCCGTCAGATAGCAGGTGCCCTTCTCCAGATTCGGATCCACGGCCAGCACGCCGTCGAAGACCTCGCCCGTCTCGTCGCCCGCTGCGCACCGCAGCGCCATGTCAGCGCCTCATGAGAAGCCTCCGACGACCACCTTGGCCGGCCGGGCCGAGGCGGCGACCGAGGTCACCAGGCGGCGCAGCAGGGTCAACTGGTTGGTCATCGAGATCTTTGGCCGGTAGGTCGCCTTGGGCTCGAGTCCGATCGGCGTGGCCACGATCGTGCGGTAGGGGGATGCGGCCAATACGTCCCGCCAGATACCCATGGAATGATCTTCACCGAAACTCGGAACCCAGACCTGCAGCACATCCGAGACCCGCTCGTTGTCGGCGTACTGCATCTGCCAGCCGATCAGATGGGGATCGAAGCCATCCTTGTCCAGGGTACGGCAGGCATCGTCGTCGATCAGGAAGGTCTTGTCGACGATAGTCGCCTGCATCTGATCCGGCGCGGGTTCGGTGAGCGGTTGGTCGTGGCAATCCTCCAGCAGCAGCCGCAGATCGCCGGCGCTCCGTAGTCGCGAACCCGCGCTGCGTTGCAGGCAGCGTCGCAGCAGGGGCACGAGCAGGGGCGGTGTGCTCGCCGGCAGGGCGGTCAGGTCGATCTCGGTCGCCAGGATGGCCGCGAGCGTATCACTGGGCGTGGGCCCGGAGAAAGGGTTCGCGCCGGTGAGGCATTCGAGGACGATCACGGCCCAGGACCAGATGTCCGTGCGCTTGTCGACCATCTCGCCGCGCGCCTGCTCCGGGCTCATGTAGGGTACCGTGCCGAGCAACGTACCGGGTGTCGTCGCCTGGTCGCTGGCCGGGAGGTTCAGGGTCGCGTCCTCGGGCTGGGTCGTGGCGGCGGATTCGGCCCTGCGCGCGAGGCCGAAATCCAACAATTTGATCCGACCGTCTGGTGTGATCTTGACGTTGGCCGGCTTCAGGTCCCGATGCACGATCCCCGCCTCATGGGCGGCCGCCAGGCCGGCGGCCAATTGGGTGCAGATCTCCAGGGCTTCGTCCATCGGCAAGGGGCCACACTGCAATCGCTCGGCCAGGGTGTCGCCGTCCACGAATTCCAGGATCAGGAAGCGGTGGTCACCGTCCTCTTCGAGGCCATGGATGCCGGCGATGTTGGGATGGTTGAGGGCGGCCAGCGCGTGGGCCTCTCGTTCGAAGCGTGCGAGGCTCTCGGGATCGGCCAGCACCTGGTCGTGCAGGGACTTGATGGCGACCGGACGGTGCAGACGGCTGTCGGTGGCTCGGTAGACGACACCCATGCCGCCACGTCCGAGTTCGGCGTCGATGGTGTAGGGGCCTATGTGTTTGAGTGGTTCATTCATACCCGACAGGATATCCCAACGTGGGAGCAACGGCAGTATTTCCTTCCCGTGAATTCCATCTCTGGCAAGCAAGAGCTGATGATGGTCCGTTCTTTTCGCCAACCCAGGAAGACTCCCGATATCACGTATTCAATCGGGCATTTTTATGGCAGAATACGATGCATAGATGGATTGATGACGTAAATCTCCCTCTTTCGATACAGCTGTCAACGCATCCGAGAAAGCGGAGGAAGCCACCATGATCACGAATGAGATCTCCCGGTACCAGTCCAAGACGAATCGTGATGAGCGAAGAAGCGCTCCATTGCGACGGAGGCGATTGATGATGGGCCGACTGCTGTTTGCGCTGGCCGTCGCGGTCTTTTTCAACGCCCACTCCGTTTCCGCCCAGTGCATCGACTACGGTGATCATCTCCATTGGGTCGGAGGCGCCGACACGGGCTATACCCAGATAGTTGCCACCGAGGGTGAGTACGCCTACGTGTTCGGCCTAGGCGAAGGTCTCAAGGTGATCGACATCTCGAATCCGCATGAACCCGGCGTCGTCGGTGATATCGATCTTTCCGTTCATGGCGGAAGTCTCGTCGTCCAGGGAGGATATGCCTATCTGGCGGAGAGTTCCACGCACCCCGTGGGTCTCCAGATAGTGGATGTCACGACACCGGGTGCGCCCGAGGAGAGGGGCAGCGTCGACCTGGCGGATTTCGCTTCCGGCGTCGCTGTCCAGGGAGTATATGCGTACGTCGCGAACTGGTCTCTCGGACTTCAGGTGGTGGATGTCACGAATCCTGCGATGCCAGTCGTGGTGGGGAATCTGCCGACGACCTACAGGGCCATAGGTGTCGCGGTGCAGGGATCATATGCCTATGTCTCCTGCTCTGCCACTTACGCACACGGGCAAGTACTCGTAGTGGATATCTCGACCCCCGAGACCCCCACCCTCATCGGAAGTACCGTGACACCAGACAATGCCCCGGACATCGTTGTGCAGGGGGACTACGCATTCGTTGCTTGCGGGGATGAAGGTCTCTTGGTGGTCGATGTCTCCATTCCCTCGTCACCCTCGATCATATTGACCGTCGAGGATTGCACCGACGTGGATAATGTCGCTATCAACGGGAACCTCTTGTTCGCCGGGAGAGGTGCCTGGAGCTACGATTTCCAGGTTCTGGACATCACGGTGCCCGTTTCGGCCCATGTCTTGTCGACCGTCCGCACGACATCTGCCTGGGACATCGCTTCGACCGGGGACATCGCCCTCGTCGTCAACGGGTCTACGGGGTTTGCCGTGTTTGATGTCACTTCGCCGACGGAGCCGACGGCCCACGGGAGCTTCGCCACTACGGGACAGGCCGAGGACGTCGCGGTGGATGGCGATTTGGCATTCGTGGCGGTTGGCGCGTCGGGACTGCAGGTGGTCAACGTCTCAGATCCGTCCTTGCCCACCCTCGTGGGCGCTGTCGATACGCCGGGCCTGGCGTACGGTATCGCGGTGCGGGATGATTACGCTTATATCGCTGACCGCTACGCCGGTCTCCAGATCGTCGATGTCTCTACTCCGGCCACGCCCCAGATCGTAGGTGGCCTCGCCATGCCCGACTCCGCATTGAGCGTCGTGGTGAGAGGCGATTACGCTTATGTCGCGAATAAGGCCGCAGGTCTTCAGATCGTGAACATCTCCTCGCCGGATGCGCCCTCTATCACCGGAACGTCGGATACGCCCGGCGAGGCGTTCGGCGTCGCGCTTCGGGGCGATCATGCCTACGTCGCGGATGGTCAGGCCGGTCTCCAAGTCATCAACATCGCGGATCCGGAGGCTCCCGTCATCGTAGGAAACATCGACACACCGGATTTCGCACGTCAGATCGGGCTCATGGGAGTCCACGCATACATCGCCGACACCTATTCGGGTCTGCAGGTGGTGGACATATCCGTCGCCGATTCGCCGGGCATCGTGGGCAGCTTGGATATGCCAGTCGGTGCTGGCGATGTTGTTCTCTTGGATCATGTCGCATATGTTTCCAACGGTCGGGGTTACTTTGCAGTGGATATCACGGTCCCGGATTCGCCGGCTGTCATCGGCGGCCTCGACGCGCCGGAATTCTCGTATGGGATCGCGGTCGGGCAGGCGGGCGTCTTCATCGCCCACTATTTTGGCCTCGTGATCGCACCGCGGCAGTGTGGCGACGGCGTGCCCGTATTCCTGTCGTCATTCGATTTGGTGCCGGGCGCTGCCAGAGTAACGGTGCGCTGGGGCGTGTCCCACCTCGGCGACTCGGAGGAGTTTCACCTCTCCGGATCCGTGGGAAACACCGTGTGGGATGTCCCCTATGTCGAGATCGGCCCGGGCGCCTA
Organism: uncultured Fibrobacteraceae bacterium; assembly: GCA_964617805.1. Lineage (GTDB taxonomy): Bacteria > Krumholzibacteriota > Krumholzibacteriia > LZORAL124-64-63 > LZORAL124-64-63 > JAHIYU01. The sequence continues at coordinate 91,060 of CAZTWK010000008.1, read as the reverse complement.
TCTGGCCGAGGACATCTGTCAGGAATTGAGCCTCGGCGCTCCGGTCACCTATCGGTTAACCATGTCCGACGGGGATGGACGATGGCTCCTGCTCGCCGAGGACGTCGTCACGCCGGAGCCGACCATGCTTGCGAATCGGCTCGTCGGAACCCATCCCAATCCCTTCAATCCACAGTCGACCATCGCCTACGAGTGTCCGACACCCGGTGACGTCCGGCTGACGGTTCATGACTTGTCGGGCCGCCTCGTGTCGGTTCTGGTCGATGAGCGAATGACCACGGGCCGTCACGAGACGACCTGGAGTGGACGTGATGGGGCGGGACGGGCTGTCGCCGCGGGACAGTATATCGTGCGTCTGGAGACCAGGGAGGGTATCGATACGCGGAAGATCGTCCTGGCCAAGTGATCACTTGCCCGGATCTGCGGATTTTCTGCCGCGTCAGGGTTAGCCGGCCATGTCGTCCGTCCGACGCGTGCCGGTCCGACTTGCGACCGGACGAAATTGGCGTTAGCTTCTGTCCGGATTCGAGGATGAAAGATCCTGTTCACGCGCCCGGAGCGCACTCGCCGGCAACAAGCGACCCCCGAGGAGGAAGAGGAATGTCCCAGTTCATCGGACAGCAAGCCCCCGATTTCGAGGCCGTCACCGTCATGCCCGACGGTTCCATGAAGGAAGATTTCAAGTTGAGCGACTACCGCGGCAAGTACGTGGTGCTCTTCTTCTATCCGCTCGACTTCACCTTCGTGTGCCCGAGCGAGATCATAGAGTTCAGCAAGAAGGTCGGCGAGTTCGAGAGCCGCGACACCCAGGTGATCGGCGTGTCCGTCGACAGCCAGTTCAGCCACTGGGCCTGGCGCAACACGCCCGTCAACGACGGCGGCATCGGCGAGGTCAAGTACCCGCTGGTGGCCGACCTGACCAAGACCATCAGCCGCGACTACGGCGTGCTGACCGGCGACAGCGTGGCCCTGCGCGGCACTTTCCTGATCGACAAGGACGGCGTCATCCAGCACATGGTCGTCAACAACCTGCCCCTGGGCCGGAACATCGACGAGGCCGTCCGCATGGTGGACGCCCTGCAGCATGTGGAGGCCCACGGCGAGGTCTGCCCCGCCGGCTGGAACAAGGGCGACGACGCCATGACCCCCACGTCCGACGGCGTGGCCAAGTACCTGTCCGAGCACGCCTAGGTCATGGGCGGCAGGTCCGACAAGAAGACGGGGGCCGGGATCGACGATCCCGGCCCCCTCTCTTCACCCGCCCGCGTCGTGCTGGTCTTCGTGGACGGCCTGGGCTGGGGCGACGACGACCCCGACCGCAACCCCTGCCTGACCTACGGCGGCTCCCTGTTCGATTTCCCCCGCTCCACCGCCCGCTGCAAACCCGTGGACGCCTGCCTGGGCGTCGAGGGCCTGCCCCAGAGCGCCACCGGACAGACGGCCCTGCTCAGCGGCGTCAACGCGCCGGCGGAGGTCGGGGGCCACGTGACCGGCTTTCCCACGCCGTCCCTGCGCGAGATCCTCAAGCGGCGGTCGGTCTTCGTGCAGCTCGGCGAACGGGCGCGCGACGGCATCTTCATCAACGCCTTCCGCCCCATCTTCTTCGAACTGCCTCCGGAGACGCAGTGGCGCCTGTCGGCCACCACGGTGGCGCAGCTCGCCGCCGGGTTGCCGTTCTTCGACCTGGACGACATCGCGGCCGGACGCTCCATCTACCAGGAATTCACCAACCGCGAACTCATCGACAAGGGCTTCGACGTGCCGGAGATGACGCCGGAAGCGGCGGGTGGCGTGCTGGCCCGCAACGCGGCCCTGCGCGACTTCACCCTCTACGAGTACTTCCAGACCGACCGGGCCGGCCACAGCCGCGATCGTGCGCGCTGCGAGGGGGAGCTGGACAAGCTGGAGCGCTTCCTCGGCGCCCTGCTGGACGGGATCGGCGGCGACACGCTGGTCCTGCTGACCAGCGACCACGGCAACCTGGAGGACCTCTCGACCCGCTCCCACACCCGCAATCCCGTGCCCCTGATGGCCTGGGGCCCGGGCGCGGAGGGCTTCGTGGCGGATTGCGACGACATCACGGACGTGGTGCCGGCCCTGCTCGGGGCGCTGGGGGAGGGCTAGCGGGTTTTCGTACCCGCGGCCGGACATCTGTACTAGGTTGGATCCCATGAAACGATGCATGCACACGATATGGCTGGCCGCTCTGCTCGTGGCCGGCGGCTGCGACCCCGGCGAGGTCGATCCGGACCGGGCCGCGATCGAGGCCCTGGTCGACGTCACCCGCGAACAGAACATCGTGATCGTCCTGCTGGACGCGGCCGGCGCCGGGCACTTCGACTTCTACGGCTGCGACCGCGCGACCACGCCCTACCTGAGCGAGATCGCCCGCGAGTCGGTGGTCTTCGAGAACGTCTACGCCCAGGCCAGCGGCACCATGCTGTCGGTCTTCTCCTACTTCACCTCGCGCTACCCGGTCTTCGGCGAGGACGTGACCATCACCCGCGACACGCTGCTGAAGATCCCTCCGGAGATGACGACCCTGGCCGAGGTCATGGCCCGCCGCTACGACCACCTGCTGGGCTTCACCTGCAACACCTGGCTCAAGCGGGAGTTGGGCCACAACCAGGGCTTCACCGAGTACCACCACCTGTGGGACATGCCCGAACCGCTACGCCGCGAGGCCGACAGGCGGGGCCCCGCCGACGTGCTGATGATCCCCGCGGCGCTGCAGTGGATGGAGGAGAGGGGCGACGAGGACTTCTTCATCTACCTGCATTTCATGGTGCCCCACTCGCCCTACCGGCCGCCGGAGCCCTTCTTCGGCCGCTTCATCGAGGGGTCCTGCGACCCGCGGATCGGCAGCAACGACTACCTGCAGGGCCTACAGGGCACGCAGCCGGAGCCAGCGGTGGCCCACAACATCGAGGCCCTCTACGACGCCAGCCTGTCCTTCGTCGACTACGCCCTCGGTGCGATGATCCGGAAGATGAAGGAGGCGGGCACCTGGGACGACACCCTCTTCATCCTGATGTCCGACCACGGCGAGGCCTTCTGGGAACACGGCCACCACGGCCACGGGGGCATCGCCTACGATGAGGTGGTGCGGGTGCCGCTGATGATGCGCATCCCCGGCGTGCCGGAGCTGGCGGGCCGCCGCATCGCCGACACCGTGGAACTGGTCGACCTCATGCCCACCCTGATGCAGCTCCAGGGCGTCCCCCGCGACACTCTGCAGCTCGCCGGCCGCTCGCTGGTGCCCCTGTTGGCGGGCGTCGAGCCCGGGACGACCGGCGCGCCGCGCAACGTCTTCACCCAGACCAACCGGCGCGTCCCGCCCATCTACGCCTGGTACGAGGACGACCTGAAGCTGCTGTGGGAGGAGGGCGCCGGGACGACGGAGCTCTACGACTTGGCGGCCGATCCCGGCGAGCAGGTCGATCTGGTCGCCGCGGGCGGCCACGAGGAGGCCGCGGCCCGGCTGCTGGCCGACCTGCAGGCCTTCCTCGCCCTGGGCGGTGCCCACGGCGCCGTGGCCGAGAGCCTGCCCGCCGACACCCTCGACGAGGCCAGCAAGCGGCGGTTGCGCTCGCTGGGGTACATCGACTGAGGTTTCGCCCGCATCCAGGCATGAAAAGAGCCCCGGTCGAAACCGGGGCTCTCTTTGTCTGACAGGATCGTGGGATCCTCGTCCTAGCGGTACAGGGCCTTCACGTCGCCAATGCTCATGAGCTCGTTGGCCACGGCGTCGGTGCCCTGGAACTCCATCTCGTAGGCGCCACAGCTGTCCGTGGCCCAGGAGTCGACGACGATGTAGACGAGCGCCTCGACGCCGGTGTCGTTGGTCCAGGTGACGACCTCGGGATCACCGGTGTAGGTGTCATCGGCATGGTCCAGGCAGGTGAAAACGCCTTCGGGGCCGAAGCACTCGCCCAGGATCCAGGCCGCGGTGTCGGACTCATGGGTGACGGTGGCCGTGAAGGAGCCGCCGGGGCCCACCACGACGCCGTAGTAATCCTCGAGTCCGTTGTCGGTGTAGTTGTTGCAGCCCAGGTCGTAGATCAGGTTCTGGCCGTCACAGGTGTTGCCGTAGAAGAATCCGGTGCCCTCGGCATCCTCCACCAGGTCGCAGAAATCGACGTCGGGCGCGGGCGGGGGGGGCTCGTAGGGCGTGGTCGTGAAGGTCAGGGTGTAGGAGCAGGCGGCTCCGTTGTACCCGTCCACCACGAACCAGAACTCGCCGGGGACCGGCTCCTCGACGTAGACGCCGACGTTGACGACGATCTCGCAGCCGAGATCCTCGTCGCACATGCTCAGCACGGCCAGGTCCAGGTCGCAGTCCATGTCGGTCAAGCCGACTTCCCAGGTCACCAGGTCGGGGAAGACCACGTGGTAGACGACCTCGCCGCCGTCCTCGCTCCAACCGCTACAGCTGTAGGCCGTGACGTTGTTGACGGCACCGGTGTTGTCGCCGTAGTAGACGCCAACGCCCAGGTCGACCTCAATGGCACCGGAGCAGTCCAGGAGGCCGCGGTCGTAGCCCATGGGAGCGCTCTTGACGGGCGGGACCTTGTCGAAGGACTTGATCTCGGCGAAAGCCATGCCGGAGATCAGCAGGAACGAGAGCACGAGCACAGACGTAATCTTGAGTCGCATAAGGGTACCCCCACATGCTCGGGTTGGCGCGCAATCGACGGGATATACGCGATCGACGGGCTTTGTGGATGAAACAATCCGGTTTAGATGACTTGTTCATCCGGATTTCATACTATCATATTTGATGTCGGATAGGAATGGAATCTGTGGCTATTGTGTGATGTTTATAACAATGGATATTCAATACCCGACCCTCTCACTGTCCCCGTCCCTCCTAGGGCCGTTTCCCCTCCAGGAAAAACACCTCGAAGACCTTCTCGTGGAAGATGGGGCCGTGTCCGAAGTACCCGTCCTCGCCGAAGAGCTCGCCGTGGTCGGACATGATCATGAGCCAGGTGTTGGCCGGGCAGCGCTCCATGAAGGCGCCGATCTCGCGGTCGAGGTGCTCCACGCAGACGATCTGCTTCTCGTAGAAGGCCTTGAACTGGTCGGGCGCGAAGAACTCGTCCCGCTTGCGGTCCTCCATGAACTCCGAGGGGTTTTTGAGGAAGTCGTCGAGATGCTTGAAGACGCCGTGCACGCCGCTGATGTGGGGCAGGTCGTCGGCCGTCTCGCCGGGCAGGATGTAGGGGTAGTGGGTCTCGCCGGTGTTGATGAAGAAGAACGATGGCTGGTCGTCGCGGAACTTCAACTCCTGCAGGATGCGGCCGAGGTCGTTGTGGCTGGGCGCCAGTTCGTACTTGTCGAAGTGGGCGGATATGCTGGTCATGGGATTGAGCACGGGCAGGCTCACCCAGCCCTCGCACCAGTAGCCCTGCTGCTTGAGGAAGTAGGGCAGCGATAGCTGGGGGACGAACTTGCCGAACTCCACCTCGGGCAGGTTGAGGCGCCGGCTCCAGAGGGCGAACTCGTCGCGGTAGACGTTGCTGGCGAAGACGCCCTTGGGACTCTGGTGGGGGACCATGCCCATCAGAAAAGTGTAGTGGCTGGGGCTGGTCCAGCTCGCGTAGCTGTACCGCATCTCGGCGCCGGCGATGCGGTCCAGGTTCGGCGTGCGGGCCGCGCGGTAGGCGTCCCAGCGGCAGCTGTCGAACACGATGAACACGACGTTGTTCAGCTTGTCGCCGCCCTTGAGCGCATCCTTCATCCTGCTGATCAGTCCCGCCATGAATCGTCTTTCCCGCGATGTCCGTCTCGCGCGGTCGGGTCGGGGTCCGGGCTAGAGCGCCGCGTCGAGGGCTTCCGCCAGCGCGGCCTTGGGCTGCGTGCCGATGAGCGAAGCCTGGGGCTCGCCGCCCTTGAAGACCATCACGGTGGGGATGCTGCGGATGTTGAACTGCATGGCCAGTTCCTGGTTGTCGTCCACGTTCACCTTGACGACCTTGGCCCGGCCGTCGTACTCGCGCGCCAGGTCCTCGATGATGGGTGTGAGCATCTTGCAGGGGCCGCACCAGGGCGCCCAGAAATCCACCAGCACGGGTATCTCGCTGTCGAGCACCTGGCTCTGGAAGTCGGCGCTTTCCAACTTGATGGGTTCGGACATCATCTTCTCCTTCAGGGTGATCTCGCGCGGCCGCACGGCCGGGTCCGTCCCTCCGGGACGCGAAGCTTTTTATGGCTGCGATCAAAATAATCGCCTCACCCCCCGATGACAATGTAAGCTTTGAATTAATGCGTTCATGGAAAATCGCGAAGGGGAGGCGGCATGGCCGGCAAACGCAACTGGTTGATGGGATGCGGCATCGGGTGTCTGGTCGTGGTGGTCCTCGCTGTGATCGGGGGCGTGCAGCTGGTGCGGACGGGTAAGCAGTTCGCGGCGCGCTTCGACGAGGTGGGCGAGAGCCAGGCCGAACTGACCCGCCAGTACGGCCGGCTGCGCGACTACGTACCGCCCGCCGACGGCCGTCTCTCACCTGAGCGGATGGAGACCTTCCTGCGCGTCCAGACGGCGCTGGCCGACGTGGGCGCCGAACTGTCCGCCCATGGCCTGGCCCTGCGGCGCCTGGAGGAGGGCGGCGGCGGCGGCCCGCGGGCGATCATCACGGGCGTCAAGAGCCTCGTCGGCCTGGGCAAGTCGGTGGCCGCCTACCTGGACCGGCGCAACGAGGCCCTGCTGGCCGCGGGCATGGGCTTCGGCGAGTATTCCTGCATCTACGCGATCGCCTACCACGCCTGGCTGGAGCACGAGCTGCACCCCGTCTTCAGCGTGCACGACCAGGAGGACATGGGGCCGCGCATCGAACGTCTTCAGGGGCATTTCGAAGCCTGGCTGGAGAACCAGCGGGCCGCGGCCGAGGCGGCGGGCGAGGACGCGGCGTGGCTGCGGACCCTCGACGAGGAGATCCGGGCCCTGGGTCTGGCCGAACTGCGCGTCCCCTGGCGCGACGGACTGCCCGCCCGGACCGCAGCCTCCCTGGAGCCGTATTACGAAGAGCTCGAGGCCACCTACCGCTCCCTGGGGCCCCTGCTCTGCATCGGGGCCGATCAGACGGGGGAGGGCTTCGATTTCCAGGTCCAATGAAGGATCAGTCGGCGGGGTCTTCTTCGGGCCGCGTCCGCTCCCGCTTGCGGCGTCGCACGGCCTCGCGCAGGATGAACTCGATCTGCCCGTTGACGCTCCGGAAGTCCTGCTCGGCCCAGCGCCGGAGCTCCTCGTAGAGCTCCGGGCCGATGCGCAGGGGAAAGGCTTTCCGGGCGGCCATGGGCTCAGGTCCTTCCGCTCTTGTCCTGGTGTCCGCGCGCCCGGGCCACCGCCCGGGCGAGCTTCTCCGGTTGCGGGTCGCTGATCGTGATCGGGGTTCCCCTGTGCCGCGTGAGGACGATGCCGCCGCCGCCGGTCAGCTTGAAGTCGCCCTGGATGGGCTTGACCTGCACCACCAGGCGCTGCATCCCCTGCGCGCGGTAGGGCTCGCAGGTCTTGATGTCCCCGATGGGTACCGTCTTGCGGGGCACCCGCAGCAGGAAGGCGACCCGCACGTGCTCGCGGGTCACCGTCACGTCCATCACCGAGAAGGGGAGGAAGATCACCAGGTAGATCGGGTAGAACCAGAGCGGCAGCTCCGACTCGCCCGAGCGGGTGGTGAGGGCCAGGATGACGGCCGTCAGCACGACCGCCATCCCGATCAGGAACCACGAAACCTGTCGCGACTGGTAGAGGGGCGTCATCCTCGCTCCTTACTGGTACAGGGTGCCCGTGTTGACCACCGGCGTGGCCGAGTGCTCGCTGCAGAGCACCACCATCAGGTTCGACACCATGGTCGCCTTCTTCTCGTCGTCCATCTCCACGATGGACTTCTTGCCCAGCTCGTCCAGGGCCAGTTCCACCATGCCCACCGCGCCGGCCACGATCTGCTGGCGCGCCGCCACCACGGCGCTGGCCTGCTGGCGCTGCAGCATGGCGCCGGCGATCTCGGGGGCGTAGGCCAGGTGGCTCAGACGCGACTCGATCACCTTCACGCCCGCCCGGTCCAGGCGCTCCTGCAGCTCCTGCTCGAGCCGCTCGTTCAGCTCGTCGGGCGTGCCGCGCAGGGTGAGCTGGTCCTCGGGGCCGTCGTAGGGATAGGCACTGGCCATCTTCCGGACGGCCGCCTCGCTCTGGGTCTCGACGTATTCCTCGTAGTCGTCGACCTCGAAGAGGGCCTCGGCCGTCTCCACCACCTGCCAGACCACCACCGCGGCGATCTCGATGGGATTGCCGGACAGGTCGTTGACCTTGATCTTCTCGCCGTTGAGGTTCCTCGCGCGCAGCGAGACCTTCATCTTGGTCATGAAGGGGTTGGCCCAGCAGAACCCGTTCCGCTTGACGGAGCCCTTGTAGTCGCCGAAGAGCAGCAGGGCCGCGGCTTCGTTGGGATTCACCACGAAGAAGCCGGCCATCAGGATGATGTCCACCACGAAGACGGCGATGGCGACGAACAGCTTCCAGGGCATGTCGGTCTGGATGGCGTTGATGAACAGCCAGACCGAACCGCCCAGCACCAGCAACAGCAGGGGCAGGAATAGCCAGCCCGAGGCGACCGTTATCGTTCTTTCCTTGTGCATCTGCGCGTCCTCCGCGTTACGGAGCCTCCGCTCCCGTGAGTGATGTTAATATGATATCACTATGAGATCATACGCGCAAGTCCCGATTCGGTTGCACGAAAAAAGGGCCCGGCTAAGGCCGGGCCCCGCAAACGTCCTGAAATGAGGCGGTTAGGCGCCTTCCTTCTCCGCCCAGACCGTGATGGTCTGCAGGATGGTCTGGGTCGCCAGCTCCATGTCCTTGGTGCAGACCCACTCGGTGTAGCTGTGGAAGCTCTGCTCGCCCGTGAAGAGGTTGGGCGTGGGCAGGCCGCGGGCCGAGAGGTTCGAACCGTCGGTACCGCCGCGGATGGAGCTGAGCTTGGGCTCCAGACCGACGCGCTTGATGCCCTCGGTGGCGTAGGCGATCGCGCGCGGCTCCTTCTCCAGGTCGTACTTCATGTTGCGGTAGTATTCCTTGATCTCCACCTCGGCGCTGCTGCCGGGCCAGGCGGCGCAGGCCTTGTCGGCCAGCTCGCGCACCAGGTCGGCCTTGGGCTTGAGCTCGTTCAGGTCGAAGTCGCGCACCAGCACGTTGACGGTCACCTTGCTGGTGTTGCCCTCCATGTTGATGGGGTGGAGGTAGCCCTGCTTGCCCTCGGTGGTCTCGGGGGCCGTGTCGCGGGGCAGCAGGGTGATGAACTCGGCGGCCACCTTCACGGCGGGGATCATCTTGTCCTTGGCGTAACCGGGGTGGATGTCGCGGCCGGTGAACGTGACCACGGCCGTGTCGGCGCAGTAGGTCTCGTTCTCGATGTCGCCGCGCTGTCCGCCGTCCATGGTGTAGGCCACGGTGGCGCCGAACTTCTCCACGTCGAAGTGGAGCACGCCCTTGCCGACCTCCTCGTCGGGGGTGAAGGCCACCTTCACCGGGCCGTGCTTGAACTCGGGATTCTCGATGATGCGCGTCAGGGCCTCCATGATCTCGGCGATGCCCGCCTTGTCGTCGGCGCCGAGCAGGGTGGTGCCGTCGGCGGTGATGATGGTCTCGCCCAGGCACTCCTGGAGGTAGGGGTTCTCCGACGCGGGGATGACCACGCCGTTCTTGGGCAGGGTGATGTCGCCGCCCTGGTAGTTCTCGTGGAAGACGGGGTTCACGTTCTTGCCCGACACCTCGGGGTAGGTGTCCATGTGCGAGATGAAGGCGATGACCGGCACCTGCTCCAGGGTGGTGTCGTTGGCCGGCAGGGTGGCCGTCACGTAGCCGTGCTTGTCCATGGCGGCGTCGGTCAGGCCCAGGTCCTGGAGCTCCTGCACCAGTTCCTTGGCCAGATCGAGCTGACAGGCCGACGAGGGATAGGTCTCCGACCCTTCCTGGGCCTGGGTGTTGATCCTGGCGTACTTGACGAAGCGCTCGGTGAGCGTCGGGAAACTCGTGTCGGCCTTGCGTGTCAGCATGCGCGGTCTCCTTGGCGGAGGGAGGTCGGGCTCATATGGCGATCGAGGGGCGAGAATTCGTACAAAGTAAGGTATTCGCTGGAATCGCGTCAGGCAAGTGAATCGGCCGCGGGGGGGCTCTCGCGCACCGGCTCCCGCTGGTCGCCGCCGAAGCGGACGCCGATCTCGCGCAGGAATCCGAAGGGCGGGATGCCGCCGGCCAGGATGAAGACGTCGTCGTTGGGAACCACCGCGGGGCCCTCGGGGCCGTCGAGCGCGACGCGGCCGTCCTCGATGCGCGTAACGGTGGTCCCGCCCCGGAAATCCACGTCGCCGTCGGCGATGGCCCGCGCCATATGGTCGGCGTTGCGCTTCTTGATGCGCAACAGCTCCGGCTTGCGGTAGGAGAGGGTGACCGCCGCGCCCTCCTGGTGGGCGAGGCCCAAGGCGGCCTCCACGGCCGAATCGCCGCCGCCCACCACCAGTACCCGGCGGCCCGTGTAGGCCTCGGCGTCGATCAGGCGGTAGGCGACCTTGGCGGCGTCCTCGCCCGGAACGTTCAGCCGCCGGGGGGTGCCGCGCCGTCCCAGCGCCAGCACCACGTTGCGCGCGCGGTGCGTGCCCGTGGTCGTAGTGACGGTGAAGTCGCCTCGCCGCCCGTCCACCCCGGTCGCGCGCTCGCCGACGCGGACGTCCAGGCCGTGGTCGCGGTGCAGGCCCTCCCACATCTCCAGCAGCTCCTCCTTGGCGTACTCGTGCCGGTCCAGGCGGCCCAGACCGGGGATCTCCACCGGCTGGACCATCACCAGCTTGCGCCGCGGGTACTGGAGGATGGTGCCGCCGGGGCCCTGCTGGTCCAGCACCCGGCAATCCAGCCCGAGTTCCCTGGCCGTCAGCGCGGCGGTCAGGCCGGCGGGTCCCGCGCCGACGATCACGGCGTCCGGCACGCCGTCGTCGCGCGCCGGGCCCCGCGTGGCGGCGATGCGTTCCATGACGCGCCGGCCCTGTGCGACGGCGTTGCTGATCAGGGCGAAGCCGCTCAGCTCGCCCGCGATCCAGACGCCCTCGACGCTGGTCTGGCCGTGTTCGTCGAGCAGGGGGATGTCGTCGCGTCGGGTGACGTCGCCCAGGCCCACCACGATGGCGCCGACGGGGCAGGCCTCGGCGCAGCGCCCGTGGCCGATGCAACGGGCCCCGTTGATCACCACGGCCTTGCCCAGGACGATGCCCAGCACGTCGCCCTCCGGGCAGGCCGCCACGCAGGTACCGCAACCGATGCAGGCGCCCACGTCCATCTGGGGATACTGCCCGCTGGCCCGGTCCATGCCGAGTTCGCGCGTGCGCGCCAGGCGTTCGCGGTCGCCGGCCCGGCGCCGGCGGAAGCGGATCGCGTAGACGGCCACCGCGACGACGGTCGCGGCGATCAGGCTTCCCCAGATGGCGAGCGCTTCCATGATCGGATTCGTCCCCCTCAGAGCCTGCGTCGCAGGCTCGCGTACCAGCGGTGTCCGCCGGGATCGGTGCCCCATTCCCGGCGATAGTCGAGCGCCAGCGACCAGCGGCGCGCCAGGTCCCGGTCCCAGGCCGCGCCCAGCCAGCGGTTGGTGCGGCGGTCGGACAGGCCCTCGGCGGTGTAGCTGGACAGGCCGCCCTCGCAGCGTAGCCGGCCGGCCCGGTGCGTGTCGAGCGTCAGCGAGACGCGCGGCGCCCAGCCGGAGAGTCGAGGTCCGGCGTAGCCCCGCAGCGAGAAGGCCAGGTCGACGGCGGGCCGGGGCCAGTCCCGCAGCGAGAGCTCGGCCCGGCAGGACTTCGTGTCCGTGCCGTCGCGGTCGTCGCGGCGCAAGGCGCCCGAGAGGCGGGCCCGCAGGCCGTCGGCCGGACGCCAGGTGACGCCCGCCCGGGCGCCGCGCCGGCCGGCGTCGCGGAACAGGCTGTCGGGCAGGGACCGGTGGCGCCAGTCGCGCACCGGCTCGCGGTCGTCGAGCCCCGCGTCCAGGATCAGCCGGTCGTCCACCCGGCAGCGCGCCGACAGCATGACGTTTCCCAGGCGCCAGGTCCGGCCGTCCCGCGCCTTGCGCCAGCCCCGGTTCCAGTCGAGCTGCGCGGCGTGGTGGACGCTCCAGCGCCCCCCGTCGCGCCAGCCGCCGGAAAGGGCGAGGTACTCGCGGGAGACCTCCCCGCCGTGGTAGCGGCCGACGCCGGCTAGGTCCATGCGCAGTGTGCCGCCGTCGTCGCCCCGCTTGCGGTAGGCGAGGGATACGCCGGCGAGTCGGTCGTTGGTGGCGGGCTCGATCTCCCGCCAGCCGGGATCGAAGCCGGCGAAGAGCCCGGCACGCCAGGACGCCGACAGCCGGCGGCCGACCGACAGGCCGTCGAAGGGGCCCGCCGCCGCCGCCGCGCGGACGCCCACGCGGCCGACCGCGAAGTCCCAGGCGTGGTCGTCTCCCTCGCGCACCAGGGCCAGCTCGCGGAAACGGTGGCGCCAGGCGTCGTCCGGCGGCGTGGGGCCGCTGCGGGCGCGCGAGAGGAAGCGGTGCGAGCCGCGGGCGCGGAGTTCCAGCCCGTCGCCGAGGCCGCGCAGGCGCAGGTTGTAGGACACCCCGGGCGAGGTGTGGCCGGGGGCGTCGTCGTCGCCCACCTCGCCCTCCCAGTCCAGGGCCACGCTGCCGGTGACGCGCAGGGCCGCCCCCACGGGGGTCCGCGGGCGGTCGGGCCCGTCGGCCGCGGGGCGCCGCCGCCGCGCGGGGTCCGGGGGCGCCGTCGCTTCGTCGCCGGACGGGTCCGCCGCGGTGATGGTCTCGTAGACGGCCTCGTCGCCGGGGCGCGGCGCCGACTCGGTGGCCTCCATCCGGCAGGAGGCCGAATACTCCGCCACGAAGACCACCGTCAACTCGGCCACGAGCGCCCCGTCCCGCTGCAGCTGCACCGTCAGGCCCGTCTCGAGTCCGGCGGCCCGGCCCGCGTCCAGGTAGACGTGTTCGGCGGACACGTAGCGCACCCGGCAGCGCCGCTCCTCGGCGCGGGCGGGCGCGGCCGTCAGGAGCAGGGCCGTCGCCAGGACCGCGAGGGTGGTGGCGCGCCGGCTCATTTCGTCCCCCCCGGGTGGCACTCGAGGCAGCGCACGCTGATGTAATCGTAGAACTCGACCTCGTCGTGGTCGTCGTCGGTGTCGGTCTGGTTGTGGTCGTGGCAGAAGATGCACTCGAACTCGCCGAAGTCGGTGGGCTCCAGATGACAGTCCGTGCAGGAGGTCCATTCCTCGCGGTGCGTGCCGCCGTAGATGGGGAACAGGGCGTCGTGATCCCAGTCGGCGGGTTCCCAGGCCGTAGTGCCGTGGCAATCGGTGCAGTCGAGGGGGAAGCCCGCGGCCAGGTGCGAGGGGTCGGTCGTGAAGTCGTAGTCGCCGGCGTGGCAGGCGTAGCAGTCGGTGGG
>CAZTWK010000008.1:11617-77496 GCA_964617805.1 uncultured Fibrobacteraceae bacterium | reverse complement strand
AGGGGTCGGTCGTGAAGTCGTAGTCGCCGGCGTGGCAGGCGTAGCAGTCGGTGGGCGTGCCAGCGTAGCCGTCCTGGTGGCAGGCTAGGCAGTCGAGGGTGGCGTGGGCGCCGGTCAGGGGGAACAGGTCATCGTGGTCCCAGTCGGCGGGCTCCCAGGCCGTGGTGCGGTGGCAGGCCGCGCAATCGAGGGGGAAACCCGTGTCGAGGTGCGAGGGATCGGTCGTGCCGTCGTAGACGTCGGCGTGGCAGGCGTAGCAGTCGGTGGGGGTGCTCGCGTAGCCGTCCTGGTGGCAGGTGAGACAGTCGAGGGCCGCGTGGCCGCCGGTCAGGGGGAAGGCGGCGGAGTGTGCGATGTCGGCGGCGCCCCAGCTCGCGGCGTAGGTCCCGTGGCAGGTCTCGCAGTCCAGGCTGTAAGCCGAGGCCGCGTGGTCGGGCGCGCGGGTTGCGAGATAGTCGGCCTCGTGGCAGGCGTAGCAGTCGGTGGGGGTGCCCACGTAGCCCGCCGAGACGGGGTCGTCGTGGCAGGACTCGCAGTCGACCCAGGCGTGGGCGCCGGTCAAGGGGAAGGCGGTCTCGGCGTGACGCGCGCGCCGGCCGTGGGGCTCGATCCAGCCGGTGGGGTCGTGGCAGTGCTCGCAGTCGAGGCCCAGCTCACCGGCGTGGGGATCGACGTGACAGTCGGCGCAGCGGATCCCCACGTGGGCGAAGACGCGCGCCCCATGGCAGTCGCGGCAGAGGGCCCCGGCGTGGCCCCCGAGCAGCGGGTAGCTCGTCTCGGCGTGGTCGAAGCCGTCGGGCCGCTCCGGGATGCGCCAGGAGCCCTCGTCGTGGCAGGTCTCGCAGTCGATCGCGATCTCGCCGTGGGGATTGGCGATGCCCTGGGCCGCGGCCGGGGCGGCGAACAGGACCAGCAGGGCCAGGACGCGCGCGGACGTCATGGGCGGCTCCCCTCGGTTTGCGGTGTGGCGGCGTGGCAGGCGAGGCAGGCCGTGTCCAGGGGCTTGAAGCGGCGCGGCGCCGCATCGCCGGGCGCGGGGAACGGATGGCACTTGGCGCAGGCCACGTCCCGGTGGCCGCCGCGCAGGGGGAAGCGGCTGTCGCGGTCGTGGTCGAAGCGCTCGGCCAGCCAGTCCAGGGTGACGTGGCAGCGGTTGCAGGCGGAGGCCGTCTCGCCCTCGCGCCGGAACTGGTCCCGGTGGGCGTCGTCGTGGCAGCCGGCGCAGTCGTGGGGGGCGTCCGCGAAGGTCGGCGCGGCGCCCGCCTTCGGCGCCGGGTGACAGGCGCGGCAGGCGGCCGTGGCGTGACGGTCCGCCAGGACGAAGCCCGTGCCGGCGTGGTCGAAGTCGACGCGGCGCCAGCTCTGCGGATCGTGGCAGGTGGTGCAACGGGCCGGTTCCCGGCCCGGCGGACGGGTGTGGGGATCGTCGTGACAGTCGGTGCAGGCCGTGTGGGCCAGGACGAGGTTCGTGGCCATCTCGGGCGAGGGCCGGTGGCAGGCGTCGCAGGGCGTGGCCCGGTGGGCGCCTCGCAGGGGGAAGGCCGTGGCGTCGTGGCCGGCCAGGGTGAAGCGCGCGGGGCGGAAGCCGTCCACGCCGTGGCAGTCCTCGCAGCGCCGCAGGGCGGGCCGACCGTGGGCCGCGCCGCCGTGCCGGTCGTCGTGACAGTCGGTGCAGGAACCGTAGACGGGTTTGGCCCGGTCGCCACCGTGACAGGCGGTGCAGGCGAGCCCGGCGTGACGTCCGCGTAGGGGATAGGCCGTCCGGTCGTGGTCGAAGCTCGACGCCGCCACGTCGCGCCAGCCCGCGGGCGTGTGGCAGTCGGCGCAGCGCGTGCCCAGGGATCCCGCGTGGGGATCGTCGTGGCAGTCGGTGCAGAGGGCGCGGCGGGGCGCGGCGATGCGCAGGACGGCCGGATCGTCGCCGGGGCGGGGGGCGTGGCAGAGCGCGCAGGCCGTCTCGGCGTGCTTGCCGATCAGGAGGAAGACGGCCTCGTGGGCGAAGCCGGGCGCCGGACGCCAGGCCCGGGTGTCGTGGCAGGCTGTGCAGTCGTCGGCGAGCTGTCGCTGGTGGACGTCGTCGTGGCAGTCGGTGCAGGCGGTGCCGAGTCCCAGGTAGGTACGGTCCAGGTCCTTGCCCGCGGCGAGCAGCGCGTCGCGGCGCGCCACCTTGTCGGCGCGGTGGCAAGCGCGGCAGGCCAGTTCGCCGTGGCGGCCGGCCAGGGGGAAGCCCAGTTCGGCGTGATCGACGCCCTCTGGACCGTCGGGCCAGAAGATCAGGTCGTAGTCGACGCCCTGGTGCTCCACGTGGCAGTCCACGCAGTCATCGAAGTCGGGCAGGGCGTGGAGGCCGTGGCCCGAGGCGCGGGCCAAGGCGATCTCGTCGTGGCAGTCCAGGCACTTCCCGCGCACCTCGCGGCTGCCGAGCGTGTGGCACCGGCCGCACTTGCCCAGGCCCTCGAGGTGGGCGTGGGGGCGGCTGAGTTCGCCGGGAGAGAGCTGGGCGGCGGCGGGAGGGGCTTGCAGGATCGTCCAGAAGAGGGCACAGAGGCTCAATAATGCGATAGAGTTCGTCCTATATTGAGCGACACGTATCAAATCGACTCCCGCGTCCGAGTGCGGCTATGGCAACCAAGTGTAGCCAAGGGCGAGACTCACCGCCACGTGGACCAGCATCACCAGTATCATGATGATTGCAAACGGCTTATGGACGACGTGCCACCAGTGGAAGATGTCGCGGATCAGGTGATGGAGATGGATGCGGCGCGCCTGCAGGACCCAGGTGCGCGCCAGATCCAGCCCGCGCGTATCGACATCGGTGGCCAGTCCCCGGCGCCAGATCTGCAAGCGGCGCGCCAGAAAGAGGTTCGACCAGGGCAACGCGAACAGGGCCACCGCCGAGGGCAGCCGTTCCAGACGGTCCAGGGCCAGGGTCTCCAGGGCGCCGACGGCCCAGTCGTCGAGGCGGACGGTCTCGGAGAGGTCCACCAGGATGGCCTCGTTGCGGGCCTCGATCTCGTCCAGGGAGAGGGCCTCGCCGAGCACGTTGCGGGGGATCTGCTGGTAGAGGTAGCGGCCGAAGACGCCGCTCACGGCCACCGCCACCATGGACCAGTAGCTCCAGGCCACCAGCCCCTCGACCTTGAACGAGGTGTGCAGGGTGATCAGGACGGGCCCCGCCACGCCCATGAAGATGTGATAGCGGAGCCAGGTTCCGAGGGATCCCCGGCGCGCCAGCCACGCCGCGCGCTTGCGCAGGGTGTAGAGCAGGAGCAGGCAGATCATCAGGCTGCCGAGGATGCCCAGCCCGTGGCCCACCCGACCGGCGGGACGGAGATCGCGGTAGTCGGGGTGGTGGGGCCGCTCGACCAGGGGGGTGCCGTAGTAGTCCAGGCCGGTCTGCACGGCCCAGATCACCAGACCCGCCGTGCAGAGGGCCAGCACCGCCAGGATCCACCCGTGAACGTCGAAACCGCCTCGTTTCATGGTCGCCAATCCTTTCGTGGAGCGGAGTATAGGCGGGCCCGTCCGCGCGGCCAACAGTTCCTTGTAACCCCAGGCCACCAATGGTAGTTTTCCCGGGTCTGTCCCGGCCATTCCGGCGGGGCGTCCGCATCCGCGACGGCGCCCAGGCCTGTTGGACCCGAACCCGGAGGTTTCCATGGACGTCACTGGCAAGGCTACGAGCCTACCGGAGAACGCCTACCGCAAGCTGAAACCAGGCGAAGACTACGTGCCCGTGATCCCGGCCGACAAGATCGTGCCCGAGTTGACGGGTTACTCGCTCTTCTGGGGGCTCTTCTACGCGGTGCTCTTCTCGGCGGCGTGCGCCTATCTCGGCCTGAAGATCGGTCAGGTCTTCGAGGCCGCGATCCCCATCACCATCCTGGCCATCGGCCTCTCCAGCGCCCTGGGCCTCAAGAACGCCCTGCAGCAGAACGTCCTGATCCAGTCGATCGGTTCTGCGTCGGGCGTGGTCGTGGCGGGTGCCATCTTCACCGTGCCGGGTCTGTACATCCTGGGTCTTGACGAGCAGGCGGGCTTCTTCCGCATCTTCATGGCTTCCCTGCTCGGCGGTTTCCTGGGTATCCTGTTCCTGATCCCCTTCCGCCGCTATTTCGTCAAGGACATGCACGGGGAGTTCCCCTTCCCCGAGGCCACCGCCAGCACCGAGGTGCTGATGGCCGGCGAGGCCGGCGGCGACCAGGCCAAGGTCCTGATCCAGGCGGGCCTCTTCGCCGGTGTCTACAACTTCCTGAGCGGCACCTTCGGGCTGTGGCGCGAGAACTTCACCACCACGACCTTCGGCTGGGGCGAGAGGATGGGCCAGTCGGTCAAGCTGGAGTTCCGCATGCTCGTCGACGCGGCGGTCATCGGCCTGGGTTACATCGTGGGCCTGCGCTACGCCCTGATCATCGCCTCGGGGTCCTTCATGGCCTGGTGGGTGATCGTGCCGGCCTTCGGGTTCATCGGCAAGGAGTTCGGCGTCACCGAGCTGCAGACCATGGCCCCGTCCGACATCTTCACCGACTACGTGCGCCACATCGGCATCGGGACGATCGCCATGGCCGGCATGCTGGGCGTCTGGAAGTCCCGCGCCATCATCTGGGGCGCCTTCCAGCTCGCGATGAACGAGATCACGGGCGGCGTCGCCAAGGGTGAGGGGAGCGGCGAACGGACCCAGCGCGACCTGCCCATGAAATGGGTGTCCACCCTGACGGTGCTGTCGATCATCACGGTCTTCGTCTTCTTCTGGCTGGGCGTGACCCACAAGCTGAGCTGGGCGATCGCCGGGCTGCTGATCGTGTCCGTCATCGCCTTCCTGTTCACGACCGTGGCCGCGCGGGCCATCGCCATCGTCGGCACCAACCCCGTGTCCGGCATGACGTTGATGACCCTGATCATCTCCTCGGTGATCCTGAAATGGGTCGGCCTGGAGGGCAACAACGGCATCGTGGCGGCCCTGCTCATCGGCGGCGTGGTCTGCACGGCCCTGAGCATGAGCGGCGGCTTCATCAGCGACCTCAAGATCGGCTACTGGCTCGGCACAACGCCGGCGGTCCAGCAGCGCTGGAAGTTCCTGGGCACGATCGTCGCCGCGGCCTCGGTGGCGGGCGTGATCATGCTGCTGAACAACGTCTACGGCTTCGGGGCCGGCAGCCAGCTCGAGGCGCCCCAGGCCAGCGCCATGGCCGCCGTGATCCAGCCCCTGATGACCGGCGAGCCCGCGCCCTGGCTGCTCTACATGGGGGGCGTCTTCATGGCCCTCGTGCTGGACTGGATCGGCGTGCCCGCCCTGGCCTTCGCCCTGGGCATGTACCTGCCCCTGCACCTGAACACGCCCATCCTCGCCGGCGGGCTGGTGGCCTACTTCTCCACCCGCTCGACCAACGAGGAGGTCGCCACCAAGCGCAAGGAGCGCGGCACGCTCATCGCGTCCGGCTTCGTGGCCGGCGGCGCCATCATGGGCGTGGTCAGCGCCTTCGTCCTCTTCATCGGACGCTTCTTCGCGGAGCGCGGCGGCTGGACCAAGACCCTGCACGACGGCACCGTCGTCGAGGGCAGCGACTGGTCCGTCATCCACGCCATCGGCACCCACGACTGGGTGGAGGAGAATCCGGCGTCCGCCCTCGTGGCCCTCGTCCTGTTCATCGGACTCTGTCTGTACATGAACTACGCGGCCAAGAGCGCGGCCAGGGAATGATTCCCGTCCTCGTGACGTAGAAGGGGCGGCCACACGGCCGCCCCTTTTGTTTGGAGCGGGGGAGGCGAGCGCGGATACGCGGACTGTGGCCAGCCGACGGGGCTTGTGCTACCGTTCCGATGCCGCGCGAATACGGGCGCGGCCGCACGACAAACGATCGGGAGGATGTTCATGTCAGGCATGGTTTCACGCACGCGCCACGCTCCCGCGGCCCTCGGCCTGCTCCTGCTGCTGACGGCGGGCTGCGGCGGTTCCGGCGGCCCCGAACTGATTGGCGAGTTCCACCTGGACGACGCCGAGGGTCTCCTGGGCACCGGCCCGGGCCTGAGCATCGACCCGGACCAGAGCGTCGACGGCGGCGGCTCCCTCCACATCTTCGCGGACGAGGGGGACCGGCTGGTCAACCTCCACGAATTCGCACCGGGCGCCTTCGACGGCGAGTTCGTTTCGGTGTCGATGCACATGATGAGCGAGATGCTCGGCGGGGACACCTCCTTCGACCTGTGGATCTTCCCGGCCGAGGGTTCCCCGCGCTTCATCCGCCAGCTCTGCGGCGACATCGGCCGTACGCGGGACTGGCAGAAGGTGAATCTCAGCTTCCCGCTGGTCGAGGGCGAGACGCCCGTGAAGTTCCGCACCGCCGTGCACCTGGAGGGCCGGGGCCACCTCTGGATCGACGACATGAAGATCCGTGCCCTGGACGCCGGTGAAGCGGCCGGGCAGGAGTAGCGATGCGCCAGGTCTGGATCACCGCCCAGGGCGAGCCCGAAGTGATGGAGGTGCGCGAGTCCACGGACCCGTCGCCCGGTCCCGGGGCGGTGCGCGTGCGCGTGGCCGCCGCCGGCGTCAACTTCGCCGACGTGATGATCCGCATCGGGCTCTACCCCGACGCGCCGCGCCTGCCCATGGTGCCCGGCTACGAGATCGCCGGCGTCGTCGACGCCGTGGGCGAGGGGGTGGACCCCGCCCGCGAGGGCGAACCTGTCCTGGCCATGTGCGCCTTCGGCGGCTACAGCGACGTGGTGTGCGTGCCGTCGCGCCTCGCCTACCGCCTGCCCGAGGGCCTGTCGACGGCCGCCGCGGCGGCCCTGCCCGTGAACTACCTCACCGCCTACCAGATGCTCGAGGTCATGGCGCCGCCCGGCGAGGGGGAGACCGTCCTGGTCCACGGCGCCGCCGGCGGCGTGGGCCTGGCCGCGGTGCAGCTGGCGCGCCAGCGCGGCGCCCGCATCCTGGGTAGCGCCTCGCCGGCCAAGCACGACTTCCTGCGCGCCCAGGGCGTCGACTTCTGCTTCGACTCGCGCCAGAAGGGCTTCGCGGCCGACGTGCGCGCCGCCACCGGCGGGCGCGGCGTCGACGTGGCGCTCGAGCCCCGCCACGGCCGCTGGATCCGCGAGAGCTACGCGGCGCTGGCCCCGGCCGGCCGCCTGGTGCTCTTCGGCTTCGCCGACGCCGCCCGCTCCAAGCGCGGCGGCCGCTTCGACGCCCTGCGCACCCTGGCCGGCGTGCCCTGGCTGGGCCTGAATCCCATCCGGCTGATGAACGACAACAAGGGCGTCCTGGGCGTCAACCTGGGCCGCATGTGGGACGAGCAGGAGCGCGTGGCCGCCTGGATGAACCGCCTGCTGGGGTGGGCCGGCGAGGGGCGCATCCACCCGCACGTGGACCGCGCCTACCTCTTCGCCGACGCCCCCCGCGCCCACCACTACCTGCAGGACCGCCGCAACCGCGGCAAGGTGCTGCTGGTGGCCGACGAGACCGTGGCCCCGGACCTGACGGCTCCCCCGGCGGAAGCGGGGCCCGAATGATACTGTCGGCCTGCATCATCACGCGCAACGCGGCCGCCCATCTCGACGCCTGCCTGGCCTCGCTGGACTTCGCCGACGAGATCCTGGTCTACGACCAGGGCTCCGACGACGGCACCCTCGAGATCTGCGAGCGACACGGGGCCCGCGTGGTGCGGGGAGACTGGCTGGGTTTCGGCCCCACCAAGGCCGCGGCCGCGTCGGCGGCCACCCACCGCTGGATCCTGAGCGTCGACGCCGACGAGCGGGTCAGTCCCGAGCTGCGCGCGGCCATCGCCGCCCTGCCCGACGCGCCCGAGCCCGCCGCCTTCGCGGTGAACCGCCTCTCGCGCTTCCTCGGCCGCTGGATGCGGCACAGCGGCTGGCATCCCGACTGGATCGTGCGTCTCTTCGACCGCGAACGGGCCGCCTTCGACGACCGGACCGTCC
This sequence comes from uncultured Fibrobacteraceae bacterium, assembly GCA_964617805.1. Lineage (GTDB taxonomy): Bacteria > Krumholzibacteriota > Krumholzibacteriia > LZORAL124-64-63 > LZORAL124-64-63 > JAHIYU01. Next base: position 69,561 of record CAZTWK010000008.1, on the reverse strand, counting down.
ACGAGAGCGTCGAGACCGAGGGCCGGGTCACGCGCCTGGACGGTCTGCTGCTGCACGAGGCCTACGACGACCTGAACCAGTGGCTGGACAAGCAGAACCGCTACGGCACCCTCGCCGCCGAGGCGGCGGTCGACCGCGGCGAGCGGGGCTCCCTCGCGCGCGCGATCGCGCGGGGGAACCTGGCCTTCGCCCGCACCTACGGGCTCCGGCAGGGCTGGCGGGACGGGGCCCACGGCCTGGCCCTCTGCCTGCTGACGGCCTACGCCACTTTTTCCAAGCATCTGAAGATCTGGCACGCGACGCGGGCCGGAGACAGGGGGTCATGATGACCTGGAGATTGCACGCTACCCTGATCGTCGTCTTGACGGCGGCCGCTGTCGTCGCTGTGGCCCAGCCTACCCATGCTCCGGCCGAACGCCTGTCCGCCATCGACGCCCTCGTCGACGAGGCCAAGGACCTGGGCGGCGACAAGCGCTGCCCCGTGTTCTACGACGCGGCCCGCAAGGCCCGCGACACGGCCGCGAACATGATCGAGGGCGATCCCCCCGACGGCTCCGGCCGCGCCGGCCCCGCCCTGGACGAGGCGCGCTTCCACGCGGAGCGCCTGCTCGCCCGGGCCCGCTTCATCCGCGAGCTGCGCAACGAGCGCTACGGCTGGGAAGAGGCCGCCGAGGCCTACGACCGTCTGATAGGCAGCGTGGCCACCATCGCAGGTCTGGAACTGGATCCGGTGCTGACCGGGCCCGAGGCCGGCCGCCGGCTGGTGGACGCCCTGGACCGCCGCCTGCGCGAGACGCGCGTCCACGTCGACTCCCTGGAGACGGTCAACCGCAGCCAGCAGTCCTGGATCGACGCCGAACGCGCGGCCCGCGACTCCACCATCGCCGAGCTGCGCGACGAGGTCACCGGGCTGCGCCACCGCCTGTGGGAGATGGAACTGCGCGCCGGGGTCGCCGAGGCCGACCGCTCGGCCGCCGAGGACAAGGTACGGCGGGCGCGGGAGCGCGAGGAGCTGGTCCAGAGCCTGGGGGAGCTCTTCACCGCGGACGAGGGCGAAGTTGTGCTCACGCCCGAGGGTGACATCCACGTGCGGCTGGCGGGCCTCAAGTTTGCCTCGGGCAGCGCCTGGCTCAATCCCGACTACGATCCCCTGCTGGTCAAGCTGGCCGACGTGATCGCCAAGTTCCCCGAGGCCCCCGTTCAGGTCGAGGGCCACACCGACGACTCGGGGCCGCGCAGCGGCAACCTGAGCCTGAGCGAGTCGCGCGCCCGCGCCGTGGCCGGGGCCCTGGCCGAGAAGCTGGACCGTCCGGCCGATGCCTTCACCGTCATCGGGCACGGACCGGACAAGCCGGTGGCCGCCAACAGCACGCCCGCGGGACGGGCGCGCAACAGGCGCATCGAGGTTCTGGTGCGGGCCGGAGAGGTCGAGTAGCCGGTCAGCCCTCCCGGGCGACCGCCCTGGGCAGGGCGCGTCCGGGCTGGGGGTTCTCCTTGAGTATGTCCGCCACCATCCTGAAGTCGTCGGTGCGGGCGATCCGCAGGATCTCGAAGAACACCATCTCCGACGTCATCACCTGCACGCCGATGTCGCGCATGTAGGCCAGCCCCAGGTTGCGGTTGCTGACCTGCCGCGAGGACACGGCGTCGGCGGCGACCACCACCTGGTAGCCGTCCTCCATCAGATCGCGCGCGGTCTGGTAGACGCAGACGTGTGACTCGATGCCGCAGAGGATGACCTGGTTGCGGTGCGTCGACTTGAGGCGCGTCATGAACAGGGAGTCGCCCGTGCAGGAGAAGGAGATCTTCTCGATGGGCTCGTTGCGCGGCACGAGGTCGCTCAGTTCGTCCACGGTGGGGCCGAGCTTCTGGGAGTAGTGTTCGGTCAGCAGGATCGGGATCTCCAGGCGGTCGGCGAAGCGCATCAGCCGGGACGCGTTGGCGATCACGAGGTCCATCTCGTGGATGAGCGGACGGAAGAGCGTCTGGATGTCGACGACGACCAGCGCCGTGTCCTTCTTGTCCAGTCTGCGCGGCGGTTTGGGCATGTGCGGATCCTCCGAGCCGGGCGAGTCTATCCTTGGATGCGGAATTCCCAGCGACAATACCAATCTACCGGATGCGGGTCCGGCGGGCAACCCAGGCAGGTCACCTTCAGGCGCGGATCGACGGTGCGGGCGAAGGTCTCGTATTCGACGATCCCCACCTCCTTGCAGGGGAAATCCCCCAGTCCCCGGCGGGCGCGGGCCGACTGGACCCGGCAGTCGGACATCTGGAAGACGCAGTGCTCGTCGCTCTGCTCGACGACCTCCTGCTCGTTGAGCAGGGCGTAGAGGCGGTGTTCCAGGCAAAGCACCAGGGCGGGGATGCCCCCGCCGGGATCGATCCCCAGCCGTTTCATGATGCGCTTGGCCTCGATGGGGGAGAAGCGCGCCCAGGCGTTGGCGTCGTGCTCCATGGCCTCGTCCATGCCGCGGCCCTGCTCGACGGACTGGAACCACAGCCCGTCGTGGGCCAGCCAGAGCCTGGCGGCGTCGGCCAGCCAGGCGGCGATCTCCTCGCGCGACATGTCCTGCAGTCGGTCGTGCATCCGGGTCACTCCTCGCGTCGGGGGGGCGTGTAGTCGGCGCCGGGATCGACGGTCTCGGCGTAGGGGCTGTCCCAGCTCAGGTCGAAGAAGCGCGTCATGTCCCCGGCCACCGCCTCGCCCGTGAAGAAGAGGCTGAGGTTGCGCGAGTCGTGGAAGTAGCCGCGGCCCCAGTTGGCGGTGCCGAGCCAGGCCTCGTCGCCGTCCTTGATCAGGTACTTGGGGTGCTCGACGCGGCCGTAGGGCACGAAGCCGCCCGACCAGGGCGGGATGTTGGTGAAGCGGACCTCCACGTCCTTCAGCACGGCCAGGCTCTTCACGTAGGGCAGCATGTAGTGGCGTTTGCTCCAGTTGGCGAGGATGATCCGGACCGACACGCCGCGGGCGGCGGCGCGGCGCAGGGCGGTCTCCAGCGTGGCGTAGTAGCCGCCGTCGCGGTCGCCGGGATTGTAGGACAGCAGGTGCAGGCGCAGCTCCCGCTCGGCGCGGTCGATCAGTTCCACCAGCAGGGGCTCGTCGTGGGGGATGCCCGCGGGCAGGGCCCCGGGCGGGCTGGCGGCCAGGCTCACGGCGACCTCGCCGCGCCCGCGCACGGACATCCGCCACGCGCCCGCGTTCACGGGCTCGCCGGAGGGAGGCGGCTCGCCGCCGGCCAGGGCCCAGTCCCAGTCGAAGATCGCCTGCACGGCCCGCGCCGGCGCCGGCCCGTCGAGGCGCACGCCCAGCTCGTTGATGTGCTCCAGGGCGCGCCAGTCCCAGTTCTGGCTCCCCACGAAGGCGGCCCGTCCGTCGACCACGAAGAACTTGGCGTGCTGCACACCGCCCCACGCCGCGCGGGCGTCGAACAGCCGCGCCTCGGCGCCGGGCAGGGCCCCGATCTCGTCCACCCAGGTCGGATAGGTCCGGTGGAAGCCGGCGTCGGCCAGCAGCCGCACGCGTACGCCGCGTTCGGCCGCGGCGGCCACCTCGGCCAGCACCACGTCCAGGGCGTCGGGGGCGTCGGGGTCGGCGCTCACGTAGAAAACCTCGATGTCCAGGCTCTCGCGGGCGCCGGCGATGAGCGCGGGCCACACGTCGCGGGCCTCGGGCAGGTCGGGCAGGTCGAGGATGGTCTCGGCCGGCACGCTCTCGACCAGCTGGACGTTGCCGTCGGACCGGCAGTCGGCCGAGACGGCCTCGAGCTCGGCGAGGGCGGAAGGGGCGGCCAGGACGAGGATCAGGGCGAAAAAGGCGGCGTGCTTGAACATGCGTTTCTCCGGGGCCGGGGGGATGATCGTCGACAGTATCACGACGCCCCGACGTTTTCATCGATTTCCGGTTTGACGTGCGGCCCGATCGCGCTTACTACTGCCCGCGTGAAAGGCACCGGAAACCACCAGTTCCCCGGAGGGAAATTATGAGCCTGGATATCCGCTACCTGAAGTCCCGTCCCGTCGGCAAGGTCACCTTCAGATTGCCCGGTGAGGCCGCGCCCGCGGCCGGCGGCGTCAACCTGGTGGGCGAATTCAACGGCTGGAACGAGTCGGCCACGCCCATGCAGCGCCTGCGCGACGGCTCCTACAAGGCCACCTTGGACCTGGATTGCGGCCGCAACTACCGCTTCCGCTACCTCATCGACGGCGAGACCTGGGAGAACGACTGGGCGGCCCACCGCTACGCGCCCACGGCCTTCGCCGGGGTGGAGGATTCGGTCGTCGAGGTCTGAGGATTTCGCCGTTGACGGCGATCCCGTCGCCGGCTAGTCTGCCTGGGATCCGGGGCCGGATCCTTCGATCCGGCCCCAACCCGGCCCCCTTTAATTGGCGCCCGTGAGCGCCAGAAGGAGGATCCCATGCACGAGCACGTGCCCGATTCCCTCACCCCCCGTTTTTCCACCCTTTTCCGGTCTTCCGCCGAGCCGCCGTCCATGCTGCGGCGTCTCGAGGTGCACAACACCGTGGTCCACCGCGTGCGCGCCTTCCTGCAGGAACGCGGCTTCGTGGAGATCCCCGTGCCCGAGCTGACGGCCGCCACCGGCAGCTGCGAGATCGTGGACTCCATGTTCAGCCTCGACTACTTCGGCGGCCTGGCCTTTCCGCGCCAGACCGGCCAGCTCTACCTCGAGGAGATGGTCGCGGGCGGGCTCGACGCCGTCTACTGCGAGGGCGAGAGCCTGCGCAAGGAGTGGAAGATCGACGCGCGGCACCTCACAGAGTTCAAGCTCATCGAGATCGAGCGGCGCGACACGACCCTCGAGCAGCTCTGCGACCTGCAGGAGGAACTGGTCAAGGACGTGGCCCTGCGTCTGCACGCCGACCTGATCGGCGGCGAGAACGTCACGCGCCTCGACCGGGTCGTCACCGCCGAGCACCCGCGCATGACCTACGCGGAGGCGCTGCGGATCCTGAACGCCAAGGGCTTCCCCCTGGCCTTCGGCGACGACCTGGACCGCGAGGCCGAGGCGGCCCTGAACGCCCACTGCGGGGGGCTGCCGGTCCACGTCACCCACTACCCGGAGAGCCTGAAGTTCTTCAACATGAAGATCGACCGCGGCGACCCGCGGGTGGTGGAATGCGTGGACTACATCCTGCCCTTCTCCGGGGAGTCCTTCGGCGGGTCGCTGCGCGAGCCGGACGTGGAGATCCTCTCGCGCCGGCTCTACGAGGGCACCATGTACGGTCACCTCATGAACCGGGCCGCCGAGTTCGCCCGGGCCCGGGCCGCGGGCGATCCCGCCGCGGACGAGGACCACCTGCGCGAGCTCTACCGGTCGGGGATCGGCGATTCCTTCACCGGCTACCTGGAGCTCTTCGCCGGGCACGAGGTGGAACGCGCCGGCTTCGGTCTGGGCGTGGCGCGCCTGCTGCAGTTCGTGATGGGGCTCGAGTCCATCAAGGACGCGGTGGTCTTTCCGCTGGACCGGGCCAGCTTCGGCGGCCGTGTCGAGACGTCCGACGACCGGGTCCTGGCGGCGGCCGGCTGAGCTGCGGGCCTGTACGAAAGGAGCGCCTCCGTCCTGCGACGGAGGCGCTCGTCTGTCGACGGGCGAGGGCCGGATCTCACCTGACGAGCATCATGCGGCCGGTCGCCCGCTGGTCGCCGGCGCGCATCTCGTAGTAGTAGGCCCCGCTGGGCAGTCCCGTCGCGTCCCAGGACACGGCGTGGGGACCGGCCGGCCTGTCGCCCCTGAAAAGGGTGGCGACGCGACGGCCGGCGGTGTCGTACACGCCGATCTCGACGCGGGCGGGGTGGGACAGGGTGAAGCGGATCTCGGTGCGCGGGTTGAAGGGATTGGGGACATTCCCCTTCAGGGCGAGACGCGGCGCCGGCGGCGCCGCCGACACGAAGTCGCGCACGACGCACACGCCCCAGCCGCTGAAGGCCGGTTCCGGCCACTGCTGCAGCACCGTCCCCGCGTGGTCGAAGCGGTAGATCCAGCCCGGCGCGTCGCCGGTCTCCGCGGTCCAGAAATGCTCGCCGTCGTACCAGAGGCCCCGGCACGACGGGCTGGGCGGCGCGAAGTCGTTGGCGTCGAGATGGGTCACGGCCGGCCAGCCCGACAGGTCCCAGCACTTGATCAGGTTCTCGTCGTCCAGGGTCCAGAAGTGCGCGCCGTCCCAGGCGCAGCCCAGCACGTACTCGTCGAAGCTCGCGCGGGAGTCGTAGCCGCCGTCGAGGTCGTAGCGGTTGAGGTCCCATTCATCCACGTAGAAGTACTGGCCGTCCCAGGCCGCGTCGTAGAAATAGAACAGGGACCAGTCGTCGACGATGACCTCCAGGTCGCCCGTCTGCAGGTCCACCCGTTCCAGCCGCGGCGCGAAGGCTTCCGCGGCGTACACCTCGTTGTCCACGACCTCCAGGCCGACGAAGCGGAAGTTCTCGTACTCGAAGTAGCGGATGACCTGGGCGTCCATGTCCATCACGTAGATGCGGGACAGGAAGCCCTGGTTGGCCGTGAAGACCATCACGTCCTCGCCGGCGACGGCCGTCGCCGCGCACAGCGCCAGGACGCAGGTCAGATGGAGCCGTAGCGATGACATGCCGGTACCTCCCTCGCAAGGATCCCCACGGAAGATCATACCCCACGCCGGCCGGCCGACGGCGTTTTTTCTGGAACTCGACGGGTCCGCCCGCGTTGAAACCGGCGTCCTCATCCTCCGATTCGACGTGACACCAGCCGGGAGATCAGATAAAACCAGCTTGCTACCGCGCACGATCGAAGTCACGATCATGTCCAACGAAGCGGAGCAAGCATGTCCGGAAGTCCATCCCGCGCCTGGCGCCCGCCCATCCCTTGTCTCCATGTCCTGATACTGCCCCTGTCCATCGCCCTGATCCTGATGCAGCCCGTCCTGCCGCTGGCGGCGGATTTCGATCCGTCGGCGCCGCGGGAGGTCGGCGGCACGCCCGACGCCAAGGACACGCCGCTCGACCTGTCGTTGCTGGGTCTGGAACTCAGTCCCCATGCCGGCTACGCCATCTTCAGCGAGCAGGACATGTACGACACCTACATCGGTATGCCCCAGGTCGGGCTGGAAGCCTCGGTGGGCATCGACGCCGATGCGCGGTTCGTGATCGGGATCGGCTACGGATCGACCGCCGGCGATCCCTTCTATGACGTCCCCGAATTCGAGGGATCCGACGATGTCCGCCTGCGCGCGGCGCCCCTCTCGGTCGGCGTGAAGCTCAACGCGTCGCGCAATCCCCGCTATCGTCTCTACTGGGGCATGTTCGTCCTGGCCACCTGGATGCAGGAGAAGGTGCCGGCCCTGGACGCGATCCACGGGGATCCCTACCGGACCTACGACGGCTGGGGCATGGGCTACCTGACGACGATCGCGCCCGAGTGGCGCTCGCGCGACCAGCGCCGCGCGGTGGGCCTCACGCTGCAGTGGGGCGGCAGCAGGGCCGACATCGGCCGGGGATACGACGATCACCCCGTGAACCTCGTCGGCTTGGGCGCGAGGATCCACTACACGATCACGATGTGAGGAGGGGCGTCATGAACACGAAACGAACTCTCACCACGATCGCCTGCACGCTGCTGGCCGGACTGCCCGCCGCGCCGGCCGCGCTGGCCGACGGCTGCATGATCGCCCCCTGGCACTTCGAGATCCACGAGACGGAACAGCTGGCTTTCCTGTGCTGGGACGCGGAGGCCGGGCGGGAGGACCTGCACATCCTGCCCAAGTTCTACGGCGACACCCAGAACTTCGCCTGGATCGTGCCGGTGCCGGACCTCCCCGAACTGGAGGCCTCGGACGCGAACGTCTTCCGCAACCTGGCGACCCTGACGGCGCCCGAGTACCGCCACCGCGACAAGGGGTGGAGCTGCAACGAACCCCAGTACGCGTCCCCGGCCGGAGGTGTCGACGACAACGGCGTCGACATCATCGACGAGCAGCTCGTGGGCATGTACCGCACCATGACCGTCGGCGCCGACGACGCCGGCGCCCTGACCGACTCGCTCACCGCCTGGGGCTTTCTTCACGACGGAAACGTGGACGAGGTGGCGCCCGCGCTCGCCGCCTACGTGGACGAGGGCTGGTACTTCGTCACCCTCAAGGTGGACAGCACCGCCTTCGTGGAGCCCCAGTACGACTGGTACTGGTACGGCGGCATGGAACCCATCCGGCTGAGCTTCGATACCGAGACGCCGGTCTATCCCATGCGCATCTCGGCCCTCAGCGCCGTCGACGACACCTCGGTCACGCTCTACGTCTGTGCCGACCGGCGCATGTATTTCGAGGGCGCCGAGACCCTCTACGCCAACAACCTGAACGCCCGCGAGAAGCGTGCGATCGACGCTCGCTTCCCGAGCCTGGTCCCGCTGTTCGGCGAGGGGCGCTACCTGACGAAGCTGCAGCGCCTCTACGATCCGGAGCAGATGACCGCCGACATCCTCCTCGAACCGGCGCGCACCAACGCCGAGTACCACCGCATCTACTATTCCGGGCTCCCGTTGACGACGGGGTTGCTGCTGGGAACAGCCGGCCTCCTGTTCTTCCGCCGGCGGAAACGCACCTGAGTTCCCGGCACGCGAAAGCCCCCGGCATCCCGCCGGGGGCTCTTTTTTTTCGATCGGAACAGCGTTCAGCGCAAGACGGCCAGGGCCGCCTCGTAGTCGGGTTCCTCCACCGTCTCGGGGCAGAGCTGGGCGTGGATCACCTTGCCCTCGCCGTCGATCACCACGACCGACCGGGCCAGCAGGCCGGCCAGGGGGCCGTCGGCGATGCGCACGCCGTAGTCGCGCCCGAAGGCGCCGGTGCGGAAGTCCGAGACCGGCATCACGTCGTCCAGCCCCTCCGCGCCGCAGAAGCGCTTCTGGGCGAAGGGCAGGTCCATGGACGCGCAGAGCACGACCGTGTCGTCGAGGCCGCCCGCCTCGGCGTTGAAGAAGCGCACGCTGGCGGCGCAGACGTCGGTGTCGAGGCTCGGGAAGATGTTCAGCACGACGCGCTTGCCGGCCAGCCCCTCCAGCGACACCTCACCCAGATCGGTCCCGGTCAGCATGAAGCCGGGCGCCACGGTGCCTACCGCGGGCAGCTCGCCGACCGTGTTGAAGGCGTTACCCTTGAGCTTGAACTCGGCCATGTGGTCACTCCTGACATTTGATGGGATGGCGCGCCGGTCCCGCGCGCTCGGCCACAGGATAGCGCAGACGGGCGGGGATGCAAACGGCCGGCTGCCGGTTCAGCGCGCCAGGGTGAGTTTCTCGCGCCAGCGCTGGGCGCCGACCTGCAGCTGCACGAGATACACGCCCGAGGGCAGGGCGCGTCCGTCGTCGCCGCGGCCGTCCCAGGTGCAGGTGCCGGGGCCCTCCACCAGGTACCCCGCCAGCGGCGTGGCCACGAGACGACCGCGCGCGTCGTAGATGTCGAGCCGCCCGTCGCCGGCCTGCGCCAGGGTGAAGGCGAGAGTGGTGCGGGGATTGGCGGGGTTGGGGGAGGGGGCGTGCAGGGCTGCGCGCGAGAGTCCCGCGACGGTGGTGGCGGCGCCGTCGGGCACGTTGTCGTACACCGCGAAGCCGTGGATGCCCTCCGAGGCGTAGAGGCGCTGGCCCTCCAGGTCCCAATGCGTCATGGGGTACGGGGACTCGCCGTCGAACACGAGGTCCGGCAGGGCGGGGTCGGTCATGTCGTAGACGTGCAGCCTGTCGTTCGCCGGTTTCGTGTAGAGCAGTTCCTCGCGGACGAAGAGCGGCTGCCCTGCACCCGCGGGCAACGCGCCCAGCAAGCCCAGTGAGCCCTGGGGGGAGAGGTCGTAGACCAGGGTGAAGTCGTTGCCGGAGAGGTAGAGGTGCTCGCCGGCGAGCAGGACGGCCGTCAGGTCGCCCTGGGGCGAGGGCTGGGAGTAGAGGACGATGGGATAGGCGGGCATGGGGATCGAGATGACCGAGAATCCGTCCGCGTGCCAGGTGACGGCCATGCCCTCGCGAATCGCGAGGCCGATATCGGGCGTGTCGAGGGGTGTTTCGCCGGCCAGGGAAGGAACCGTGGGATCCGGCGCCGTCCAGACCTGGAAGCGGTCGCCGGGAACGAGGCGGTAATACGTGCCGGACAGGTGTTCGAGCACGCCTCCGGAAAGCTGGAGCAGTTCCGCGGCCAGGGCCGGGGCCAGGGGATCGGAGATGTCGTGGAGTTCCAGGATCGTACCGGCGTATCCGGCCAGCAGGCCGTCTATCATGCGCCAGGGCGCGAAGCCGTCCATGGGTGCGACGAGGGCGACCTCCCGGGGACCGGTCGGGTGACGGAGGTCCAGGACGAGGAGCCCGGCGCGGGTCTTCTCGACGAATGCGTAGGGCTCGGCCAGCGCGAAGCGTCCGCAGGGCGTATCGGTGACGATCTTGGCCCTCGCGACGGGAGCTTGGGGATTGGAGATGTCGTAGGTGTGCAGGTGTTCGGATTCGGCCTGGACGAGGATCTCGTTCGTGACGGCCAGGCCGTCCGGCGATCCGTGGACGGTGCCCGGCGGTACCAGGTCGGCCAGGAAGACCGGCGCCCCGGGATCGCTGACGTCGCAGGCGGACAGAACGTAATTCGATCGGAAGACGACGGCCCGTCGTCCGTCGAGAGCGATGCCGATGGGGTAAGGCGCCATCCCGCAGCTCCCCAGCACCGTGGGCTCGGCCGGTGACGAGAGGTCGTACACCTTGAAGCCGGTATAGGTGGGAAAATAGCCGAGGTCGTCGGCGACGACGCCCCGCATGATCGCGTCCATCGCGGCGACCTCCACGGGAGCCGCGGGATCGCTGCAGTCGATGACCTGCATCCCCAGCTTGGCGAGATAGACGACGGGACGCCGCGCGGTCACACGGCAGACCCCCGGCGTGACGGCCAGCCGGCCGAGCTCCGCCGGCGTACCGAGGTCCGAGATGTCCATGACGACGAGATCGTAGTGGCCGCCCAGGTAGAGCCGGTCGCCGTCCACCGCGTAGTCGTGGGGACCGACGGGCAGGTCGAAGGTGTGGGTCCGCACCGCCGCGGCCGGGTCGGTCACGTCGAAGACCTCCATGCGGTCGTCCTTGGTCGCCACGAAGAGGCGATCCCCATGCAGGAACGGCTGTCCGGAGTCCACCTCGAACCGGCCCACCATGGCCGGGGCCGAGGCGTCACTCACGTCCAGGACGATCATGAAATCGTCCGCTGTCAGGTAGGCATACCCGTCGTCCGCCCTGATCCATCCGACCTCCCCGACGGCCCATGGATCGCTGTAGCGCTCGCCCTCGAGAGGCGTCACCGGCACCTGCGCGACGGCCGCGGCCGCGAGCAGCAGTATGAATCTACATGTGTAGACAGCCGTCGAAATCCTGGTCGTCATGGTCGATCTCCTGTCCGACGGGCGATACGGGTATTGATCAAGTCGTGTCGAAGCGACTGTCGCGCAATATGTTGCGCGCGGGCGGGCCCAGGCGGGCGATGCCCCGTCCATCTCGAAGCATGATGCATTCCGGAAAAAAGAACACCCTCCGCCGGCCGGCGGAGGGTGCATTCGATCGATCGCGACCGGCTCAGACCTTCGCCGCGTCCCCCACCATCCGCTGCAGGAGCTCGAGACGCTTCTCGTAGTCCTCGGCGAAGGCGATGACGGTCTTGGCGATGTTGTCGGCGTCGAGGCCGGCGTCCTCGCAGACCTCGTCCAGGGCGCCGCCTTCGCGCCACATGTCGTCGTGGTCGCTGCAGACGGCGTAGTCGCCGGCCAGGGGGTTGAAGTCCCAGTCCGACATGAGCCGGCGGGCGCGGTTGGTGATGTAGGTGCTGTTCATGCGGTCGGCGCCCGTGATCACCGTGTCCCGGTAGTTCCGGTCCTGCAGCGCGAAGAGCTGCGGGCTGGGCACGGCCACGAACTTCACGTTGACGCCGGCGGCGTCGATGGCCTCCAGCGCCCGGATCACGTTGTAGGTGCTCATGGTGCCCTGCACGAAGAAGCAGCCCTGCTGGGGCTGGCCCGGCTTGTAGTCGCGCAGGATGTACGCGCCCTTGGCCGCCTCGAAGTGCGACCCCAGGCCCAGCTTCTCGCGGTCGGGCAGTTCCACGCCGGGGCGGGTGAGGTGCAGGGCCACGATGGGCTTGTCGGTCTGCATGGCCGCCGCCAGCATCACGGGCACCTCGTTGTACTCCCAGGGGTGGAGGTCGATCACGTGGCCGTCCGGGAACATCTGCGTGATGCCCGGCGAGAAGATGCCGAAGTGGGTGCGGCTGTCCTCGGCGGTCTCGGGACCGCTGTGGCCGGCGATCCAGATCACCTTGCCCAGCTTGTGCTCGCAGTCCTGGGCCATCTGGCTGTACAGGCGCATGGCGCCGTACTTCAGGTAGCTGAAGGAGCCGTAGGTGGAGCAGGCCGTGTAGAAGCCGTTGAACTCGGCCTCGGGATCCTCGGCCATGTTCACGCTCGACGCGCCCACGCAGAGGCTGGCGTTCTGGAACTCGGTGATCTCCTGGGGCAGCAGCACGCCCTCGGGGGCCGTCTCGCGGTCGTACCAGCCGTAGTTGGACATGTCGTCGTAGTCGGCGGCGAAACCGGCGATGTTGGTCGAGCCCGCCAGGTCGGCCGAGCAGGCCAGGAACAGCGGGCGGCCGTGTTTCTCGCGGCAGTGGGAGTTCACCCAGCTGCCCCAGCGCGCCAGGGCCGAGCGGTTGGGCTTCTTCTCGCCCGGCTTGGCCCACATGTTCTCGGGGTACCTGGTGAAGTCCCAGAGCGATGCGTCGCGCAGGGGATTCTCGCCGACGGGGATGCGGAAGCTCTTGATCTCCTCCGGCACGCTCTCGCCCAGCTCGACCAGGCGGTCGGCCAGGTAGGCGACGGTGGCCTCGTCCTTGCGCAGCACGTCCAGGGCCACGTTCAGGTTGGCCGCGTACTGCTCGCGCAGGGCGTCGCCGGCGGGGGCGTCCTCGCCCTCGCCCACCCACTGGGCGCCGTAGGTGTCGGCGAAGTCCTTGCGGCACTTCCAGAACAGGTCGCAGTTGAGGGCGTGGGGCGCGCCGTGGCTGGCGTTGTCGTACTTGTAGTAGCCGCGACCCTTGCGGGTCTTGCCCCACATCATGCCGGGACGCTTGGCGGGATTGTCGCCCTCGACCATCTCCAGGATGGCGCGAGTCACGTCGTCCCAGGCGCTGCCGTCGACGGCCTCGTGGGTGTGCCAGCCGTAGGGGGCGAACCAGTCCTCGGGGGTGCCGTTGACCACCGAGCTGACCTTCTGGTCGTCGATGCCGTAGTCGTTCCAGTCCATCATGACGAACATGTTGTCCAGGCCCAGGCCGAAGGCGGTGTTCTTGGTCTCGTGCCAGCAGCCGGCGGTGTGGCCGCCCTCGCCCTCGATGCCGAAGACCTTCACGCCCTCGGCGCCGGCCCGCTTGAGCGCCAGCGCCTCGCCGGTCATGACCGGGCCGCCGTGGCCGCTCGGGCCCGTGTTGAACTTCACGAAGAGGTTGTTGCGGGCCATCTCCACGTGGCCGGGCAGGCCGCCGCGGTTGCGGAAGTCGAGGAGGTTCTCCCAGGTGAGCATCCGCTCGGGGGCGCCGGGCACCAGGTACCTGGGGTCGCCGGTCTTCTCGTGCATCACCTTCATGGCCTCGTTGAAGGTCGAGAGCATGGCGTAGACCAGGGGCGCGGTGTGGCCGGCCACCAGCACGAAGCGGTCGCCGAAGCGCTTGCCGGGGTTGCGGATGTCCCAGCGCATGGTGCCGTTGAGCAGCAGGCTGAGGAACATGTGGGCCTTGGACCGGCTGCCGCCGGGGTGACCGCTCTGCCGGTAGTTGAGCATGAGGTCGATCTGCTGGTCGACCACGTCCTTGATCATGTCCCAGTGGGCGAAATTCGCCTGCTGTGCCTTGAAAAGCTGCTCGATATTGGACACGCTGATCTCCTCTCGCGTCGCGGTCGGAACCGGTCGCCGACGGTATTATCCAGGTTGGTTGAAATCTGGCAGGACGGTCCCGGCAAGGCAAGGAAAACCGGCTCGGCTCAGGTCTGCGCGTAGCCCAGGTGGTAGGTCTGCAGGATGGCCGCGGCGGCGCGGGCGTCGTCCACCGCCCGGTGCAGCCGGAAGTCCAGGTCGATGCCCATCTTCTCGAGAATCTTTTCGAGCCGCAGGCCCGAGGTGCGGTGGTGGTGCTGGGCCAGCCAGGCCGTGGCCACCGCGCGGATGTCGTAGGCGCCGCCGGCGATGTGGGAGCGGTAGTCCAGCCCGTGGGCGTCGCATTCGCGCCGCAGCAGCGGGATGTCGTAGTACACGCCGAAGGCCGCCACGATGGCCTTGTTGCGCGGTCCGTACCACTCTAGGAAGCGCCCGCCGACGGCGGCGAACTCCTCCCGGTCGGCCACCATCTCCGGGGTGATCGAGGTCAGGTCGGTGATGAAGGGGGTCACGGGATAGTCCCGGGGCCGGACCAGTTCGCTGAACTCGTCGACGATGTCGAGACTCTTCTTGTTCAACCGCACCGCGCCGACCTCGATGATGTTGCTGCGTTCGACGGTGTTGTTGCCCTCGTCCGATTCGGGGCAGGTAGCCTCGAGGTCGATCACGACGATGTCGGTGGTGTAACGCATGGTCCGGCTCCTTGGTGGCGGTACGGTAACACCCGTGCCCGCCGTCCGGCAACTCATACCGGGATCGCGGGTTGCGATGAACGCCGTTGTCCGATCCGGAACAATCATCTACCATGTCAGTTGGATTAAGAGTCCATCGGACCGACCGTGACCCATCACCCCCGGCAGAAGCCGCCCGCAATGCGCAAGTTGCTGTATCTGATCCCCTTGCTGCTGGCCGTGCAGGCCGCGGCCGAGAGCGGGTCGTCCCTGACGACCTACCTGGCCCACGCCCGCGACCATCATCCGGAACTCGCGCGGCTGGCGGCCGAGCGGGGAGCCGTGGCCGCCACGCGCGGGGCCGCCACCGCCCTGCCCGAGCCCGAACTGAGCCTGGGCTGGATGATCGAGCCGGTGGAGACCCGCGTCGGGCCCCAGAAGTACGCCCTCGGCGTGCGGCAGGCGATTCCCTGGTTCGGCACCCTCGGCCTGCGGGGACGCGAGGTCGACGCCCGCGCCGCCGAGGCCGGCGAGCGGCTGGCGGCGCACCGCCTGTCCTTGCTGCGCGGCGTGCAGTACGCCTGGTTCGAGCTGGCGTGGCTCGGCCGGGCCATCGCGACCACGGACGAGCACCTGCGGCTGGTCGCCGGCTGGGAGGAGGTGGCCCGCACCCGCTACGCCTCCGGCAACGGCAGCTACGAGGACCTGATGCGCATCCAGATCGAGCTGGGCGCGGTGGAGGACCGCCTGCGCTCGCTGCGCGACCGGCGGCCCGCCTACGCGGCGACCCTCAACGCCGCGGCCGGCCTGCCGCCCGACACGCCGGTCGCTCCGCCGGCGGACATCCCCGCCGTGGATCTCCTGCCCGCCGCGGCGGAGCTCTACGACCTGCAGGAACGCCATCATCCGCTGCTGCGGGCCGCCGACGCCCGCGCCGAGGTCTTCGCCGTGCGGCGCCTGCTGGCGGACAAGGGGGGCTACCCGCGCCTGTCGCTGGGCCTGGACTACATCGCCACCGATCCCGCGGACGCACCGGTCCCGGACAGCGGCAAGGACCCGCTGATCGCGCGGCTCGGCCTCTCGCTGCCCATCTGGCGGGGGAGCGTCGGCGCGGAGCGCCAGGCCGCCGCGGCCGGCGCCGCGGCCGTGGCCGCCGACCGCCGCGGCCTGCTGCAGACCCTCAAGGCGCGCCTCTCGCGCGCCATCTTCGACTTCGACGACGCGGGCCGCACGGCGGCGCTCCACGAGGGGACGCTGCTGCCCCGGGCGCGCCGGGCCTTCGAGTCCCTGCTCGCGGCCTACGGCGCGGGGGAGGCCGGCTACCTGGACCTGATCGACATCTCGCGCTCGGTGCTCGAGTTCGAGCTGGCGCGCGACCGCGCCCTGGCCGACCGGGGCCTGGCCGAGGCGGCCGTCCACGCCCTGACCGGCGGCGCCGTCCCGCTGACCCACCTGCCCCTGCCACCGGCCGAAGAGGTGACGCCATGAGTTCCCGCGGAAAGACCCTGCGCGCGGCGGGCCTGACCCTGCTGGTCGTCCTGCTGCTGATCGCGGCCTACTGGATCGGCGCGCGCCACGGCGGCGGATCCTCGGCCGAGGTCGCCGACCACGCGGCCGAGACGGTCTGGACCTGCTCCATGCACCCCCAGATCCGCCTGCCCGCAGCCGGCCAGTGTCCCGTCTGCTACATGGACCTGATCCCGCTCGAGAACGACCTGGACGCGGGCGCCGATCCGGCGACCCTGGAACTGACGCCCGCCGCCGCCGCCCTGGCCGAGATCGAAACCCGCCCCGTGCGCCGGGACTTCGTCGACGCGGAGGTGCGCCTGGTGGGACACGTGGACTACGCCGAATCCCGCTACCGCAAGATCACCGCCTGGGCCTCCGGCCGCCTCGACACCCTCTTCGTGGCGACCACCGGCGAGACGGTCGCCGCGGGGCAGCCCCTGGTCTCCATCTACAGTCCCGAGCTGCTGTCGGCCCAGACGGAACTGCTCTCGGCCGCCGCCGCGGCACGGACGACGGGCACCTCGGACGCCCTGGCCGAGACCACGCGCCGCACCCTGGACGCGGCGCGGGACCGCCTGCGCCAGTGGGGCCTGACGCCGGCGCAGATCGCGGACATCGAGCGCAGCGACGTGGCCACGGAGCACCTGCGCATCCTGGCGCCGGTCAGCGGCGTCGTGGTCGAGAAGGACGCGCTCGAGGGCACCTACGTGCGCACGGGCGAGAACCTCTACACCATCGCCGACCTGAGCCGGGTCTGGGTCGAGCTGGAGGCCTTCGAGTCGGACCTGCCGTTCCTGCGCGTCGGGCAGCCGGCCGCCTTCACGCTGGAAGCCCTGCCGGGACGTTCCTTCACCGGCCGGGTGGTCTTCATCGATCCCGTCCTCGACCGCCGCACCCGCACGGCCACCGTGAGGCTGGAGAGCGAGAACACCCGCCGCGACCTCAAGCCTGGGATGTTCGTTCGCGCGACCGTGGCCGCCGCTCTCGACGCCGCGGGCCGCCCCCTGCTGGACACCGCGGGCGCCGAGGCGCCCCTGGTGGTGCCGGCCACGGCGCCGCTGCTGACCGGACGGCGGGCCGTGGTCTACGTGCGAGAGCCGGGCGACGCACCCCGCTTCACCGGCCGCGAGGTGGTGCTCGGGCCCCGCGCCGGCGACCACTACCTGGTCGTCTCGGGCCTGGACGAGGGCGAGCAGGTCGTGGTCAGGGGCAACTTCAAGATCGACTCCGCGCTGCAGATCCTGGCGCGGCCGAGCATGATGAATCCCGCCGCCGGGCACGACGCCGCCCACGACCACGCGCCCGGGACGGCGCCCCTGGGCCACCCCGGCCCCGACTTCCCGCCGACCCTCGCCGCGGCCGTGGACGCCTACCTCGAGCTCCAGTCAGCCCTCGCCGGCGACGCGGCCGACACCGCGCGCGCCGCCGCGGACGCCCTGCGCGGGGCGGTGGCCGCCGTGGAGGCCGCCGGTTCGGCCGGCGACCTCATCGTGGCCTGGGAACGGACCCGGCGCTCGCTGGACGGCCAGCTTGTTTCCCTGCTGGCGGCCGACGACATCGCGGGCGTCCGCGCGGGCTTCGACCCCCTCAGCGACACCCTGTGGGCCCTGCTGGCGCGCCTGGAGGGGAGCGCGGCCGGCGACGCGACCCTGCGGCTGTTCCACTGCCCCATGTACGGCGACGGCGGCGACTGGATCCAGACCGCCGCCGAGGCCGCCAATCCCTACTTCGGGGCCTCCATGCTCCGCTGCGGCTCCCAGACCGACACCCTGTCCGTGGCGGCGGCGCGATGATCTCGGCGCTCATCCGCTTCTGCCTGTACAACCGGCTGGTGGTGGGGCTGGCGCTGCTGGCGGCGCTCGTGGCCGGCTACGCCTTCGCGCCCTTCGACTGGCGCGACGACTGGCTGCCCCGCGCCCCGGTGGCCGTGGACGCCATCCCCGACCTGGGCGAGAACCAGCAGATCGTCTTCACCGAGTGGCCCGGCCGGTCGCCCCAGGACGTGGAGGACCAGGTCACGTATCCATTGACGGTCGCCCTGCTCGGCCTGCCCGACGTGAAGACCGTGCGCAGCTTCTCCATGCTGGGCTTCTCCACCGTCTACGTGATCTTCGAGGAGCGGGCCGACTTCTACGACTCGCGCAGCCGCATCCTCGAGAAGCTGAGCGCCCTGCCGCCGGGCACCCTGCCGGCCGACGTGCGCCCCGCCCTGGGCCCCGACGCCACCGCCCTGGGGCAGGTCTTCTGGTACACCCTCGAGGGCCGCGATCCCGACGGGAATCCCGCCGGCGGCTGGGACCTGGACGAGCTGCGCGGCGTGCAGGACTGGTACGTGCGCTACGGCCTGATGTCCGCCGAGGGCGTGGCCGAGGTGGCCTCGGTGGGCGGTTTCGTGCGCGAGTACCAGATCGACGTGGATCCCGACGCCATGCGCGCCCACGGCGTGCACCTCGCGGACGTCTTCCGCGCCGTGCGGGAATCCAACGTGGACGTGGGCGCGCGCACCATCGAGATCAACCGCGTGGAATACGTGGTGCGCGGCGTGGGCTTCGTGAAGTCCCTGTCGGACCTGGAGACGGTGGTCGTCAAGGTCGTCGACAACGTGCCGGTCACCCTGCGCGACATCGCCCACGTGAGCGCCGGCCCCGCCCTGCGCCGCGGCGCCCTGGACAAGGGTGGCGCCGAGGCCGTGGGCGGCGTGGTGGTCGTGCGCTACGGGGAGAACCCCCTGGCGGTCATCGAGGGCGTGAAGGCGAAGCTCGCCGAGCTCGCGCCGGGCCTGCCGTCGAAGACCCTGCCCGACGGGACGGTCAGCAAGGTGACCGTGGTGCCCTTCTACGACCGCAGCGGCCTGATCCGCGAGACCCTCTCCACCCTGGACGACGCCCTGACCGGCGAGGTCCTGCTGACGATGATCGTGGTCGTGCTGATGGTCGCCCGCCTGCGCGGCGGACTGCTCGTCTCGGGGCTGCTGCCGCTGGCGGTGCTGACGGCCTTCGTGGGCATGAAGGTCTTCGGGGTCGACGCCAACATCGTGGCGCTGTCGGGCATCGCCATCGCCATCGGCACCATGGTGGACATGGGGGTGGTGGTCACCGAGAACATCCTGCGCCACCTGGACGAACGGCCGGACGAGCCGCGGCGCGAGGTCATCCACCGCGCCGCCGCCGAGGTCGGCCCGGCCGTGGTCACGGCGGTGGCCACGACCATCGTCAGTTTCCTGCCCGTGTTCACCCTGCAGGCCGCCGAGGGCAAGCTCTTCCAGCCCCTGGCCTGGACCAAGACCTTCGCCCTGGCCGGTGCCGTGCTGGTGGCCCTGACCGTCATCCCGCCGGCGGCCGACTGGCTCATGGGCCTGCCGGTGCCCGCCTGGCTGCGGCGCCGGTCGCGCCGTTGGCTCGTGCTGCCGGTGGCGCTGCTGATCGGCGTGCTGCTGACCGGCCACTGGATGCCCCTGGGCCTCGACCGCGCCCTGCTGCTCAACCTGCTCTTCGTGGCCCTGCTGACCGGCGGCCTGCTCTGGGCCTTCGAGTTGTTCCGAAGGGCCTACCCGCGTGTGCTGGGCTGGTGTCTGCGCCACAAGGCCGCGACCCTCGCCGTGCCGGCGCTCATGCTCGCCCTCGGCGGGGCCGTCTGGTCCGGACTGGGGGAGGAGTTCATGCCGCCCCTGGACGAGGGCTCCTTCCTGTACATGCCGACGACCATGCCCCACGCGTCGATCGGCGAGGCGCAGGACGTGCTCGCCAAGCTGGACATGGCCATCGCGTCCGTCCCGGAGGTGGCCGAGGTGGTCGGCAAGCTGGGCCGCGCCGAGTCGCCCCTGGACCCCGCGCCGGTGTCCATGATCGAGACGGTTATCAACTACCTGCCCGAGTTCCGCGGCGGCCCCGACGGACGCCCCCTGCGCTTCGCCTACGACCGCCGCGAGAAGGTCTTCTTGCGCGACGAGCACGGCGAGCTCGTGCCCGACCGGCGGGGACGGCCCTACCGCCAGTGGCGTCCGCACATCCGCGGCCCCGCGGACATCTGGGACGAGATCGTGCGGGCGGCCGAGCTGCCCGGCACCACCTCGGCCCCCTACCTGCAGCCCATCTCGGCGCGCCTGGTGATGCTGCAGAGCGGCATGCGCGCGCCCATGGGCGTCAAGATCAAGGGCCCCGACCTGGAGAGCATCGAGCGGGCCGCGCGCCGCGTTGAGGCGCTCCTGAAGGAGGTGCCGTCGGTGGCGCCCGCCACCGTCGTGGCCGACCGCGTGGTGGGCAAGCCCTACCTGGAGATCCGCATCGACCGCCCGGCCATCGCCCGCTACGGGCTGAGCGTGCGCGCGGTGCAGGACGTGATCGAGGTGGCCGTGGGCGGCCGCCGCCTGAGCACCAGCGTGGAGGGGCGCGAGCGCTACCCCATCCGCGTGCGCTACGCCCGCGAGCTCCGCGACGACCTGGAGGGGCTGGGCCGCACCATCGTCACCGCGCCCGACGGCACGCCGATCCCCCTGCGCGAGCTGGCCGACATCGTCTACGTGCAGGGCCCGCAGGCCGTCAAGAGCGAGGACACCTTCCCGGTGGGCTACGTGCTCTTCGACAAGCGCCCCGGCCACGCCGAGGTCGAGGTGGTCGACGCCTGCGCCCGCCGCCTGGAGGCCGCCCTGGACGCCGGCGACCTGGTCCTGCCCGCGGGGATCAGCTACCGCTTCGCCGGCACCTTCGAGAACCAGGAGCGCTCGGCGCGCCGGCTGCGGCTGGTGCTGCCCGCGGCGCTGCTGGTCATCTTCCTCATCCTCTACTTCCAGTTCCGAGCCGTCACGACCACGCTGATGGTCTTCTCGGGAGTCTTCGTGGCCTGGGCCGGCGGCTTCCTGCTGATCTGGCTCTACGGGCAGTCCTGGTTCCTGGACGCGACCGTGCTCGGCATCGACCTGCGCCACCTCTTCCAGATCCACCCGCTCAACCTCAGCGTGGCGGTCTGGGTGGGCTTCGTGGCGCTCTTCGGCATCGCCACCGACGACGGCGTGCTGATGGCCACCTATCTGGACCAGGTCTTCCGCGAGCGCCGGCCGGCCACCCGCGCCGCCGTGCGCGAGGCGGTGGTGCTGGCCGGCTCGCGGCGCGTCCGCCCCGCCCTGATGACCACCGCCACGACCCTGCTCGCCCTGCTGCCGGTACTCACCTCCCAGGGCCGCGGCTCGGACATCATGGTGCCCATGGCCATCCCGTCCTTCGGTGGCATGGCGGTGGCGATCATGACGATGCTGGTGGTGCCGGTGCTCTACGGGTGGCGCGAGGAGCGCCGGCGATCCGCCGCCGACTCTTCCTGAGCGAAGCTATCCGGATTCAAGTCCCCTCTTTGCCGGCCGATACCCGGAGATATTGTGACACAAAGCGTTTCGCGGTCGTGACCGCCCGCGTTGCGCGTCTCCGAGGTAGGTGCCCATGGACAGGATCCGCGTTCTCGCCGTCGACGACGAGCCCTTCAACCTGGACCTGATCGACTTCGCCTTCGCGGACCGCTCCGAGATGGAGATCACCCGCGCCGGCGATGGCCGCGAGGCCCTGGCGGCGATCGGCCCGGACTATGAGCCCGACGTGATCCTGCTCGACCTGGCCATGCCGGAGATGAACGGCTTCGAGGTGCTCAAGCGGCTCAAGGGCGATCCGGATCTGTCGCGCCTGCCGGTGATCGTGATCACCGCCAACGGCGAGGAGCGCCACAACGCGCTCAAGCTCGGCGCCAACGACTTCCTGCCCAAGCCCTTCGACGTGGACGAGCTCAAGCTCCGCACCCTGAACCACGCCAAGCTCAAGGAATACTCCGACTATCTGCGCGACGCCAACGAGGTGCTGGAGCAGAAGGTGGCCGAACGCACCACGGAACTGCGCGCGGCCCTCGAACTGGCCACCGAGACGGAGCGGGAAATCGCCCACCGGCTCGGCCGCGCCGCGGAGTTCCGCGACCTGGAGACCGGGCAGCACATCCAGCGTATGAGCGCCTACTCGGCCCTGATCGCGGAGAAGGCCGGGCTGCCGGAGGCCGAGGTCGATCTGATCCTGCACGCCGCGCCCCTGCACGACATCGGCAAGGTGGGCATCCCCGACAGCATCCTGCTCAAGCCCGGCAAGCTGCGCGACGACGAGTACGAGATCATGCAGCAGCACACCACCATCGGCGGGCGCATGCTCGCGGGCTGCGAGAAGTACCCGCTGATCGATACCGGCCGGACCATCGCCCTGCAGCACCATGAGAAGTACGACGGCTCGGGCTATCCGAACGGTCTGGCCGGCGAAGACATCCACCTCCACGGACGAATCGTGGCCATCGCCGACGTGTTCGACGCCCTGACCTCGCGCCGCATCTACAAAGCGGCCATGCCGCTGGACGAGACCCTGGCGCTGATGCGCGGCGAGTCGGGACGCCACTTCGACCCGGACCTGCTGACGCTGCTTCTGGACGACGTGGACGCGTTCCTGGCCATCAAGGAACGCTACCCGGAAGCTGAAGAGGAGACGCCCAACATCCTCGAACTCATCAAGGGGATCTGAGATGCGCTTTCTGATCGCCGAGGACGACGCCTTCAACCAGCTCGTGCTGGCGGACATGCTGGGGATCATCCACCCCGGCGCCGAGGTCGTCGTCGCGCCGGACGGCGGCGAGGCCCTCGCGCGCCTGCGTGAGGAGAGCTTCGACGTCCTGCTCACGGACATCGAGATGCCCGTCCTGGACGGCAACGAACTGCTGGCGCGGATCCGCGACGAACTGGGCCCGGACCTGCCGGTGATCAGCGTCACGGCCTTCGCCGTGGTGGGCGACCGCGAGCGGCTGCTGATGAACGGCTTCGACGGCTACGTCTCGAAACCCATCGACCTGGAGAAGCTGCGGCTCACGCTGGCCGCCTGCCTGGCGGAGAGGGACCACATCGGAAGCGGGGGATCATGAACCAGATCGGTATCGAGCGCGTCCGGGAGATCTTCCGCGTCGACCAGCGGACGCTGGCCGGGCGGGAGCGTGTCCTCGACTACGTGCAGTCCTTCGCCATCCTCATCGTGGACGCCTTCTTCGAGGCGTACCTCGACGAGAACGACCGCTTCCGCCGACACGTGTCCGCCGAGGAGTCGGCGCGGCTGAAGCGCCTGATGCGCGACACGCTGGTCTCCCTCTTCGCCGATCCCTTCGACCAGGAGCTGCTGGACGGGCTAGCGCGCGTCGGCGCGACGCACGGGCCGCTGCGGCCGGATCCCCTGGACGTGGCGCGCGGGTTCGAGATCCTGCAGGGCGTGGTGATCGACCTGGCCGCTGTCAACGAACACATCCGCACCGATCTGGCGGTGATCCTCAAGTTCTTCAAGATCGCCGAGCACGTGATGACCGCGGCCGTACGGCCCGTCGCGCCCGAGGCCGCGCCCGGCGGAAGTCGCGAGATCGTCATGATGGAGGTCTTCGACAAGCTCTTTCGCCTGCACAGCCGGCACCGCTACGGCATGCGGCGGGCGGGGGAGGTGCGCGACGCGTCCGATCCCGCGGCGCGCGCGGCCGAGTTCGCCGCCGAAATGCCGGCGACCGCGGCCGACTGCCCCCTGAGCGGCATCCTCGACGAGTTCGCCCGGCTGGACCTGCCGCTGGCGTCCCTGGACATCGACCTGACCGCCATCGACGCCCGGCACCACGACTTCCACCTGCGGCTGAAGGACTTCCTGGACGCCGCGTGGGCCGAGGCGCCCGCCGCCGAGACGCTGGCGGCCTGGACCGGCCTGGAGGACGCGTCGCGGGAGCTGATGCGGCAGATCGACAAGCCGCTGCAGGACATCACGGTGGTCTCCTTCTTGGCCGTCAACGCCGGCTTCCGCTTCCTGCAGACGGTGTCGCGACGCTTCTACGAGTCGGACGCGCTGCTGCGCGACCCGCGCGAGATCGCCGCCGAGCTGGAGCGGGCGCTGCCCGATTTCGTGGACGACACGCTGGGCTGGTGCGTCAGCGACCTCGTCGTGGCGAGCGCGGAACCCCCGGCCGGCGCCTACCAGATCGTCAAGCGCATCGAGCTGGAGGGCATGGGCCTGCACGTGGGCGTCACCCTCAAGGAGCTTCCAAACCGGCGCTTCCTGGAGGAGCTGGTGACGGCGCTGCTGGAGGTGGTCCGCGTCCAGCTGCTGAACATCGAGCGCGAGGCCAAGCTCGTGGAGTTCGCCGACGCGGCCGAACGGGCCAACCAGGCCAAGGACGTGTTCCTGGCCAACATGAGCCACGAGCTGCGCACGCCGCTCAACGCCATCATCGGCTTCTCCCAGCTGCTGATGGCCCGCGAGGAGATTCCGCCCGAGCTGGCCCCCTACGTGGAGAAGATCAAGATCTCCGGCGACAATCTGCTCACGCTGGTGAACACCATCCTCGACTTCGCCAAGCTCGAGGCGGGCAAGCTGAGCTTCAACCCGGTACAGGCCCTGGTCGGGGACACGATCCACGAGGTCATGCTCATCGTGGAGCCCCTGGCCCGGGCCAAGCGCATCGAGCTGGGCGCCTCGTCGCTGATCTCGCTCAGCCTCCATTTCGACCCGCAGCTCGTAAAGCAGGTGCTGATCAACCTGCTCACCAACGCCATCAAGTTCACCCCCGAGGGCGGCCGGGTCCGGCTGGAGATCGAGTACCTGGAGTCGCGCTCGGGCTACGAGTTCCGCGTGTGCGACACGGGGGTCGGCATCTCCCACGCCGACGTCAAGAAGCTGTTCCTGCCCTTCCAGCAGATCGACAACGGGCTGCAGAAACAAGCCCACGGCACCGGCCTGGGGCTGACCATCGCCAAGAAGATCGTCGAGGAGCTGCACGGCGGCGCCATGCACGTCGAGAGCGTCGAGGGCGAGGGCAGCACCTTCAGCTTCACGCTGCCCATCCGCAGCTCCGAGATCTTCGTGCGCCGCGTCCGCGAGGCCGGCGAGGACGCGCCCCGGCTGCTGCTGGTGGAGGACGACGAGACCTACGTGGACCTCCTCGTCGCGTCGCTGGCGCCCAAGTACGAGCTGACCGTCACCAATTCGGTCAAGCGGGCCGTGGAGCTGCTGGCCGAGGAGGACTACTACTACCTGGTGCTCGACTTCTTCCTGGTCGACGGCATCAGCTCGGAGATCGTCCGCCACCTGGCCGAGACCGGCGTCGACACGCCGGTGATCATCATCTCGGCGGAAGACGACTCGCGGATCGTCGGCAACATCATGCACTCCGAGAACATCGAGGGGATCTTCAACAAGAGCGACATCGAGCGGATCTGCGGCCTCCTGGGCAACCTCACCGAAAGCGTGGACCTGACGTGAGCCTGAGCATCGACCGACGCATCAACGAGTTGCCGCCCATGCCGCGCTCCCTGGCGCGCGTGGAGGAGATATGCCAGGGCGACGACATCGACATGGCCGAGCTGGCCGGCGTCATCGAGACCGACCCCATGCTGACCGCCAACATCCTCAAGTCGGCCAACTCGCCCTTCTACGGATTCTCGCGCGAGATCACCTCGGTCAAGCACGCGGCGACGTTGCTGGGCGCCAACATGATCCGCGGCTTCGCCATCGCCCAGACCATGCGGCGCAGCCTGGGCATCGATCTCTCGGCCTATGGACTCAGCGAGGACACCTTCCTGGACATGTCCGAGGGACAGCGGGCCCTGGCCTTCCACTGGATGTCCGGCTACGCGGTCCAGAAGCTGGAGGTGCTTTCGCCGGCGGCTTTCATGATGGAAGTCGGCAAGATCGTGATCGCCCAGGAGCTGTCGCGGCACGCCCTCACCTGGCAGTTCCGCGAGGCGATCCGCGGCTGCGACGACGTTACGCGGGTCGAGATCGATCACGTGGGCCGGGGCTCGGCCGAAGTGGCGGCCCGCATCTTCTCGCACTGGCGTTTCGAGACAAAGGTGGTGAAGTCCATCCGCTTCATGGACGAGCCGGACCACGCACCCGAGGAAGTCGCCGAGTACGCCTGGATGCTCAAGGCCATCGGCACCTGCCTGTCGGTGCAGGGCCGCCTGGAGCGCCGGGACGTGGACCGGGCCCGCAAGCTCGTCAAAGCGCGCAAGCTGGGCGAGAAGGCCTTCAAGTCCGCCGTCAAGATCGTCCAGAAGGGCAACAAGGCGGTGCTGTCGTGATCGTGCAGGAAGACGCGCTCAGGCGCCAGGGCATCTCGTTCGCCTCGCTCGCGGGCGTGGTGATGGCCGCGATCTTCATCGGCGTCAACCTGATGCGGGGGCTGCCCATGGTGGCCCTGTTCAACCTCGCCATCGTGGCGGCCCTGCTGGGCTGCCAGGTCTGGCTGAGGCGGGGCGCCCGCCTGGTGCCGTCGGCGATCGCCGTCCTGAGCCTGCTGATGCTCTTCGTGGTCGCGAGCCTGGTGCCCCTCGGCACCAAGGCGCTGTTCTGGCCCTACACCCTGCCCGTGATGGCCTTCTTCCTGCTGGGCGCGCGTAGCGGGTGGTGGTTCGTCGGCATCTGGTCCGCCGTGCTGCTGGCGATCTTCACCGTGGGGGGGCGCCCGGCCGAGCTGTCCCTGGACGGCCGTCTGGAGATGCTGCTCAGCTTCCTGTCGGTCGCCGTGGTGGCCTACCTGCTCGAGCACATGCGCGTGCGCTACGTGGGCCAGATCCGGGATCTGGCGCGGCGCGAGGAACAGGCCAATCGGGCCAAGGACCGCTTCCTGGCCCACATGAGCCACGAGCTGCGCACGCCCCTGAACGCGATCCTCGGCTTCTCGCAGATCCTCGGGCGCGACGAGACGGTGCCGCAGAAGCTGCGGCCCCACCTGGACCGGATCCACGTCTCGGGCCAGAACCTCCTCTCCCTGGTCGACACCGTCCTGGACTACTCGCGACTGGACACGGGCGAGATGGACTGCCGTCCCGAGCGCTACGAGGTCGAAACCCTGCTGGCGGAGGTGGCCGAGGTCTCCCGCGTTCTGGCCACCGCCAAGGGGCAGAGCCTGGAGATCACCGTGCGGGACGGGGGCATGCATGTGGCCGACCGCCGGCTGCTGAAGCAGGCCCTGCTGAACCTGGTGACCAACGCAGTCAAGTTCACGCCCGAGGGCGGACGCGTGTGCCTGGAGTCCGACCTGGACGGGCCGGAGCGCGTCTTCCGCGTCTCCGACTCGGGTATCGGCATCGCCCCCGGGGAGTTGGAGACCGTCTTCCAGCCCTTCGCCCAGGTCGACGGTCACTTCCAGGAGTCGGTCAAAGGGAGCGGGCTGGGACTGGCGATCGTCAAGAAAGTCGTCGAGGAGCTGCACGGCGGCCGCGTGCGCGTGAACAGCGAGCCGGGCGTGGGCACGGTCTTCACCCTCCATCTGCCCGCTTCCGCGGCACCGGCGGGGACGCCCGCCGAGCCGGAGCCCCTCGCCACGGTTGACGCCTGACGCCCAGGGTTTACTCTGGTAGGCATGAACACCTACCTGCGCGTGCTGCGGCTCGTCCGGCCGTACCTGCCGTTCATCCTGCTGTCCATGTTCTTCATGGTCGTCTTCTCGCTGCTGAGCGGCTTCAGCATCGTGATGATCGCGCCGTTTCTGGAGGCGCTGTTCGAGCCGGAGGCGGCCGACGTGGCCGCGACGGTCCCCGCGGCCGCTGCCGCCGATACGCTCGCCGTGGACGAGGCCGTCGCCCGGGTGGAGGATCTGCAGCGGTCCTTCTCGGTGACGGGGCTGCGCGACGACCTCATGTCCGGGCTCAACGGCTGGCTGCAGCGCGACACCAAGATGGCCACCCTCTGGGTCATCGTGCTGGTCTTCTTCGCCCTGAACCTGATCAAGAACCTGTCGGGCTACCTGCAGACCGTCTGCACCGACTACGTGCAGCACAGCTTCATCCGCGACCTGCGCAACCGGCTCTACGAGAAGTTCACGAGCCTGCCGCTCTCGTTCTACCATCGCCACCGGGCCGGTGAGCTGATCAGCCGGGACACCAACGACGTCCTGGTGGTCAATCGCAGCGTGAACGTCAGCTTCACCAATCTCGCGCGCGACCCCGTGATGATCCTCATGTACCTGGTCATGTCGCTGTTGCTGAGCTGGAAGCTGACCTTGCTGGCCATGCTTGTGCTGCCGCTGAGCATGCTGATCATCGTGCGCATCGGCAAGAAGCTGCGCAAGTACAGCCACCGGCAGCAGGAGAAGATGGCCGACCTCACCACGCGCCTGCAGGAGACGGTCTCGGGCATCCGCGTCGTGAAGGCCTTCGCCAACGAGGAGCGCGAGAACTCGCGCTTCCGCGCCGAGTCGCATCGCCTTTTCCGCGACCTCTTCAAGATGGCGCGCATCCAGCGCCTGTCCTCGCCGCTGACCGAGCAGCTCTCGGTGCTGGTGGGCCTCTTCGTGCTGTGGTACGGCGGCCGCCAGGTGCTCAGCGGCGACGAGCTGCCGCCCCAGCTCTTCATCCTCTTCCTGTTCTGCGTGTTCTCCCTGGGCAAGCCCATCAAGGAGCTGAGCCAGGTCAACAACGCCATCCAGGAGGGATTGGCCGCGGCCGAGCGCGTGTTCGCGGTGCTGGACCATCCCGTGGAGATCCACGAGAAGCCGGACGCGCTCTCCCTGTCCGGCGTGCGCGGCGAGATCGAGCTGCGCGACGTGCACTTCGCCTACGATAACGGTAGCGAGGTGCTGCGGGGTGTGGACCTGAAGGTGGCGCCGGGGGAGGTGGTGGCCCTGGTCGGCGCCAGCGGGGCGGGCAAGTCCACGCTCGTCGACCTGGTCCCGCGCTTCTACGATCCCAGCGCGGGGGAGGTGCGCCTGGACGGGTACGATCTGCGGGACATCTCGCTGGCCTCGCTGCGCGGCGCCATGGGCCTGGTCACCCAGGAAGTGATCCTCTTCAACGACACCGTGCGCAACAACATCGCCTACGGTCAGCCCGACCTGGGCATCAACGACGTGATCTCCGCCGCGCGGGCCGCCAACGCCCACGACTTCATCGCCGCCATGCCCGAGGGCTACGACACCCTGATCGGCGACCGCGGCCTGAAGCTGTCGGGCGGCCAGCGCCAGCGCCTGTCCATCGCCCGCGCCATCCTGAAGAACCCGCCGGTGCTGATCCTCGACGAGGCCACCAGCGCCCTGGACACCGAGAGCGAGAAGCTCGTCCAGGAGGCCATCGACCGCCTGGTGCGCGACCGCACCACGATCGTCATCGCCCACCGCCTCTCGACCATCCGCCACGTGGACCGCATCTACGTGATGGAAGGCGGACGCATCGTGCAGATCGGCGACCACGAGGCCCTGCTGGCCGAGGCCGACGGCCCCTACCGCACCCTGCACGACCTGCAGTTTCGCACCTGAGTTCCGGCGCAACCTTCCGGACGCGAACTGCGTAGATACGCTCCAACGGCATCCCTGTACCCGGAGGACGCACGATGAACACTCGAAACACGCTCCTGACCGCCCTGCTGGCGGCCCTCCTCTCGACGCTGCTGCTCGTGCCCGCCCTGGCGGACGACGACAAGGGGCGCACGGTCACGGTGATCACCGAGGAAGGCGAGACCTACGTCTGCAAGTTCAGCGACGACGACGCCATCCGCATGATCAACTCCGACACGGGCGAGGAGATCTTCGAGCTCGACCTGGCCGCGATCGAGGAGACCCTCGAGGACGCCTTCGCCGAGCTGGAGGAGGCCCTGGAGGACTTCGAGCTGGACATACATTTCGACGACGACGACAGCTTCGTGCGCGTGGCGGCCGACGATTCCGAGGTCGTCGTGAACATCGACGCCATCCTCGAGGGCGTCGGCGACGCCGTGGCGGCCCTGGGCGAGATCGACTTCGTGGACACCAACCACCGCTTCCGCGGCGGCGAGGGCATGGAGGAGCTGGAGGACGAACTGGACGAGCTGCGCAAGGAGATGCGCGAGCTCAAGAAGGAGCTGCAGAAGGAGCGACGCCGCAACCGGCACTAGTCCCGGGCAACAGAGAGCAGTTCCGGCAGGCCGTCGATCACCCGATCGGCGGCCTGCTCTCTTGCGGGCGGCGCCCCGCCGTCATCCCGCGGGAATCCGGGGTCAGCCGAACACCACGGTGCGGTTCTTGTGGACCAGCACCTTGTGCCGCAGCTGGATCAGGACGGCGCGCGACAGCACGATCTTCTCGATGTCGCGTCCCTTGCGGATCAGGTCGTGCACGGTGTCGCGGTGGGAGATCGGCTCGGTGTCCTGCGCGATGATCGGCCCCTCGTCCAGCTCCGCGGTCACGTAGTGGCTGGTGGCGCCGATGATCTTCACGCCGCGGTCGTGGGCGTGGTGATAGGGGCGCGCGCCGGCGAAGGCCGGCAGGAAGGAGTGGTGGATGTTGATGATGCGGTTGGGATAGTGCGCCACGAAGTCGTCGGACAGGATCTGCATGTAGCGGGCCAGCACGATGAAGTCGACCTGGTGCTCGCGCAGCAGGGCGAGCTCCCGGGCCTCCTGCTCCGTCTTGTTCTCCTTGGTGATCTCGAAGACGTGGTAGGGGATGCCGTACTTCTCGGCGACCGGCGCCATGTCGGGGTGGTTGCTGATGATCAGCGGTATCTCGACGTTCCACTCGCCGGAATACCAGCGGGCGAGCAGGTCGTAGTAGCAGTGCGGGAGCTTCGAGACCATGATCGCCATGCGCGGCCTGTAGTCGGCGAAGTGCAGCGACCACGTCATGTCGAAGCGCGCGCCGATGTTGCGGAACTTCTCGTTGATCTCGTCGCGGGGGATGTCGAAGCCCCCGAGCTCCCACTCGACGCGCATGAAGAAGATGGCGTCCGCCACGTCGACATGCTGTTCGAGGTCGACGATGTTGCCGTTGTGGCGCGCCAGGAATTCGGTGATGGCCGCGATGATGCCTTCCCGGTCGGGCGAGGAGATCAGCATCACGGCCCTGGCTTCGGTTTTCTTGCTCATGGTGACGCTCCGTGGGAGTGGCCGGGAACGGACCCTCCGAATATCGGGTCAAGCCAGGTTCAACTGAAGCAGTTCCGGCAGTCCGTCGATCACCCGATCGGCGGACTGCAGTTCTTCGGGTGCCCCGAAACCGTAGCGGCAGCCCACCGTGCGCGCGCCCGCGGCGCGTCCCGCCTCGATGTCGCCGGCGCGGTCGCCTACCACCACCGCGCGCGCCGGGTCCGCCAACAGGGCCGCCACCATCCCTGTCTTGTCCGTGGCCACGCCGCGCGCCACGGCTTCCTCCAGGCACAGCGTCTCGGCGAAGTAGCGCTCCAGGCCGTGCCCCGCGATCACCGCGCGGAAGTAGACCGTGCCGGCGTTGGAGAAGAGCAGCAGGCGGTGGCGCTCGGCCAGGGCGGCCAGGGTCTCCTCGGCGCCGGGGTAGAGGGCGGTGCGGCCCGCCGCGATGGCGGCGACCTCGGCCTCGGCTGTCAGGCGTCCATAGGTGAGGGCGAAGTCCGCCCGCAGCTCCGCCGGCACGGTGGCGGAGTCGTAGGCCCGCGCGAAGTACTCGGCCGAGGGCAGGCCCATGCAGTCGGCGATCAGCCCGCGGTCGGGCTCGGCGGGGGGCAGGCCGTGCTCGCGGTAGGCGCCGCGCAGGCCGTCGGCCACGGCGTCCACCACCGCGGCGCGGCTGTCGAGCAGGGTGCCGTCCATGTCGAAGAGGATGTCGGTGGGGATCACTCGATCTCGTCCCGGATCAGGCCGGCGACCTCATCGGGTTCGGCGTGGCGGCCGGTGGCCTTCTTGGAGTAGACCAGTTCGCCGTCCACCTC
Source organism: uncultured Fibrobacteraceae bacterium (assembly GCA_964617805.1). Classification (GTDB taxonomy): domain Bacteria; phylum Krumholzibacteriota; class Krumholzibacteriia; order LZORAL124-64-63; family LZORAL124-64-63; genus JAHIYU01. Next base: position 37,771 of record CAZTWK010000008.1, on the reverse strand, counting down.
GACCTCGAAGACGCCGCCGCCGGAGGGGATCAGCTCGACGTCGGCCGAGAACTCGTCCTTGAGCTCCGCCGCGAGACTCGCGGCGATGGGGTCGTAGTTTCAAGACTTGCAGAATTCTATGGTCACCTTCACGGCGGCCCTCCTCGTGTCTTCCGGATCAGAACTGGATCAGCAGCTTGGGCCACTCGCCCAGCTTCTCGGCGAAGCTCTCCGGCTCGAAGTCGTCGATGTGCACGATCGTCTCGTCGCCGCCGTTGAGGATCACCCGGTGGATGTGCTTCTGGATGCCGTTGGCCTTGTCCTCGAGCAGGTTGCGCGTGACGACCCAGGTCTCGAAGATGCGCCGTCCGATCACGCTGTGCAGGGTGAGGCCGTTGACGATCACGCGCTCGAACTGCTGGATGTGGAAGTTGCCCTGCTTCAGTCCGAACAGCACCACCTCGCCGCCCCGCCGCGTCGACTGGATGGCGTTGTTGACGCTGTTGTTGAAGCCGGCCATCTCCAGGGCCACGTCGACGCCGATGCCGCGGGCCTCGGCGCGCACCGCCTTCACGGCCTCCTTGTCGGCCGCCCAGCCGTTCTTCCTGGCGGTGGAGAGGTCCAGCGGGATCACCGCGTCGGCGCCCACCTGCAGCGCCATGTCCCGGTTCTTGGCCACGGGTTCCAGCCCGATCACCTTGGTGGCGCCGAGGGCCTTGGCCACCATGATCACGAAGAGCCCGATGGTGCCGCAGCCGAAGACGCCCACCGTCTTGCCGCGCAGGTCGGTCTTCATGCAGGCGTGCACGGCGTTGCCGAAGGGCTCCTGGATGGCGGCCACCTTCAGCTTGATCTTCCGCCTGTCGGTGGGCCACAGCACCCGCGCCGGCAGCTTGATGTACTCGGCGAAGCAGCCGTCGCGGCTGATGCCGATGATGGTGTCGCGGGCGCAGATGTGGGTCTGGCCGATCATGCACTGGTGGCAGCTGCCGCAGATGATGTGCGACTCGCTGGAGACGATGTCCTTGGGCTTGTAGCCGAAGCGCGCCGTCACGCGCGAGCCGACCTCGACGACCTCGCCCACCAGCTCGTGGCCGATGATGCGCGTGGTCGCGCCCTCGCGCTTGAGACTCTCGAAGATGTGCCCCTTGAAGGCCGTGCGGTGCCAGATGCCGCGGTCGCTGCCACAGAATCCGGCGTAGATCATCTTGATCACGACGCTGTCGCCGTCGGTGGGATCGGCGGTCTCGTCCAAGACGGGTCGCGGCACCTCGCGGCGGACGAAGCCCTCGGTCTTGTCCCAGGGCATCGTCGACTTGTCGTAGACGAGGGCTTGCATGGTGGGACTCACCCTTCGACCTCCGCTCGGTTCAATTGATGGTCTCGTAGTTGTCGTCCCCGTAGCCCCAGCCGCCGTCGCCGTCGCCGTCGTCGGTGTTGGCCCGCTCCTCCTCGTCGAGCAGGTCGTCCAGGGAGACCATGTCCGGTTCGTTCTCCTCGCGGTCGGGGAGTTCGGTGTCGTCCCCGCCGGTGAAGAGATGTTCGTCCGTCGCGTGCTCGCCGCCGTTGCCGTTGCCGCCGTCCGACTCGGCCTCGAGCTCGCGCATCAGGCGCGCCAGGCCGTCCGGGTGGACCGACGAGCCGCTCTCGTAGATCATGGGGTCCGCTTCGGTCGCCGGGGGCGGGGCGCTCGCCGCCGCGACGGCCACGGGCTCGGCGACGCGCGGCTCGGTGCGGACGTCGAGGGCCTCGTAGCGGGTCACGATCTCGTCCATCAGGTTGAAGTAGGCGCGGCTGCCGCTGGAACGGCGGTCGTGGATGACGGTCGGCTTGCCCTGCAGCGCCATCTCCGTCAGGCGCGTGTTGCGGGGAATGGAGAGGTCGTAGAGCCGCGTGCCGTACTCCTCGTCGAGCTTGGCCGCCACGTGGCGGCTCATGCGCGTGCGGTGGTCCGTCATGGTCAGGAACAGGCCCTCCATGGCGAGGCCGGGATGGCAGGTCTGCCGGAAATCCTCGATGAAGTTCGTCAGTCGGATCAGGGTGTCGCGGCACAGCTCCTCCGCCTGCACCGGCAGCAGGTAGCTGTCCGAGGCGAGCAGCGAGGCCCGGGTCTCGGGACCGAAGCCCGGCGGGCAGTCGATGAGGATGGTGTCGAAATCGGAGCGCGCCTCTTCGACGGCCGCGGCGAAGGCGTCGGACTGTCGCGTCATGAGGTCCTTGTACTGCTCCTCCTCGGACATGGTCCAGGCGTCGGGCGCCACGAGGTGCAGGTTCTCGAGCTCGGTGTCGTGCATGACCTGGTTGAGCGGCAGGTCGGAGATGATGACCTCGCGCAGGCCGCCGCGCAACTGCTGGGGCCCGTAGCCGAGGCTGCGCGAGACGCCGCAGGAGGGATCGGTGCCGATCACCAGCGTGCGGTGTCCGCTCAGGGCGAAGCAGGCTCCCAGGTTGACGGTCGAGGTGGTCTTGCCCACGCCGCCCTTCTGGCTGACCATGCTGATGACGCGCGCGCGCGCAAGATTCCAGGCGTTCATGCTATCCGATTCGGGATGGGTGTCGTTCACGTGAGGATTCTGCATGGTGCTCCTTCGGGATGCAGTTCAGGTGCGGCTTCAACAGAGTTCGATGACCTTCTTGACCAGTTTTTCGATACCGTCGAATACCTCCGAGATGCTGCCGGCCAGCATGTAGGCCGGGGTGGACACGACGCGGTTCGCCTCGTCCACGACGATGTCGGCGGCGCCCGCGTCGACGTGGGCGGCGCCGGCGGCCTCCAGGGCCGCGGCCGTGTCCGGATCCGATCCGATGGTGAGCTTGACCCGGCCGCCCAGGACCTTGGCCACCAGCGCGGGCGCGATGCACATGGCGCCGACGACCTTCCCCTTGCCGTGCATGTCGGTCACGAAGCCGGCGATCACCGGGTTGACCGTGCAGTCGGCGCCGGCGACGGCGAAGTCGCAGAGGTTCTTGGCCGCCCCGAAGCCTCCGGGGAGGATCACGGCGTCGAAGTCCTCGGCGGACAGGTCGGCGACGTCGGCCACGGGCCCCCGCGCGATGCGCGCCGACTCGATGCGGATGTCGCGCGTCTGGTCGTCGGCGGGTTCGCCCGCCTGGTGGTCGATCACGTGCATCTGGGCGCCCGTGGGCGCGGCGATCGTCACGTCGGCGCCGGCCCTGTCCAGCGCCAGCAGGGTGGCCGTGGCCTCGTGGATCTCGGATCCGTCGAACACGCCACACCCGCTCAGAATCACGGCAATGCGAGCCATTTTCGCGTACCCCCCTTTTGAGTAGATGAAGATTGTGGTGCCGTCCGGGCCCGTTGTCAACCCCCCCTGGCGCCGGGGGACGCCGCCCCCGGATTATTCCTTGGCCCGGCGCACCTGGGTATTAGATTTGGCGGGTCCGCAGCAGCCGAATGTCAAAGGGAGCTGACATGACCAAGGTCGCCATCGGCGGAATGCTCGAAACCAACAACCTGGTACTGGTCAAGGTGTTGGGCGTCCGCAAGGGTCCCGGAGTGGCGGGTCTGACCCTCTCCACCCTGGGCAAGCGCAGCATCAACGTGCTGTGCATCGTCTCGTCCTCGGACTCCACCGACCGCGAGAACATGACCCTGGCCGTGGGCAAGGACACCCTCGACGAGGCACTTGGCGTGCTCCAGTCCATCAAGGAGGACATCGAGGCCCAGCGCATCGAGGTCCAGCGCAACTGCTGCTTCTTCTCCATCTACGGGCCCCACTTCAGCGAGCGCCCGTCCATCGCCGGCCTGATGTTCGACGCCCTGGCCGAGGCCGGCATCGACATCCACGCCATCAGCACGTCCGTCTCCACGGTTTCCTGCGTGATCGACCAGGAGGATCTCGAGAAGGCGCGCGCCCAGATCCGGGACACGTTCCTGCTTCCCTAGATACCGCCTTCGCATGCGCGCCCGCCATCCGACGCCGCGTTCCTGGTGAAACGGGAGCTGGCCGGATCCCGGGGACTACCGGCCGTCAATAGTGCGCGACCAGGTCGGCGGCGTGCGCCTGCACCTTGGCGAATGCCGCGGCGTACTGCTCGATGAGCTGCTCGCTCGGATCGGTGAATGCAGGCATCTGGATGGTCGTCGCCGAAAACGCTTCCGACGCGGGGAAATCGCCCGGCCGGTAGACGGGCCGTCCCCGTAGCGGGTCGCTGCCGTTTCGCCATTCCAGCCGGTAGGGGCTCACCGATGCATCCTGGAATATCTTGTAGCTCTGCAGGCAGCGTGCGAGTGAACCGGGCCGGACCTCCGCGGCGCCTTCGTCCTGCACCGCCGCGACGACCTGTTCGGCGTTCAGGCCGGCGAAATGTCGTTCATCCACCTTCAGGACGAACCGGAAAAAGCCGCCGCGATCACAGTCCCCGGGAGTCGGCAGCACGGTCAGTCCGGGTACGGGCTCGATGAGGTCGTTCAGGCGCTGATGGTTCCGGTTCCGCTTTGCGCAGACCTCGCGCATGTTCTCGAGGGCCACGACGCCGATCGCCGCCGCCAGGGGGTGCAGCCGGCTCTTCATGCCGTAGCCGGTCTCGACCAGTTGAGCCATGCCATCCGACGAGAAATCACGTGGCTGCCGGAAATGCCCCAGCAACGATGCCCGTTCAGCCACCCCGGCCTCGGCTGTCAGGAGTATGCCGCCCTCACCGACCGGAACGGTCTTGTGGGCCTGGAGGCTGAAGCAGGCGACGTCGCCCTTGGTCCCGACCGGCTGTCCCTGGTAGAAAGCGCCGTGCGCATGGGAGCAATCCTCGAGAATCCTCAAGTCGTGCTCCCGGGCTATCGCGACGATCTCCTCCATGCGCGCGCTCAATCCGAATTGATGCGTGACGCCGATGGCGCCGGTTCGCTCCGTGACCTGCGCGCGGATCGCCTGCGGATCGATGTTCCCGGTGTCGGCATCGATGTCGCACAGGACCGGGATCAGGCCCAGGTGAAACAGCGGCATGACCGTCCCGATATGCGTGTATGCGGGGGCGATCACCTCGGTGCCCGGTGCCAGATCCAGCCCGAACCAGCCGGCATGAATGGCCGCGGTTCCCGAATGGGTGGTGACCGCGTACGGGAGGCCCATCTGTTGCCGGTAAGCGTCCTCGAACTCGCGCACCTTGCCGTCCAGCCTGAAGTACGACAGTTCGCTGGAGCGCATCATCTCCGCGACCGCCACTTCGGCCCGGGGGTCCGGCACGGGCCACCGGGAATGCGGCTCCGGACGATCCACCGCCGGCCGACCGCCGAGTCGCACCGGCAGGCTGGCTCCCTTGGTCTTCTGCGTTTCGTGGTCCATCTATCTCTCCCTTGCTAGAGATTCAACGGTCTTCTCGAGCGCTTCCGAGAATGTGCGGACGACGGTCCGACGCTCGTGGCGTCCCCGGATCAGGTCCTGCGCGTTCGTGCCCGCGCGTGACGCCTCGTCCGGATTCGTCGCATAGAATTCGATCGCCCCGGCCATACCGGGCGGGTCACCGAAAGGCACCGATCGGCCAACGGATTCCGTTTCCGCCTGGCCGAAGGCCGCCGGGTGGGCGCACATGTTCACGATCGGCTTGCCGGCGGCGAGGTACTCCAGGATCTTAGTGCCGTCCGTGAACTCGGGCAGCCACTGTACCTGGATGAACAGGTCCGAGGCATCCAGGTACCGTGAGACAGCGCACGGCTCGATGCCCCCGAGCAGTGTCACGTTGTGGATCCGTTGCCGTGTGATCATCCGTCGGACGCGTTCGTGGTCCTGCCCCGTGCCGATGAGCAGGATGGCCGCCGCCGGATGCGATTCGATCAACTCCCGCGCGGCGTCCACGATATCCGGAATCCGATAGTGGGAACTGAACGACCCTGCATAGGTCGCCACGAATCGATCGGAGAGGCCCAGCGTCTCCCTGACCCGGTCCCGGGACGCCCCGGGGGCGTGCGGATCGACCGCGTGGGGGAGGTGCAGCAAGCGGGCCCGATCGGCGCCCCGCTCCCTCAGTTTCGGAATCATCCACCGGTAGGCGACGGCGATCACGTCCACATGGCGGTAAAGCCAGCGGTAATAGCGATCGAGCAGGGCGTATCCGAGGCCCGATTCCTTGAATTGCGCAATCTGCAGGCTGTCCGGCAGCAGGTCTCTCAGTTCGACGGCACATACGGCTCGCCTGAGGCGTGCGATCATCCAGGCGGCCAGCCCGGTGAATGGTTTCGGAACGCTGCCCATCACGATGTCGACGGGCCCCAGGCGCAGGCCGGTCATGACGGCGGACGCCGCGAAGGTCCAGTATGCGAGCAGACGTCTCACGGTGCCCTGGTTGGGCGCCACCAGGCTCCAGACCCGGCGTATCCGCACGCCGTCGACGGTTTCCCGGGAGCGTCGCCCGTTCCGGTATTCATCGTGGATCCGGCCCAGCGGATAGCTCGGGTACGCCGTGATCAACGTCACGTCGTGGCCCAGGGCAACGAGGGCCTTCGCCTGTTCGAGAGGTCGTCTTGTTGCGCCCGGTTCCGGGGGACAGGTCTGGGTCATGTAGAGGATCTTCAAGGCGTACCGCCTCGATCAGACGGGGATCCACGCAAGCCCAGGATGTGGGCCAGGTACCGGAACCAGTGTGCGGGGCGGGGTGCGTACAGGAGGAACATCAGGACGCCCGGCGCCAGCAGCAACCAGGACAGGAGAACGTCGAGGAGGCTGGATCCCGGCGATTCGACCTCCGGGTACAATGCGCGCCACTCACGGCGTGCCAGACATGCGAGCCAGTATCCGGTCGCGGCCGGAGGTTCGGAGCGGCGCGTGCCGCGGAAACTGGAATTCACGGGCCCCGTGTCGGGACCGATCCCGTCCGGAGCCACATCGAGATGCTCGCAGATCCGGCGAATGACGTCGCTTGCGTCCCGGACGATATCCGCGTACTCCACGAGCAGGATCCGTTCGTCGGAACGCCGGCGCAGCGTCATCAACGCGCGGGCATACCGACGCCACAGGATGACGGTCAGGACCGGATGATAGGCGAGTCTCCGCAGCAGGGGCTCGTCGAGGATTCCCCGGCCCTCCCTGCGGTGCGTGAGCGAGGCGACGAATCCGAAGGGTTCCCGGCTGACGGCGATGAGCGGGTTCCCGGGAAAATGCTCCCGGATCCTTTCCCAGAAAAGGAGGTGGCCGGGCGTCTTGTCGACGACGATGTCCGTGTCCAGCTCGCTTGCCACGACACGGCAGATCTCCTCGTACAGGCGCTGCGGTGCCACGGGAAGGGCGACTCGCGCCGCCGCCGCCGCCACGAGCTCGCCATAGCGCCCCGCCCGCAGGCCGGGCAGGTCTCCACCCTCGTCGCCCGTCGTGGGCGCCCAGTCCTTCGAGGCCTGGATGTCGACGACACGCCGGACCTGCCCCTCGTCGTAGTCGCCCGCAGCCTGCGGCTCGACGAAGGCCCGGCCCCAGTAATCGCTCTCGCCGAAGACGCCGATGTCCGGGTGGGAGGCGAGCGCGCGCCCGAGCCAGGTGCTGGCGCTGCGGGGCATGCCGCACAGGAACACCGATTCGCCGCGGCTCATGGTGCGTCTCCGGACAGCCATCGCCGGTAGTAGGCGGGCAGCGGACCTTCGACTTCACGACGGCTGACGCGAAGGTTATGCAGGACGTACGCGGGCAGGGAGAGCATGCTCCTGAGCACCGCGAGTCTTCTCCCGGCCCGGTCCTTCGATCGCGTCTGCGCCACGCCGTTCACCTTCTCCAACCAGTGTTCGTCGGCGGCGTCCAGGGGGGGGAGTTCGCCGTCCTCGATGCCGAAATCGAACGGTGGTATCGACACGGGCCATGCGCAGGGCTCCGCGTCCAGGAACCGGACAAGCCGGTCCAATGGGGTGTGGGCCTGCCGCGCCAGATGCGCCGTGTCCACGACGGCGGTGCGTGCGTCGTGTCGATCCGCCTGGTCCGTGATCGCGGCATCGTATCTCCGCCAGGCCAGCGCCGCCGCGAGCGGATGATGCCTGAGGTCGGCTTGCCCCTTGAGCACGGCCATGTGCACCTGCGGCGCGCACCAGAGCAGGATGAACTTGGCGTCCCGGAACTGGCGGCGGATCCGTTCCGCGTGCAGAACGTGATGCGGTGTCTTCTCGATGACGATTCTCGCGCCCGACAGGCTCGCGACCGCGGTCGCCATGGCGCGGTACAGATGCCGCGGCGTCGAAGGTGAGTCGCAGGCCTCGACCGACGACGCGAGCAGTCGCCGGAATTCGTCGAGCGACACGCCTGGGAAGCAACCGGGGCCGTCACCGACCGTCGCATCCCACTCGAAAGCGCGGATCTTGTCGACGATCCGTGCCCGATGTTCGGGGAGGTAGAGGCCGTTTTGGTCCGGCTCGATGTAATGCTTGCCCCAGAATCTCGATTGGCCGAATACGGCGATGTCCGGGTGCTGGTTCAGCGCCCTGCTCAGCCAGGTGATGCCGGCCCGCGATACACCCGCCATGAAATGCAGCTCCGGCGGTGGTGACATCGTCCCGCCGGCGGTCATCGGATGAACACCACGACAAATCCCACGAACAACACGGACACGCCGCTGAACAACCCGATCAGGGCCCAGGGCGACATCCCGGCGTTCAACAACAACAGGCTCACATGGGACGCGTCGCCTTGGGTGATCGCCTTCGCTCGCGTCAGCCGTATCAATGTCGTCGTGACGAGTTCGCCGTAGGGCACGGCCAGAACCAGCAACATCCACCATGGCCGACTCCGGCCGAGTATGCCGTCGGCCAGGAACCAGTACAGGCACGCTCCGATGAAGAAGGATCCGACGTCCCCCATGAAGATCCGCGCCTTGGGCCGGTTCCACAGGAAGAACCCGAGCAACGCCGCCGCCACGCACATGCAGATGCCGGGTGCGCCCGCGAAGTACAACCCCGCGAACACGGTGATGGAAACCGCCGAGCACAATCCATCGGATACGTCGAGGTAGTTGATCGCGTTGATCATCGCGGCCCCGGCGAATATGCAGATGGCCATCTCCCACAGCGAGGCCCGCGCCGGCATGTCTACCGAGGTGAGTATCAGCGCACAGCAGGCGAACTGCACGACCAGCTGCAGCTTGGGGCTCAGGTCCTTGCGGGTGATGTCCTTGTACAGGCCCATCGCGCACAGGACGCCGATGCCGACCGACGATCCCGGCCGCAGCGCGAAACCGGTCAGCAGAAGCGCCGAGGCCACCGTCCCGACGATGAAGCCCACGCCACCCAACAGGGGCGTACTCGTGGTGTGTGTCACGACATCGCTGTTCGGGGCGTCGACGGCCCCCAGGTGTTTCGCGAGCGACATCACCAGACGCACGGTCGCGAAGGACACCGCCAGGGCCGTCAAACAGGCTAGCCAGATCATGAGGCGCACGACCGGCCGGAGCCCAGTCCCTGAAGGAATGACGCGACAGTCTCTTCCGGCGAACGGCTGATTATGCTGTTCACCAGGGACTCATATCTGGACGCGTCGCCCCAGCCTCTCGACGTGTCTCCCGCGATCGAGGGGAGCATCTCGATGCCGGGCGCCAGCCCCGCTTCGACGAACAACTCGGCCAGGCGTCGTAGGGAAACCGGACCCCCGCTGGTGACGTTCACGATCTCGGTGTGGCCCGGATCCTCAAGTCGCAGGTACGCGAGACATGCAGCCGAGACCCGGTCGACGTGCACGGGATCGATCACCTGGGAGCCGTCGCCGTAGAGGGTGAGGTCCCGTCCCTGGCGGCCGAGTTCCAGCCAGCGGCCGAACAGATGGCCCCGGTCGTGGGACAACGCTTCCTCTCCGAAGACGGTGAAGGGCCTGAGCACGAGCGCCGGCAGACGTGTGCCGGCCTGCTCCTGCATCAGAGCCTGCTCGACACGCAGTTTCGATCTCGTGTACGCGCACACACCGGCCGTGGCGGCTGATTCATCGAACGGCGGCCGGGCTGCGCGCCCGTCGTAGACCATGCCGGAACTCAGGAAGACGATCCGCGTCCGGGGCGAGGTCTCGGCGAGCAGTCCGAGCAGATCGAGCGTCGCGGTGACGTTGATCTTCCAGGCGTGTTCGGGGTCCTCGTTGCAACCCTTCGCCAGCACGCCGGCGGCGATGATGACCGCATGGTATCGGGTCTCCCAGAAGGCCACGGTTCGAGGGTCGCACATGTCGAACGGCACGTATCCGATCCCGGGTCCGGCAGCCGGGGCCACCGGATCGAGCACGTCGACATCCCGGCCGTCCGCGGCCAGGCGCCTGGCGATCGCCTGGCCGATGAATCCGCTGCCTCCGATGACGGCCACGGTTCTCTTCGTATCACCCACCATGTGCGCTATCCGATCTGCTGCATGCCTAAAGAACTGCTGTCCCGTAACACCATTTGGGCCGTTTCGAGGCCGGACAGATAGGAGTCCTCGATGGACATGTAGTCCCAGGCTCCGTAGCGGCCGGCCAGGTAGATGTCCTCCGTCGCCAGTTCTCGACGGATGCGCTGCAGGTGCGGCGTGACCTCCATCCGGTGAGCGACGTAGGACGGACGGATGAGGTAGCTGTCCACGAGCTCGATTTCGTCCCACGCCAGGATCTGCTTGCCGGCCAGGTAGTCGAGCGTCTGGCGAGCGACGGCCTCCGGTCCAGGCCCGAGATCCGGTCCCTGCCCGAGTCCGCATTCCAGGGACAGGCTGGCCGAGCCCGGGGGACAGACCCTGTCGGAGAAATTGCCAGGGAGGCCGGCCCTGAAGGCGGCGAGCGAGGGATCTGGCAGGTAATACCAGTGGTCCCTCCGGAGCAACTCGCCGCGGAATCCCACCCTGATGTTGAGCAGACCCGAATGCGCGAGGACCGGGGAGTCGGCCTCTCGCCCCAGCAATTCCAGGAGCCTGTTCAACGGGATCGTGCTGACCAGTCGGGAATACGCGACCGATCTGCCGCAGGCGAGCGTGACCGTCTTCTCTACGCTGTCGATCGAGACCGCTTCGGTCTCGAGTTCGATCGAGTCCTGCGTACGAGACGCCAGGGCCTCGCCGAGATCTCCGATCCGGCCACTCGCCGGGTAGATGAACGAGTCGTTGTACCCGTAGTTCAGCACGGGCCTGGCCAGACCTTCGCGGACGCGATCGGGATCCATGGCCGGGACGAATCGCGAGCCCCAGCTGGATGGGATGTCGTCGAGCGGCCGGCCCCACATCTTGCCCAGGTAAGGCTCGAAAAAGCGCTTCGTCAGCGTCGCCCCCCAGGTATCCAGGAAGTGTTCGCGCAACCCGGCCCCCGGTCTCCCCGCTGAGGACGGTTCGGCCAGCTCGCGTTCGACCGCGGACGAAAACGCCCGTTCGCAGGCCCAGAGGTTGAATTGAAGCGGATAGGGTACGATGGCGTCGTCGATGATCACGGCGGATCGCCGTGTGAAGGTCCTGTAGCGGATTCCCGTCTCTGCAAGGACCGTCCTGAATGTGTCGGAGCGTGGGTGGAGGAAGTGCCCCGCCCGGTCGAACAGAAAGTCCCCCAGGCGATCGGTCCGGATCAGGCCACCCGGGCCATCCTGACGCTCGAAGACACGATACCTCGCTCCGTTGGCGTAAAAGACCCGCGCGGCCGCCAGGCCGGCGACACCACACCCCAGGACCAGAATGGGAAGTGAAGCTGTACTCGAGGTCATATTCCACTCTCAACACTATAGGCGAGGTACTCTGATGCTACTGGCTGGGGGTGAGCAAGTCAACCGGACCAAGCCCCGGGGTCTGTCCCGGACCCGTGGGATCAGTAGCTGAAGCTGCTGCCGCCGATGAACTCTCGCAGCAGACTGGTCGGCGGCACCTGGCGGGCGTCGATAGGGAGGTGGAGGGTCAGGAAGCTGAGCAGGGAGCGGGCGCGGCCGTAGGTGGGATCCTCGGGGGCGACCGCGGCGAGGCGGGGTTCGGCCCACATCTTCAGGACGCCCAGTTCGTAGGCCAGGCCAGAGTTGAAGAAGACGTCGGCGTTCTGCTGGTAGGGGAAGATGTGCGTCTGCTCGCCCTCGCGGACGCTCCGCCAGCGCTGGAGGGTCGCCGAGGCCGTGTAGCCGCGGAACTGGGCGTCGCGGACGATGCGGCGGTAGAGGCGGGTCAGGCGGGTCGGCATGTAGGTGATGTCGTCGATGTTGGTGTGGCAGAGGGCCGACACGTAGACGCGCAGGCACTGGCTCCGTTCGACGCCGGCGGCCACGGCCGGGTTCAGGGCGTGGATGCCCTCCACCAGCAGGGGGGCGCCCGGCTCCAGACGCGTGGGCGTCTCGGCGAAGGTGGAGGTGCCGGTCACGAAATCGTAGCGCGGCAGGCGGACCTCGCGGCCGGCCAGCAGGTCGGCCAGGTGCTCGTTGAGCAGGTCGAGGTGCAGGGCCTCGAGGGTTTCGTAGTCGTAGTTGCCGCCCTCGTCGCGGGGGGTGTCGGCGCGGTCCACGAAGTAGTCGTCCAGGGAGAGGGCGAAGGGGTGCAGGCGCTTGGCCCTGAGCTGCAGGTCGAGACGCTTGGCGAAGCTCGTCTTGCCGCTGCTCGAGGGGCCGGCGATGAGCACGAGACGGCCCCGGGCGGGCAGGTCGGCCACGCGGCCGGCGATGTCCACGATGGCCTGCTCGTGGCGGGTCTCGCAGATGGCGACCAGCTCCTTGGTGCGGCCCTGTTCCACGAGCTGGTTGATGGATCCCAGGTCGGCCAGTCCCTGGTGTTCGGTCCAGTCCGCGTAGTCGATCATGGCCGACAGGAGCTTGGGCTGGGATTGGTGGCCGGCGGGGGCGTCCGGGTCCCCCGCGCGGCTGGGCAGGAGCACGAAGCCGGGCGGCTCCCGTCGCAGCGCGAAGGACCGGAGCAGGCCGGTCGAGGGCAGGTGCAGTCCCTGGAAGAGCAGCCGGCAGCCCTCGAGGCGGTAGAAGGTGGCCGAGCCGTCCATCACGTGCCGCGCCGCGAGGCGGCTGTACTCGCGCGTGGAGTCGCGCAGCATGCGGATCAGCGTGCGCTGGCCGTAGACCCGGGGCGTGAAGACCAGGTCCCGGGCGACGATCTCGCGCATGCGCTCCTCCACGGCCGCCAGTTCGGCCGCGGTGACCTTCGTGGACCGCCGCAGCCGGCAGAACATGCCGCCGCCGTAGGAGAAGCCGATGATCAGCGAATGGTCGGGAAAGATCTCGTCGCAGGCCATGGCCAGCACCGAGCACAGGGTGCGCACGGTGGTCGAGTGGGTCTTGGGGTGGGAGAGGTGCATCAGGCCCACGGCCTCGCCGCCCCACAGGGGCTCGTAGAGGCTCGTGCGCTGTCCGTTGACGACGCCGATCACCACGGGATCCCCGTTGCCGTCGGCCCCGAGGTCGTGGTTGGCCAGCACCTCGTTCAGCGGCGATCCGGGAATGGTGAAGACCTTGCGCCCCTCGACGGTGACCTCGACCGTGCCGTCATTCATCCCGATCCCTCCCGAAATCAACGTGAATGCCGATCTTAGCCACTCTGGAGGGGAATGTCTACGTCACGGACTCCAAAGAGGGAGAAGGAGAAGACGCTCCCGGGCACTGACACATAGATCCCCCAGAAAACGTTCGCGAAGCCCAACTTTTCTGGGGGATCTATGTGTCAGTGCCCGTCCCGGAGCCCGTCTTGTTCTTCTGGCTCTTGGGTTTGGAGTCCGTGACGTAGTACCCCGACCCCTTGAAGGAGATGCCGACGCTCCCGATCAGCTTGTTCACCTTGCCGCGGCAGAGGGGGCAGCGGCGGCGCGGGCGGTCCGAGAAGGTCTGGACGAGCTCGAAGGCGTGGCCGCACTTGGTGCATTCGTATTCGTAGATCGGCATGACGGGTCCCGGCTGGGGTGAAAACGCCGCAGGTTCGACAATATGGGGGCCGATTCCCGGCCCTGCAACCCCGCGTTCAATCGCGCCGGCAGATTCCGGCAGCAATATGCACTTGCCCGGTTGTGTATCGGACCGGCCGACCCTATACTCCTGTCGCACGAAAAGACCCCCAGACCGGAGGAAGAGCCTCATGTCAGTCAAGCTAGGAATCATGGGCTTCGGCAGGTTGGGCCGGAACATGTTCCGGATCGGCCACGACGAGCCCGATCTGACCTTCGCCGCCGTCAGCGACATCGCCGACGTGGAGACGCTCGCCTACCTGCTCAAGAACACCACCGTCGAGGGCAAGTTCGACGCCGAACTGGAGCAGAAGGGCCACTACCTCATGTCCGAGCGCCAGTGCACGCGCGTGGTGCACGGCTCGCGCCCCGGCGACATCCCCTGGGACGTGCTCGGCGTGGAGATCGTGATCGAGGCCACCGGCATGTTCCGCACGCGGCGCGACCTGCAGAAGCACCTCGACTCGGGCGCCAAGGCCGTGATCCTGTCGACGCCGCCCATGGGCGAGATCGACCGCATGGTCATCAACGGGGTCAACGACGGCGACCTGACGGTCGACGACCGCATCGTCTCCAACGGCAGCAGCAGTTGCCACGCGCTGGCCCTGACCCTGAAGGTGCTGAACGAGAAGGTCGGCGTGCGGCGCGCCGTGATGACCACCGTCCACGCCTACACCAGCGACCAGCAGCTCAGCGACAGCGCCAGCGGCGACCTGCGCTGGAGCCGCTCGGCGGCCCAGAACATCATCCCCAACAGTAGCTGGGCCGCGACCGCCGTGATGGACCTCATGCCCGAGCTCAAGGGCAAGGTCAGCGGCATGGCGCTGAACGTGCCGGTGCCGGCGGGCTCGAACATCGACCTCGTGGTCGAGCTGGAGAAGCCCCTGAGCGCCGAGGACTACAACGCCATCTTCGCCGAGGCCGCCGAGGGCAAGTACAACGGCCTGCTGGGCTACACCGACGAGCCCATCGTCTCGAGCGACATCATCGGCAACTCCTGCTCGGGCGTGCTCGACGCGCGGGCCACCATTTCGCTGGAGAACGGCCTGGTCAAGAGCATCATCTGGTACGACAACGGCTGGGCCTACGCCTACAGGATGCTGGAACTCGCCCGCAAGATGGCCGGTCTGATCCGTTCCCGGGAGGTCATGGCATGAGAATCGGCATAAACGGATTCGGACGCATCGGACGCGCGGTCTTCCGCCTGCTCAACAACAAGGAGGGCGTCGAGGTCGTGGCCATCAACGATCTCGCCGACTCGGAGGCGCTCGCCTACCTGCTGCGCCACGACACGGTGATGGGGCCCTTCAAGGGCACCGCGAACATGCAGGGCGACATGATGGTCACCGGCCACCAGAAGGTGAAGATGACCGAGGAGCCCGATCCCACCAAGCTGGAGTGGGGCAAGATGGGCGTCGACTACGTGGTCGAGGCCACCGGCCGCTTCCGCCACCGGGAGCAGATCCACCAGCACATCGACGCCGGCTGCAAGAAGGTGCTGCTGACCGTGCCCTCCAAGGACGAGATCGACGCCACGATCGTGATGGGCGTCAACCAGGAGGATCTCAAGCCCGAGCACGTGATCGTCTCCAACGCCTCCTGCACGACCAACTGCCTGGCGCCCCTGGCCTACGTGCTGGACAAGGAGTTCGGCATCGAGTACGGGCTGATGACCACCGTGCACGCCTACACCAACGACCAGCGCCTGGCCGACGTGCCCCACTCGGACTGGCGGCGCTCCCGCGCGGCCGCCGAGAACACCATCCCCACGACCACCGGCGCCGCCCGGGCGGTGGGGAAGGTGCTGCCCAACCTGCAGGGCAAGCTCGACGGCATGGCCATGCGCGTGCCCGTGCCCGACGGCTCGGTCGTGGACCTCGTGACGATCATGTCCCAGGAGGTCACCGCCGAACAGGTGCGCGAGGCCGTGCGCGACCACGCCGGCAGCGAACGCTTCCGCTCCATCCTGGAGTACTCGGAGGCCCCCCTGGTGTCGAGCGATATCGTGGGCGACCCGCACTCCTCGATCTTCGACAGCGAGTACACCTGCGTGGTGGAGGGCAACATGCTCAAGACGCTGTCCTGGTACGACAACGAGTGGGGCTACTCCAACCGCGTGGTGGACCTGCTGGACCTGATGCACGGCCTGAACGGCTGAGCGTCGCGCGACGGGAACGGAGGAGAGACCCCGGCGGTCTCTCCTTCTGTTTCCGGTCTTGTCGGCCGCGGGGCCGCTGTCATATCTTGACCGGCGCACTTCGTGGACACGCGAAAGGAACCGCCGCTTGCGCGAACGGATGACGAGGATCTTCAGTGCATTCCGGGGCCGCTACCGCTGGCTGCTGATGTTCGTGGCGCTGAACGTGCCGGTGATCTGCGCGATCCTGGCGCGCAACCTCGACGGCGCGGACTTCACGGGCCTGAGCACCTTCTACGCGGCCTGCGTGATGGTGGGCTACTACGGCCTGCCGGTGCTCTTCGTGGCCTCGCTGGCGCACCTGCTGCTGATGGTGGCGGGGCGGTTGGCCACGTTCCTGAGCGTCGTGCTGATGACCGTCTTCGTCTTCTACCTGCTGCTGGACACCTTCGTCTACGACCTGGTCAAGTTCCACATCGACCTCTTTTGGCTCGACTACATCATCCACGACTACGAGGGGCTGGGGCTGCCCGAGTCGAACCTGCACACCGCCGCGATCGGGCTGGGAGCCGTGGCGGTGCTGGAGATCGTGCTGTGGCTGGTCGCGCGCCGGCTGCGCCCCCGGGCGCGGTGGGCGGCCGTGGTGCCGGCGCTGATCGTCGTCGCCTTCGCCGCCAGCCAGGTGATGCACATCGTCGCCTACCAGCGCAACGACCAGCGGATCACCAGCCTCACGCCGCACTTTCCCCTCTACGTGCCCACCACCTCGCACAGCAAGGCCGTCAAGTACGGGGACCTGCTGCCCATCGGGGAGGACGCGCCGGCGGTGGCCGGGGGCGACTACCGCTACAGCTCGCTGACCTACCCGCGGGGGGAGGTGGACTGGGAGATCCTGCCCGACGGCGAGCGGCCCAACTTCCTGTTCCTGCTGCTGGAGAGCTGGCGCTTCGACGCCGTGGACGAGACCGTCTCCCCGCACATCGCCGAGCTGGCCGGCCGCGCGAGCGTCTTCGAGAACCACCTCAGCTCGGGCAACCAGACGACCTGCGGCATCTTCAGCCTGTTCTACGGGCTGCACCCCACCTACTGGCCGGCCGTCAAGGCCAACAGCACGGCCATCGACAACCCGGTGCTGATCGACGCCATGCTCGACAACGGCTACGCCTTCGGCGTCTTCGCCAAGTCCAAGTTCGCGCGCCACAAGATCAGCGACACCATCTTCCGCGGACAGCAGATCCTGGAGGAGTTCGGCGGCCGCACCGTCCAGTCCTTCGACGCGCGCATGAACGAGCAGGTCATCGAGTTCATGAAGGAGCAGTCGGACCAGGGACAGCCCTACATGTGCTTCGTCTTCTACAAGTCGAGCCACTTCAACTACGCCTATCCGCCCGAGTACCGGATCTTCAATCCGTCGCGGAACATGCGCATGGCCTTCGTGGACGAGGACACCGACCCCGAACCCTACCTGAACGACTACCGCAACGCGGTGCACTACGTGGACGAGCTGGTGGGCGACATCGTGGCCTACCTGGAGGCGCGCGGGGAGATGGACAACACCGTGATCGTGCTCACCACCGACCACGGCGAGGCCTTCAACGACAACCGCACGAACACGTGGGGGCACGGCAGCAGCTACACCCAGTACCAGACCCGGGTGCCCCTGATCCTCTATCTGCCGGGCCGCGAGCCGCAACGGATCGCGCGCCGGACCAGCCACATCGACCTGCCCGGCACGCTGCTGCGGGAGGTCTTCCGGTCGACCTCCGATCCGGCCCTCTACACCAACGGACGCGATCTCTTCGCCGCGGACGAAACGGTGCGCCCGCTGGTGATCGGCAGCTACTTCAACCACGCCTTCGTCATCGGGGACGACGTGTACGAGATCTTTCCCATGTACACGCGCAAGTACAAGCTGCACAACGTGAAGCAGAAGGCGGCGCCCCCGTCCCGGGACCTGCTGAGGGTGGTCATGGAGGAGATGAACCGCTTCTACGCCGACGGCGACACGCCGCAGGGTCGTTGAGGCGAAAAACCGTCCGATGTGGTATAATTGATCTTCACACAGGAAACGGACACCCATGGAGGACCAACGTGAAGATCCTGCTTCTCGTGACAGCGACCCTCATCCTCGCCACGGCCGCGCCGGCCGCCCACGACGCCTTCCAGGCCCGGAGCCTGGAGGGTGTGTCCGCCGGGGACCGGATCACCTGCGTCTACGGCAACCAGACCACGGTCACCGGTTACGAGGGCTGGTGGGGCGGCAACGAGACCTACGCCCGGATGATCTCGCCGCAGATCGAGCCCTGCAACTGCGACATCGGCTTCACGATCCGCTCGATCAACATCATGCTGGGCCTCGACGGCACCGCCAACCTCCAGGTCATGGCGCGCCTGCTGGAGGCCGACTGGAACGGGAGCTGCTGGGTGCCCGGCGCCACGCTGGCCTATTCGCCCATCCACCTGGTCAACTACATCGAGCTGTTCGCCTACTACCAGATCACCATCCCCTGCGACTTCCCCTGCGCGACCAAGGGCGAGCCCTACTTCATCACCGTCGACTTCGTCGGCGGCACGTCCGACCGGGTCAACATCGTCGGCGGAGGCGACGCCGAGCCCTGCACCAGCTACAACAACTGGGGCGAAGGCTGGTACGATCTGATCGCGGACATCGGCTTCTTCAACGGGCTGACCATGTGGGCCGTGAGCGAATGCTGCTACGAGCCCATCGCCAACGGCGTCTCGAGCTGGGGCGCCGTCAAGTCACTCTACCGCTGACATCGGCCCGGATCCCCCGTCTCCGTCCGGCCTGTAAAGGGAGCTTCTTCATGCCTGCACCTTGCACGACGACCTCGCGCCGCACCGTCCCCCGCCCGGCTCTGATCCTGCTCGCGACGTTCCTGTGGACGGTCGTGTCCGCCGCGGCCCCCGCGCCGCCCGCGGACGGCCCCGACGACCGCGTCTTCGCCCACCGCCACGAGGAGGCCGCGACCAAGGCCGCCCTGCGCGCGGGCCTGGCCAAGGCCCTGCAGGAGCGCACGCCCAACCAGGAGCTCTTCGACGTCGTCCACTACGACCTGGACCTGGACCTGAACACCACCTTCGAGACCCTGACGGGGACGGTCGCCACCACGGCCGTGGTGACGGGCGCGTCGATCGCGCAGATGGACCTGAACCTCGACAACAACATGTCCGTCATCGGCGTCTCCGCCGGCGGCTCAGGCACGACCTGGTCCCACGCGAGCGACCTGCTGGTCGTGGACCTCGACCGCACCTACACCACGGGCGAGACGGTCGTCGTCTCGGTCACCTACAACGGCGATCCCGCCGGCGACGCCTTCGGCTGGGACAGCGCCGGCGGCAACGACATGATCTGGACCCTCAGCGAGCCCTTCGGCGCCCGCACCTGGTGGCCCTGCAAGGACCTGAACACCGACAAGGCCGACTCGCTGGACATGCGCGTCACGGTGCCGGAGGACCTGATCGTGGCCAGCAACGGCCTGCTCGTCTCCAACGTCGACAACGGCTCCACGCGCACCTTCCACTGGCACACCGACTACCCGATCGTGACCTACCTGGTTTCCCTGGCCATCCATCCCTACACCACCTTCTCGCACTGGTACACGCCGCTGGGCGGCGGCGACCCCATGGAGGTCCAGTACTACGTCTTCCCGGCCAACTACAACGCCGTGCAGGCCACCTACGCCCTGACCGTGCCCATGATCGAGACCTTCTCCGCCGGCTTCGGCGAGTATCCCTTCGTGAACGAGAAGTACGGCCACGCCGAGTTCACCTGGGGCGGCGGCATGGAACACCAGACCCTGTCCAGCATGGGCGGCTGGTCCGAGGACCTGATCAGCCACGAGCTGGCGCACCAGTGGTGGGGCGACATGGTCACCTGCGCCGACTTCCACCACATCTGGCTCAACGAGGGATTCGCCACCTGGTGCGAGGCCTACTGGAAGGAGCAGACCGCGGGCGTCGGCACCTACCGCACCTACATGGACTACGCGGCCTACTACGGCTCCGGCACCGTCTACGTGGAAGACTGGACCACCTTCTGGGACATCTTCGACGGCAACCTGACCTACAACAAGGCCTCCTGGGTCGTGCACATGCTGCGCGGCGTGATGGGAGACACGGACTTCTTCGCCGGCCTGGCCGACTACCGCGCCCAGCTCGGTTTCGCCTCGGCCACCACCGAGCAGTTCCGCGACATCATGGAGGCGGCGTGCGGCTTCGACCTGGACGCCTTCTTCCAGCAGTGGATCTACGGCGCGTACTTCCCCGTCTACAGCTACGGCTGGACGGCCGACGGCGGCGAGGTGTCGGTAACCATCGAGCAGGTCCAGACCAATGCCGGGCTCTTCACCATGCCCATCGTGCTGCGCGTGACGACCGACCTGGGCGTGACGGACATCACCGTCCAGAACAGCCTGGCCCTGGAGACCTACGACCTGCCCGTGGACGGCGTCGTGGAGTCGGTGGTGCTGGATCCGGACGACTGGATCCTCAAGCGCACCGAGACCGCCTACCCCGTGCCGACCTTCGACGAGGGTCTGCTGGTGGTCAACGGCGTCGACTGGAACACCTACGGCGCGGAGATCGTCAGCGCCTACGAGGACAGCCTCTTCTGGGGCGACCACGACATCACCTTCTGGGACACCTTCAACGAGCCGGCCGGCGGCTACCCCGCCAACCTGCCGGCGCCGGCCGGCCACGGCGCCGTGCCCGGCTCGGTGATCGCGCGCCATTCGGCCGTGGTCTGGGTGGGCAACGACTACAACGGCGACCTGAACGACTGGCTGGACACCCAGATCCTCGAGTACCTGGAGTCCGGCGGCAACCTGCTGCTGCTGAGCCGCTACATGAGCCACTTCACCGAGGGCGACCTGGACGCCTACGCGGGCCTCTCCTGGGCGGAGACCGGCGAATCGCTGGGCAACTGCCTGTCGGTCCACCCCGACATGGTCGACATCCCCTTCACCGGCTCCCAGAATTGGAACGACGTCTTCTTCACCACCGGCCTGCCCGCCCGCACGACGCTGCTCTTCAACGACACCGTGGGCTTCGGCGGACCCCGCGGCACCGGCGCCTACACCGTGCCCCCGGGCGGCGGCACCCACCGCGAGGACGGCGGGCGCCTGGCGCTGATCTGTGGCCGTCCCTACCGCATGGACCACGACGCCCTGCGCGCCAACGTGCAGACCATCCTCGACGGCTTCTTCGGCGAGCCCTACGACCCGCCCACCGCCGTCGACGGCGATGCGCCGGAACGTCCGCGCCTGCTGGACGCCCGCCCGAACCCCTTCAACCCGCGCACGGTGATCCCCTTCTCGCTGCCGCGCGCCGGCGAGGTCGAGCTCGGCATCTACGACGTGGCCGGCCGCCTGGTGCGCACCCTGGTCAGCGGCGAGCTGCCGCCCGGCGACCACGAGGCCGTCTGGCGCGGCCTCGACGCTCGGGGCCGGGCCGTCGCCTCCGGCGCCTACTACGCCCGCCTGCGCACGCCCCGCGGCGTCGAGGTGAAGGCCATGTCCCTGGTGCGTTGATGGGACGCCTGCCGGCATGCCTGTGCCTGTTCCTGGCCGCCGCGGTCGCCTTGCCGACCGCGGCGGTCGCGTCGGACGACCCGCCCGCGGCTCCCGCCCGCATCGTGTCCCTGGCCCCGAGCATCACCGAGCTGATCTTCGCCCTGAACGTGGGCGACCGCGTGGTCGGCGTCACCGACTGGTGCCGCCATCCCGCGGCGGTGGGCGAGCTGCCGAGCATCGGCGGCCACGTGGATCCCAACCTGGAGGCCGTGGTGGCGCTGCGCCCGGCCCTGGCGGTGGTCGAGGCGGCCAACGCCGAGGCCGCCGACCGCCTGTCCCGGCTCGGGATCGAGGTCTGCGTGGTGGAGCACCGCCACGTCGCGGGCATCCTGGAGTCGGTCCTGCGGGTGGGGGAGGCCTGCGGCGCGTCGGCGCGCGCCGAGCTCCTGCACGCGGACCTGACGCGGCGCCTGGCGGCTGTCTCGGACCGCCCCGCGCGCGACCCCGGGCCCCGGGCCATGATCGTGGTGGGGCGCGAGGTCGCGTCGGGCCGCCTGTCCGACCTCTACGTGGCCGGCGCCGGCACTTTCCTGGGCGAGTTGCTCGCCCTGGCCGGCGGCGAGAACGTCATGCTCGAGTCCGCGGTCAGCTATCCCATGATCTCCGCGGAGGGGCTGCTGCGCCTGGCGCCGGAGGTCGTCATTGACCTGGCGCCCGAGTGCGCCGATGATCCGGACAGGCTGGCCGAGCTGGAACGGGCCTGGCGACAGCACGGGGAGGTCCCCGCCGTCGCCGCGGGCCGCGTCCACGTGGTGACCAACGACGCCCTGCTCGTGCCCGGCCCCCGGTTCGTCGAAACCCTGGAGTTGCTGGCCTCCATCCTGGACGAGGAATGACCACGACGCAGCAGTTGACCATGGCGGTGGACGTGCGCCACCTGCGGCTCGATCTGCAGGGCTGGCCCATCCTGCGCGACCTCTCCTTCGCCGTGCGCGAGGGCGAGTACCTGGCCGTGGTCGGCCCCAACGGCGCCGGCAAGACCTCCCTGCTGCGCTGCATCAACCGCGTCAACCGCGACTGGCACGGCGTCATCAACATCAACGGCGTGAGCATCGCGGCCTTCACCCAGCGCGAGCTGGCGCGCCTGGTGGCCTACGTGCCCCAGGCCGGCGGACGGCACAGCCCCTTCACCGTGCGCGAGACCATCCTCATGGCCCGCTATCCCCACCTGACCCCCTTCGTGTCGGTGGGCTACCGGGATCATCGCTTCGTGGAGGACGCCCTGGCGCTGACGGGCACCGGCTCGCTGGCCGACCGCGCCATGCACACGCTCAGCGGCGGCGAGCGCCAGAAGGTGATGCTGGCCGCGGCCCTGGCCCAGGACGCGCGCATCCTGCTGCTCGACGAGCCCACCACCTTCCTCGATCCCCGCCACCGCGACGTCTTCCGGCGCGTGCTGCGCACCATCAACCGCGACAAGGGCATCACCGTCATCGAGGTCACCCACGACCTGAACTGCGCGGTCCTGGACAGCCACCGCGTGCTGGCCCTGCGCGGCGGGGAGATCGCCTACAGCGGCCCGGGCGCCAACTTCATGGACAACGACGTGCTGATGCGACTCTACGAGCGGCCCTTCCTCTTCACCGAGCACCCCGTGACCGGGCAGCGCATGATCCTGCCCGAGGAGGGGGACGGCGCATGAGGACCCTCACCCTGATCGGCACCATCGTCCTGACCGTCGCCGTGCTGGTGGTGGCGCCCTTCGTGGGCATGACCACGATCACCCTGGAGTCGGCCCTGGCGGGGGACGGCGACCCCGAGTCGCGCATCTTCTGGTCGCTGCGCGTGCCGCGCGTGATGCTGGGCTTCCTGGCCGGCGCCGCCATGTCGCTGGCGGGCATGGTGTTCCAGGCCATGTTCCGCAATCCCCTGGCCACGCCCTTCACCCTGGGGGTGTCCAGCGGCGCGGCCCTCGGCGCCACACTGTATATACGGCTGGGCGTCTCCTTCGCGATCCTCGGCGTGTCGGGAGTGACCCTGGCCGCCTTCGCCGGCGCCCTGCTGGCCATCGTCGCCGTCTACGGCCTGACGCGCTCCCGCCCCGGCGCCTCGACCGGCACCCTGCTGCTGGCGGGCGTGGCTGTGAACTTCACCTTCTCCAGCTTCATCCTGCTGGTGCACTACACTTCGGACATGGCCCACTCCTTCAACATCCTGCGCTGGCTGATGGGCCGGCTCGACACCGTGGACCCCGACGAGCCCCTGAGCCTGCTGCCGCTGATGGTCTTCGGCGGCCTCGCCGCCGTCTCGCTTCACCGCGAGCTGAACCTGATGAGCGTCGGCGAGGAGATCGCCGTCGGCCGCGGCGTGGACGTGTCGCGCTACCGCAAGGTCCTGTTCCTGGCCATGTCGGTGATGGTCGGGGGCGTGGTGGCCATCTGCGGCCCCATCGGCTTCGTGGGCATGATGGCGCCCCACATCTGCCGACTGATGGTGGGCCCGGACCACCGCTGGCTCGGCCCCATGTCCCTGCTCTTCGGCGGCGCCTTCCTGGTGTTCTGCGATACCCTCTCGCGGGTGGTGGCGGCGCCCGCGGAACTGCCCGTGGGCGTGATCACCGCCCTGCTCGGCGGCCCCTTCTTCCTGTGGCTGCTCACCAGTCGCCGCGGCGCGTCCGTGGACACGGGGATGTGAGCCCATGCGCTCCCTGCTCGCGGCGTCGCTGGTCTGGGCCTTCTCCTTCGGACTGATCAAGACCCGCCTCGCGGACCACGACCCGCGCGCGGTGGCCCTGGTCCGCCTGGCCCTGGCAGCGCTGCTCTTCGCGCCCTGGCTGCCGCGGCTGCGCGGGGGCAACGGCCGCCTGCGCCACGCCGCGCTGGGCGCGCTGCAGTTCGGCCTGATGTACGTGCTGTACATCGCCGCCTACGCCCACCTGCCCGCCTACGCGGTGGCGCTCTTCACCGTGTTCACGCCCCTTTACGTGGTCCTGATCGACGACGCGGCGGCGCGGCGCCTGGTGCCGCGGCACCTGCTGGCCGCCGCCCTGGCCGTGGCCGGCGGCGCCCTGGTGGCCTGGCGCGGCCTGCCGCCGGGCGGGGCCTGGCGCGGGATCCTGCTGCTGCAGGGAGCCAACCTCTGCTTCGCCGCCGGGCAGCTCGTCTACCGCCGCTGGCGGCTCGCGGACGGTCCCGCTCCGGCGGGCGAGGCCGGCCACCTGGCCTGGATGTATCTGGGAGCGACACTGCTCGCCGGCGCGGCCGCGCTCGCCGGCGGCGCCCTCGGCACGGTGGCGGACTTCGAAGCCGGCGACCGCTGGACCCTGCTCTACCTGGGCCTGCTGCCCACCGGCGCGGCCTTCTGGCTCTGGAACCGGGGCGCGGCCCGCGTGGGCGCGGGCGTCCTGGCGGCGGCCAACAACCTCAAGATCCCCCTGGCGGTGCTGGTGGCCTGGACGGTCTTCGGCGAGACGGCGCGCTGGCTGCCGGCGGTCGGCGGGCTGGTGGCGGTGACGTCGGCCCTGTTCGTGGCCGGCGATCGCGACGCGCGCTGATCCCGGACGTCTCATCCCACCCCGCGGGAAATTGACTCCAGATGTTCAGGAATGGTAGGCTCGTGGCGGACCGGGCCTGTATCCATGACCAGGGGGATCCAACCGGAGGAGTTAGGCATGAAGTCCGCAGGCATCGTCACGCTCGCCATCCTGTTCTGCCTCGCGGGCGCGTCGTCCGCGCAGGTCACGCTTCATTTCGACGATTTCCCCTTCCAGGTGGGAACGGAGGTGACCCGCGGCCACGGCGACAACTCCATCGCACCCGGCCCGACCGGCGGGGCCATGAGCTGGGACTACTCCGCGCTGGCCGTCGCCTACGAACTCACCGAATCCTACCTCGATCCGGCCGGACTGCCCGGCGCCGACATCTTCCCGACCGCCACGCTCGCGATGACGGTCGCGTTCGATGGTGATGTGGGGGAGATCGGCTTCTTCGAGGAGGTGGGCGGCAACATCGAGCTGGTGGGCTTCACGCTCATCTCGGGAGGAAATCCCTATCCGGTCCCGACGACGGTCAACGGCCCGCGCTTCCAGTTCCCCATGAACTACGGCGACAGCTGGGACTACGTCGGCACCACCCTCTTCGGCAACGAGACTCACATCGACTCCACGCGCTTCGTCGTCGATGCGTGGGGCACGATGACGGAGGCCATGGGCGTCTTCTCCTGCCTGCGCCTGCGGATGGACAGGACCCACACGATATTGCCGGACAACACGGTCACCACGAACATCCGCTACATGTGGGTGGCGCAGAATTGGGGCGAGGTGTGCCTCATCGAGTCGGAGGACGACGAGACCGACCCGGATTTCGACAACGGCAACTACGAACGCATCTCCACGAACTCCTCGGGCACGCCCGTGCTGCTGGATTTCTTCGAGGCCGACTGCCGGGACGGCGGCGTGGACCTGGCGTGGCGGGCCCGGAACCCGCGGCCCGGCACGTTCTCCCTGCGCGGGCGACGCGACGACCGCACGTGGCCGGTCGCCTTCGCGGAGGGCGGGGACGGACGCTTCAGCGCGCGCGACGAAAACGCGTGGTTGCACGCGGGCGGCGAGGTCGTCTACGACCTCTCCCTGGACGGCGAGCCCCTGCGCTCGCATGCCTTGCACGTGGCC
>CAZTWK010000008.1:0-11517 GCA_964617805.1 uncultured Fibrobacteraceae bacterium | reverse complement strand
GCCGTGCCGTCCGGCATCTACGTGGTCCGCCTGAAGACCGAACAGGCCACGGCGACGAAGAAGGTGACGTTGATGCGGTGACCGCCCCGAGCCCGCGGGACCCGTGTAGACAGTTCTCCTGGCGGCCGGCGGACGCGCGACGCGTCGGACCGGCCGCTTCCTTGCGGATTCCCCCCGTGTTTGCTTGCATGTGTACTTTCCCGAAGGAGCCCCATGCGCCGCAAAGAACTGCAGAGCACCGATCCCGCCGTCTTCGCCGAGGTGGCCGCCGCCGCCGAGGTGGGCGAGCTGGGCCTGGTCACCGCCGACGGATCGCCGCGGGTGGTCCCGCTGAACTTCGCGGCGGTCGGCGAGACCGTGTACTTCCACGGCGCGCTCGACGGCGAGAAGTACGAGAGGATCCGCGACGACGGCCGCTGCTCCTTCAGCATGGTCAAGTCCTACGCGCTGATCCCGTCCTACTGGACCGCCGCGAAGCACGCCTGCCCGGCCACGCACTTCTTCAAGTCGGTGGAGATCCGCGGGCGCTGCGAGATCGTCGGCGACCCGGCCGAGAAGGCCGCCGGCCTGCAGGCGCTCATGGAGAAGTACCAGCCCGAAGGCAGCTTCGAGGCCATCGCGGCGGACAAGCGCATGTACGTCAAGTCGCTGGCGGGCGTGGGCGTATTCCGCGTGAGCGGCCCCTGGACGGCCAAGGTGAAGTTCGGGAGCAACGAACCGGTGAAGGTGCGCCGGGCCTGGATCGAGGGCCTGCGCGAGCGCGGAAGACCGGTGGACCTGGCCACCGCCGACGAGATCGAGAAGACCCTGGAGGACGGACCATGACGCTGAAGCAGACCCTGGCCGCCCTGAAGGCCGCCGGCACCGCCCAGACCCGCAAGATCTACGGCAACCACGGCGTGAGGTCGGAGATGTACGGCGTGAGCTATGCCGAACTGGGCAAGCTCAAGAAGCGCATCAAACAGGACCACGACCTGGCCCTGGGGCTGTGGGTCGGCGGCAACCACGACGCCCGCGTCCTGGCCTGCATGGTCGCCGACGTCGACGCCTTCACGTCCCGCGAGCTGGACGCCATGGCCCGTGAACTCGACGACTACGTGCTGACTGACGCTTTCAGCTCCATGGTGGCCCGCGGCAAACACCGCCTGCGCAAAGCCGAGGCCTGTAGCAAGCGCAAGGGGGAGTGGGTCGGCGCTGCCGGCTGGAACCTGGTGGCCTCCCAGGCCAACCACGACGACACCCTGACCGACGCCTGGTGCCGCGCGAAGCTGAAGGAGATCGAGACGGGCATCGCCGGGGCCCCCAACCGCGTCCGTCACAGCATGAACCAGGCGCTGATCTGTATAGGCGTGCGCAACCCGAAGCTGGAGAAGTCGGCGCTGGCGGCCGCCAGGCGCATCGGCGAGGTCGTGGTGGATCACGGGCGGACGAGCTGCAGCACGCCCGACGCGGCGGCCTACATCGCCAAGACCCTGGCCTACCGCGCGAAGAAGAAGCGCTGACCGTCCGACGAGGGATCGACGAGCTCGATCTCGAAGAGCCAGGGCCAACGCTTGCCCGTCACCCAGGTCCGCCCCGTCGCCGGATCGTGGGCGATGCCGTTGAGGACGTCGGCGGCGAGGTCCTCTTCGGGCGTCAGCAGACCCGACAGGTCCACCAAGTCGGTCACCTCGCCGCTCTCGGGATCTATGCGCACCACGGAATCGCTGTACCAGACGTTGGCCCACACCCCGCCGGCGATCCATTCCAGCTCGTTCAGAAAACTCAACTGTCGCCCGTAGGCGGTGACGGTCACGCGTCCGGTTTCGGCGAAGGTATCGGGATCGCGGAAGTAGAGCGTCGAGGTGCCATCGCTCATGACTAGACGCCCGCCGTCATGGGTCAGACCCCACCCCTGGGTGTCGTAGGCGAAGGTGCCGAGGGGGGAGAAGTCTGCCAGGGCCCACACGTAGGCCGTGTTGTTGCGCCAGGTGAGCTGGATGATGCGGTCCTGCCAGATCGTGATGCCCTCGCCGAAGTCGCTCGGGTGCAGATCGACCTGCCGAAGGACCTGGCCGGTTTCGAGTGTCACTTGTCGCAGGCTCGAATGGCCGTAGAGGCCGGTGCTTTCATAGAGTGAGCCGTCGTGCCAGACGAGTCCCTGGGTGAAGGCTGCTGGATCGTGCGGATAGCGGGCGACCACCTCGAAGGCCCAGGGTATGACCAGACCGAAACGCATCGACAGGGTCTCTCCGCCGACGGTCTGTACGATCAGGTCCGCGGTGTGGGGGCCCGCCGCCAGTCCTGTCCGGTCGGCCTCGAACCAGATCGTGTCGAACTCGGCGGGGCCCAGGGTGCCCGCGGCGGGTTCGGGGGCCGCCCAGTCGACGGTGCTGGAAGCTTCCCAGACGGCCTGGGCGTTGCCCCAGTTCGTGAGGCGAACCGGCATGCGATCCTCGATGAAGTATTGCTCGACGGCCGTGGCGACCAGGTGCGGCTCGTTGGCGTAGGGCGTCACGGACATCGTCAGCGAAGCCGAGGTCTCGTCGCGCCCGTCGTCGACGGTCACCGTCAGGGTGCAGAAGCCCGTGGTGGCGGGAGCCCGCCAGACGGCCTCGGACTCGTAGGTGCCGGACTCGAACCAGCCGGCGGAGGAGCGCCAGCGGTAGTCCAGGTCCACGCCCTCGGGATCGCTGGCCTGGACGGCGACGGCGGCGGCGCTGTCGGGGGAGACGGTTTGCGGCGCGGCGGTCACCGCGTCGATGACCGGCGGCCGGTTGGCCGGGTCGGGATCCAGGATGGCGCAGCCGGCCATTGCCGCCAGCAGGGCGGCCAGGATGATGATGTGAGTTCTTGTCCGTCTCAGAACCATGGACTCCTCTTCGTGCAAGTACCCATCCTAGGGGCAAGGATCGGGAGTGGGCAATGGCTGAACAAATCCCGGTCTCAACGTGTCAGGACCAGCTTGGTCGCCGAGATTCGGTCTTCCGCGAACAGGCATGCGAAATAGACGCCAGACGGAAGCCTCTGGCCCGCATCGTCACGGCCGTCCCAGTCCACGACGTGACGACCGACCGAGAATCCACCCCGTTTCAGGACACGCACCTTCTGGCCGCGGGCGTCGTGGATCGAAAGGCGGACGTGGGCGGGGCGGGCCAGCGAGAAGGAGATGTCTGTGGAGGGGTTGAAGGGATTCGGCACGGGGGCATGCAGCGTGGCGATCTCGGCCCCCGGCATTCCAGCGGGCGCCGCCGCTTGTCCCAGCACGATATCGTGCGAGGAACCGCGGACGAGAAGATCGTAGACAAGGTTCTCCGGTCCGGCGTAGGCGTCGTAGAAGGTCATCTCGGCCGTCTCGGAGCACGGCACCGGCAGCTCGACCCAGCCGCCGCCGGGAACGACCTGCCGACGCAGCACGTAGACCATCTCCGGCCTGTGAAGCGCCAGCATCCACGACAGGTGAATCCCTTCGAGGTCGCGTTCGGCACGAAAGTACTTCAATTCGTTGGCGACGGTGGGCTCGTGCCAGGCGGCCACGTGATGGGACGCGCGCCCGCCGGCGGCAGTGAAGTCGCCGACCATGTGCAGCCGCCAGTCCTTGCGGGCCATCGCGTGGACGGGACCGTCAGTGCCGGCGTCCAGCGGGTGCCATGCCGAGCCGTCGAAGCGGGCGACGTTGGCGGCGGCCACACCGTCGATGTGCGCGAATTCGCCGCCGACGTAGAGATCGCCGGCGTAGCCGCACAGTGCGTGGATCGAGCCGGCGACCGGTGATGAACACAAAGGTATCCAGTCGTGCCCGTCCCATGCCGCCAGGCCGGCGGCGGGTTGCCCGCCCGCCATGGTGAACGATCCGTACGCGGCCAGCTTGTCGGACCAGCCCGCTAGCAGTCGCGCCGGCGCGTCGAGACCGGCGCCCAGCGGTGTCCACACGCCGTCTTCGTAGGTGCCGATGTGTGTGAGGTCCTGGCCGTCTATCGTCGTGAATTCGCCCGAGGCGACCAGGGCACCGTTCCAGTGGGCAAGGGTCTCGATGTCGCCGTTGGCGGAAGTAGTCAGGACGGTCCACTCGGCGTCGGCGTAGCGGTACAGGGTCGGACCGGGGGCGTAGAGGGCGCCGTCGTGATAGAGGGTGGGGTCAGCCGGTGTATCCGCTACGGGTATGGCGTAAGAGGGGCCGTAGTAGAGGTAGAGATTGGGCCCCAGAAAAGGTCCTACAGATGCTAATGCCAGTGAATTGCCGTCGCTCAGGATCCAACCTGGATGCCCTTGGCTGAAGTACGCGTAAGTATTCCAGTCTGTATTGTCCCACAGGATGATCTCGTAGTAGGGATCATATGGTCCGCAGCCGGGGGCCGGCCGGTAGGTGACGAGGTCCCCCTGCAAGACTTTGAGATGTCTCAAGTCCGCCTGAACGCCATCTCCGTGAATGAACATGCCGTGCCACTGCTCGCCGTCGAAGGCGATGGCTCCGGACGATACAACGTCATCCACTGTCCGGAACGAGCCGACTGCGATCAATCGATCAGCATGTAAACAGAAATCGGTGAAAGTCAGGAAGCCTAGATACGTCAATCCCGACCATCCCGTGCCGTCGAAATATGCCATGCATGACGGGTGAGGGCTGTCGATATATGCACCGTACCAACCGAAAACATATACATTTCCCTCGTATACTGCGATTCCCTGAAATCCTGCCCACAACTGGCCAAAGGGCGGTGAGACGGTCCAGTCAGAGCCGGACCAAGTCATGACCTCGCAGCTCAGCATGTAGGAGTATTCCGCATAGCCGATCAAGACGTGCAGGTTCCCGTCGGATACGATGACGACTTGGGGCACTTCCGGCAGCCCCGTACCTAACGGCGAGAAGATCCCATCGTTCCAAGCCACGATGCAAGAAGCTGGTGTGCCGCCGGCGTTCAGGAAACTCCCCGAGGCGATCAGGTCGTCGCCGAGGACATTCAGGCCCTTGATCGTCCCGTCTGTTGGTATTGCCTCCGCCCAAGTATCGTCTTGCAGGCGATAGGCACCGAGGTGCACGGTTCCGTGATACCAGGCTATGGGAGCTCTCGTCGCGGCGAAGTCAGGTCCCAGCTGCGTCCACTCGATGCCGTCCCAGGACATGACTTTGAGCAACCAGACTGATTTCTCCGTCCGCTCCCGCATGAGCGCCAGCAGCCCGCCGCCTCCCTCGACCAGATCCAGGACCTCGTTCGGCAGCCCGTCGCCGAGGGTCGCCCAGGTTCCGTTCGCATAGACGGCCACGTTGCGGGCGGATACGACGCCGGCGAAGGTGAATTCGCCTCCGGCCACCACCTTTCCCTGCCAGTCCAGTACGCAGTTGACGTCGCCCGACAGGCCCTGCAGGTGGAACCCGGATACCCATTCGGCGTGGCCCACCGTCGGAACCATACAAAGGCACAGGATCAGGATCGGAAGATAGTGTTTCATGATCGCCTCCAGGATATGACGAGGCTCCAGGATACCATCTTAGCTTATGTCGGATCTCGGCGACGTGTCAATCCAGTCCGCGCTCGCGGAAGAAGGCCCGCCCTGCGCGGAGGCAAGACAGGCCTTCGAAGACCTGAGATGACGTGGGCCTAGATCATCCCCAGCTGATCCCAAAGGAAGGCCCACTCGTCGGCCACCTCCTCGATGATCTTCGAGGTGGGCTTGCCGCCGCCGTGGCCGGCCTTGGTCTCGATGCGGATGATCACCGGGTCGGCGCCCGCGTGGGCCTCCTGGATGCGGGCCGCGTACTTGAAGCTGTGGCCCGGCACCACGCGGTCGTCGTGGTCGGCGGTGGTGATCATCATCGCGGGGTAGTCCACGCCGTCCACCAGGTTGTGGTAGGGGGAGTAGGCGTAGAGCGTGGGGAACATGTCCGGGTCCTCGCTGCTGCCGTAGTCGCTGACCCAGGCCCAGCCGATGGTGAAGAGGTGGAAGCGCAGCATGTCCATCACGCCGACCGCGGGCAGGGCCGCCTTGAAAAGGTCCGGCCGCTGGTTGCAGACGGCGCCCACGAGCGTGCCGCCGTTGCTGCCGCCGGCGCAGGAGAGCTTGGCCTTGCTGGTGTAGCCCTCGGCGATCAGGTACTCGCCCGCGGCGATGAAGTCGTCGAAGACGTTCTGCTTGTTCTTGAGCATGCCCGCCTGGTGCCACTCCTCGCCGTACTCGCCGCCGCCGCGCAGGTTGGCCAGGGCGAAGATGCCGCCCATCTCGACCCAGGCCAGGCGCGAGATGGAGAAGTACGGGGTCAGCGACACGTTGAAGCCGCCGTAGCCGTAGAGCAGGGTCGGGTGCGAGCCGTCCATCTCGATGCCCTTCTTGCGGACGATGAACATGGGCACCTTCGTGCCGTCCTTGCTCGCCAGGAAGACCTGCTCGGTGGTGTAGGACGAGAGGTCCATGTCGATCTCCGGCTCGCGGAAGACGGTGTTCTCGCCGGTGGTGAAGTCGTACTTGAAGATGGTCGGCGGGTAGAGGAAGGACGTGAAGGTGTAGAAGGTCTCGGTGTCCTCGCGGTGGCCGCCGGTGCCGCCCACGCTGCCGATGCCCGGCAGTTCGAGCTCGCCGATCAGGTGTCCGTGATGATCGTAGCGGTAGACGACCGAGTGGGCGTCCTTCATGTAGGCGGCCACGAACTCGTTGTGGTTGATCATGCCGATGTACTCGAGGGTGACGTCCTTCTCGGGGATCAGCTCGTGCCACTCGCTCTTGGCGGGGTTCTCGATGTCCACCGCCACCACGCGCTTCATGGGCGCGTCCAGGTCGGTCTGCAGGTAGAAGACCGTGCCGTCGTGGCCGACGAAGCCGTAGTCGGCCTCCAGCTCGCTGATCAGTTCCACCACCTCGGCCTGCGGGTCGCGCAGGTCCTTGTAGAAGAGGCGGTTCTTGGGCGAGGTGCCCTTCCAGACGTGGATGATCAGGTAGTCGCCGCTCTCGGTGACGCCGCCGGCGAAGCCCCACTCCTTCTGGTCGGGGCGCTCGTAGACCAGCACGTCCTCGCTCTGGGGCGTGCCCACCTTGTGGTAGTAGAGCTTGTGGTAGTAGTTGGCGTCCTCGTACTCGTCGCCCTCGGTGGGGGCGTCGTAGCGGCTGTAGTAGAAGCCCTCGTTGTTCTCGTCCCAGCTCGCGCCGGAGAACTTGCTCCACTCCACCTTGTCCTCGAGATCCTGCCCGGTGTCGATGTCGCGCACGTACCAGGTGCGCCAGTCCGAGCCCGAGACGTTGGTGGCCCAGGCCAGCTTCTTGCCGTCGCGGCTGACGCGCAGGCCGCCCAGGGCGACCGTGCCGTCCTCGCTCAGGGTGTTGGGATCGATCAGCACGCGCGGCTCGCCCTCGAGTCCCTCCTGCACGTAGATCACCGACTGGTTCTGCAGCCCGTCGTTCTTGGAGAAGAAGTAGCGCTCGCCCTCGCGGAAGGGGGCGCCGTACTTGGGGTAGTCCCAGAGCTTGGTCAGGCGCGCCTTGATCTTGTCGCGATCCGGGATGCTCTCGAGGTAGCCGAAGGCGACCTCGTTCTGCGCCGTGACCCAGGCCTTGGTCTGGTCGCTGTCCACGTCCTCGAGCCAGCGGTAGGGGTCGGCGACCTGGGTGCCGTGGTAGTCGTCGACCTGCTCGACCTTGTGGGACTCGGGGTAGACGAAGGTCATGGGCTCTCTCTCGGTGTAGGACTCGCCGCAGCCGGCCAGCAGGACGGCCGCGAGACAGACGAGCAGCAGCGGTCGGATCATGACGGATACCTCTTCCGTTCAGGGG
This sequence comes from uncultured Fibrobacteraceae bacterium, assembly GCA_964617805.1. GTDB lineage: Bacteria > Krumholzibacteriota > Krumholzibacteriia > LZORAL124-64-63 > LZORAL124-64-63 > JAHIYU01. The sequence continues at coordinate 3,777 of CAZTWK010000008.1, read as the reverse complement.
CTGTAGCGGGGCACGACTGGTTTCTACGCAGGCGAGCGGGCCGCGGTTGCGCGCCGCTTCCGATTCCACCGATCAGGATACGACCCGGGCCCCGTCTTGTCACGTCCGCCCTTTGCCCCGTGGGCCGTCTCTGCTACCTTGGGCGGACCATGAGCGCGCCCGAGCCGACGATCCTCCACGAGGACAACCATCTGCTGGCGGTCGTCAAGCCCGCCGGCCTGCTCGTGCAGGGCGACCGCAGCGGCGATCCGACCCTGCTGGACGCCTGCAAGGCGTACCTCAAGGCCAGATACGACAAGCCGGGCAACGTCTACCTGGGCCTGGTGCACCGCCTGGACCGGCCGGTTTCGGGCGTGGTGCTGCTGGCGCGCACGTCCAAGGCGGCCGGGCGCCTGTCGGCCCAGTTCCGCGAGCGCCGCGTGCGCAAGACGTACCTGGCGGTGGTCGAGGGTCGCACGCGCATCCCGTGGGACGCGCTCACCCACCACGTGGCCGACCGGGCCGACGCGCGGGGACGCACCCGTTGCGAGGCGGCGCCCTTCGCGGGGTCGCGTGAGGCGCGCCTGACCTTCCACGTGCTGGTCGACGGCGAACGACGCTCGGTGCTGCGGGTGGTGCCCGAGACGGGCCGGCGCCACCAGATCCGCGCCCAGTTGGCCAAGGTGGGCCACCCGGTCGTGGGCGACGTCAAGTACGGCGCCGCCGCAGCGCTGCCCGACCGCGCCATCGCCCTGCACGCCTGGCGGCTGGAGGTGGCCCATCCCGTCGGCGGAGCGCCCGTGGTCCTCACGGCGCCGGCGCCGCGTCACGCGCCCTGGCCCGACACGATTCCCGATCCGTCCGGCGATCCCGGGCCGTGACGAAAGTGTGCGCATGAGATTCGACGACTACCTGCAGCAGGGAAGCGACCGACCTTGATCGACGTGGACGTGACCATCATCGGCGGCGGGATCGTGGGCTGCGCGACGGCCGCAGCGGTGGCCCGCGAGGGCCGCGCCGTGGTGCTGCTCGAGCGCGAATCCCATCTCGCCGGCAGCGTCACCTCTCGCAACAGCGAGGTGGCCCACGGCGGCATGTACTACCCGACCGGCACCCTGAAGGCCCGCTGCTGCGTGCGCGGCCGCCGCCTGCTCAAGGCCTTCTGCCGCGAGGCCGGCGTCGGCTACGAGGAATGTGGCAAGTTCATCGTGGCCGTCGATGACGCCGAACGGAGCGCCCTGGCCGACCTCCACGCGCGGGGCCTCGAGAACGACGTGGAGGACCTGCGCCTGATCGAGGGTGACGAGCTGGCCCGCCTGGAGCCCGAGGTGGCCGCCGTGGCCGCCCTCTGGTCCCCGGTCACCGGCATCCTCGACGCCGAGGGCGCCGCCGCGGCCTACGCCCGGCGGGCGCGCGAGAACGGGGCCCAGGTCATGACCGGCGCCGCGGCCGCCGCCCTGGACCGCGCCGACGGCGGCTGGCGCGTGGTCGTGGACCGCGGCGACGACGAGGGCTGGACCCATCGCAGCCGCTGGGTGGTCAACTGCGCGGGCCTGCGCGCGGACGAGGTGGCGGCCCTGGCCGGCGCGGGCGACGCCGCCCCCCGCCAGCGCTGGGTCAAGGGCAACTATTTCTCGGTGGCCGCCCGCCACGCCGGACGGATCTCGCGGCTGATCTATCCCGTGCCGCCGGCCGGGTGCGACACCCTCGGCGTGCACGTCTGCATCGATCTGCAGGGCCAGCTCCGCCTGGGCCCCGACTTCGAGGCCTCCGGCCGCGAGGAGGACTACGCGGTCGATCCCGCCCGCGCGGCCGTCTTCCACGAGGGCGCGCGGCGCTTCCTGCCCTGGCTGGAGCTCGACGACCTCGCGCCGGCCTTCAGCGGCCTGCGTCCCAAGATCGACACCGACGACCCCTTCGCCGACTTCCACCTGAGCCGCGAGGATGGCGAGCTGGAAGGCCTGGTGAACCTGGTGGGAATCGACTCGCCGGGCCTGACCTCGGCGCCCGCCCTGGCCGAGCTGGTGGCCGGCATCGTCGACGGGGGGGAGGCGCCGTCGTGATTCCTCCGTTGATGATCGTGATCCTGGCCGTCCTGTTCCTCGTCGCCCTCGCGGGCTCGCGCCGCAGCCACGCGCACGGCGTGAAGCCGTTCAAGCGCACCGGCGCCCATTACAAGCGCGCCTACGGCCGCCGCGGCTTCCTGCGGCTGGGCGCGGCGAGCGCCGCGGCCGCGCTGCTGGCCCACACCCGGGTCGACGAGGCGGTGGACGGGTGGCACGGCGACGAGGTGCGCTCGCCCGCCACGGATCGTATGGCGGACGCCTTCCGCCCCGGCGGCGAGCGCTTCTGGTTCTTCTACTGGGCCGCCTTCGCCGCTGCCGACGCCTGGTCGGGCAGCAACGCCCTGACGCGCTGGGGCCGCAGCTCCCTGGCGGCCATGGCGGTGGGCCTGCCCGCCCTGTGGACCATCCAGCGGATCGGCGGCGCCTCGCGTCCCACCGATCCCCCGGGCGATTCGCGCTGGCGACCAATGGCCGACGACAACACGGCCTCGGGCCACACCTTCATGTCGGCGATCCCCTGGCTCGTCGCGGCCCGGCGCGCGGGCGGGGCCCCGGCCCGCCTGGCCGCCTACCTGGCCAGCCTGCCCACCGGCTGGTCGCGCCTGAACGACCGCAAGCACTACATCTCGCAGGTCATGCTGGGCTACACCATCGCCTGGAACGCCGTGGACGCCGTCGACGGCGACGACGGGCACGATTCCGGCAAGGGCTGATCCCATGAAGACGCCCCTGGACATCCTCAGGACGGTCTACGGCCATCCGGACTTCCGCAGCCGCCAGGCCGAGGTCATCGACCACCTGCTGAACGGCGGCGACGCCCTGGTGATCATGCCCACCGGCGGCGGCAAGTCCCTCTGCTACCAGATCCCGGCGCTGCTGCGGCCGGGCGTCGGCGTGATCGTCTCGCCCCTGATCGCCCTGATGCAGGACCAGGTGGCGGCCCTGCGCCAGCTCGGCCTGCGCGCCGCCTTCCTCAACTCCACCCTCACGCCGGCCGACGCGCGGCGCGTGGAGACCCTCATGCGCGGCGGCGAGCTGGACCTGGTCTACATCGCGCCCGAGCGGCTGCTGCAGGAACGCACCCTCGCCCTGCTCGACGACGTCGACCTGGCGCTCTTCGCCATCGACGAGGCCCACTGCGTCTCCCAGTGGGGACACGATTTCCGTCCCGAGTACCTGCAGCTCGACGTGCTGGCCGCGCGCTACCCCGCCGTGCCGCGCCTGGCCTGCACCGCCACCGCCGACGCGCGCACCCGCGCGGAGATCCTCGAGGGCCTGCACCTGCAGGAAGGACGCATGTTCGTGACGGGCTTCGACCGGCCCAACATCCGCTACCGCGTGGTCCCCAAGCGCGATCCGCGGCGCCAGCTCCTGGCCTTCCTGAAGGAGGAGCACGCGGGCGACGCGGGCATCGTCTACTGCCTGTCCCGCAAGCGCGTGGAGGAGACGGCGGTCTTCCTGTCCGAGCACGGCATCCCCGCCCTGCCCTACCACGCCGGCCTGCCCAAGGAGACGCGCCGTTGCAACCAGGAGCGCTTCCTGCGCGAGGACGGCCCGGTGATGACCGCGACCATCGCCTTCGGCATGGGCATCGACAAGCCGGACGTGCGCTTCGTGGCCCACCTGGACCTGCCCAAGAGCCTCGAGTCCTATTACCAGGAGACCGGCCGCGCCGGCCGCGACGGCCTGCCCGCCGACGCCTGGATGACCTACGGCCTGCAGGACGTGATCC
>CAZTWK010000007.1:0-100348 GCA_964617805.1 uncultured Fibrobacteraceae bacterium | reverse complement strand
CACCTGGCGGAGCCAGGTCCGCGCCAACCGACTTTGCAGGTGAAGCCATCGTTATATGGATATGAGGTCGAGTTACGCGTCAGGCGATGGTTTTCGAGAGTTGTTTCTTCGTCAAGCCAAGCAATAGAAGTGTTTTCAAGAGAAGATCGACAGAAACGCTAGGATCGCCAGCTTCCATCTTAGCAACACGGGACTGACTAGAGCCCATGAGCTTGGCAAGTTCAACCTGGGTGATCCCCTGCTTGAGGCGCTCTGCTTTCAGGCTTGCACTGAGAGCCAGTTTCAACTCGATAAATCTGGCTTCCTCGGGAGTTAATTCGAGGAAGTCACGGGTGCTACCAACGGCCCAGCCCTTAGATTCGAGTTTCTTCTTTTTCTTGCTGTCCATCTCAGCCCTCATTTCCCGCATCTGCGTCGTATCGTTGTGCTCGGCGCTGGCAGGTATCTATCACCGATTTCGGGGTCTTTCCGGTCTTCTTTTTGAAGATCTCCAGAATCAGGATTGCGTCGCTGTCGATTCGATGGAGGATCCTCCAGGTGGAAGTACCGTCGTTGACCCTCAGTTCGTGGCAGCGTGGCCCGACAGACGGCATCGGGAGAGTGAGGCATCGCTAACGTGAGGCCGGCCTGCAGGGAGCGCAGCAGGTATCCGGCTTCAATCCGGGCTTCCTTGCCCATTGGCGGGATTTTGATCTCGCCTTTGAGCCAAATGAGTGGCTTGTCCGTAGGGTTCATTGGGCTAGTATATGTCATATGCGACATACCATCAAGGCCTAATTGAACGATTTCTGCATCTGTTGTAGAGTGAAAATCTAGTGTGGCGGGACCGATATAACATCAGCTTGCACCTGTCAATCGCGCCTGTCACGCCTTGTGCTGGCGCACAAGCCGCGCCAGCCCCGCTGGCAGCTGAAGCCAACGTTATACAAATGAGTTGACACGGGTAACGGAACCCGTTATAATGTGAGTCATGATACATTCCTTTCGAGACAAAGGCACCGAGAATGTATTCGATGGAGCGGACACACGGGCTGCTCGGAAGTGCTGCCCCTGTTCGCTTTGGTCGATAGCTCGACGGAAGCTAGATCAAATCAACCGCGTTGGAGAGTTGGGGGAGCTCTCGGTGCCTCCAGGGAATCGCTTGGAGCGTCTTCGCGGGGACCGAAAGAACCAGTACAGTATCCGGATCAATCAGCAATACCGGATCTGTTTCGAATGGGAGGATGGACATGCCTTCGAGGTCGAAATCGCGGACTACCACTAACCCGCGCGTTGGACGGCGGTTGCCGAAGAAGCGTCCACCGACGCATCCGGGAGAGATGCTGCTCGAAGAATTCTTGAAGCCGCTTGGTCTGACCCAGAGTGAATTCGCTATTCGATTGGGCGTATCCTATCCGCGCTTGAACGAGATAGTGAAGGGGCGCCGATCCGTTACACCAGATACAGCCCTGCGATTGGCGCGGGTTCTCGGGATGCCGGCCGATTTCTGGCTTGGTCTGCAGCAAGATTGGGATCTTTGGCATGCAATGAACAGCTCGGGCGCGAAGGAGATATCTGCGCTCAAGCCGATAGTTGGTGATGGGCAGCATATTGCATAACGAGAGCTTGCAGCTGACGAAGCCGATTGTCACGTCTCATGCTGTTGCATGAGCCGCGCCAATCGCCTTTGCAGGTGAAGCCAACGTTAGGCCGGCTGGGTTGTGGTTGTTGATTGGCCCCGTTTGACTCGTTGCGCACTCGATTAAGGTGAGGTGGTCATGCGCAATCCATTTGCCCCCGGCGTCGGCGGAGTCCTCAGCGCAGACATTGCGGTGCCGGAGCATGGGCGGGAACTCAGCTTCTACTCACAGGTCCTGACCACTGGGACCGCCCCCCTTTGGCGTGACGATCTGATGAACAATCGCGGCACACCGGTCATCGGTTTGGGGGCACGCTCCCCTGAATACGAGGCCCTTCCCTTGCAATGGATGCCGCACTTCCAGGTTCTCGACGTCGGTGCCAGCGTGGCGCGCGCGCTCGAACTTGGTGGCAGCGAGCTCATGCGCGCCAAGAGCGAGGACGGTCAGAGTCAATGGGCCGTTCTCGTAGACCCTATGGGTGCTGCATTCGGCGTAATCCCCGTCGTTGGCGACGAATCGGAGGCCGCAGACCAACTTGAAAGCGTTGGTCGTATTGCCTGGCTGACGCTTGTGGTTTCGGACGTCTCGTCGACGTGCGAATTCTATGAGCAAGTCGTCGGATGGTCGACAGCCTCCGCCGACGTCGACGGCGGAGTCGAGATGCGGCGACCCGACGGTGTGACTGCGGCGGCAATCTGCCATGCGGGCGGTGACAACGAGGGAATCCCGCCCGTCTGGATACTCAGTCTGCCAGTCGATGACTTCGAGGAGAGTCTTCGACTCGTTCGCAAAGGCGGCGGTGAGATCATCAAGGGATCGACCGACGCCGGACACGCCGTCATTCGAGACCCGGTCGGTGTTTGCATAGCCTTGCAGGCGAAGAAGTGATGCGCAGCGGCCTGACAAGCGCTTGCAGACGGACCGTGCTTCGCGCGGCCGCTGAAGCGCAGGACGATCATGGGATATACTATGAACCGGTCGAACCGGGTAAGTTATAAGATCTTGCGAGCTTCTGCGATAGTGCTCCTCCTGAGCGCCCGTTCTGTTGCTCATTGTCCGGAAGAGGGGCATTGGGCCGACTGGCCAACTGTAGAGGTGCCACGAGAATCATCTCCCGTCGAAACGCTCAACCTAGACATCTTGTGGACCCTCAATTGCGGTACGGATTCAGAGGCACTCATCGGGCGCATAGTCGCTGTAGCCCCCGGAGCTGGCGGCAAGACGCTACTGCTCGACGGCCAGTTGGATCAGGTACTCGTCGTATCGCCTGTTGGTGAGATCTCGCGCGTGTTTGGCCAGGCCGGTGAAGGCCCTGGAGACCTGCCGGGCGCATACAGGCTATTCGAGTTGCATGATGGCCGGATTGGAGTCTGCGGCGGGGCGCCTGCCATGACCGTCCAGGTCGGCGGGACCGGAAAAATCGTATTGCTGGATCGAGCAAACCAACCTGCGGGAGTATGGTATGGGGCGGGCGATCCGGGCGATATGCCGGTTGTCTCGATTCGCGAGCTTCGGTGCTCAAACGACCATCTCCTGACGTCCAGCAATGGCATGATCATCAAGCAAGCGGGGATGTATCACAAGCAAGAGCTCTCTATTATCGACGCCGTTAGTGGCAACCGTAAAGCTATAGCCTGCCGAGAGATCGTCGTAGATCCAAGTGACACGCAAATCCAGGAAGCAAGCTACTTCGAACCGTTCGCAAATGGTCGTTGCGACGTTTCGAGTTCAGGGCTCGTTGCCTTTGCACCACTCAGGGATCGGTGGCTTGTCGTCGTCAGAGACGTTAATGGGACCGGGATCGTGTTGGACCGCGAATGGAGATCAGTTAAGCGCTCAAAGGAGAAGAAAGAAGCGGTATGGATCGCACTCGGTGGCACTGATGACTGTGTGGCCATGGGCCATGAGCCGGCCATTGGCCGTGTCCGCTGGCGGCCCGACGGCAAGCTGTGGGTCGAATCCCATGGTGTTGGCCCAGGCGATGGGGCCGTTGCCTGCTTCGATGAATTCAGTCCTGCCGGTGAGTTGCTTCGCCGAGTACGGATTGCGATACCGATCACTTCTGGTGATGATGAGTTGAAGATGATGGAAGATGGTCGTTTTATTGTACTGAGCGGTTTCGGTAGTGGTACAGGCGGGAGCGGATCAGACAACCCAAAAGTGTCGCTGGCTGTCATCGATGGGCACATTGATTCTAACTAGTGAATGCACCCGTCATACGCGCCAGTCACACCTTGTGCTGTCGCACATGCAGGGCCAGCCCCGCTTGCAGGTGAAGCCAACGTTAGGCAGATATGGAGCAGGACGTGAGTATCCCGCGCACGACCAAGGCTGGAGCGGTAGCGATCTGCCTTGCGGTGATAGCTGTGGTGGGGTGCGCGAGTGGGCCCAGGGTTGACGGTGGGGCCCTGGACTTCGAGCTTCCAGATCTGTCCGGTACCAGGTTTGTTCCCACCGACGAGATGTTTCGGGATAAGGTTCTGTTGGTGACACTATGGGGTACTTGGTGCCCGCCCTGCGTCAGCGAGGTGCCGGTCTTCAACGACCTGCAGGCTCGTTACGGCGCCGATGGGCTTGTCGTTGTGGCAATTGCTTTTGACCGAAGTTCTGATGCCGCCGACCGGCAAGTGGAACTCGGCAGGTTCGTTGAAAAACATCGAATCCGGTACCTGGTGCTTGATGGGGGCACAACCGGTTCTTTTTCGAACACATTGCCGATGGTCAAGGGGGTGAAAGGCCTGCCGGTGGAGATCCTTGTTGATAGGAATGGGCGCGTTGTCGACTGTCGAAATGGATATGGATTCAGTGAGGCCTGGGCGCGAGAGCTGGAAGGTCGCATAGCGGATCTTCTGTATCCAGGCCGTTGACTTGCACCGCCGCGGAATAGAAGGAGTGATTCCTGATGGAGCGAAGATTTGTTGTCCCCGCCGTCTCCTTCCTCGCCCCCGTTCTCATCTGGGTTGCCTTTTTCGTCTTGGTACTCACCGGCAACTGGGTGCAGGGCCGGGCGCAGTGGCCTGGCGTGGCGATCAGCTTGGTGGTTGGGGGCCTTGTTCTCTTCTCTGCCATGCGTTGTCAGCAAGCTGGCGGTCCCCGTGTAGGCAGTATCGCGCGGGCAGTCGCGCTGCTTCTCATGGCGCTGCTTTCGTTCTGGAAGGTCGGGATCATTGAGGCCTGTGTGTTGTTGGTGGCAGCACTAGTGACCGGCGCCCGGTATTTCATGACATCCAGTGAATCGGAGGACGCCGGTGATTCAAGTGCGGCCGCCAGTCAGTCAGCGGAGGAACCCGAGTAAGGGACGGTGTGTCTGACAAGAGCTTCGACCTGACATGGTCGCTTGTCACGCGCCGTGCTGGCGAACGGCCCGCGCCAATCGCCTTTGCAGATGAAGCCAACGTCATGTTCACGATATGAAAAGCGATGGTGGATTGTCTTTGCACAATCAAATGGAGGGTAGCTATGAGACGGAGATCGCTGATCGTATTCGCAATTCTGGGCGCAGTTGCTGTGGCAACCGGAGGTTGTTCACAAACTCCTGAACTCCTGTTCAGCGAAAGCTTTGAGATGCAGTCGGAGTTTCAGAAGACTCCGGGTGACTGGTATCCGACAGTTGTGCCACGAAATAAGGAATTCGTGGTTTTTGAATGGGACGACCAGGTCGCTCATGCTGGTGATCGTTCCGTCTCCATCGCGATTGATCCGTCTCATCCGGATGAGAACATTGCCTACAACTGGACCAAGGCAATCGATGGTTGGGAAGAGAGCAATTCATATGAGTTGAGTTGCTGGGTCAAGGCTGAAAACTTGAATGGTCCTGCGTGGATCTGTATCCAATGCTGGGACAAAGCGAAGAGCGAGATGCTTGGGTTCGCAACGACTCAAAGGGATCATCCCATATCCGGCACGAAGGATTGGACCCAGGTTGGAACGGTATTCACGGTTCCGACAGGTACGGCGGAGGTCCGTATCCGCGCCGGCATCGCGACACCTGACAATCGTGGTGGGCACGTGTGGTTCGACGGCCTTGAAATCCGTCCGTTGGATTAGCAGGCACGGGCGAGGAACATGACAGGAGCTTTCAGCGGACCATCGGCCCTGTCACGAGCCATGCAGGGCATGGACCGCACCGGATCCGTTGGCCGCTGAAGCCAACGTTATGCGGCCAGCGACCGGGAGTTGCGCACGTCGCGATACGACCCCTGGGGATTTACGCCCCCGGTGCAGTTTGTCGGCATGTGAGAAAGGAGAAAGCTCGAATGTTCGCCACCTGGCTCTGCGCCGTTGCCCTGATAGCGGTCTGTACCGTCTCGGCCCCAGCGGCGGGCAATACACCAGTGAGCGAAGTGCTGACGGTCAAGCCTGCTCCGGCAGACGGCTTCGCCTGGCCCTACTACCTCTATTTGCCCCCGACGGCGGAGGCAAGAGCAGCAAGCGGAGAGACGGTCTATGTTCTGGTCTCCACGAACAACACGGGTCAGGCACACGATCTGTTCTTCCATCACGAAGGCAGCGCTCTCAGACACCTCACCAGGGTGGCCCGAGATGGATACGTCTTGAGTTGTGCCTGCCTGGTTCCCGTCTTCCCGCGCCCGGCGGACCGAGATTCGATATACACGCACGCCCTCGACCGCGACTGCCTGACCACGAGCGTCGCAGGTCTCGAGCGTCTGGATCTCCAGCTATTGGCGATGATCGACGACGCCAGGAAACGGCTTGCTCGGCGCGGGTGGCACGTTGCCGACAAGGTGCTTATCTCCGGCTTCTCCGCAAGTGGCATGTTCGCCAATCGTTTCGCGGTGCTGCATCCCGAGCGTGTTCTCGGTGCTGCTGTCGGGTCGCCAGGGGGCTGGCCGATTGCTCCGGTCACGCGCTGGAAGAACCGGACGCTCCGATACCCGATTGGAGTGGCGGATCTCTCTGACCTCGTGGGCCGAGAGTTCCAGTCGGAGATCTACAGGGACATCCCGCACTTCTTCTTCATGGGGGCGCAAGACGATAACGACTCCGTTGTCTTCCGGGACGGGTACGAAGAGCTGGACGAGGAGCTCATCATCGAGCTCTTCGGGGATACGCCGGTGGACCGCTGGTCTGTGGCCGAGCGACTCTACGAGATGATAGGCGCCTCCGCCGAGTTCCGCGTCTACCCGGATGTAGGACATGTGGTGACGAGTGAGATCAACGCGGACATCAGGGATTTTTTCGAGCGCGTACTTGCGGGACACCGCTAGCAGTCTCGCTCATGCGACAGGTGTCAGAAGCGTACGGGGCGGTACCGAATGAGTCCGCCGGCCGTATAACCAGCGCATGCGGTCGACGGTCTGGCCTGTCACGCCAGGCTGGCGCCCTTGGCTGATGCGAGAGGCGTTAGGCGAACAGAAGGAAGGGCCGGAATGATTCGAGCTGTCCACAGGATCAGTACCTCTCTAGTGCTCGCAATCGGTATCATTCACGTTGCGGGTACTTTCATTTTCTATAGTGATCTCAGCGAAGCCGCGATCTGGTTCGCCGGAGCGGGGCTTGGCGGTATTTTTGTCGCTCTTATCAACATGGGTTTATGGCCCAACGGGGCATCGGTTTTGACGCGCCGTCTAGCTGCGGGAGCCAATATCCTGTTCTTCTTCTGGCTGGTTGCTGGAGTGTCGGCCACTCCTGGAGTGGCGCAGGTCTTCGTCGCTGGAGCCGGAACAGCAATGGTGACCAGTGCGGCCCTGTCAGGCCGTCCGGATAAGGAGTGAGACTAGGCGTAATTCGTCCACCAAGAGCTTCGTCCTGACAAGGTCGCTTGTCACGCGCCGTGTAGCGCACGGCTCGCACCAGCCGCCCTTGTGGGTTTAGCCTTCGTTAGCCGGTCCACCCGCCACTTCCTAGTCCCTATCCTTTCAGTCGCCCTTGATCTCCACCGTCGTCCACTCGCCTTCCGTGCCCTTGTCCACCTGGATGTAGTTCGTCATGCCCTGGGCGTCGATCTGCTCGCTGATGCGGGCGCGCCTCTCCTCGTCCGTGGTGCCGCCGATGTCGATGTGCAGGTAGTCGCGGCACAGCCGCTCGGCCCAGCTCTCGGTGATGACGGCGTTCAGGTCGTCGATGGTGATCTCGGCCGCGGCCAGTGCGGGGAAGCGGGTATGCAGGTCGGCGACGAGCTGGTCGGTGTCCACGCCCTCGCCCCATACCCAGACGTCCAGCGACGCGGTCGTCCGGCCGTTCATCTCGCCCTTCTGGAAGTTGACGTGGGCATCGTCCACGCCGGGCTGATCCGCGCACCAGGTCAACACGGCGTCGACCTGCTGCTGAGGATCGCCGCTCTCGACCAGGCCGCCGCCTGCGGCGCGCAGGCCGATCTGCAGCTGCGTGGCCAGGGCGACCTCGGTGGTCGTTTCCGAGAAGGCGCCCACGAGGAGCAGGATCATGGCGGCGCCGCCCACGGCGAAACGCGCGACGCTGTTCCAGGGATTCAACATGTTCAGCCACCTCCGTCGGTGCGGATGGAGCTCGCGGTAGCGGTCGACCAGTTCCGTCTCGAGGGCCCGGCGATCACGCTCGTGGTCCTTCGCGGGCGCTGCATGCAGCAACTGCAGCTTGTGGGTCAATCTGCCATGGCGCATGTCCGTCCTCCTTCTTCGGCACCTGGTTCGTGCATCAATTCTCGTCGGATCTCGCGCAGGGTGCGGGCGAAACGCTGCTTGGCGGCGGCGTGGCTGATGCCGATCAGGTCGGCGATCTCGCGGATGCGCAGGTCCTGTTCGAAGCGCAGGGAGAACATCTCGCGTATCTCGGCCGGCCGGCGGTCCAGGGACGCCGCGATGCGTTCGAGGACTTCCGTGCGGACCAGGGCGCCCAGCGGGTCGCGCCGGTCGCCGGCCAGCACCTCGGCCAGCTCGTCGGCGTCGCAGCCCTCGGGCTTGCGCGTGCGGTGATGGTCGATCACCGCGTTGCGTGTCATGGTCAGCACCCAGGTCATGACCGTACCGCGCCGGCCTTCGAAGGCGTCCAGCTTCTGGACGAAGCGGGCGAAGACCTGGGCCGTGACGTCCTCGGCGTCCTCGGGCACCGGCACCCGCCCGGCGACGTAGCTCGCCACGGGCCGGTACAGCTCGCGGTAGAGCCGGCGGAACGCGTCCTCGTTGCCCCGTCGTGCCAGGGCCAGCCACAGGCGTTGCCGCCTGTCTCTCATTCGTCTGCGTAGAGCCAAGGATCGTCCTTTCGCTCCAGCCGCTCATGATCGGCTCGAGCCGGAGATGGTGCCACGCACCTTTGGTCGACCGGACGCCCTAGTATACGATAGGATGGGGAGACGGTGACAAAACCGTATTCGCCGTCTTTGTCCCGATGAGGTGTGTGCCACATATGGATGGGAGAGCCTTGTCATGCAGCCGACCACAGTCACGTGGGGACTCATAGCATTCGGTGGCATAACCCTGGCGCCGCTCGTGTTCGCCCAGGTGGTCATGCTATTCAAGCCGCACAGTCAGCAGGCCATAGATATCCTCGTCGCCAAGGGCGAGGACTGGCGGGACAAGACCCACTATCGCTCCGCGCTCGGTTTGGCCTGGGCGGACTGGCTGCTCGTCGTTCCGCTGGTCGTGTCGGGGAGCATCGGCGTGGGTCTCGGGCAGGCCTGGGGATATGTACTCTGGGGAGCTGCCGGTTCCATATCGCTCTATATCAATGTGGTTTTGTGGTTCATGGAGAAGGAATACGTCTATCCTTCTCGCGGGGCGCTCGCCTACTACACCTATTACTGGGGTTTCTTCGTATACTGGGGAGCGCTGGCCCTGGCCTACTCGGCTCTGCGCCTGAGCGGCGTCGACATCTAGGCGGACTCCGGATGGAGCAGGAAGCGTCGAGCGCTGGGTGCGTGAAAGGGAATAGCGATGAATCAGGAACAGCATTTCCGGTGTCTGGAGAGCATGTATGTGGCGGCGCCGATCAACGAGATATTCAAGCCGAGCATGGAAGTCCGGGAAGGCGAGGCGACGATCGAGATCGTCCTGTCGGAGAAGTATCATCATGCTGCCGGGGCGGTGCACGGGTCCGTCTACTTCAAGATGCTCGATGATGCGGCCTTCTTCGCCGCCAACTCGCTCGAACGCAACGTGTTCGTGCTCACGACTTCTTTCACGACCTACCTCACGCGTCCGGTTTCGACCGGCATCATCCGGTCGGTGGGCCGCGTGGTCAACCGGAACAAATCGCAGATCATCGCGGAGTCCGTCGCCTACGATACGGAGGGCGACGAGATCGGACGCGGGAGTGGCGTCTTCGTCAGGGGCAGGTTTCCGTTGAAGGAGGCCCTCGGCTATATCGCATGACATGAGCCTACAGGTGAAACCGACGTCAGGTGGATGAAAGGGTGGTCCGTATGTCGATACCAGTCGTCCTGCTCGCGGTTGCTCTCGCTTCGATTCCCGCGCCCGCCGGCGGGTGCATACTCCTCAACGGGCTGCTCGGGGCCGATGAATGGACCGAGGCCGGCGTCGTGCACCTGGACCCGGAAACCGAGCTCCGGTTCGACAAGGACGACGACAACCTGTTCCTCGCGGTCGTGTTCCTGGGGCCCCGTCATACGGGTGTGGATCTCTATGTCCAGTCCCGGGGACGGACCCGCATGCTTCACGTCTCCTCCGCTCTCGGCGAGAAGACACTCGTCGACGGTCTGTGGTCGGACTACGTCTGGGGCGAGAACGCCTGGTGGTCGGCCAACGTCGTCGGATCGATCTTCGAGGACGGCAGCATGCGGTTCCTGGAGCCGGCGGCCTTCGAGTTCCAGATGGACCGCCGGGAGCTCGGGCCGGACCTCCGCCTGTTCGTGCATCTCAAACGGCCGGAGAAGTCGCTGCCGTCGGGGGCGTCTGTCGACGCGAGCGATGAGTGGCTGAGTCTGGACATCGAGTAGAAGATCCGGCGCGACGTCCCCCGACGCACGGCGTCCACGGCCGGAGACCCGACCGTGGACGCGGCGCCCACCTCCATGTGCGACGGCGGATTCCCCCTATTTGACCAGCGAGATCCGCATCGCCGCGGCGAACCCCGCCGCCGTCATCCGGCACACGTACACGCCGCTGGCCGCTCTCCGGCCGGCGTCGTCCGTGCCGTCCCATTCCACCCCGTTGCGGCCGGGACCCACTCGACCGCCCGCGAGCAGCGTCCTCACGGCCCGCCCGTTCAGGTCGTAGACCACGAGCGACACCTCCATGGCCCGCGGCGCGTCGAACCGGATCGTCGTGCGCGGATTGAAGGGGTTCGGGACGGCGCCCACGAGGGCCAGGACCCGGGCGGGGCCGTCGCCCACGTCGGTGGACGAGAAGATGAAGAAGTAGCCGTCGCTGATGCCCTCGCCCGTGTTGCCCGCCTCGTCGGTGGCGCGGACGCGGTACAGCACCTGGCTCGAGGCGTCCGCCCACGGCACCAGCCAGTACGAATTCTGGGGCGAACCGATCGGGTGCGGGCTCGAGCCGCCCTGGTGGCAGCCGGTCGCGCCACCGCTCCCGTTCTCGCACAGCTCGGCCGAGAACCACGTGGCGCCGTCGTCGGTGGAGTAGCTGTGCTCGTACGCCATGTCCGTCCAGTGGCTGGCGTCGACGGCGTTGAAGTTGATCGGCGTGACCTGGCCCGTATAGAAGAATGAGCCCGCGTAGGGTTCGTATATGTCCAGGTCCGGCGCCGTGCGGTCCACGTACATGCCGTAACGCTGCTGGAGCCCGGCGTTGCCGAAGTTGTCCACCGGGCGGATGTAGAAATACCACGGCCCCTCGGTCACCCCGTCCAGGGTCGACTCCAGGTTCGTGGTGTCGGCGATGCCGTCGATCTGCAGCGCGCTCGAGCTGGACCAGACCACCGAATAGCCCGCGACGCCGCTGCCCGCGTCGGTCGACGCCGTCCAGTCCACGTGCAGGCTGGTGGCGTTGACGTAGCCGCCGGCGGGCACGTTGCCCGTCACCACCGGCGCCGTCGGCGGGGCCAGGTCGATCATGATCGGGCCCAGGTGTACCGGCGCCGACACGTTGCCGGCCGAGTCCTCGGCCGCCAGGTGGAACCACCAGGTGCCGTCTGACAGCTCCTGCTCCAGACCATCGCCGTAACCGCCCTCGTCGCCGGACGGGACCGAGTCCGGCTCCCCGCTCCAGCTCCAGTAGTACCAGGCGACGCCGTCGTTGTCGGTGGCGTGGTCCCAGTTCACGTTGACGAGGGTCTGGGCCGACCACACGCCGGGCGTGTGGGACGGGCTCGTCGGCGGCGACAGGAAGGTGGGCGCCGTCAGATCCACCGTGAAGGGGATCCAGCCGGTCCACGGGCCCCAGGCGTCGCCGGCCGCGGTGCAGGACTGGGCGCGGGCGCGCCAGCGGTAGTCGCCCTCGGCGATGCCCGCGACGATCAGCGTCTCGCCGTAGATGAGCTGGCCGTAGGCGGGGGCGCCGGCCGCGGTCTGCACCTCGATCTCGTTGCGCGACGACTGATGGTCGAACGCCACCTCGAAGTTGACGGTGTCCCGGTGCGCCGTGTTCGCCAAGGGATTCACGGCCGTTGGCGCCGGCGCCGCGTCGTGACGGATGAAGAAGGAGCTGCGCTGTCCGTACGTGCCCCACTGGCTGCAGGCGTCGCGGGGACGGATGGACCAACGATACTCCTCGCCGGGCGTCAGCCCCGAGGCGTACGCGGGACTGGTCTCCGAGGTCACGTAGCCGAAAGTGCTGCCGTCGGAGTTCTGGATCCAGATGCGGTAGAGGTTCGCGTTGGGGATCTCGTCCCAGGTGAACTCCACCGTCGTGTCGAGGCAGGCGCGGTCGGGCGCCGGCTCCAGCTTGGGGATCTCGTTGAGCTGGCCCTCGGTGTAGAAGTGCCGCGGCAGGGTCCAGTCGCTGGTGGCGCCGCAGGCCGCGCGGGCGCGGACGCGCCACTTGTACAGCGTCCCCTCCGTCATGCCGGTTACCAGGTGCTGGGTGCTGGCCGTGTTGATGTAGTCCTCCAGGCCGTAGAAGGACTCGGCAACCTGCAGGTCGTAGGTCACACCGGCCCCGGGCACCGACCCCCAGTTCAGGGTCAGGTCGGTGGGCACGCAAGGGTGGCCGTCCTCCGGGAAGGCGAGGGTGGGTTGGACGGTCTGGTCGCAGAGCACGGCGAAGAGCTTGGCGTCGTCGCCGTTGGACGCGTTGTTGTCCAGATTCGCATCCGAATTGGTGATGATCACCCCCAGATAGTACTCGCCGGCCGTCATGCCGGCCGGCACGTAGCACGACACCACCGGCACGCTGACGACCGCGGACTCGAGCGGGTCGAGGGTCACCGAGGCGGTGCCACTGGTCACGAATTCGTCCATGGTCGTGATGTTGTCGTTCGTCGACAGCCAGACCGAGTAGGACACCAGACCCGAGAACGTCGCCGTCGAATAGTTGTGCGCGAGGAAGGTCACGCCGGGGATCTGACTGCCGATATAGGCGCCGTCGAACTCGCTCTGCACGTCCAGCGCGACGAGGTCGGGTGTGGACGGGCGGTCGGCGTTCATCGCGTTGGACATGTCGGTGAAGCGGCCGGTGTCGATGCGCGTATCCCAGGCGTACTCGAAGTCGTCGCCCAGCTGGCCGTGGGAGACGACGGCGTAGGCGCCCTCTTCGCGGATGGCGCCGGAGCCGCTCATGCCCTTGTAGGCGTCCCGGTCGTACCCGATCTGGAGATCCTCGTCGAAGTCGAAGGTGCCGAAGTGCTGGTACATGTGCTCGCCGTCGTAGACCGGCACATCGTTCATGTTCTTGCCGGGATAGGAGTAGCGGGCCCAGGAGCCGCCCTCGAACCAGGAGAAGGCGTTGCTGTAGCCGAGGCTCCGCCACCCGGTGATGGCGCCGATGGGCCGGTCGAGATCGATCAGGGCCAGATCGTAGTCGTAGTCGTACGAGTCGGTCCAGCCGCTCCAGGTGTGCAGCTGGACGGCCATGGCCGTGCCCGCCGACCCCTCGCCGGCGTCGTAGCCCGGCAGCACCTCGACCGAGATGGCGAAGTCCTCGACCGGGACGTCGTCTCCGTCCATGGCGGCGAAGACGCAATGGCCGGCCGTCAGCACGTGCATCGGATCGACCAGGGTGCCCGAGCAGGACGCGTTGAACTGCATGCCGTTCTCGTTGATGAACTGCATCTTGAGCTTCACGTGCTGGGGATAGATGCCAAGATCCGGATACAGCACGCGCTGCAGGCCGGAGAAGTCCTTGTCCGTCGGTTCGGCGCCGGTCCCCACGACGCCGACGCCGGCCGGCGAGCGGCCCCACGAAGCCGACGAGCCCACGGCGGCGGCTACGCGCGTCCGCGAGCGGTCGCGCAGGTCGATGCTCACCATCTCCAGGGGGCCTTCGTGAATGCGCTGCTCTCCCGTCGCGAGGACCGGCAGCGGCATGGGCGGGCACTCCAGGTCGTCCAGGTGGACCGTCTCCCGCGTCTCGCTCAAGGGGTGGTCGAAAGGCTGCGACGGGGACGCCACGCCCTCGACGGACCTGGGCGGCGGCACGTCCTGCGCGAAGGCGGATGGCGTGAGGCAGAACAGGGCTATGATCAGCAGGAACCGGGTGGACATGGCGAACCTCCGAAAGAGTGCGACGGCTGAACCGGTGTTTCTCAATCGGGTATGCGTCGTCCGGGAGGGGATCCGGCCACGGAATCGACAGGGTCAGGGAGTCCGGAGAGCCTCGATGTCGGCGGCGAGGGCCGCGATCCGGGGATTGTCGTCGCCGAAGGCGTCCACGAGCACGGGATAGGCGGCCTCGAGTTGGGCCAGCGCCTCGGTCCGGCGCTCCAGGAGCAGGAGGGTTTTGCCGTACCCGGCGCGGAACATGGCCGTGTGGACGGCCCGTTCGGGCCCGGCGTCGGCGAAGGCGGCCAGGGCCGCCTCGTGGTGGGGTACGGCGGCGGCGGGCTCGCCCATCCCGCGCAGCAGGTGGGCCAGGTTGTGCTCGCCGACGGCCGTGTCGGGATGGCCCTCGCCCAGGGTGCGGCGCCGCGTCTCGGTGATCTGCTCGCGCGTGGCGCGCGCCAGGTCGTACGCCTCGAGCTTCTCGTAGACACTGGCCAGGTTGCTGAGGTTGATCAGGACCGCCGGGTTCTCCGGCCCCACCTCCTCGGTGAGTTCGCGGATGCCGGACTCGAGCAGGGCGCGGGCCCGCGTCAGGTCTCCGGTCTGCCAGAGCACGTTCCCCAGGGCGAGTTCCAGGTCCACGACCGGGGTCGCGCCCTCCACCCGCTGGCTCCGCGCCAGGGCCAGGCCTTCCTCGAGCTTCACGACGGCAGCCTCGAAATCGCCGTGCATCTCGGCGATCCAGGCGCGGCTCTGGATGATGCGGTAGATGTAGGGATCGCTCCGGGGCAGCGACGCCGCGGCGATCTCGGCCCTGGCGAGGACGCTGTCGGCGCCGGCCAGGTCGTTGGCGTCGAGCAGGTGGCTGCTCAGCTTCTCCAGAGGGCGCACCAGGCGCGGGTCCCTCTCGTCGTCGGCGACCTCCTCGATGCGGGCCAGCGCCAGGCGGACCTGCTCGTCCGCCCCCTGGTAGATGCCCAGCCCGCGGTAGGTCTGGCCCAGCACGCCGTGGAGATGGGAGGCCAGTTCGGGCCGGTCGCCGAACTCCTCGCCGATACGTTCGCTGGCCCGTTCCAGCACGTCGACCACCTTGACCTCGGGGCTGCCGATATAGGGATCCGGGGCCGACAGGATGTCCACGAGGAAGCCGGTCACCGCCGCCGACTCTTCGGCCGAGGCTTCCGCCGCCCGGCTGGCCCGGCGTGCCTCGCCCCAGCCCAGCAGCGATATCACCAGGCCCGCCGTCAACGCGAGGCCCGCCACCGCCGAGCCAGCGACGGCGCCCCGGTTGCGGCGCACGAACTTGCTCAGGTGGTAGGCCTTGCTCGGCGGCCGCGCCGTAGCGGCGATCCGGCTCACGGCGCAGGCAGGTCTCGACGATGGTCTCCAGGTCCGCGGCGTATTTCTCGCCGGGCCGGCCCATGCAGCCGGGCGTCTCCTCGCTGATGGTGCGCGCCGCCTCCAGGAATTCCACGCCGTCGAGCTGGTGGGGCAGCCGCCCCGACAGCACCTCGAAGAGCAGCACGCCCAGGGCGTAGACGTCCGACCGTACGTCGGTGCCGTCGATGTCGCCGCGCACCTGCTCCGGGCTCATGTACGCCAGGGTGCCGACGATGCGGCCCGACTCCTCGCCGATGGTCGTCAGCCGTGCGTCCACGTCCGTCAGCCGGGCCACGCCGAAGTCCAGCACCTTGGGCTGCCCGTCGGCGCGCACGAGGATGTTCGAGGGCTTCAGGTCGCGGTGGATGACGCCGCGCAGGTGGGCGTGGTGGACCGCCTCGCAGACCTGGATGAAGAGCCGCAGGCGCGCGCGTGAGTCGAGGTCTCCGTTGCGCACGAAGCGCGTCAGGGGCTCGCCGTCCACCAGTTCCATGGCGAAGAAGGGCTGGGGCTCGCCGTCGGCGTCGAAGGTGCCCGCCTCGAAGATCTGGGCGATGCCGGGGTGCTCGAGTCGGGCCAGGGCCCGGGCCTCCAGCTCGAAGCGCTGCTGCAGCTTGGGGCCGCCCAGGGCGCCGCGCACGATCTTGAGGGCCACCGCGCGCCGCGGACTGTCCTGGCGCGCGCGCAGCACCAGGCCCATGCCGCCCTCGGCGATGACGTCCTCGATCTCGTAGCCGCCGATGCGCCGCCCCGTCCAGGCCACGGCTCCCTGTTGCAGGAAGCCGCCCACGTGCTCGCGGGTGTCGAGGAGGGCCTCGACCTCGCGTCGCAGGTCGGGATCGTCGGCGCAGGCCCGGTCGAGGTAGGCGGTGCGGGCGTCGGCGTCGAGGGGCTCGGCCTCGTCGAAGAGGTCGCGGAGGCGGTCGTAGCGGCTCATCACGCAGGCCCTCCGTCGTGGGACAGCTCGCGCAGCAGCCAGGTGCGCGCGAAGAGCCAGCGGCGGCGCACCGTGCGCTCGCTGACGCCCAGCACCTCGCCGATCTCCGGCTCGGTCAGCCCGCCGAAGAACTTGAGCTCGACGATCCGGCGGTCGGTCTCGGACTCGGTGTCGAGACGGTCGAGGGCCTCGTCCAGGTCGACCAGGTCGAAGCCGTCGTCGACGTCGGCCATGTTCTCGTCGAAGGTCACGCGCACGAAGTCGCCGCCGCGCTTGTGGCGGCCCCGGGCGCGGGCGTGGTCCACCAGGATGCGGCGGATCTGGGTCGAGGCGATGTGGAAGAAGTGCAGCCGGTCGTTCCAGTGCAGACCGTCCTGCTGGGACAGCTTCATGTACGCCTCGTGGACGAGGGCGGTGGGCTGCAGGGTGTGGTCGGGCCGCTCGCGGCGAAGATGGCGGGCGGCCAGGGCGCGCAGGCTGTCGTAGAGGTCGGCGACGGCGTCCTCGACGCTGGAACCCTCGACGGGGCGGTCGGGGGATCGATCGTCCTGCACCATGTCGGCTCCTGGCTCGCGGCGGGGTTGTTGGGGGCGTTCAAGGGATTCACCCACCGCGTCACTATGGCATACCGCGAGCAGCGCCGTCAACAGGACTGGAACGCTCCACATCATCGTCCGGCCTCCCATATCAGGGCACCGGGGCCAGGTTAAGCGGTCGCTGTCGGATGATCGTCACGGATCGCTCCTTGCGTGAAAGGTGTACTCGTGGATGCGACGATTCGGGGGGGATCCGGCCACGCGGTGCGTCGAAACATGCCGGCGACGCGCTGCCCTGGTTCCGGATAAGTCTCAGGTGGGCGTGAGGGTGCGCACCAGAATCGAACGGCAGGACGCGCCCGCCGGACTCGGGCGGGAAAGCGCCCTCACCGCCCCCGCAGATGATCGGCATAGCTCCGGATCGCCGCCTCCTGCGCCGGCGTCTCGATCGATCCGGGCCGCGCTGCGCGGACCTCGGCGATCGCCTCGTCGGCGGTCCTGCCCAGGAAGACGAGATACGACGCCAGCATGGTGCCGGAGCGCCCCAGCCCCGCGGTGCAATGCACGCCGGCCCGTCCGCCCCGATCCAGCCGCTGCGCCACGGCGCCGACGAATTCGATCTGCTGCTCGAGGGTCGGCGGATGGAAATCCTCCACCGGTATGTGGAGGGTGGCGATCCGATGCCGCGCGAGCGCGTCGCGGTCGGGCGCGTCCCCGGTGAGCGACACGAGCAGGTCGATCTCCCGCGCGGCGAGGAAGGCCAGGTCCCCGTCCAGCGCGTCCCCGGAGCCGGGGGCCGGCATGGCGGCGAGACGGTCGACGACGACCCAGGAGAAGCCATCCTGCAGGGGGGAACCGCCACGATCGCAGCCCGTGGCGAGCAGTGCCGTCGCGAGCATGACGGCCAGCTGCACGAGCCTTGTCCGCGACCGGATCTTCATCGTCGACTCCCCACGTCGAGGTCCCTGTTCTGTCGCGAATCGGTCGCAACGCCCCGGAGGGGGCAGGATACATGATATAATATGAGATGGCGAAGCAATCCGATGGATCGGCTCATCACCAGACGAATCGAACCGCACCATGAAATCCGTGACATTCGCAGCCGTCGCCCTGCTCCTGTTCGCCCTGCTCGTCCAGGGCGCCACCGGAGCCGTCATCGTCCCCAGCGCGTTGCTCGGCGAGGAATACGTCTACAACTCGGCCGTCAACACCATCAACAACGTGGGCATGATCACGCCGGTCCACCAGGGCTCCAGCACGGCCGCGGCCCTCGCCGCCGTCCACGTCCACCACGGCGGCTATGCCGGCTCCTTCGCCACGACCGCGCCGGGCGGCGGCTCCTCCGACTTCTTCGCTTCCATCGGTACGGACACCGCCGTGGAGCTCGTCTACGATCTCACCGGGGGCGGGGATGTGCCCGTCGACAGCGTGCTGTGCTGGCAGTACGAGAACGCCGGCGGCGGGCCCGACAGGGTCGGCAACCACGCCCGCACCCTCGAGATCCGGATCAACACCGAAGCCGAAGGCTCGACCCTCTTCGCGGGCCCGCCGCTCCCGGTGACCCTGCTGCCGGTGACCGACGGCGACACCGACGACGGCAACGACCTGGGCGGCGTCAACTCCGCCCAGGCCTTCGCGCTCGGGGACCTGAACGGCCGCTACGTCCAGGTCTCCATCACCGACAACTACTACGGGCTGCAGGGGATGGCCGGCGGCGGCGACCGCGTGGGCCTCGGCGAGATCCGCTTCGCCAGCGTCTTGCTGCCCGAGACCGTGCCGGGCCGGGCCTGGCTGATGGCGATCCAC
Source organism: uncultured Fibrobacteraceae bacterium (assembly GCA_964617805.1). Lineage (GTDB taxonomy): Bacteria > Krumholzibacteriota > Krumholzibacteriia > LZORAL124-64-63 > LZORAL124-64-63 > JAHIYU01. The sequence continues at coordinate 81,517 of CAZTWK010000007.1, read as the reverse complement.
GCCCACCCCGACGACGAGGGCATCTTCTTCGGCGGGGTGCTGCCCTACTACGCCCAGACCCTCGGGCTGCCCGTCGTCCTGGTGAACATGACCACCGGCTGGTTGAACAGCGACGGTTCGCAGACCGCTGATTCGTTCACGCGGCAGGCGGAGCTCACCGAGGCCGCCGTCCGCTACGGCCTGGACGACGCTCCGGTCTTCCTCCTCTTCCAGCAGACCAACTGGAACATCGGCATCGAGAACTCCTGGGACCGCTGGGCCGACTACGTCACCGACGGGGACGACATCGCGGACGGGCAGCGCATGTCGAGCCGGCGTCTCGCCGGGCTGATCCGCACCTACCGGCCCGAGGTGATCGTGACCCACGACTTCAACGGCGAGTACGGCCATCCCGACCACAAGGCCGTGGGCTTCGCGACGGCCGCGGCCTGGGACCTGGCCGCCGGCCGCGACGCCGTCATCGACGACGGGGTCACGCCGCCGACCGTCGTCACGCCCGAGGGCGTGGCCGGCGATCCCTGGGAGGCCAAGAAGCTCTACGTTCACTCCTACGAGCAGGGCCGGCTCTTCCACGACCACTGGGAGACGATCAGCATCGATACCGACGGCGACGACACGCCGGACCAGACGCCCCGCCAGGTGGCCGAGCACGCCCTGGATGCCCACGCCTCGCAGGGGTATCCCAGCGTGGCCACGGTCTACGACCCCCTGGCCAACGGCGGCAACAGCTGGGATGACCATCCCTCGGAGCGGTGGGGCCTCTTCGCCACCGCCGTGGGACCGGACAGCCCGGTCGCGGATTTCGAGATCGAGGGGCACACCTATTCCGGCTGGGCGCGGGGGGATTTCACCGAAAACCTCACGGTGCCGTCCGCGATTGGCTGTTCCCTGGACGTCGAGGTCCTCGATTTCGGCGTCGTCGGGGTCGGGGAGGAGGTGACCCGGGAACTCGTCGTCACCAACACAGGGCTCGAGGTCCTGTCCGGCACGGCCGCCCTTGCCGGCGGCGGCTGCGGCGACTTCGCCATCGTGGCGGGCACCGAATCCTACGAGCTCGCCTGGGGCGACGCGCACACCATCACCGTCTTGTTCGCGCCGAGCTGGGAGTCCGCCGGCCACGACTGCTGGCTCGAGATCGGCGACGGAGCCTGCGGTCACATCCCGCTGGCCGGCATCGTCACCGACGTTCCTGTTCATGCCGGCGGCCTCCGGCTGTCCGCACACCCCAACCCCTTCAACCCCCGGGCCGAAATCGCCTTCACCCTGGATCGAGGGCGGCGGGCGGAGATCTCCGTGTACGACCTGTCCGGCCGTCGCCGTCGCGTGCTCGCCGATCGCCCGTTCGCGGCGGGCACCCACGCCCTGGCCTGGGACGGACGGGACGACGCGGGCGGCCCGCTCGCATCCGGCGCCTATCTGATCCGGCTGGAGTCGGCGCCCGACGTGCTGGTCAAGAAGGTGACGCTGGTCCGCTGAACCGCGAACGCTCACACCGGCGGCTCCGGCTCTTGATGTTCTTCGTCCCAATCAGTAGTCTCAAGGACAACATACAGTTAGTCCCCTGAGCACCGGAGTCCCCGTATGACGTCCCGCAATACGGCCGGCATCCTGTTCCTGCTGGTCTGCACCCTGCTGGTCACGAGCGGCACCACGGCCTACGGCACGGACGTCCTGCTGATCGGCAACAGCCACATCGCGTGGAACGAGCTGTGGGACAAGCTGACCGGACTGGCCGACGCCGCCGGCCGGCCCATCACCGTGGACTACTCCGTGGTGGGCAGCTCCACCATCAGCTACCACACGCACCACCAGCCGACCCTGGACAAGATCACCTCCCAGCCCTGGGATTTCGTGCTGGTGCAGGAGCACAGCCTGCTCTCGGTGATCCCCCACTGGACGGAGAACAGCTTCTTCCCCATGGCCGCGAGGATGGACTCCATCATCACCGAGGCCGGCTCGGAGATGACCCTGCTGATGCACTGGGCGCGGCAGAACCCGCTCGGCGAGTACTGTATCGAGGAGCACTGCAGCCGGATCTTCGCCGACTACTTCGACATGCAGGCCGAGATGTCGGCGCCCTACTGGCAGCTCGCCGGCGACCTGGGCGTGGGGCTGGTTCCCGCGGGCCAGGTCTGGGCCGCCACGCTCGAACAGTTCCCGCTGATGCCCCTCTGGGACACGGACGGGCTGCACCCCAGCGCCCACGGCACGTATTTCGCGGCCTGCATCATCTACGCCTACATCTTCGGCGAGAGCCCGGAGGGCCTGGCCTACTACGGCGGCCTGCCGCTGGAGAACGCCCTGGCCTACCAGCGCAACAGCTGGCCGCTCCCGCAGCCGGCGACCTGCGACGTGAGCCCGACCAGCCTGGACTTCGGCACGGTGACGCTCGGCGACCACCAGGATGCGAGCTTCACGATCACCAACACCGGCAACGGCAGCCTCGACGGCGAGGTCGGCGAGACCTGCGACCCCTACAGCCTCGTCTCGGGCGGCGGGATCTTCAGCCTGGGCGCGGGGGAGTCGCACGAGGTGATCGTACGCTATGAGCCGTCCGCCGAGGGTGTGCACGACTGCACGATCGCGGCCGGCCCGACGGACTGCAGCGTCGCCTGTACCGGTGCCGGCAGCGCGGGAGGCGCCACGTCCGGGGAACCGGTGGAGTTCCTGTTGTGCTACCCCAATCCCTACAAGACCGAGACGCAGATCCGCTTCGAATTGGCCGAGCCGTTCGACGTCGCGATCGAGATCTTCGACACCGCGGGCCGGCGGGTGCGGGTACTGGCGTCCGGTACCGAACTGGACGCGGATTCCTACGATCTCCCCTGGGACGGTCGCGACGACACGGGAAAAGCACTGCCCGCGGGTGTCTACATGGTGCGGCTGGGAGCCGGCGGGAAGAGCTACACCGACCGTGTGACCCTGCTGAAGTAGAGACGTGAAACATCGAGTCACAGCCTCCTACGAATCGGCGTACTCCGAAGCCCTGGCCGTCGGGAAGGGTGAGCGGCTCCGCTTCGAGCGGAGGCCCACGGAATGGCCGGGCTGGATCTGGTGCACCACCGAGGGCGGCCGCTCGGCCTGGGTCCCGGAGTCGTGGGTGACCATCGACGGGGACGTCTGCACGATGTCCCGCGACTACGACAGCCGGGAACTCACGGTCCGACCGGATGATCCGGTCGAGGTCCTGTTCGAAGAGAGCGGCTGGGCCCGGGTGCGCAACGCCGAGGGCGCTGAAGGCTGGATACCTGCGGATCGGATTTCACCGGGAGGAAGGGAATGAACGTGAAGATGAGAAACCTGCTGCCGCTGATGGTGTGCGTGACGCTGGCAACCGGTTCGGTGGCCGCGGCGGACTTCGAACTGGCCCAGGGCGGCCCGGGCGTCGAGCGCGGCATCTACGTCGATCCGCTCGAGGACGGGGGCTATATCGCCGTCGGTTCCACGCAGAGCTTCGGCGCGGGCGCCGAGGACATCTACCTGGTGAGAACGGACTCCGTGGGCGCCGTCGTGTGGTCCCGGACCTTCGGGGGCGCGGATCCGGACTTCGGCTGGTGCGTGCGCCAGGTATCGGACGGATTCGTCCTCGCCGGTTTCACGGAGAGCTTCGGCAAGGGAGAGAACGATTTCTACCTCGTGAAGACCTCCTCCGAAGGGGAGGAAGAGTGGTCGCAGACCTTCGGCGGCGAGGGGAACGACCGGTGCTGGGCTCTGGTCCCGACGGATGACGGCGGATACCTCCTGGCGGGGGAGACCACGAGCTTCGGCGAGGGCGAAGAGGATGTCTATCTGGTCAGGACCGATGCCCGGGGCACCCCGCTCTGGTCGCGGACCTACGGGGGCGCCGGGAGCGACAGGTGCTTTTCGGTCGTGCAGGCCGCCGACGGCGGCTACGTGCTCGCCGGGCAGACCTTCAGCGAGGGGGCGGGCGACCGGGATGCCTACGTCCTCAAGACGTCCGCATCCGGAGAGCTCGAGTGGACGCGAACCTACGGCGGAGAAGCCTCGGACGTCGGGCATGGCGTCGCGAAGACCAGCGACGGCGGTTTCATCGTCACGGGCTACACCACCAGCTTCGCCGCCACCGCGGACGATCCGTATCTCATCAAGATCGACGCACAGGGCGAGACCCTCTGGACCCGGGTGCTCAACCTGGATTGGAACGGCCACACGATCACCGGAGAGCAGGCGGTCGACGGCGGGTACTATCTCGTCGGCTTCTCGGAGTATCGGGGCCTGGGCCCCACCGCGGCGCTGCTGATCAAGACGGACGGCGAGGGCAACATGGCCTGGCACAGGGATATCCATGCCTCGGAGGTCGGTGAGACGTTCGGGTATACCGTGCGCGCGACCGACGATGGTGGGTGCGTGTTCGCGGGACACACGACGACGGGAACGAGGGGGAACCTGGATCTGCTCATCGTCGGCGTGGACGGCGACGACCAGCCATGATGACGTGACGGTCCCGGCCGGCGCCGGAACCGCGGATCAACGCTCCTTGGCGAACTGCACCGCTCGCCACTCCGCGAACATCGTCTTGAGCCGGTTGCGCTGGTACTTCCCAGTGCTCGTCACCGGCACCTCGCTCCCGAACACCACGACCTTGGGCCGCTTGTGATGGGGCAGCTGCGCGGCGCAGGCGGCCAGGACGGCCTCGGCGTCCTCGGCCACGCCGTCCCGCAGCACGACGTAGGCCCCGATCTCCTCGCCGTAGACGTCGTTGGGGAAGCCCACCGAGACGCCGGCCTTCACGCCCGGGATGTTCATCAGGATCTCGTCGATCTCCAGGGGCGACACGTTCACGCCGCCGCGGATGATCAGTTCCTTCAGGCGTCCGGTGATGAAGTAGAAGCGCCGGCCGGTGTCGTCGGTGCGGTAGAAGCCCTCGTCGCCCGAGCGGAACCAGCCGTGGGCGAAGGCCTCGGCGTTGGCCGTGTCGTTGCGGAAGTAGCCGGCCATCACGTTGTGGCCGCGAATGACGATCTCGCCGCGCTCGCCTGCGGGCACCGACCGGCCGTCCGGGTCGTGGATGTCCATCTCGTTGGCCGGCAGGGCGAGCCCGATGGACGGAAACCCGTGATCGCCCAGCCAGGAACGCTGCCCGGCCTCGTCCAGGTCGACCGGCAGGAAGCAGGAATAGCAGGTCGTCTCGCTCAGGCCGTAGCCGTGCACGATGCGCAGGCCGAAACGGTCCTGGAACTGCAGGGCCAGTTCCACGGTCAGGGGGCCGGCGCCGCAGATGATGTGGCGGAAGTGGGGCAGGCCGGGCATCTCGATCCGGCCGGACTCGGCCGCCTGCAGCAGGAAGGCCAGCAGGGTCGGCACCACGCTGACGACGTTGATCTCCTCCTCCGCCAGCCGCGCGAAGAAGGTGTCCGTGCGGAACCTGTGGTTCAGCACGGCCGTGCCGCCGGCGGCCAGCGGCGTGACCAGCGTGACGACGGTGCCGTTGACGTGGTGGATGGGCAGCACGCACATCATGCGGTCGCCGGACCCGATGCCGTGCCAGGCGGCGATGTGCTCGCCGTCGACCAGCAGGTTGTACTGGGTCAGGACCACGCCCTTGGGGTGCCCGGTGGTGCCGCTGGTGTAGACGATCAGGGCCTCGGCGTCCAGGTCGGGCGCGAAGTCCCCGGGCGGGGCCGGCCCGGTGTCGGCCAGGATCGCGTCGAAGTGGTCGTGCTGCGGCTGCGGGGCGCCGGTGGCGACCAGGGCGCGCAGTCCGGGCAGGCCGGCCTGCAGGGCCTCCAGACGCGCGAACTGGTCGTCGCGCACGAAGGCGAGCTTGGCCTGCGAGTCGGCCAGTATGTACGCTACGCGCTCGTCGTCCTCGCCCACGTTGATCGGCACCACCACCGCGCCCAGCAGCCAGGCCGCGTGGTATTGGATCACCGTGTCGGCGTGGTTCGCGCTGACGGTGGCCAGGCGGTCGCCCGGGCCGAGGCCCCGCCGGCGCAGCCAGGTCGCCGTCCGGCGCACGGCGTCGTCGAATTCTCGGTAGGACCAGGCGCGCCGGCTGCCGCCGGCGTCGTGGAATACGAGGTAGTCCTGATCGGGGCGGCGGCTCGCCTGCTCGAACAGCAGGTCGGCCAGAGAGCCGTGTCCGGTGAGGCGCCGGCCCGGGGGTTGTCCGGCCAGCCTTCGAGCGGCGGCGATCTTTTCCAGCAACTCCGGTTCCATCTAGCGCTTCCGCTCCAGGCTGAACCGGCGGCCCAGGGTGGTGAACTCGGCGCCGGCCAGACGGCCTACCGGGCGCAGGGCGCCGGTGTCGATGCGACCGTCGGCGAGCAGTTCGTCGGCCACGTGGAAGCGCACCACCTCGCCGATGACCAGGGATCCGCCGCCGGCGGCCGCCGGGCCCAGGTCCACGATCTGCACCAGCCGGCATTCCATGCTGATGGGCGATTCGACCACCCGCGGCGCGGCGACGACCTCGCAGGCGCCCGGCGTGAAGCCCGCCTCGCCGAACTCGCTGACGCCCGGCGGGAACTCGGCGGCCGTCTCGTTGGCGCCCTCGACGATGTCCTCTGTCACCACGTTGATCACGAATTCGTCGGTGTCGCGGATGTTGCGCAGGGTGTCCTTCTCCTGTCCGTCCGAGAAGCGGCGCAGGGGCGCGAAGCAGACCGTCGGCGGCTGGGCCGTGATGCCGGTGAAGAAGGAGAAGGGCGCCAGGTTGGGCCGGCCGTCGCCGTCCGCCGTCGAGACGAAGGCGATGGGCCGCGGCAGCACCGAGCCGATGATCAGCTTGTAGTTGGCGCGCAGGTCCTGGTCGCGGGGATCGATGATCATCACGTGTCCTCCCGCCAGCTCAGGGGATAGCCGCCGTCGTCGATGTCGTCGGCGGCGTCGGCCACCGTGAGCGGCGCGAAGGTGTCGACCATGACCGCCAGCTCCCGGGCTTCCTTCTGTCCCAGCGACGTCTCCAGCAGGCCCGGCTGGGGCCCGTGGGTGTAGCCCATCGGATGCAGGGTCAGTGATTCCTCCTCGATCCCCCGGCGGCTCATGAAGTTGCCCTCCACGTAGTAGAGGATCTCGTCGCTGTCCACGTTAGCGTGGGCGTAGGGGATGGGCACGGCCTCGTCGTGGAAGTCGAAGAGGCGCGGCACGAAGGAGCAGACCACGAAGCCCGGCGAGGTGAAGGTGACGTGCACCGGCGGCGGCAGGTGCACCTTGCCCACCGCGGGCATGAAGTCGTGGATGCTGAAGGCCCAGGGGTAGTAGTAGCCATCCCAGCCCACCAGGTCGCAGGGATGATTGGCCAGGCGGACCGTCTGCACCTTGGGGCCCAGCTTGATCTTCAGCTCGCAGGGGCCCGTCCGGTCCGCCGGCCCGGCGAACTCCGGGACGCGGATGTCACGTTCGCAGTAGGGCGCGTGCTCGAGCAGCTGGCCGTACTGGTTGCGGAAGTGCTTGGGCGTGTCGATGGGCCCGGCCGACTCGACCACCAGCAGCTTCACGCGGCCGCCGGCGAAGGCGTAGCGGTGGGCCACCCCCCGCGGAATGACGATGTAGTCCCCGGGGCCGAACTCCAGGTCGCCGAACATCGTCTGGAGAGTACCAGCGCCGTGATGCACGAAGACCAGCTCGTCGGCCAGGCCGTTGCGGTAGAACCAGTCCGGCTGCTCGTCCGGTTCGCAGACGGCGACCGTGCAGTCGGCGTTGAAGGCCAGGACGCGGCGTCCGGAGAGCCAGTCGCCGCCCCTGGCGGCGCGGGCCGTGCGCAGGTGGCGCATGCGGTGGGCCGTGTCGCGCGAGGCGGCCAGCGGCGTCTCCTCGGTCGCGCCCACCTCGCTCACGTCGGTGGGCATGCGCAGATGGTAGACGTTGCTGCAGATGTCGGAGAAGCCGGCGCGGCTGATCAGTTCCTCGTAGGTGTGCGCGCCGTCCACCTTGTGCACGATGTGCCGCTTGGACGGCACGTTACCGCGACTCACGTAATGCGGCATCGGTCTTCACTCCCCTTCATGAACCCGCGACGATCCTGTTGCGCAGGATCCCCAGCCTTTCGATCTCCAGTTCCAGCTCGTCGCCGGGCTGCAGCCAGCCGCCGGCGGTTTCCGGCCTCAACTCGAGGATGCAGCCGGTGCCCACGGTGCCCGAACCGATCACGTCGCCCGGGTGCAGGTCCACGCCCCGCGAGGCGCGCGCCAGCATCTCCCCGAAGCCGAAGTGGATGTCCCGCCAGTTGCCGCGCGACAGCTCCCGCCCGTTGCGGCGCGCCGTCATGACCAGGTCGTAACCCTTGTCCGTCTTCACGTCGTCCAGTTCGTCGGGAGTGACCAGCCAGGGTCCCAGCCCCGTGGCGAAGTCCTTACCCTTGGCCGGCCCCAGGCCCACCAGCATCTCCTGGCGCTGCAGGTCCCGCGCCGACCAGTCGTTCAGCACGCAGTAGCCGGCGATGTGGTTCTCGGCCGTGTCGGGGGACAGGTCGCGGCCGCCGCGCCCGATCACCGCGCCGATCTCGAGCTCGAAATCCAGTTCCCGGCAACCCGGCGGCGGGGCCACCGGCCGGTCGTGTCCGACCATGACCAGCGGGTTCGAGAAGTAGAAGACCGGGATCTCGTACCACTGGGGCACCATGTCCAGGCCCCGGTGGCCGCGGGCGGTCTTGACGTGCTGTTCGAAGGCGTAGAAGTCGCGGAAGGTCGGCGGCCGCGGCACCGGCGGCAGGAACGCCAGCCCCGCTTCAGGCCGCAGCGCCGAGTCGGGGCACGCGTCGACCAGCCCGCGCAGGCGCGGCGCGTGCCGCGCCCAGTCCGCCAGGGCCGCGTCCATGGTGGCCGGGAGTTCGCGGGCCGGATCGGCGGCCAGGGCCGTCACGTCGCAGACGCGGCCGCCGGCGGACAGGCCCAGGCGCCCGACGGGGACGTCGTCACCCGCAACACAAAACGTGCACAGTCTCATCTAGAGGTTGCCTCTCCTGGCCTGCTCCCGCTCGATGGACTCGAACAGGGCCTTGAAATTGCCCTTGCCGAAGCTGCGCGCGCCCTTGCGCTGGATGAACTCGTAGAACAGCGTCGGGCGGTCCTGCACCGGCTTGGTGAACAGCTGCAGCAGGTAGCCCTTGTCGTCGCGGTCCACGAGGATACCGTACCTGCGCAGGCGCTCGATGTCTTCGTTGATCTCGCCCACGCGCTCGGCCAGGGTCTCGTAGTATGTGTCCGGCACCTCCAGGAACTCCACGCCGCGGGACTTCAGGTCGTCGATGGTGGCGACGATGTCCTCGGTGTACAGGGCCAGGTGCTGCACGCCGGCGCCGTAGTTGCACTCCACGTACTCCTGGATCTGGCTCTTCTTCTTGCCGTCGGCCGGTTCGTTGATGGGCATCTTGATGAACTCGTTCTCGTTGGCCACCACCACGCTGCGCAGGGCCGTGAACTCGGTGGAGACGTCCTTGTCGTCGACGGTCCAGATGCGGTGGAAGCCGAGGATGCTCTCGTACCAGCTGGCGATCTCCTCCATCTCCCCGTCGCCCTGGTTGCCCACCACGTGGTCGATGAACTGCAGGCCGACCGGCCGGGTCGGCACCGGCGAGGCGTAGGCCTCGTAGCCGGGCAGGAACAGGCCGTCGTAGCCGTTGCGCTCGACGAAGGTGTGGGTCGTGTCGCCGTAGGTGGCGATGGTCGCGGCCACGACCTTGCCGTGCTCGTCCTCGAGCTCGACGGGTTCCTGCACCGACGCCGCGCCGCGTCCGGTGGTCTGCCGCCAGGCGGCGCGGGCGTCGTCGACCCAGAACGCGACGTCCTTCACCGCGTCGCCGTGCTTGTTCAGGTGCCCGTTGTGCGGATGGTCGGGCGTCAGGGGCGTTTCCAGCACCAGCACCACCTTGCCCTGGCGCAGGGCGTAGCACGTGCGGTCGCGGCAACCCGTTTCCAGCCCCTTGTAGGCGAAGGGCTCGAAGCCGTAGCGGTCCTGGTAGAAGGCCGCCGCCTGTTTCGCGTTGCCGACGATGTAGCCCACGTGATCGGTGCCGAGGATCTTGAAATCTTCGCTCATATGCCTGTGCCTTTCTTCGTATGCGTCGTCCGTCAGTCCGCTAGTCCCGGTGCCGGGCCGCGATGCGGTGCTCGTCCAGACCGATCCAGAACGCCTGCACGCCGTCGAGCATGTCCCGGCCGCCGCGGATGAACTTGTCCTCGTCGAAATCCGCGGTGAAGTAGAGCTCCTCCAGCTCGTCCATGACGTGGCCGGCGTGCTGGTCCTCGATCTTGTCGTGCCAGGTGAAGAAGGCCAGGGGCAGCTTGGGCTCCTCGGCCCGCTTGAAGGCTTCCAGGCCGGCGACCAGTTGCTTCCAGAACCCGGCGGCGGCCCAGTTCTCGACGGCGAAGCTGGCGCCCTCGGCGATGTTCGGATCCTCGCTGCCGTAGATGGCGGCGAGCTGGTCGCAGAAGAACAGGGTGGCCGGTGTGCCGTGGCGGCGCTTGCCCATGTCGTTGAAGCCGAGGCCCAGGACCTCGCCCATGCGCAGCAGCCACTCGAAATGCGCGGCGCGGAAGCGGAAGGTGCCGCCGTCGACGGTGCCCTCGATCGACACGATGTCGGGATCGCCCTCGCGGTCGGTGTCGGAGATATCGCCCAGCGAGGCGCCCGGCTTGTTGAAGATCACGCCGATCTCGTTGGCCAGGATCTCCTTCGAGGCGCGCATGCCCTCGAGGGTGCCGGCGTTGATGGTCTTCAGCAGCTGCGCGATCAGGAACAGGTTCGAGAAGACCGAGAACTGCACCACGAAGTGCGTCACGTCCGCGCGATCGGCCTGTCCGGTGGCGAACCAGCGGCAGTAACGGTTGTCGGTGATCACGGGGTGGGTCATCAGTTCTGCGTTGCAGCGGGAGACGAAGGCGGAGAAGTGGTCGGCTTGTTCGCCGGATATGTGGCCCTCGGTGACCTTGTCGGCGATCTGGGTGGAAACGGTTAGCTGCATGCGGACCCTCCCGGATGGTTAATTACTCTGTTTGGATGGTTGCCGGCTCGAGTGGATGTGCACAAGGGTGACGTGCCGACCGAAGCAAGATAGTAACACTCGGGAATATTCGCATTTCCTCCCGGAGATGTCGCTACAGGCGGCTGCCGGACGATTGACAGGTCGAGCGCCCTGGTTGATGGTATGGACCTCGTCGGACATGCCGTCGGAATCGGGGGAGGAACCCATGGGACTCGTCTGCCCGGAGTGCTCGCGGACCTTCAGCAGGTGGGAATTGCTCAAGCTGCAGCGCATGTTCTCCGTGGCCTGCCAGCATTGCGGGACGCTCGTGGCGCTGGACGAGCCGGGCCGGAAAGCCCTGCTCGTCACGACCTTCGGATCGCTCGGGGCCGCGGGGATCGCGGCCTGGGCGACCGACTCGGTGCTCGTCCTGGGAATCGTGCTCGTCCTGGGGATGTATATCGGTTTCCGCGTCGTCGCCCGGGTGGGGAAGTTGGGTTTATCGCCCGAGGCGTCATCGATAGACGAAAGCCGTCAGTAGATCCCCCCTCTTGATCATGCCGCAGGCGATTCGACGAATCGCCCCGCCGCCGGGGGAGGCGTGTCGGCAGGGGTTGAAATTATATTGTCGATATGACCCGGAACGGCGCGACGGCCGGGGGGTCGGCCGCGGGACGCCGCCGGGGGGGAGGACATCATGAGCGTGGAAGAGATGATCAAGGGCCATGACCTGTTCCGGTCGCTCGGGTTCGACGAGATCGGACGCATCAGCACGTTCTCCGCGTCCGCGGCCTACGACGCGGGGTAGACCGTCTTTCGCAACGGCGAGAAGGGGACGCACTTCTTCGTCGTGCTGGAGGGACGCGTGAGCCTGAAACTGCCGGCGGAGGACGAGGAGTCCACGCTGCTGGTGGGCCGCATGGAGAACGGCGACATCATGGGACTGTCGCCGCTGCTGGGGATCGAGCGCTACACCACGCACGCCCAGTGCGCCACCGACAGCACGATCCTGCGCGTCGAAGCCGCGCCCTTCACGGAACTGCTCGCCCAGAACGCGCCGGTCTGTTCGCAGGTGATGAACGTGATCGCCAGGGTGTACTTCTCGCGCTACGTCGACACCTTGAAGGGTTTCCATAACATCTTGCCCTACTTCGCTGTTCACTCGCCGAGGCGGCAACCGGGAGGTGGCTGGCCCGGGCCGTTCCGGCCCGGGCCCACCCAGGATTCGTCGGAAGTATGCCCCCCCGTCTGCGCTTCCAGCTCGTCCCGCCGCCCGATTGACAGGCTCATTCCCCCATGCTATGTTGAAACAAGACTAACTTTATCTTGTATCAAATGCCCTGGTGCCGTACGCCCACGCGCCGGGATCGCCCGCCCGCCGAGGAGAGCCATGAACGACCGGCCAGGCCAGGACCCCACCCTGGACAGCGCCCAGGGCTCCGCGCCCGACGCACCGACCCTCGACAGCATCCACCCCACCGCCGCCCTGTCCCGCCAGTGGACCGGCAAGCGCATCGGCCGCTACCTGCTGCGACGGCAGCTCGGCGAGGGGGGCATGGGGGAGGTGTGGCTCGCGGAGCAGACCGAGCCCATCATGCGGCGCGTGGCGGTCAAGATCATCAAGGCCGGCATGGACACGCGCGCGGTGGTGTCGCGCTTCGAGTCGGAGCGCCAGGTGCTGGCGTTGCTGGACCATCCCAACATCGCGCGGGTCTTCGACGCGGGCGCCACCGAGAACGGACGCCCCTACTTCGTCATGGAGTACATCGAAGGCGAGCCCATCACCAACTACTGCGACCGGCTCAAGCTGTCGATCCGCGACCGCCTGGAACTCTTCTTCCAGGTCTGCGAGGGGGTGCAGCACGCGCACCGCAACGCGGTCATCCACCGCGACCTGAAGCCCCACAACGTGCTGGTGGCCATCCAGGACGACCGGCCGGTGCCCAAGATCATCGACTTCGGCGTGGCCAAGGCCACCGATGGCTCGGCCCTCGGCGAGGATTTCCGCACCGAGGTCGGCCAGATGATCGGCACGCCCGAGTACATGAGCCCCGAGCAGGCCGAGATGTCCAACCTGGGCATCGACACGCGCACCGACGTCTACGCCCTCGGCGTGCTGCTCTACGAGCTGCTCGTGGGCGAGCTGCCCTTCGCCTCGGCGGAACTGCGCCGCTCGGGCCACGAAGAGATCCGCCGCCGCATCCGCGAGGACGAGCCGCCGCGGCCGAGCAAGCGCTTCGCCGAACTGGGCGAGGCCTCGGCGCGGGTGGCGCGGGAGCGGCGCACCGACCCCGACAAGCTGGCCGCGCGCCTGCGCGGCGATATCGACTGGATCATCCTCAAGGCCCTCGAGAAGGACCGCACCCGGCGCTACGGCACTCCCGGCGACCTGGCAGACGACCTGCGCCGCCACCTCGACGACGAGCCGGTGGTCGCCAGCCCGCCCAGCACCGTCTACCGCATGCGCAAGTTCGCGCGGCGGCACAAGGCGGGGGTGGGTTTCGCCGCGACCGTGCTGACGCTGCTGGTCGTACTGGCGGCGACCATGTCCATCCAGGCCGGCCGCATCGCGCGCGAACGCGACCGCGCCAACCGCGAGGCGAACCTGGCCGCGCGCGAGGCCGAGACGGCCAGCCAGGTGTCCGGTTTCCTGATCGAGCTCTTCGAGGTCAACGACCCGGGCCGCACCCGCGGCGCCACCATCACCGCCCGCGAGATCCTCGACCAGGGCGCCGAACGCATCGAGACCGAACTCGCGGACCGGCCGGCGATCCAGGCCACGTTGATGCGCACCATCGGGATGGTCTACACGGAGCTGGGCCTGTTCGACGAGGCGCAGAGCCTGCTGCGCCGCGCCGTCGCGCTGCACGAGGCCCTGCCGCCGGGCCACGAGCGCGAACTGGCCACCAGCCGTTTCTGCCTGGCGAAGCTGCTGACCTGGCTGGAGGGGGATGCGGAGGCCGAGGGTCTCGCACGGAGCGCCCTCGCCCTGCGCGAGGAGCACCTGGGACCCGAGCATCCGGACCTGGCCGAATGCTACAACGTCCTGGGCAACGCCTTGCAGCACCTCGACCGCAACGACGAGTCCATGGCCGCCCACCGCCGCGGCCTGGCCATCCGCGAGGCGGCCTTCGGGCCCGACGCCCCCGAGGTGGCCGTGTCCCTGCACAACCTGGCCATCGTTCACTTCTTCGAGGACGAACTGGCCGAGGCCGAGGTGCTCTACCGGCGTTCGGCCGACATCGAGAAGCGCCATCTCGGCCCCGACAACCACGGCTACGCCACCAGCCTGCACACCCTGGCCATCGTCTGCCAGTACCAGGAGCGTTTCGACGAGGCGCTGGCTCTGGAGCTGGAGTCCCTGGACATCCGCGAGCGCGTGCTGGGACCGGACCACTACCACACGGCCCTGAGCCTGGCCACGCTGGGGGAGATCTACCGGGAGATGGGCCGCACCGCCGAGGCGGTCGACTGCAACCGCCGCGCGGTCGAGATCGCCGAAGCGGCCCTCGGCTCCGGCCACGCGGAGGTGCTGTGGATGAAAGAGGTCTACGATCTGGCCCTGGCGGCGCACGGCGACGCGCGATGAGGTCGCCGGCCACGCACGAGAAAAGGCCCGGACCGTGCGGGTCCGGGCCTGATCCTGCGACCGAGGGCGCCTAGCCCCCCGCCTTCGTCTCCAGCTCGTCCAGCTTGTCAGGCTCCGAGACGGCGATGTCCACCAGGCACTTGGGCATGTCGCTCTGCTCGCACATGGTGCGGATCTCTTCCTCCTGGTCGGAGAACTCCATGATCTCGCGGATGCCCTCGATGTACTCGAGCATGTCCTCGGCGGAGATGCTCTCCAGGGACGGGCCCTCGGCCTCGGCCGCCTTGCGCGCGGCCTCCTCCTCGGCCAGGCGCTTCTTCTCCGCGAGTTCGGCCTCCATGGCCTTCTTCACGCCGTCGAGAGCGGACTGCTCGACCTCGGCGATCTCGAGGATCAGGCCGTCGGCCACGTCGTTGTCGATCAGGTGCTTGATGCGCTCGTCCCCGGTCTTGTCGACGGCCTCGTCGAGCAGCCCGCGCACGCGCTTGCGCTCGGCGCGCTCGGCGGCCATCTCGGCGTCCACGCGGTCGTAGTCGGCGCGGGTGATGCCCAGGGCTTCGGTGATGACCTCGATCTCGACCCCGGCGGTGATCAGGTAGCGCACGCCCGGGTCGCCGCCCAGGGACTCGGCCTCGGCGATGAGCAGGTCCAGGCGGGTCCCCGTCACGATGTTACGGACGTCGGCCCGGCGCTCGAGTCCCTTGAGCAGGGGGAAGGCCGCGCCCACGTCCACGGCCAGCTTGGCGGCGGCGACGTCGGTGTCCGCCACGTCCGCGAGCTGCAGGGCGGCGATCGCGCCCTCGAAGTCCTTCAGCAGGGGACGGCCGGCGGCGATGCGCTCGTCCACGGCGGCGCGCAACTCGAGCATGCGGCCGGCGTGGCCGGAGACGCCGTAGCCCGCCTCGTCCAGGCCGCCGGCCAGGCGCCGGATCGTGGCTTCCTTGCTGCCGGCCGCCAGGTCCTGGTCAGCCAGTTCGGAGATCATCCCCTCCATGGACAGCCAGAGGGGCTTGGTCTCGGACGCGGCGTTCGTGCTCATGGTCTCTCTCCTTCTTGGGGCGCCGGGACTTGCGGGCTGTTCCCACGAAGTAGGAATCCGATTTCAATGCTGTCAACCCGGAACTGACCCGCGGCCACCGATTGCCGGAATCCGCTGGCCGCCGGCCCCGTATTGGCCTAGATTCCAGGGGATTCCAGCGACACCCTGTTCCGCGCAGCGCGTCGGACAGAGTCCCCCTCGAGAGCTGAGCCGACATGGCCTCCAGTGCGCACGCCCCGATCCACACCTTCCACATCCCCGTCATGGGGACCGGCTTCACCATCGACACGCCCCTGAAGGTGGCCCGTTTCGGCATCGCCTCGGTGGTGTCGCTGGTGGACGACGTGCTCATCGAGCAGATGCGGCGACGCCTCTGCCGCGAGCACGGCAAGCCCTGCGTGCCCATCGAGGACGACGCCGACGACGCGCGCGCCCGCCGCATCACCGCCTACCTCGATCTGCTGGACGAACTGGTCCAGCGCCAGGTGGAGCGTGTGCGCGGCGCTGTTTTCGAGGCCGGCAGCGAGATCGTGCGCTACTTCGAACTGCTGCCCCCGTCCCCCCTGCGCGACCTCTACGAGCGAATGCAGGCCACCGCCGACCCCGAGGCGCGCCGGCGCCTGCAGGACCGGCTGCGCCGCTTCGTGAAGCCGGGTCCCATCGACGTGAACATCATGACCAAGCTCGACCGCGACACCGACCGCAGCGGTCGCAAGCTGCCCGACGGCCGCTCGGACGCCCTCAGCGCCCTGCGCGGTTTCATGAACAGCCGCATCGACGCCTCGGTGGTGCTGTCGGCGGGCATGAACCGGCGCCTCTTCTCCTACATGGCCGAGTTCGGCGACATGTTCCCCGAGCGCTGCGGCGACCTGCGCAAGCGCATCGTGCTGAAGGTGAGCGACTACCGTTCGGCCCTGCTGCAGGGCAAGCTGCTGGCCAAGTTGGGGCTCCACGTCTCGGAATTCCGGGTGGAGTCGGGCCTCAACTGCGGCGGGCACGCCTTCGGCGGCAAGGGGCAGCTCATGGGCCCCATCCTCGAGGATTTCAAGCGGGAGAAGGAAAATCTGGTGGCGAACCTGCGCCGGATCCGGGGGCAGGCCCTGGCCGCGCTGGGACGCGGCGAGCCCGCGGACGAACCCGAGCCCCCGCGGGTCACCGTCCAGGGCGGCATCGGCGACGCCGACGAGGTCCGGCTCCTGCACGAGCACTACAGCGTGGACGGCACCGGCTGGGGGAGCGCCTTCCTCTTCGTGCCCGAGGTCGTCAACATCGACCGCGAGAACCTCGACCGGCTCGCGGCGGCCGGGGAGGAGGACATCGACCTCGGCGGCGGCTCGCCCCTGGGCGTGCCCTTCTGGTCCCTGCGCACGTCCACCAGCGAGGAGGCGCGGCAGCGCCGCCTGGACGACGGCAAGCCGGGCAGCCGCTGTCCCAAGGGCTATCTCGTCTCCAACTCCGAGTTCACCGAGGCCCCCATCTGCACCGCCAGCCGGGGTTTCCAGCGTCGCAAGCTGCAGCAGATCGACGCGGCGCCCCTGTCCACGGACGAGCGGAGCCGCGCCCGCGACACGGTGGTGGCCAAGGCCTGCATCTGCCACGACCTGGCCGGCGGCGCCACGGGCCCCGCGGAGATCGATCCCGACGCGACCACGGCCGTGTGTTCCGGTCCCAACGCCGCCTACTTCCAGCAGGAGACCACCCTCGACGGCATGGTCGACCACATCTACGGCCGCGCCTCCCTGCCGCTGAGTCCGGGGCGGCCCCACATGCTGCTCAAGGAGCTCTCGCTGCACCTTGATAGCCTGCGCCGCGACATCGCGCGCCAGGCCGAGCAACCCTCCGAACGGCTGGCCAAGACCATCGCGGAATGCCGGGAGAACCTGCAGCGGGGCGTGCAGCACTACCGGGATCTGGCCGAGCGTCTCGCCGGCAACTACCGGGACGTCTTCAAGAAACAACTGGAGAATCGTCAGCGGGAACTGGCCGACCTGCTCCGGTCGGAGGAGGCGTCGGGCTAGGCCCGCGCGGTGCGCGGGCCCTTACCCATCCCGATCCCCGTTTCCGGGGATCGGACTCAACTGTCGATACTCACGAAACCGTCGACCAGGTCGCGCGCCACGTCATTGACCGAGGCGCCCTCGATCCGTTTGCGCGGCAGGAAATGGGCCAGTACGCCATCCTTCATCAGGGCGACCGAGGGGCTGCTCGGCGGCACCTCGCCGATCAGTTCGCGGACACGCGCGGTGGCGTCCAGATCCTGTCCCGCGAAGACGGTCGCCGCGCGGTCGGGTCGCAGGCCCTGCTCGAGAGCCTGCCGGACGCCCGGCCGGGCGCTGCGCGCGGCGCAGCCGCAGATCGAGTTGATCACGAGCAGGGCCGTGCCCTGCCGCTGGGAGAAGAAGTCGTCGACGTCGTCGGCGGTACGCAGTTCGCGCACGCCCAGGGTCGTGAGTTCGGCCCGCAGGGGGGCCACTTGCTGCTCGGGGTATGGCATGAGGTCGTCTCCCTCGTTCACGTCACGTGGCGCCCGCAGCATGCGTGCGTGGTCTTTGTTTTAGATACAATACTAAATCTGTCAAGTATTCAAGTGGAGGGCTGCGCCGCACTTTCCATGTAACGGCGGAGCCGTGGGGGAGTATTCTGGTCAGGAGGCGCACATGGACCAGCTCGAGACCCTCTATCGAAAGCACGCGGCGGCGGTCTTCCGCTTCGCCTGCGGTCTCTGCGGCGACCGCAGCGCGGCCGAGGACCTCGTCTCGGAGACCTTCGTGCGGCTGGTCACCCGCGCTCCCCGCATCGAAACCCGCACCGCCCTGGCCTACCTGCTGGCCATCGCCCGCAACACCTTCCTCTCGGGACTGCGCCGCCGCCGGCGCGAGATCCCGCTGACCGAAGACATGCCCGCCCGGCTGCCGGATCCGGACGACCGCCTGGACGACCGCTCGCGGCTGGCCGCCGTGGCCGACGCCCTGGGCGGGCTGCCGGAGGGGGAGCGGTCGGCCCTGCTGCTGCGCGTGGACCACGATCTATCCTACGAGGACGTCGCCGCCGCCCTCGGCATCGCGGTGGGCGCGGCCCGGGTCCGGGTCCACCGGGCCCGACTGCGACTGGCCGACGCCCTCGAGACAAAAGGAGTCGACGATGATGTACGAAGTGACGCGTGATATCGTGAGCGACCTGTGGCCCCTGTGCCGCTGCAACGAGGCCTCGCCCGACAGCCGCCGGCTGGTGGACGCCTACCTCGCCACCGACGGCGAGTTCGCCGCGCGCCTGCGCGAGAGCAAGCGCCTGAACGGGGCCCTGCCCCCCTACCGTCTCTCGCCGGACGCCGAGTTGCGACTGCTGCACGACGCCCGCGAGCGGGCGCGCTGGAAGATGCTGCTGGTGGGGGGGGTGATCGCCCTGGGCGCCCTGGCCCTGCTCGGGGCCATGGGCATCGCCTTCATGACCTTCGGTCAATGAGGGGCGTCGCAGACAAAGGCCCTAAAAGCGACGACCCCCGGTCCAGGGACCGGGGGCCGTCATCTATTTGGTAGCGGGGACAGGATTTGAACCTGTGACCTTTGGGTTATGAGCCCAACGAGCTACCAGACTGCTCCACCCCGCAACCATGACTGGTAGTCAGCGCTTCTCGCGAAGCGGTGGCCAATATAAAAGGGTGGTCCTTGGCTGTCAAGTTGGCGGGAAAGGGCTCATTCGCCCTGGAGGGACTCGACGGTCAACTCGTCCTCGCCCACGACCTCGATCACCGTCTCGCCGGGTTTGCGCATGCGGTAGCGCTCGCGGGCCACGCGCTCGAGGGCCTCGGGATCGCCGGTCTCCTCGTCCAGCGCGGCCAGTCCGGTCTCGAGGTCCTCGTGATGTTCGCGCAGGCGTTCCACTTCCGCCTCGAGCTGCACGCGTTCCTCACGCAAGCCGAGATAGGTCCGCAGCCCGTTCTCGCCCAGCAGGGCCACCGTCAGAAGGACGGCCACGGCCGCCGCGCCGATCCAGAGCGCGGGCCGGCGGATGCGCTTGACGGCCGGCTGGCCCCCGCGCAGGAACGGTCCCTTGGTTCCGGATGTCCGTGATGTGCCGGGCTTCTGGGCCATGAGTTCCTCCCTGAACTCCATGGACGCGGCGGGTCGGCGGCGTGCCGCCCGCTCAGCTCAGATTGTAGAAGCAGTCCCGGCCGGGGTAGACCGCGAGGTCGCCCAGCTCCTCCTCGATGCGCAGCAGCTCGTTGTACTTGGCGATGCGCTCGCTGCGGCACAGGGATCCCGTCTTGATCTGCCCGGCGTTGGTGGCCACCGCCAGGTTGGCGATCGTGACGTCCTCGGTCTCGCCGCTGCGGTGGCTGACCACGTTGGTGTAGCCGGCGCGCTTGGCGATCTCGATGGTCTCGAGGGTCTCGGTCAGCGACCCGATCTGGTTCAGCTTGATCAGGATGCTGTTGGCGCAGCCCTCCTCGATGCCGCGGCGCAGACGCTCCGGGTTGGTCACGAAGAGGTCGTCGCCGACGATCTGGATGCGGCCGCCCAGCTTCTCGTTCATCTTGCCCCAGCCGGCCCAGTCGTTCTCGTCCAGGCCGTCCTCGATGGACACGATGGGGTAGTTGTCCACCAGGTCCGCGTAGAAGGCGGTCAGGCGGTCGGCGTCCCAGGGACCGTCGCCCTCGGCTTCCAGGTGGTAGGCGCCGTCCTTGAAGAACTCGCTGGCGGCGGCGTCCATGGCCAGGGTGATATCCTCGCCGGGCTTGTAGCCGGCCCGCTCGATGGCGGTCATGATCATGTCCAGGGCCTCGCGGTTGCTGCCCAGGTTCGGCGCGAAGCCGCCCTCGTCGCCGACGCCCGTGGCGAGGCCCTTCTCGCCCAGCACCTTCTTGAGGTTGTGGAAGATCTCGGCGCCCATGCGCAGGCCCTCGCTGAAGGTCGCGGCGCCGGTGGGCATGACCATGAACTCCTGGATGTCCACGTTGTTGTCGGCGTGGGAGCCGCCGTTGAGGATGTTCATCATGGGCACCGGCAGCGTGCGCGCGGCCACGCCGCCGAGGTACTGGTACAGCGGCAGGCCGATGGCGTTGGTGGCCGCGTGGGCCACGGCCAGCGACACGCCCAGGATGGCGTTCGCGCCCAGCTTCTCCTTGTTCATGGTGCCGTCGAGCTCGCAGAGGATGCGGTCGATCAGCACCTGGTCGGTGACGTCGATATCCAGCAGCTCGGGCTCGATGATCTCCTGCACGTTCTGGACGGCCTTCAGCACGCCCTTGCCCAGGTAGATGTCCTTCTCGCCGTCGCGCAGCTCGATGGCCTCGTGTTCGCCCGTCGACGCGCCGCTCGGCACGGCCGCCCTTCCCACCACGCCCCCGTCCAGGAAGACCTCCACCTCGACGGTGGGATTGCCCCGCGAATCCAGGATCTGACGGGCCTGAATGGATTCTATGTTGGTCATGCCTGAGCCTCTTTCCTGGTGTTCGGTTTGGAGATCGTCCCGGGGCGTCCGGCCCGGGTCGCGGCGAGTCTAGCAGGTGCGGATGGGGTGTCAAGACTTACGCCCGGGCCCTCGGTGTGCTATAATCGTGTCAGAAAGACAACCCCCGCCACGCGACGTTTCCCGGAAAGCGAAAGGGATCGCCCCATGCTCAGCCGCCGTCTGCCTGTGCTCTGTATCGCCTTGTTGCTGGCCGCCGTCGCCCTCGCCGGCGACGCCCCCGTCCTCGAACGCGACGTGGACGGCCTCGAATACCTGATTCCCCACGCAGAGTCGGCCTACGAGCGCGAGCTGTGGCGGGGGCGGGAGCACCTCATGCCGACCCGCGACACCCGCTCCGATCCGCCGCCGACGGGCCCCGTGCGCAACGTCGCCGAATGGGAGCCGGCCACCGGCGTGCTGATCCGCTACCCGCTGGGCCTGCCCTACGGCCTGCTGACCGACTTCGACGACGACGTCACCCTGCACGTGGTGGTCTCCAGCGGCAACTACACCAATGCCCAGGTCAACCTCTCGGCCAACGGCGTGAACATGAGCCAGGTGGATTTCCTGATCCGGCCCAACGACTCCATCTGGACCCGCGACTACGGCCCCTGGTACGTCTTCGACGGCAACGGCGACCTGACGATCATCGACCACACCTACAACCGACCCTGGCGGCCCAACGACAACCTGATTCCCGTCTACTTCGCGGAGCAGCAGTTCCTGCCGGTGATCAGCCACGACATGTTCCACACCGGCGGCAACTACATGACCGACGGCTGGAACATGAGCATGTCCTCGATGCTCGTCTACAACGAGGCTCTCTCGGAGAACGGCATGTCCCAGGCCCAGGTCGACCAGCTCATGGCCGACTACTACGGCATCGACACCTACAACGTGCTCGCCTACATCGAGTCCGGCGGCATCCACCACATCGACACCTGGGCCAAGTTCCTGGACGAGGAGAACGTCCTGCTCAAGGAGGTCTGGTCGAGCCACCACACCTACGACGACCTGGAGCAGCACGCCGTCCTGCTGGCCTCGCTGCAGTCCTCGACCGGCCGCAACTACCAGGTGCACCGGGTCTACTGCTACGACTACAACGGCTGGGGCGATCCCGCCTCCTACACCAACAGCCTCATCCTCAACGACAAGATCTACGTGCCCACCTTCGGCAACGCGACCCACGACGCGAACGCCGTCGCCGCCTACCAGGCGGCCGCGCCGGGCTACGAGGTCGAGGGCTACTACTACAGCGGCTTCATCACCGACGACGCGCTGCACTGCCGCACCAAGGGCGTCTACGACCGCGGCATGCTGCGCGTGGGCCACGTGCCCATCGTGGAGGAGTTGGAGGGCCCCGTCGCCGTCACGGCGACGATCGACGACCGCAGCGAGGCCGGCCTCGACTACACGCGCCTTGTCTACCGCTTCGCGGACGGCGACTGGACGACGGTCGACATGACCGACCTCGGAGGCGACCTCTACGAGGGCGTGATCCCGGCGCCGGCCGACGACACCACCGTCGAGTACTACATCCAGGCGGCCGACCTGGAGGGACGCGTCGAGGGCGCGCCCCGCACGATCCCCGACCACTGGTACCAGTTCTCGATCCTGGATCCGTCCACCGACGTGCCCGCGGCCCCCGCAGCGGCCCGTCTGCTGCCCAACCGTCCCAATCCCTTCAATCCGTCCACGACCTTCACCTTCGAGCTGCGCGACCCGGCGCCGGCCCGCCTGATCGTCAGTGATGCGCGCGGCCGACAGGTGCGCCGCCTGCTGGACGGGGAGACCTGCCCCGCCGGTGAGACCCGCGTGCGGTGGGACGGACGGGACGCCCGGGGCGTGGAGATGCCGTCCGGCGTCTACTACTTCACCCTCGAGGCCGCCGGCCTCCGCCACACGCGCCCGGCGGTGCTGGTGCGGTGACCCGGAAAGCGGACGGGCAGGACCTTTGTTGACCGGCAGCGTGTCACGAGCCTATCTTCGCCGGAACTGACGACTGGCGCCGGTGCGATCCCGGCCGTCACCCGGAGAGGATCGGATGTTCGACCGCAAGCAGGACCTGAAACTCATCAAGCGCTGCAAGCGTGGCGAGGAAGAGGCCTTCCAGGAGCTGCTGGCCCGCTACCGGAACGCCATCTACGGCCTGTGCTACCGCATGACCCGGAGCGCCGAGGACGCCCGCGACCTGGCGCAGGAGGTGTTCATCAAGGTCTTCTCGCTGCTGGACAGGTACGACGAGAGCTTCGCGTTCTCGAGCTGGATCTTCCGTATCGCGACGAACCACTGCATCGACCATCTGCGGCGCAACCGGCTGCGTTTCCTGTCCCTGGACGGCTATACCACGCCCGACGGGGACGAGATGGAGATCCCGGTGCCGGACAAGGGGGCCCAGCCCGACCGCGTGCTCGAGCGGCGGGAAGCCATGGACAAGCTGGAGGAGGTCATCGCGGATCTCCCGCCCCACTACAAGGCGATCATCCTGCTGCGGCACGACCAGGAACTGTCCTACGAGGAGATCGCCACCGTGCTGGATCTGCCCCTGGGGACCGTCAAGGCGCGCATCCACCGCGCCAGGGCCATGGTGCAACAGATGTTGAAAGTTCGTTCTTATGACATATGATCCAGGACGAAAAAGGTTATCGGAAGGTGCAACCTCCTGGCGGAGCGCCCGTAGGGATGCGGGAAGGGGTGGTCGGCGAGACGCCGTCGGCATGGGCGGTGTCACCCCGAGGGGGACTCGCCACGTCCTGGCTCCGATCCTAGGGAAGGAGACCCTGGAGGGATAGCACCATGAAAGAAACGAAGTCTATGAACGCACCGAACTGCACCGACATCCGCGCACGCCTGCAGGACTACATGGACGGGACCCTGGAACGCAAGGTGTCCATGTCCCTGTTCCTGCATCTGCGCGAGTGCGACGGCTGCAGCAAGGAGCTCGAGGAGATGGAGCGCCTCTACGGCCTGCTGGGCAGTCTTGACCCGGTGGCGCCGCCCGAGGACTTCGACGCGCGCATCCTGGAGTCGGTACCCTACGAGGCCTACCGGGCCATGGAACCCCTTCGCCGCGAACGCATGCCGGTGATCCTGGACGAGGAGGCCCTCCCGGCCTTCGTCCGCGCGAGGGGCACACGCGCCGTGGGCGGCCTGGTCGCCGTCCTGGCGGCCATAGGCCTGGCGACCGACACGCTTACCGGAGGTTGGGCGGCCCTGGCGGTCGCTGGCGTCCTGCCGGAAGCACTGGTCCGCCTGCAGAGCGCGTCGCGGAGGATTTATACCGGTGTCGTGCAGCGTTCCACATCCCGCTAGCCGGCGGTCTTCCCACCGTCGCCTGCGCCCGGGCTCGACCGTCGCGGTCGGGCTTTCGGTGCTGCTGTTCGCCGCGGCCGCCGCGACGGCCGTCGCCGAGGAACCCGCCGCTTCACGCGAGGACTCCCTGCGCCAGTCCATCGAGCGCCGCCTGATCCGCATCAACGAGCTCAAGGATTCCCTGTCGGTCCAGGAGGAGCAGGAGTTCAACGAGGCCATCGAGGACCTGGGACAGGTCTTCCAGGAGCTCGAGGAGCAGCTGCGCGACATCGACGTCACCGTCGACGACGAGATGCTCAAGTTCTCCAGCCCCGAGGGCGAGTTGCGCATCGACATCCCCGAGAACTGGGGCGAGCGGGTCAGCCAGGGGCTCAGCGCCATCACGGCCACCATCCTCTCCGAGCTGCCGGACACGCTGGACGTGGAGCGGGGCCTGGAGGACTTCCAGGAGACAGCCGAATCCTGGTACGTGGACATCTTCGAGGACGAGGCGCCCGAGGCGCCCCAGTTCCACATCGTCGGCGACGAGATCTTCAGCACCGGCGACGACGTGGTGGTGGCGGCCGACGAGCGCGTGACCGGCAGCGTCGTGGTGCTGATGGGCGATGCGACGATCATGGGCAAGGTCGACGAGAACGTGGTGGTCGTCGGCGGGGCCCTGAACCTGGACGAGGACGCGCACGTCTACGGCAACGCCGTCGCCGTCTTCGGTTCCCTGCGCCGCCACGAGGATGCGTCGGTGGGCGGCACCGTCGTCTCGGTGGGCGGCCAGGGCCTCTCGAGCGACATGCTCGGCTTGCCGGATCTGGCCTACGGCTTCACCGGCGCCCTGATCAAGCTGGGCGGGCTGCTGGTGCTGGGCCTGCTCATCCTGCTCGTCTTCGCCCTGCTGCCGCGGCACCGCCTGGACGCCACGGAAGCCTACCTGACCGACTTCGGCGGACGTTCCTTCGCCGCGGGCCTGCTCTGGGCCACCGTGGGCCACCTGCTGCTGCTGCTGACGCTGGCCCTGCTCATCGTGACCGTGATCGGCATTCCCGTCGCCGCCCTGCTGGGCATCGCCTACCTGCTGATGGGTATGATCTCCCTGGGCGTGGTGGGCCGGGTCCTCGGCGCGCGGCTCTGCGGGCGTTTCTGTTCCGGCGAGCGGGCGGCCTGGTGGACGCTGCTGGTCGGCCTGCTGGTCATCCTGCTGCCGGGCGTCCTGGGCACGCTCTTCGGCGGCCTGGGGGGCCTGAGGCCCCTGAGCACCCTCTTCCAGGTCATCAGCCTGGCCGTGCACCTGACGGTGTACTGCTTCGGCTCCGGTGCGGTCCTGGGCAGCCGCTTCGGCTCCAACGCCACTTGATGCGGATCCCCGTTTTTCCCCCACTGCGCGAAATTCCCCAATCCGTGTGCTGAGAATCCCCCGCTCCGGGTCCAGGGGCCGTCTCCACGGTGACGGCCGATCAATCGAGTTATCTTTGTAATCGGTTGCATTATAATACGATGCGTCTGATGGGGGCGGCTGTCCGGCCCTCCGGATCGACGATCATCCGTCGGGGCACGGGATCTGCGGCTACTGGACCAATCGAATGTACCGCGTCCCATAGGGGGGGACAGGTTACCTCGAGGGTCCAGAATGACGAATCCCGCCCGATCCTTCCTCGCCAAGTTCAGCCCGGCGCTGATCCTGACAGCGCTGTGCGCCGCCGTGTGGGCGCCCGTGGCGGCGACGGGGACGGCGGTCGTCGCCGACAACGGCCTTACCGCCCGCGTGCACGCCGGCGTGGAGCTGGACGCCTACCTGGACGAGGGGGACGGGACCCTCTGGCTGCGCTATCCGGGCCTCGGCGACGTCGAACTGTATCTCGGCCCGGACGATCCCCGCTTCCCCCGCGGCGACGTCGACGAGTTCCGCCCCCTGCCCGCGGACGTGGTCCTGCGCGCCCTCGGCGAGGTGCGGCTCGCGTCCCTCGACGTGGAAGTGGACATCTTCCTGCTGCCGGCGCCGCCCGTGCTGACCGGTAGCAGCTTCGCCCGCCGCGACGCCATCTTCCTGGCGCCGTCTTTCGGCCACCTGGACGACAGCGCCGTGGCCTCGGTCACGGTCCACGAACTGGGTCACGTGCTGACCTGGCTGTACTTCGATCCCCGGCCGGACCTCTGGGACGCCTACATGTCCCTGCGCGGCCTGGATCCGCAGCGCAACGGCCCGCGGGCGAGTCACGCCGACCGCGCGCGCGAGATCCTGGCCGAGGACGTCCGCTACCTCTTCGGCGGGGCGGAAGCCAACCTCTACGGCGCCATCGAGAACGCCCGGCTGGCCCTGCCCGACGCGGTGTCCGGCCTCGCGGACCTCCTGGCCGACGCCATGTCCGGACGCCCCGGCGCCGGCGCGGCCCCGATCTGCAGCGCTTTCCCCAATCCCTGCAACCCGCGCACGACCGTCGAGCTGAGGCTGGCGGCCGAGGGTGCGCCGCGCGATCCGGCGTCGGCGATCCTCGAGGTCTTCGACCTGCGCGGACGCCACGTGCGCACGGTCGCCGGCGGCCTGATCAGCAACGACCGCCTGCTGCTCGACTGGGACGGCCGGGACGACGCGGGCGAACCGGCGTCCAGCGGTCGTTACGTGTACGTGGCGGGCTGGCGCGACCTGCGGGGGCGGGGCACGGTGACGCTGGTGAAGTGAACGAATCGGAATTGCTCAGGGGATGACGGCGGTCGCGGCCCCCGCTCAGGCGGGGGTCGCGGCATGTGCGGCCGGGGGTGCCGGAGCCCGGAAGGGCCTTGCCGGGGCCGACCGGCCCCCTTAGTCTGGAAGGTGAGGTGCGGGCGATCCGTCGCGGACGCCCGGGCCGTGCTCCGGAGGGGCCATGAACCGCTGCATTCTCATCCTCGCGATCCTCGTCCCGCTGGCCGGGGCCTGCCTCGGCGCACCCGGCGGCGACTACGATCCCCGCCGGGACTTCGAGCGCACCATCGCCCTCGCCGACTCGCTCATGTCCGCGGGCGATCCCGCCGGGGCGGCGTACGCCGCCGTCGCGGCCCTCGACGACAACCGTCTCTTCCAGCACCAGCGTTGGCCCCTGCACCAGCGCGCCGGGCTGGCGCTGCAGCGGCTCGGGCGCCTCGACGACGCCCTGGTCCATCTGGAACAAGCCGTGCTCTGGGCCCAAGCCGAGGCGGTCAACCACCGCAACCTGGCCACCCTGCTGGTGGAGATGGACCGTCCCGGCCGGGCGATGTCCGAGTACCGCGAGGCCTGCGAGCTGGATCCCCGCAACTGGACGTACCGGGTGGAGTACGGCAACCTGCTGATGCTCTACGGCCAGGACGCCCTGGCCGAGCGGGCCTTCGCCGACGCCGCCGCCCTCTGCCCCGACTGTCCGGACGTGCACCGGGCCTGGAGCCGCTTCCACCTGGAACGGGAGGACTACGGCGGCGCGCTGCCCCATCTGGAAAGCCTCTTCGCGGTGTGGCCGGAAGACGGGGAGGTTCGCTCGCTGCTCGCCCTGGCGCGGCTGCGCACCGACCGGGCCGAGGACGCGCTGGCTCTGCTGGCGCCGGCCTGGGGCGCGGGGATGGGCGACCGCGACGTGCGGATCGTCCTGGAGGCCGACCGCCTGCTGGGCCGTCCGTTGCGCGCGGTATCCCTGGCCGTATCCCTAGGCGGCGTGCCGTCCACGTCGCAGGATCCGGCGCTCTGGGCCCAGGCCGCCCTGATCTGCATCGACGCCGGTCTGGACGAGGAGGCCCTCGTCCTGATCGACCGCGCCGTGGACCTCGATCCACTCGAAGCGAGCTACCTGAACAACCGCGTGCTGGTCCTGCGCCGGCTCGGACGCGAGCGCGAAGCGGACCGCGCCTGGGAGCGGCTGATCATCCTCGATCCGGATCGCGCGGGCGGTGAAACCCCCTGACCCCCAACTCCCGGTTGATTTCGGAGGGCAAGTGGCCTTATTTTAATCGGACTCGGAACCTGTCAGGCCACGCGTTCCTCGCGGTGGCCGTGGACTCTCCCTGCGTTGCGGCATCCGACCGCCTCGCGCTCCGGAGGTCGAGATTTTGATGAGACATCTGGATCATAGAACCCTGCTCGTTCTCGGCCTCGCGACCGTGCTGCTGGTGATCGTCGGCTGCACGACGCGTCCGCAGCAGTCCGAGGAGCTGATCATGAGCGGGAACCACACCGCGGGCGACCTCACCATGGTCACGGCCGACACGGCCTCGTCCGGCTACAGGTACCGCAATCCCGATCTCTCGCCCGACGGCACCCGGGTCGCCTTCACCCTGGACTGGCCCGCGCTGCCCCCGGGGGGAACCCTGCCCGACGTGGCGCCCCTGATCCGCCAGATGGCCGTCATCGGTTTCGAGACCCGTTTCGGGGCCCAGCTCTCGCTGGAAAACCAGGGCGCGGCCCTGGTCGACCTCAATGACCTCTTTTTCCGGCACGGCATCTCCCAGGAGCGCATGCGCCCCAATGTGGACTGGCAGAAAGGCCAACCCCGCTGGATCGACGACGACAACCTGCTGTTCTGGATGCAGACCTCCCGCGGCGCGCGCCTCTTCCAGGCGCCCCTGGGCCCCGGTTTCCAGAACGGCGACGCCAGCGACGCCAAGCTCATCTACCGCGAGCCGCACGACGACCTGGAACTCCACTGGAAGTTCTGGGAGCACCTCTCGCCCCGCGTGTCGCCCGACGGGCGCTGGGTGGCCTTCAGCCGCTACGGGCACACCGACGCCGACTCCCTGCACCAGTCCACGGGCCAGAGCATCTGGGTCTGCGCCATCCCGGCCTACGGCGCGCTGACGGACGTCGCCTTCCAGGTGACCGAGGAGGCTTCCCTCTGCGAGGGGCCGGCCTGGTCGCCCGACGGCCGCAAGCTCGTGTTCAACGCCTCCCTGGACCTGGCGGGCGTCTACGACGGCTACTACACCCAGGAGATCTTCACGGTCGATTTCGACACGACCGGCTACGCCGCCGACGGCGAGATCATGCTGAACCGCAACCTGGACCGGTTGACCTACTCGCCGCCTCCGGAGGGCGGCAGCTTCGTGGTCCGCAACCAGGAGGCGGTCTTCTCCACCGACGGCACCATCATCGCCTTCGTGTCGGACCGCCGGGTGCCCACGATCACGCTCACCGAGCGGAACATCTGGTACATCCCCGCCGACGGCAGCTTGGAACCGCGCCTGGCCTTCTTCACGCGCTCCGACGACATCGGGCCCTTGTTCACGGGCGGTCCCGGCCGCGAGATGCTGCTCTCCAGCGGCGTCGGCTTCCCGACCGAGGTGCTGGACCAGGTCTGGCAGGACTTCTACGACGAGTACGCCGCGGCGAATCCCGACCTGAATCTCCTGCAGGTCCAGGCGGCGGCCGACGCCGTACGCGAGGAACTGGCGTTCTTCGAGGACGTCATGAGCCACATCTACCTCCTGTCCGACTGGTAGGGGATGACGCAACCCACCGACGCCCGGCCCGCGGACGAGATCGTCCGGGTCGGGCGTCTTCTTTACGAACGGCGCTATGTAGTGGCGGCCGAGGGGAACCTCTCGGTGCGCCTGCCGTCCGGACGCCTGCTGATCACGCCGGCCGGCGCCTGCAAGGGTGAACTGGAGGCCCGCGGTCTGGTGGAACTCGATCCGGCGGGCCCGGCTGCTGCGGGGGATAATCCCGCGCCCAGTTCCGAGTGGCGCCTGCACGCCGAGATCTACGCCCGGCGCCCCGACGTGGGAGCCGTCTGCCACGCCCATCCCGTCTGCGCCACCGCCTTCGCCTGCGCCCGCCGCGAACTGCCCGCCGCGCTGCTGCCGGAGGCCCTGCTGGTCCTGGGCGACGCCGTGCCCCTGGTACCCTACGCGACGCCCGGCTCGGACGACCTGGCCGCGGCGTTGCGCTCGCGACTGGCCGACCACGCCGCCCTGCTGCTGGCCAACCACGGGGTCCTGACCGTCGGCGCGAGCCTGGACGAGGCCTACCGACGGCTGGAGACGGTGGAACGGCTGGCGGAGGTCGCGCTGGCGGCCGAACCGCTGGGCGGCGGCGTGCGGTTGACCGCGCGCGAGCGGGCGGCCGTGCGGGAGACGCGACGGGGCTGAGCGGGTAGGCGGAACGGAAACGGAAACGGGGAGGGCGCAGGCCCTCCCCGTCGTCGTCGCCGCGGACGCGGCTAGAACTCGAGGCTCGCGCCGGCCCAGACGAAGTAGATGCTGTCGCCCGGGTCCATCCAGGTCGTGGGGCGGACGATGTTCTTCGTCGAGGGAGCCAGGGCGTCGTCGAAGGAGAACATGCCGAAGCCGCCCTCGAGGTCCACGTCGTCGTTGAGCATGTAGTCCAGCTTGACGTCGATCTCGCTGCCGATGGCGTCCTCGCCGCCGTTGTCCTCGCTCCGGGTGAAGAGGAAGTACTCGGCGGAGACGTCGAGGCCGTCGGTGGGCGTGAAGCCGCCGGCGAAGCGCAGGGCGGTCACGTCGGTCCAGCCCACGATGTTCATGATGCCCAGGTAATCGCTGGTGGAGCCGAAGAGGGGATCGAAGGCCTCGTCCTTGTCGAGGGTGGTGTCGTCGTCGCCGCTGGCGTAGTTGTACTCGAAGCCGATGTAGGGCTGCACCTCGCTGTCGAAGTCGTAGAACAGGCCGACGTAGTAACCGAGGCCGGCGTGGTCCTCCTCGGCGATGTCCTTGACCGTGTCGTCGTAGTAGCAGGTGCCGGACTGGGCCACCACCTCGCCGTAGAAGTGGATGCCCTCGTGTACGTAGTCGAAGAGGCCGCCGAAGGAGAAGGCGCGGTCGTTGTCGAAGTCGGGATCGGCCCAGTTCTCGGTGGTCGCGACGATGACGTAGGGCTCGAAGAAGAAGGACGGGCTCGCGTCGTAGTGCAGGTAGAGACCCATGACGTCCGTGTCGCCGATGCCGGTGGTATACTTGCCGCCGAAGGTCTCCATGGCCTTGAAGTTGAAGTAGTCCAGCCAGCCGCTCTCGAAGCCGTAGCGTCCGTGCACGCCCTCGAAGACGATGTTGGTCTCCAGGTCCCAGTCCTCCATACCGATCACGCGCTCGCGGCCGTAGGCCACGGGAAAGCGGCCGATGCTCGCGTCGAAGTCCTCGAAGAGGAAGTCCTTCATGGTGAAGACGGCCGTGTAGATGGAGTTGGCGTCCGGGGCCGGATCGCCGAAGACGTGGTAGTTCTCGACGGTCAGGTTGTAGAGGGCGTTCTCGCCGACCGCGCCGGCGAAGGCGGCGCGGGAGCGCATGTGTCCGGCGCCCTGCCCGTCGTCGGCTCCGCTGTCCTGGTTCAGGTTGTTCCAGCCCTGCCAGCGGTACACCATCTCGCCGGTGGCGTCCCCGGCCAGGGCGTTGGCGGTGACGCCCATGCCGATCAGCAGGGCGAGGGAAAACATCAGGAAGGCTATTCTTCTAAGCATTGTCCACTCCTCCGTGAGAGACATGATCAGGTCACATCGATCCTCTACGGCCGGCGGTCGGCCGCGCAACCTATCAGATCGATATCACCTCCTCGCGATTCCCGTGTACAAGTCCGACATGCGTTCCGCGATGGCGTGCCATCCGAACCGTTCCTCGATGATCGCACGCGCCCTGCGGGCCCTGTCGGCGGTTCGTTCGCGCCGGTCCAGCGCATGCCGGACCAGGTCGGCGAAAGTATCGTCGGGCGCGCCGATCCAGAGCGCCCCTTCGGCGTCGTCGCAGATACCCTCGGCGCCGGTCGGCGTCGTCGCCACCGGGATGCCGTGGGCCATGGCCTCGAGGATCTTGATCTTGATGCCGCCGCCCTCTGTCAGAGGTGCGACGAAGAGTCGGCAGCGTCGATACAGATCCGTCAAGTCCTCGACGAAGCCAAGCGCAGTAATGGAACCGCGCGCTTTGACGGACCGATGCCGGCCGCCGTGCGCGTCGAGGAAGTGACGCGATCCACGTCCGGCGAGCACCATTTCCATGTCCTGCCTGTATTTGGCGATCTTTGGCCATAAATTGTCAACTAATAATTTTGCGGCTTCGCGGTTGGGCGCGTGGTCGAAACTGCCCACGAAGAGCAGGCTCGGTGGCTCGACGGGATCCCACACGGGCAGCACGCTCTCGGTGTCCACGCCCAGGGGTACTGTGTGGCAGTTGCGTCCGCCGTCGGCCAGGAGCAGGTCCCGGTCCTGGTCGGTGACGCAGAAGGTGGCGTCGGCCCAGTGGGTAGCGGCGGTCTGCAGGCGGCGCCAGGCCCGCACCTGCTGGTCGAGCACGGCGCGGCGCACGGGATTCCGCGCCAGCGCCGCGCGGCGCTGCCAGGGCAGGGAGCTCAGTTCGTCGCTGCCGAGCACCAGGGCGGCCTGCGGACCGCCCGCGTCCCGGCGGGCGCGCAGGTCGCGCAGGAAGAGGGTGAGCTGCATGCACTGCAGGTGGATCACGTCCGGGGCCACGTCGGCCGCCGCGTCCAGGACGGCACGCGAGATCCGGCGGGACCAGTACTTGGACACGTAGTAGGGATGGCCTTGCAGCAGGCCGCGACCGAGGGCCGCGGCGCGTCCGGTGTAGAGTCCGAGCCGGGAGAGGCCGCGCGCGCCGGCGTCGAGGAAGGGGATGGTGCGCACGTCGGTGCCGAGATCCGCGCCCACCTCGGACGCGAGCCCGCGCTCGCCGCTGCGCTCCAGGGAGACCAGGACGGTCTCGTGCCGCCGGGCGAGGTGCTTCACCATGTTGCGGATGGCGACGCCGCCGCCGTGGCCGACGCGGCGATGGGGCAGGTAGGGGGAGACGATCATCACCCGCATGGCGCTACCGGATCAATAGAGGACGTATCCCTTGGCGTCGGCGAGGTTCTTCTTCACCTTCTCGAGTTCGACCTCGAACTCGGGCGAGCCGTCCTCCAGGTAGGACTTGTTCTGGTGGATCCAGGCGGCGGCTTCCTCGTCGATCTCGTCCTCGAGACGCAGCATCTCGGTGATCTTGCTCTCGACCAGGAAACGGAAGCGGTCCTCGGCGACCTCGAGATCCACGTGCTCCTCGTCGAGCAGCGTGTCGACGATCTGGGCGGCGATGCCCTGTATGCGTTCCTCGGAAAGCCTCATGTCCCGCTCTCCCCGCGTCTTCCGCTCAGAGGGTGAACCCGCGCTTCTTGGCGATCTCGCGCTTCATCTTGGCACGCAGGGCGCCGTAGTCCATGTCCTTGGCCTGGATCTCGCCGCGGTACTCGGCCAGCAGCTCGTCGACCTCGGCGTCCAGGTCCTCCTCGGCGCGCATGTCGTCGAAGAAGGTGTCGGCGATCACGCGGTAGACCAGATCGGCGTTGGTCTGGATGTGGAGATCCGGCGCCTTCTCGATCATCTCGAGCACCTTCTCCGCCAAGAAGTCTATCTTGTTCGGCGACAGTCGCACGGCCGTCTCCCGCTCGTGGAATCCCTGAATCGGCTTCGTGGGACCATACAACGTCTTTTCCCACCACTTGGCAAGTTGATTTCCTTGCCTTACCCTACGGGGTCCGGGCGGGCGTCCGTCCGGGGAACCGGGACGTCCGCGGCGTGTACAAGCGCGCCGCTTCGGAGAAGGGCCGCACGGGGCGGCCCGCGGGAACCGTCGACACCAGCAAGGAGAGCGGATCAGTGACCGAGAGCCTGGATACAGCGCGCGTCGAGGAGGTCGCGCAGCGCCTGGAGGACGTGCTCGCCGAGGTGGGCAAGGTGGTCGTGGGGCAGCGCCGGATGCTGGAGGGGCTGATGTTGGGCCTGCTGGCCAACGGCCACATCCTGCTGGAGGGCGTGCCGGGGCTGGCCAAGACCCTGGCCGTGCAGACCCTGGCGGGGGTGCTGGACACCGGGTTCCAGCGCATCCAGTTCACGCCGGACCTGCTGCCCGCCGACATCATCGGCACCACCGTCTACCAGCACGAGACCGGCGCCTTCACCGTCAAGCAGGGGCCCATCTTCAGCAACGTCATCCTCGCCGACGAGATAAACCGCGCGCCGGCCAAGGTGCAGAGCGCGCTGCTGGAGGCGATGCAGGAGCGGCAGGTCACCATCGGCGAGGAGACTTTCGCCATGGACGACCCCTTCCTGGTGCTGGCCACCCAGAATCCCATCGAGCAGGAGGGGACCTATCCGCTGCCCGAGGCCCAGGTCGACCGCTTCCTGCTGAAGCTGCACGTGGGCTACCCCACACGCGACGAGGAGCGGATCATCCTGGAGCGCATGGCCGGCCGGGCGCCGGCGCGGATCAATCCCATCCTGGGGCCCGAGGAGATCCGCAGCCTGCGCAGCGTGGTCAACGGCGTGTTCGTGGACGAGAAGATCAAGGACTACGTGCTGGACCTGGTCTTCGCCACGCGCGATCCCGCGGCCATCGGCCTCGACGCGGCGCATCTGATCGCCTACGGCGCCTCGCCCCGGGCCACCCTGGCCCTGACCCAGGCCTCGCGCGCGCGGGCCCTGCTGGCCGGGCGCGCCTTCGTGGTGCCCGAGGACGTCAAGACGACGGCCCATGCGGTGCTTCGCCACCGCATCCTGGTCACCTACGAGGCCGAGGCGGAGCAGCTCAGCAGCGACCACGTCATCGATCGGCTGCTCGACCATGTGGAAGTTCCTTAGACGACCCCGCGCCGAGCCGGAGACGCGGCCGCTGCCGGGCGGCCGCGCCTCGGTCACGCCCGAGATGCTCGAGGCCGTGCGCCGGATCGAGATCCGCGCCCGCCGCCTGGTCGACGAGACCTTCTCCGGCGAGTACCACTCCGTGTTCAAGGGCCGCGGCGTCGAGTTCCGGGAGGTGCGCGAGTACGTGCCCGGCGACGACGTGCGCGCCATCGACTGGAACGTCACCGCGCGGGCCGACGCCCCCTACGTCAAGCAGTTCGACGAGGAGCGCGAGCTGACCGTCATGCTGGCGGTGGACGTGAGCCGGTCGGGCCGCTTCGGCTCCGGCGAGCGCATGCGTCTGGAGGTGGCCGCGGAGCTCTGCGGCGTGCTGGCCCTGTCGGCGACCGCCAACCGGGACAAGGTCGGGCTGGTGCTCTTCTCCGACCGCGTGGAGCTCTACATTCCACCCGCCCGCGGGCGCGGCCACGTGCTGCGCATCATACGCGAGCTGCTGGCGGCCGAGGCCCAGGGCGAGGGCACCGACCTGCGGGCGCCCCTGGACCTGCTCGGCTCGGTGCTCAAGCGCAAGGCCACCGTGTTCCTGGTCTCCGACTTCTGGGCCGACGGCTTCGACCGCCCCTTGCGGGTGGTGACCCGCCGCCACGACCTGGTGGCCGTGAAGGTGCGTGATCCGCGCGAGGCGGACCTGGCCGGCAGCGGCCTGGTGCGCTGGGCGGACGCCGAGACGGGACGCGAACGCCTCGTGGACACCTCGCGGGCGGTCGTCCGCGAGACGCTGGTGGCCCGGGCCGCCGACCACGACCGCGGCCTGGAAGACCTCCTTCGCCGCCTGCGTGTGGACATCATAAACATCGATATCGCTTCGTCTTACGTGGATCCCTTGAGACGTTTCTTCGTGCGCCGCATCCGCCGGGCCGGGAGGGCGTTGTGAGGACGGTCCACCGTATCGCCGCCTGTGCGGCCGCCCTGCTCTGCTGGGCCGCCGCGGCCGGCGCCCAGATGGTTTCGCCGCCGCCTCCCCAGGCCGCCGCGCCACCCGACACCCTCGTGCTGAGCCTCGGCGCCGGACGCGACGTGCCGGCGCCGGAATTGCGCGCGGCCGGTCCCGATTCGGTGCTCTTCGGCGGGGAGATCGTGGTGCGCTGCGTCTTTCCCACGGCCACCGGCGAGGGCGTTCTCGATTCGCTCGTCAGCCGGACGCCCTGGGCCGAGATCGTGAGTCTCGCCGAGGGGGACGCCCCGGACGGCGGCGGCACCGAGGTGAGCATCGGCCTGCGCCTGGGCCGCGCCGGCCCCTACCGCCTGGCCTGGGCAGACGGTCCCCACACCGAGCAGGTCTTCCACGTGCTGGGCCGGCTGGCCCCCGAGGACCAGCCCTCGCCCCTGCGCGAACCCCGCCGCCTCGGCTGGTACGGCTGGCGCCTGCTGCTGGCTTTCCTGGTGGCGCTCGCGGTGCTGCTGTTCTGGCTGCGCCTGCGCCGACGCCGCGCCGTCGAACCCGGGGAGGGCGAGCCGTTGCCGCCGCCGGCCTGGATGGAGGCGGCCGTCGCCCTGCGCGACCTGGCCGACGGGGGCCTGGACGCCCGCGGCGAGGGGCGGGCCTACCTGCACGAGCTCGACCTGATCTACCGCCGTTTCCTCTCCGGGCGCTTCCACATCGGCGCGGTGGAGATGACGCCCGACGAGGTGGCCGGCGCCCTGCGCCTGCGCCGCCATCCCGAGGCGGTCCCGACCCGCGCGGCCGACATCCTGACCCGCTGCGACCTGCTGCGTTTCTCGCCCGGCGAGGTGCCCCTGGCCGACTGCCGGACGCAGCTGTGCGCCGTGGTGGAGGCGGTGGCCGACACCCGCGTCCTGGCGCGCTACACCCCCGTGCCGCCGGACCTGGAGGTCGCGGCGCGGCTGGGCTGGCAGCGCCTGCAGGAGATCGCGGCCCCCCCGGAGCCCGTGACGGAAGGGGGCGCCCGTGTTTGAGCTGGCATACCCCTGGGTCCTGTTGCTGGCCGTGCCCGTGGCGGTGGCCCTGCTGATCCTGCGCCGACGCCGGGCGGACACGGCCGTGCTGCGCCACCCCCACCTGGCGCTGCTCGACGGCGCCGAGCCCGGCCTCCGCGCGCGCCTGCGCGGCCTGCTGCCCTGGCTGCGCGTGGCCGCCCTGCTGCTGCTGGTGGTGGCGCTGGCCCGTCCGCGGGACGTGCACAGCCTGCGCGAGGTCGAGGGGGAGGGCATCGACATCGTGGTGGCCCTGGACATCAGCGGCAGCATGCGGGCCCTGGATTTCCAGCCCGACAACCGCCTCGCGGTGGCCAAGTCCATCATCCGGGACTTCGTGCTCGGCCGCGGGCAGGACCGCATCGGCCTGGTCGTCTTCGCCTCGCGGGCCTTCACCCAGTGTCCGCTGACCCTGGACCGCTCCATCCTCACCGGCTTCCTGGACGAGGTGCGGATCGGTCTGATCGAGGACGGCACGGCCATCGGGCTGGGCCTGGCCACGGCCGTCAACCGGCTGCGCCACTCCGAGGCCACCAGCCGCACGATCATCCTGCTCACCGATGGCAGCAACAACGTGCCCACCCTGGAGCCCGAGACCGCCGCCGAACTGGCCCGCACCCTGGGCGTGCGCGTCTACACGGTGGGCGTGGGCAAGCAGGGCCTGGTACCCTTCCCCGACGACCGCTTCCAGGGCCGGCGTACCCGCATGGTGGAGATGCCCCTGGACGAGGAACTGCTGCAGGAGATCGCGCGGGTGACCGGCGGCAGCTACTACCGGGCCCAGGACGCCGAGGCCCTGGCCCGGATCTTCGCCACCATCGACGAACTGGAGACCAGCCGCTACAAGACGACGGTGACCACCTGGTACGAGGAGCGCATGGCCTGGTTCGCCTCGCCGGCCCTGCTGCTGCTGCTGCTGGACGCCCTGCTCGGGGCGGCCTGGTTGCGGCGACTGCCCTGAACGCGTCCGCCCGCGGCCCGGCGCCGCGGACGGCGAGGAGAGACGCTTGAGATTCGCGGCCGGACACTGGCTCTACCTGCTGGGGGCGATCCCGCTCCTGTGGGTCTACCTGCGCTGGGGCGACGGCCGGGCGCGGCGCCGCCTGGCAGCCCTGCTCGGGCCCCGCGCGGACGAGCACGTCGAGAACATGCCGCCGGCGGCGCGGCAGTGGCGGCGCTTCTTCCTGCTCGCGGGCCTCGCCTGCCTGGTACTGGCCCTGGCGCGGCCCCAGTGGGGCGCCCACGAGGTGGTGGTCCGGCAGCGCGGCACCGACGTGGTGATCGCCCTGGACATCTCCAACTCCATGCGGGCCGAGGACGTGGTGCCCAGCCGTCTCGCCCGCGCCCGCGCGGAACTGGGGACCTTCCTCGAGCGTTTCGACCGCGGCCGCGTGGGCCTGGTGCTCTTCGCGGGTCAGGCCTTCGTGCAGTGTCCGCTGACCCTCGACCTAGGCACCGCGCGCCTCTTCCTGCGCATGGCCGACCCGGACATGATCTCGGCCCAGGGCACCGCCCTCGGCGCGGCCCTGGCCACCGGCGCCGACCTGCTGATCAGCGGCGCGGGCGAGAGTCCCGCGGGCGTGCGCCGCGCCGTGCTGCTGGTCACCGACGGCGAGGACCTCGAGGGTGGCTGGCAGGAGGCCGCGGCGCGTTGCCGCGAACAGGGCATCTCGGTGATCCCCGTCGGGGTGGGCGAGGAGACCGGCGGGCTGATCCCGCTGCCGGAGGACGACGACGGCGCGGGGGGCTACATGAAGGACGACACGGGACAGGTCGTCATGAGCCGTCTCGACGTGACCTCCCTGCAGGAACTGGCCGGCTTCGGCGAGGGCGTCGTGTTCCGCATCGGGACGCGTGGCTTGGACATCGACGACCTGCTGGCGCTCATCGCCGGACTCGGTGAGCGCGAGCTGGACGGACGTCACGTCTCCCGCTACGAGGAGCGATTCGTGTGGCCCCTGGCCCTGGCCTTCCTCTCCCTGTGGGCCCGCACCCTGGTGCGGGCGCGACCGGCGCACTCGGCGAACCGGCGCGCGGTGGCGGCCGGCCTCACCCTGTGGCTCGCCCTCGCCGCGATGCCCGCGCCGACCGCGGCCTCGATCCTGGAACCGCCGGGGGCGGGCGCCGTGGCGCGCGGCATCGAGAGCTACCGGGCCGGCGACTACGAGGCGGCCCTGGACGCCTTCCTGGAGGCGCGCGCCCTCGATCCGGACGATCCGCGCCTAGCCCTGGCCGTGGGCGAGGCCATGTCGCGCCTGGAACGCCACGAGGAGGCCGCTCGCGAGTTCACGCGGGCTATGGCCCTGACCGACGACCCCGAGCTGCGCGCCGAGGCTCTCTACAACGCAGGCACCGACGCCCTGGCGGCGGGCGACCCGGCCCGCGCTGTGGAGCAGCTGCGCGAAGCCCTGGCCCTCGAGCCCGACCGTCTCGACACCCTGCGCAACCTGGAGTACGCCGTGCGTATGATGGAACAGGCGCCGCCCCAGCAGTCCGAGGATTCCCAGGACGGCGAGGACGGGGAGCAGGACGAGCAGCAGCAGCAGCAACAGGACGGGCAGCAGGACCAGCAGGACTCGTCCGGCGAACAGTCGCAGGAACAGCAGCAGCAACAGCAGGAACAGGACGCCGGCGAGGAAGACTCCGAGACGGACCAGCAGGAATCGCCGCAGCCTGAGGAGTCGGAGGAGCCGGCCGAGGAAGAGCCCCAGCCCCAGGAGGGCGAGCAGGCGGACCAGGAGGAGATCTCGCGCGAGCGGGCCCTGTCGATCCTGAAGGGCCTGGACCGCGACGAGGAAGAGCTGCGACGCTCCCTGCAGAAGCGGCTCAAGGGACAGGAAGCCGCGAGCGGAAAACGGTGGTAGAGCATGCGTGAGCCGAGGACATTTCGACGGGCCGGTGCGGCGGCGGTGCTGCTGTGGCTGGCGGCCGCCGCGCCCGCGCTGGGCGCCGGCGACCTGAACGTGGCCGTCGATCGCGACGTGGTGTCGCGGGGCGACCAGGTGCTGCTGACGGTCACCGTGTCCGGCGAGAACCGCGACCTGCCCACGCCGCGACTGCCGGAGATTCCCGGCGTCGTCGTCAGCCGGGGCGGCTCGAGCCAGAACTTCCAGATCGTCAACGGCGCCGTGTCGACCTCCCTCTCCTGGACCTACTACCTGCGCATCGAGACGGACGAGGACGTGACCGTCCCAGCCCTGGAGGTGGAACTGGACGGCGCGAAGCTGCGCAGCGAGCCCGTGACCATCCGCGTCGAGGCGGCCGCCGTGCGCACGCCCGCCCCCGGCGGCGGCGCCGGCGGCGACGAAGCCGGAACTGCGGCGGCCCGCGGCGACGGACCCGGTCCGGGCGACGACTACTTCGTGACCATGACCGTGGACCGCGAGACGGCCTACGTGGGCGAGCAGGTGGTGCTGGTCTTCAGGTACCACGCCAATCCCTTCGCGCGCGGACGCGACCGCCCCCAGTACACGGCGCCCCGCGTCGAGGGCTTCTGGCGCGAGGATCTGCCGCCCAACCGCAACTTCCGCGACGTCATCGCCGGACAGCAGTACGAGATCACGGAGATCCGCTACGCCCTCTTTCCCACGCGGCCGGGCGTCCTGACCATCGAGCCCGCGGTCGTCACGCTGGCCGCCGATCCCTTCGCCGACTTCTTCTCGTTCCGCCGGCGCAGCCGCAACGGAGGGCCCGTGCAGCTCGCCACCGAGGCCCTGCAGGTCCGCGTGCGCGACCTGCCCCACCCGGCGCCGGAGGACTTCGCGGGCATCGTCTCGCGCCAGGTGGACCTGGCGGTGAGCGTCGACCGCGACACTGTGTCCCGCGGGGAACCCGTGAGCCTGTCCCTGTCCCTCGGCGCGGACGGCTCGCTCAAGAGCGTCGAGGAGCTGCCCTGGGCCGCGCCGTCCGAGCTTCAGGTCCACGAGGCGGGCGGCGGCCTGGAGACCAAGAAGGACCACGGCCGGCTCTTCAGCCGTCTCGCGCAGGAACGCGTGCTGATCCCGCTGGCCGAGGGCGAGCTGGCCCTGCCGCCGCTGACGGTCGTCTACTTCGATCCGGCCGCCGGCCGCTACGGCGAGGTCACGCGCGAACTCGGCGCGCTGACCGTGCTGCCGGGCGACCGCCCTGTGGAAGGCGACACGCCGGCGCAGATGATGCGGACGGAGATCGAACGCCTCGCCAGCGACCTGCGCTTCGCGCACCCGGCCCCGCGCCGGCTGCGTGCGCTGGTCGCGCCGCTGCCCGCGCGGTCGAGCTGGTGGATCGGCCTGCTCGCGCCGCTGCTCCTGCTGGGCGGACTGCGGTGGCAGATGTCGCGGGAGGCGTCGCGCCTGCGCGATCCCCTGGGCACGCGCCGTCGCGGCGCCCTGCGCCAGGCCAGGGCCCTGCTGGCCGAGGCCGCCCGCGCCGGGGACGGCCCGGCCGGTGGCGCGCTGGTGCTCAAGGCGGTGCAGGGCTACGTGGCGGACAGGACGGGCCGCACGGCCGCCGGCCTCCAGAGCGGGCAGATCAATGACCACGCGCTCGACAACGGCGGGGACCGCGTCGCAAGGCAACTGGCCGACCTGGTGGATCGCTGCGAGGCGGCGCGCTACGGCGCGGCGGGCGCGGCGAGCGGCCTCGATGCCGCGGAGACGGCACGGGAGGCCCTGGACCTGCTCACGACGATGGAATCCGCCGGCGGCAAGCGGGGCGCGCGCACCCTGCGCGCCGTGCTGCCCTGGCTGCTGGCCCTGGCGGTGCTGGACGGCGCCCCGGCCGCGGCCCAGGACGCGCCCGCCGCCGGGGGCGATCCCGTGCGCCTGATGGCCGAAGGCGTGCGCGCCTACACCGACGGCGAGCTCGAAACGGCCCTCGCGCGCTTCCAGGGAGCCGCCGCGTCGACCCGCGACCCCGACGTCTACTACAACCTCGGCAACACCCACGCGCGCCGCGGCGAGCTGGGCCGGGCCGTGCTGAACTACCTGCGCGCGCAACGCCTGCGCCCGCGCGACGCCGACGTGCGCGCGAACCTGTCCTGGGTCCGGTCCCACACCGTCGACGCCGAACTGGCCGCCGCGCCGCTGCCGCCGGTGGTCAAGCAGGTCCGCGACGGGCTGACGGCGCTCTCGCTGGACGAGTGGTGCGGACTGCTGGCGGTGTCGGTGTGGCTGGCCTGTCTCGTGATCGCCTGGTCGTGGTGGCGCACGGGCTGGACGGCGGCCATGCGGAGGCTCGGCCTGTCGGCCGGCGTGCTCGTGGTGGGCGTGCTGGCGATCGCCGGCTGGCGCTGGCACGAGGAGTACGTGCGGGACTCGGCGGTGGTCGTGGTGCCCGAGGTGTCGGTGCACAGCGGTCCCGACGCGAGCTTCCCCGTCCTCTTCCAGGTCCACGACGGCCTGACCCTGCAGGTCCGGGCCTTGCGCGAGGACTGGTCCCAGGTGACACTCGGCGGGGAATGGAACGGCTGGGTGTCCTCGGCCACCCTGGCCCACGTGCGCGTCGAGCCGGAAAGGGACGAGTGAAGCGCTTCACCGGACAGTCCCGCATGCTCTGGATCGTCATCGGCGCGGCCCTCGCGCTGCGATTGTTCCACCTGTGGGCCATGCGGGTAAACCCGCTCTTCGACCAGCCCATCATGGACGCCGCCGTCCACGACGCCTGGGCGCGCGGCCTGCTCGCAGGCACCTGGCCGGGGCCCGAACCCTTCTTCCGCGCCCCTCTCTACATCTATTTCCTGGCGGGCCTCTACGCCCTCTTCGACGCAGCCCGCTTCCCGGTGCAACTGGTCCACGCGCTCGTCTCCTCGCTGGCGGCCGGCCTGGCGGCCCTGTCCGCCGACCGGCTGTGGGGGCGGCGCGCGGGGTACATGGCCGGCGGCCTGCTGGCCGCCCTGTGGACCCACATCTACTTCTCGGCCGAGCTGCTGATCGTCACGCTGATCGTGAGCCTGAACCTGCTCTGGCTGTGGCTGCTGCTGCGGGAGGAGGCGCCGCCCTCGCCGTGGCGCCTGTTGCTGGCGGGACTGGTGCTGGGCCTGTCGGCCGTCGCGCGGCCCAACATCCTGATCGTGGTGCCGGTGGTGGCCTGGTACGCGTGGCGCGGGTTGCGGACGCGCCCGGCGGGTTGGCTGCTGCTGGCGGCGGGGCTCGCGCTGCCCATCCTGCCCGTGACCGTCTCCAACCTGGTGCGGGGCGGTGACGCGGTGCTGATCGCCAGCCAGGGCGGCGTGAACTTCTACATCGGCAACAATCCCGCTTCGGACGGGCGCACCGCCATCGTGCCGGGCACCCGCCCCACCTGGCAGGGGGGGTACGACGACGCCGTGGCCCTGGCCGAGCGCGCCGAGGGCCGGACCCTGAAGGCCTCGGAGGTGGATCGGCACTACCTCGGCCGCGGACTCGACTTCTGGGCCGACAACCCGGGGGCGGCGCTGGGGCTCTACGGGCACAAGCTGCGCATGCTGCTGGGGGCGGGCGAGCGCTCCAACAACAAGTTCATCTACGCCTGGCGGGAATGGTCGCCCCTGCTGAAGGTGCCGGTGCTGGCCGGCTGGCCGGCGCTGCTGTGTCTGGCCGTGCTCGGCTGGTCGCGGCGGGACGGGAACGCGCCCGCGCGGATGCTGCTGCTGGTCACGGCGGCGGCCTACGCCCTGTCGATCCTGCTCTTCTTCGTCAACGCCCGCTTCCGGCTGCCCGTCGCCGCGATCCTGGCCATCCCCGCCGGCGCGGGCCTGGACGCCCTGTGGACGGCCCTCCGCCGGCGCCGCTGGGAACTCGGCTGGATCGGGCCGCTGCTCGCGGTGGGATTGCTGGCCTATTCGCTGAGCGATTTCCGCGACTTCCGCGAGCACCGCACCGAGGCCAATCCCT
Source organism: uncultured Fibrobacteraceae bacterium (assembly GCA_964617805.1). GTDB lineage: Bacteria > Krumholzibacteriota > Krumholzibacteriia > LZORAL124-64-63 > LZORAL124-64-63 > JAHIYU01. The sequence continues at coordinate 37,785 of CAZTWK010000007.1, read as the reverse complement.
TCTACCGCTACACCCTCGGCAACGCCTATCTCACCAGGGGGGAGACGGGCCCGGCCATCGCCGCCTACCGCGAGGCCCTGGCGATCCAGGCCCGCACGCCCAACCGCGAGTTCGGGCTCGTGCGCGACAACCTGTACGACGCCTTCGGCGACGCCCTGCTCCGGGAGGGACGCACCGGCGAGGCCCTGCAGGCCACGCGACGCTGGGTGGAGGCCAATCCCAACGCGCGAGCGGCGCGCCTGAAGCTGGGCGACCTGCTGCTGGGGGCGGGACGGGTGGACGAGGCGGAGGTCCAGTTCGAGATCGTGCTGCGCACCGACCCCGACGACGCCGCGGCCATGCTCGGCTCCGCCTGGGTGGCCTTCCACCGCGAGGACCACGGCCGCGCCCTGCGCCGCTTCGAGACATTGCACCGCCGCCGGCCGGACGCCAGCGCCCGCTTCGGCGCCGGCATGTGCCTGATGGCCCTCGGCCGGGACACCGAGGCCGTGCGGGCCTTCGAGGAGGTCCTGCGCCTGGCGCCGGCCTACTGGCAGGCCCTGGGCAACCTGGCGGAGATCCACCAGCGGGCGGGACGGCTGGAGCAGGCCAGCGACGCGTACCGGAGGCTGTTGCGGATCAACCCCGCGGACAAGCGCGCGCGGGCGTGGCTGCAGACCCACTGAGGACGGTCAGGGACGCCGGTAGATGGCCGAGGTGGTGGGGGTCTCCTTGACGGTGATGTCGGCGAGTTGGGGCAGCGCCGGCTCCAGCCGCTCGAAGATCCAGCGGGCCATGTTCTCGGCCGTCGGATTCTCAAGCCCCTCGATGTCGTTCAGGAGCTGGTGGTCCATGATCTTCTCCAGCGGCTTGAATGCGGCCTTGATGTCCCCGAAATCCACGATCCAACCCGATTCGGGCGCCACCTCGCCCTCCAGCGCGATGACGATCGTGTAGGTGTGGCCGTGCATGCGTCCGCACTTGTGTCCCTCCGGTACGTGGGGCAGCCAGTGGGCGGAATCGAAGGTGAAGGACTTGGTGATCCGGTTCGGCATGAGCGACCTCTCGGCGGGTGACCTCGGGATGGCGCGCGGGGCGCCTGTACGCGTACCAGGATATATCAACCCCCCCGTCCTGCGCCAGCAATCCTGCTCAATTTCCCCGGGGAGCGGCCGATAACCGCTCTGGAGGCTTTTCGACGGGCGTTGGCGCGCCTTGTTTGCAGCCGGGAGTGTGGAATTGGGCCAGTTGGATGAACTCGTGCTCTCTCACCACGAGAAGAGCGTGCAGGAAAAAGAGTTGAAGAAGATCGCCGGCATCGAGGCCCTCGAGGCCATGCCGGCCTCGGATCCCATCGCCGGCCACGAGGACTTTCTCGCGGGGCTGGAGGCCCTCGACAAGATCGTCGAGGCGGGGGACGTGGTGCGCTTCTTCGTCGATCTCACCGAGCGCCAGGGCGGGCGCCTGCTGCTGCTGCGCAACTGGGGCGAAGGGCTGCGGGTGATGCTGGCCCAGGGCGTCGATCTGCCGCCACGCCTGCTGGATCCCAAGGCCTCACGGCCCAAGGTGATCGCGCTGCAGGACTCGGACATCTTCATGGTCCTGTCGCGGGAGAAGGTCGTCTACAGCGGCCCCTTCCCCCTGGACCACTTCCCCCAGGAACTGGCCCGAGCCCTCAACGCCTCGGAGGACCGTCCGGTGCTGCTGGTGCCGTTGCCGCTGCGCGGCCGCTGGGGCACCTACCTCTACCTCGACTGGCTGACCTTCTCCTGCGCCGAGCGCGTGCGGGAGGCCACGGCCCTGGCGCGCTACGCGGTCATGCGCCTGCACGGTCTCGAGCACGACGTGCTGCCGGTGGGCCCGCGCACCCAGAAGATCTTCGCGGCCCAGCAGCGGGCCCAGCACGAGCGCGAGAAGATGGGCTTCGCCGACATGCAGCCGGGCGACCTGCCGCCGGAACGCATCTACGGGATGCTGGGCGAGCTCACCGCCCTGCCCCAGGTGGCCGGACGCATCCTGGAGCTCCTCGGCGACCCGCGCACCACGGCGGCGCAGCTGGAGAAGGAGATCGCCCGCGACCTGGTGCTGACGGCGCGCATGCTGCGCGTGGCCAACTCCTCCTTCTACGACGGCAACAGCGAGATCAAGACCATCCGTGACGCGGTCGTCCGCCTGGGCTTCAAGACGGTGCGCAACTGGACCCTCGTGGCCGCCACCCGCGCGGTCTTCCCGGGCGTGGACACCAGCCCGATCCTGCACCGCATCTGGTCCCGCTCGGTACGCTCGGCCGTGGCCAGCCAGATCGTGGCCGAGCAGATGGGCCTGGACGACTGCGAGATCGCCTTCGTGGGCGGCCTGATGCAGAACATCGGCCAGCTCATCCTGGCCCGGGCCCTGCCCGGTCTCTGCGAGCACGTCGAGCAGTCGGCCCACGAGCGGGAGCTGCCCGTCTGGCGGGTGGAGAAGGAGCGCCTGGGCTACGACCACGGCGCCCTGGGCTCGATGCTCATCGACGACTGGGGATTGAGCCGGCGGCTCGGCCAGGCGGTGCGGCACCATCACGACCTGGAGAACGATACCGATCCGGAGCGTCTGGGCGCGGTGATCGGCCTGGGGGAGGATCTGGTGCAGTGCGCCGAGACGGAGGACCCCTGGACCCGCGAGGCCATCCACGGCCAGAGCGCCGCGGCGCGGTTGCTCGGCATCGACCTGGAACTGTTCGGAATCCTCGCGTGCCGGGTGGCCGAGGCCCCCGTCGAGACCCTCGACTGAGCCCGCTCAGGCGTCCTCGGACGCCTCCGCCGCCTGGGGGTGGGGGTGCTCGAAGCATTGCCGGCAGCGGGCCTCGTAGGTACCCTGCGATCCCACCACGATCTGCTGCGTGTTGTCGGTCAGCCGCTGGGTGTGGTTGGCCGGATTGCCGCAGCACACGCAGATCGCCAGCTGCTTGGTGACGTATTCCGCGACGGCCATCAGGTCGGGGATGGGCCCGAAGGGCTCGCCGCGGTAGTCCATGTCCAGGCCCGCCACAATCACCCGCTTGCCCAGGTTGGCCAGCTTGTTGCACACCTCGGTGACGTCGTCGTCGAAGAACTGGGCCTCGTCGATGCCCACCACCTCGGTCTTGTCGTGCAGGTGCTCCAGGATGTCCGTGCTGGCCGCCACCGGCGTGCTGGGCAGCCGCTGCTGGTTGTGGGTGACGATCTCGTCCTCGCTGTAGCGGTCGTCCAGCATCGGCTTGTAGAGCTGAACCCTCTGGCGGGCGATCTGTGCGCGCCGGATGCGGCGGATGAGCTCCTCGCTCTTGCCGCTGAACATGGGTCCGCAAATGACTTCTATCCAACCGGTCTTGCCGTGGATGATCTGCATCGGATATCGCTCCCGGTGGCTGTTGACGTGGACCCGGGAAATGTAACCGACCCGTCGGGGCTTGACCAGTCCCATTGACTGGGCTTTACCGTCCCGGGGGCAGGTACTATCTTTTTCAGCATGTGGAACCGGAACGATTTCAAGACGCTGCTGCCCGTGCCGATCGTAGGCATGGTGCACCTACCGCCGCTGCCGGGATCGCCCGGCTGGGGCGGGGACATGGACGCCGTGCTCGCCGAGGCCCGCGACGACGCCGCGGCCCTCGCCGAGGGCGACGTGGGCGCCGTCATGGTCGAGAACTACCACGACGTGCCCTTCTTCGCCGAGCGGGTGCCGCCGGAGACGGTAGCCGCCCTCGTGCTGGCCGCCGCGGCGGTGCGCGAGGCCTGCGGCGGCCTGCCTCTGGGGATCAACGTGTTGCGCAACGACGCGCGCACGGCCCTGGGCGTCGCGGCGGCGGTCGGCGCGGCCTTCGTGCGGGTCAACGTGCACACCGGCGCGGCCGTCACCGACCAGGGGCTGTTGCAGGGCCGGGCGGCCGAGACCCTGCGCGCGCGGAGCGCCTTCGCCCCCGGCGTGGGCATCCTGGCCGACCTGCGCGTCAAGCACGCCACGCCGCTGGCCGAGCGGCCGGCGGTGGAGGAGGCCGCCGACCTGCGCACGCGCGGTCTCGCGGACGCCGTGATCGTCTCGGGACCCGCCACCGGCGCGGCCGCCGATCCCGACGAGCTCGCCGCGGTGCGCGACGCGCTGCCGGCGTGCCCCCTGCTGATCGGCAGCGGCGCCACGCGCGGAAACCTGTCCGACTTCCTACCGGCGGCCGACGGCTTCATCGTCGGCACCTCCCTGCAGACCGCCGACGGGGGCGGACGCCGGCGCATCGACCCGCGACGCGTCGCCGCCTTCACGGACGCGTGGCGAGAGACCAGCGACAAGGAGCAGCGATGAACATCCTGGTGACCGGCGGCGCCGGCTTCATCGGCGCCAACCACGTGCGCTGGCTCCTGGAGCGGGGCGGGGACCGGATCGTGAACCTGGACGTCCTCACCTACGCGGGCAACCTGGAGAATCTCGCCGGCTGCGAGGATCACGCGGACTACCGTTTCGTGCGCGGCGACATCCGCGACCGCGACCTGCTCGACGGCCTGCTGGCCGCGGAGAAGATCGAGGCGGTGGTGAACTTCGCCGCCGAGAGCCACGTGGACCGCTCCATCGACGGCCCGCGCGAGTTCCTGGACACCAACATCATGGGCACACAGACCTTGCTGGAAGCGGCGCGCCGGGCGGGCGTCGAGCGCTTCCTGCAGGTCTCCACCGACGAGGTCTACGGCTCGTTGGGTTCGGGGGGCGCCTTCACCGAGGACAGCCCGCTGCGGCCCAACTCGCCCTACGCGGCCTCGAAGGCGGCGGCCGACATGATCTGCCGCGCCTACCACCGCACTTATGGATTTCCGGTGCTGATCACACGCTGCAGCAACAACTACGGCCCCTACCAGTTTCCCGAGAAGCTGATCCCGCTGATGATCGCCAACGCCCTGGAGGACGCGCCCCTGCCGGTCTACGGCGACGGCCGCCACGTGCGCGACTGGCTCTACGTGGCCGACCACTGCGAGGCGGTGGACCTGGTCCTGCGCCGCGGTGCGCCCGGCGAGGTCTACAATATCGGCGGCAACAACGAGATGGAGAACATCGGCATCGTCCGCCTGCTGCTCGGGATCCTGGGCAAGGACGAATCGCTGATCTCCTACGTCACCGACCGGCCCGGCCACGACCGGCGCTACGCCATCGACGCCACCCGCATGAACGAGGAACTGGGCTGGACCCCGCGCCACGCCTTCGACGACGGCATCCGCGCCACCGTCGACTGGTACATCGCGCACCGCGACTGGTGGGAGCAAGTCCGCAGCGGCGCCTACCGGGACTACTACGAGTCCATGTACGGCGAGCGGGGCCGTCACTCCTCGACATGAGCGTTTCCCTCGATCTGACCGGCGGCCGCACGGCGCGGCTGGGCGAGGACGTCCGGCCGGTGCTCGCCGCGGGTCTGGCCGTCATCGAGGGCATCGCCGTGGGGCCCGGAGACACGGTCCGGCCCGAGATCGACGCCCGGGCCGCCGAATTGCGCGCGCGCTACGCCGGCCGCCTGCCCTCAGAGATCGAGCCCCTGCAGGAGGCCCGCGACCTCTACAAGTCCGTCGGCATCCAGCCCACCCGCACGCGCCCCTCCTCGGAGGCCCTGCTGCGGCGCATCCTCAAGGGGGGCGACCTCTACGCCATCAGCAACGCCGTGGACGTCTGCAACCTGGCCAGTCTGGAGTTCCTGCTGCCTCTCGGCCTCTACGACCTGTCGGAGATCCGCGGCGACGTGACCTTGCGGCTCGGCCGCGAGGGGGAGGAGTACCCGGGCATCCGCAAGGGGCCGGTGCACCTGGCCGGCCGGCTCGGCCTCTTCGACGACGCGGGCCCCTTCGGCTCGCCCACGAGCGACTCCCTGCGTACCTCGATCACCGACGGCACGGGCACTCTGCTGGTGGCCATCATGGCCACCGCCGCCTACCCGCACGACGCGATGCGCGCCCACGTGGACCGCTACGTCGAGCTGACCGTCGCACACTGCGGCGGCCGCGCCGCCTGCACGGGCCTGCTCCACGCTTGATTCCGGATCAGGAAAGCCGGTCGCGCACCCAGCCGCGGGCCGCCTCGGCGTCCGCCAGCCGCCCCTCGAGCTGCAGGGTCTCCAGCTCGCGCAGCAACTCGCCCACCCGCGGGCCGGGCGGCACACCGAGGGCCAGCAGGTCGTGGCCACCGAGCAGGGGAGGCGGCGCCAGGTCCTGGGCCGTCGCGTCGTCCAGCCGTTCGCGGCAGAAGTCGTAGCGGCTCAGGTCGCCGTCGGCGCCGAGCTTGTCCAGGCGGTGCAGCTCGAGCAGCGTGGGGAAGTTCGCCTGGCGCATGAAGCGCTTGAGGGTGGCGGGGCGCATCTCCTGGACGTTGTAGAAGCGCATGTGCTGGGAGACCAGGTGCACCACGCGATCGACGGTCTCGCGCGGGAAGCGCAGCCGTTCGAGGATGTCGCGGGCCAGGTCCTCGCCCCGGCTCGTGTGCCCGTGGAAGCGGACGCGGTCGCCGGCCCGGGTCATGGCGTCCGGCTTGCCGACGTCGTGGAGCAGGGCCCCGAGGGCCAGCACGAGGTCGGGCGACCGCAGGGCGTCCAGCATGAGCATGGTGTGGGTCCAGACGTCGCCCTCGGGGTGGTAGTCCGGGGGCTGGGGGACACCGTGCAGGGCTGCGATCTCGGGCAGGAACAGTTCCAGCAGCCCGGTTTCGCGCAGCAGGTCCAGGGCGCGCGAGGGGGCGGGTCCGGTGAGCATGGCGGCGAGTTCCTGGCCGATGCGCTCGACCGACACGGCGCTCAGCATGTCGCGGCACTCGCCCATGGCCCGCAGGGTGTCCGGCGCCACCTCGAGACCGCAGGCCGCGGCCAGGCGGGCGGCCCGCAGCAGGCGCAGGCCGTCCTCGCCGAAGCGCTCGGCCGGGTCGCCAACGGTGCGCAGGACGCGCGCGCGGCAATCGTCGAGGCCGCCGACGGTGTCGAGCACCTCGCCGCTGCGCGGATCCAGGTAGAGGGCGTTCACCGTGAAGTCGCGGCGCAGGGCGTCCTCGTCCGCCGACTCGCTGAAGACGATCTCCTCGGGATGGCGTCCGTCCAGGTAGCGGCGTTCGCGCCGGAAGGTGGCCACCTCCACGTGGTGGCCCGCGTCGATCACGAGCGTGACGCCGAAGGCGGCGCCCACGAACTGGGTGTGCGGGAAGAGCTCGGCGATGGTTTCGGGCCGCGCCGCGGTGGCGACGTCGAAGTCGCCGGGCGTGCGCTCTAGCGCCAGGTCGCGCACCGCGCCGCCCACCAGATAGGCCGCGTGGCCGGCGTCGGCCAGGCGCTCGATGACCGCGCGGGCCGCGTCCGCCTCGGGCGGCAGGTTCCGGAACCTCGCGTTGAAGTCTGGGTTGAGGTCGGTCATGATGCTCGCAACCTGTCGTCTGAGAACTCGGCCCCAACGGGAGTATTCCACGATGTCGCGCAGGTGTCATCCCTTAGCCGCCGTCCTGATCACCGTGCTGGCCGCGTGCGGCGGGGCCGTCGCCTCCGACGAGGCGGCGCTCGTCCAGCGGGTGCGGATCCTCGCCGACGAGGAGATGGCCGGCCGGGCGACCGGCACCGCCGGGGCCCTGGCGGCGGCGGACAGCGTCGCCGTCTGGTTCGCGCGGGCCGGACTGTCGCCGCTGCCCGCCCTGGACGGCTGGTTCCAGGACTTCCCCCTCTCGCCGGACGATCCGGCGGCGGGCACGGGACGCAACGTCCTCGGCTGGTTGCCGGGCGACGGCGCCCTGGCGGAGCGGGTCCTGGTCCTGGGCGCCCACTACGACCACCTGGGCCTCCAGCTGGCCGACGACGGACGCACGGTGCTCGGCGTCTACCACGGCGCCGAGGACAACGCCTCCGGCGTGAGCGTACTGGTGGAACTGGCCGCGCGCCTCGCGGCCGGCCCCGGGGGCGAGCGCCGCAGCTGCCTCTTCGCGGCCTTCGCCGGCGAGGAGATCGGCCTGCTGGGCTCGTCCTGGCTGGTAAAGCATCCGCCGTGGGAACCGGCGGCCGTGGACCTGATGCTGAACCTCGACTCGGTGGGCCGCCTGCGCGACGGCCGCCTCTACGTGGGCGGGCTGGGATCCTCGTCCGTCCTGCGTCCCCTGGTCGTCGAGGCCAACGCCGGGCACGGCCTGGACCTCGAGCTGAGCGACAGCGGCTGGGACGCCAGCGATCACGTGTCCTTCAACGCGGCGGGGATCCCGGTCCTCTTCCTCTTCACCGGACCCCATCCCCAGTACCACACCGTCGCCGACCGCTGGGACCTGGTCTCCGGCGAGGGGCTGGCCCGCGTCGCGGCCTACGCCGCCGACCTGGCCGCCGCGGCGCGCGCGCGACCCGGCGACTTCCCCTACGTGGCGCAGGCGGACCTGCCGCCGCGCGATCCCTCGACCCGCGGCCGCGACCGCGCCTGGCTGGGCACCATCCCCGATTTCGTCGAGGGCGTCGCAGGCGTGCGCCTGGCGGGCGTGATGCCCGGCGGTCCCGCCGAGGAGAGCGGCCTGCAGGCGGGGGACGTGCTGGTGGAACTGGCCGGACGCGTCATCGGCGGCCTGCCGGACCTGACGGCGGCCCTGCAGGCGCACGGCGCCGGGGAATCCGTCGGGGTGGTCGTGGAACGGGCGGGGGAGCGCCTGAGCTTCCTGGTCACCCTGAGACAGCGGCCCCGCTGACCGCTCAATCCCCGTGAGGCTCCACGTGGACCGTCGCGCCGATCAGGCGCGCGACCCGCGTCCGCAGGGCGTCCTCCACGGCGTGGGCCAGGGCGTGGCCCTCGGCCACGGTCATGTCGGGCTGGACGGCAATGGAGATGTCGGCCAGGTAGACCGAGCCGCGCGGGCGGACCACCAGGGAGGTGACGTCCCGCACGCCGGGCACCGAGAGGGCCACGTCGTTCACGCGGTCTAGGAAATCGTCCGCGGGGCGCGTCTCCATCAGGATGTCCGTGTTGCCCTTCAGCAACTGCCACCCCATCCACACGATCCAGACGGCGATGACCAGGGCGGCCGCGCTGTCCAGGAACGGCGCGCCCAGGCGGGCGCCCGCGATGCCGACCACGGCGGCCAGCGAAGAGAGGGCGTCGGAGCGATGGTGCGCGGCGTTGGTGCGCAGGGCGGGGGAGTTGTGGCGGCGGCCCGCGAGGAAGGTGTAGCGGGCCATGGCCTCCTTGGTGACGATCGACACGCCGGCGGCCACCAGTGCGGCTTCGCCGGGCACGGTCGACACGCCGGCCAGCAGGTTCTCGATGGCCTCCTTGCCCAGCACGATCCCCGTGCCCAGCAGCAGCAGCGAGGCCCCCAGCGCGCCGAGTGTCTCGTAGTTGTGGTGGCCGTAGGGGTGGTTGCGGTCGGGCGGGCGCGAGCCGGCCTTCAGGGCGATGACGACGCCCACGTCGCCGGCCAGGTCCGAGAAGGAGTGGACGCCGTCGGCCACCAGCGAGGCCGAGTGGCTCGCGAAACCGACGACCAGCTTGCCCACGGTCAGCAGGAGGTTGCCCGCCATGCCCACGGCGGTGCAGACCATCGGACGGAGCAGGGCGGGGCCGCGACCGGCGTTGACGGAGGACGGGCTAGACACGGACGGTCACGACTCCTCGGCGTAGAGCGCTTCGATCAGTCCGGCGTAGCGGTCCTGGATCACCCTGCGCTTCACCTTGAGGGTCGGCGTCAGTTCGCCGCTCTCGAGTGTGAACTCATCCTTGAGCAGGGCGAATTTCTTGACGGTGCTGAAGCTCGGGAACTTGGAGTTCGTGCGGTCGAGACCGCGCTGGTACTTGGCCGTGATCTCGGGATTGCCCAGCAGCTCTTCGTGGTCGGTCCAGCTCAGCTTGTGCTCCCGCGACCAGTCCTCGAGGTTCTCGAAGTTGGGCACGATCAGGCAGACCAGGTAGGGATGGCGGTCGCCGATCACCACGATCTGGCTGATGAACTTGTTCTTCTTGAAGGCGTTCTCCATGGGCTGCGGCGCGATGTTCTTGCCGGCCGCGGTGACGATGATGTCCTTCTTGCGGTCGGTGATGTAGAGGTAGTCCTCGTCGTCGAAGTGCCCGATGTCGCCCGTGTGCAGCCACCCGTCCTCGGTCAGCACCTCGCGCGTGGCCTGCTCGTTGTTGTAGTAGCCCATCATCACCTGGGGCCCCCGCACGACGATCTCCCCGTCCTCGGCGATCCGTACCTCCGTCTCCGGGATCACCTTGCCGATGCTGCCGATCCGGAAGGCGTCGAAGGTGTTGCACGAGATCACCGGCGAGGTCTCGGTCAGGCCGTAGCCCTCCAGGATCATCATGCCGGCCGCATAGAAGAACTCGTTGATGTGGGTGGCCAGGGGGGCGCCGCCGGAAACGAAGAAGCGCAGCCGGCCGCCGGTGCGCGCGCGCAGCTTCGAGAAGACCAGCTTGTCGGCGATGCGGTACTTCATGGCCAGACCGCCCGGCACCTTCTCGCCGGAGCGCTTCTTCTCGCCCCATTCCTGTCCGACCCCTCGGGCCCACATGAAGATGTTGCGCTTGATGGGGCTGCCGGCCATGGCCATGGAGTTGACCCGGTCGAAGATCTTCTCGTAGAGGCGCGGCACGCTCACCATGATGGTGGGCTTGACCACCCCCATGTCCGCCGCCACCGTCTCGACGCTCTCGGCGTAGGCGATGCCGATGCCGATGTACAGCGGCGTGTAGAACCCAGCCATGCGTTCCAGGACATGGGACAGGGGCAGGAACGAGAGCATCTTGTCTTCGCTGCCCATGGGCACGGCGCCGGACACGATCAGCACGTTGGAGACGAAGTTCCAGTGGCTCAGGACCACGCCCTTGGGGTTGCCCGTGGTGCCGCTGGTGTAGATGATGCTGCAGGGATCGTCCTTCTCACAGGGTCCCACGTCGTCCGCCGGGCTCTGCGGGTGCTTGTCGGCCAGGTTCTGTCCGATCTGGAGCAGCTTGTCCAGGGGCATGACGTCCGGCATCTGCACGTGCTCGAAGGAGATCACCTCGCGCAGGAATGGCAGCCCTTCGCGGATGCCGGCTATCTTGGCGGCCTGTTCGTCGTTGGAGACGAAGATGGCCACCGGCTCGCAGTCCTTCAGGATGTACTCGATGGTATCCGGCAGCAGCGTCGGGTATATGGGTACGTCCGTGGCGCCCAGGCTCAGGACGGCCAGGTCGGCCAGGGCCCATTCCATCCGGTTCTCCGAGAGGATCGCCACCCGGTCGCCGTGCCCCACGCCCAGCGAATCCAGGCCCAGGCGGATGGCCCGCACGAGCCGCTGGGCCTCGGCGCTGGACACGTCCTGGTAGACGCCGTCGGCGTCCTTGGACGAGAACAGGTCCGGTCGGGGGCGCTCCTGGACGGCCTCGTAGAAAAGCTGGGGGATCGTGGTGACGCTCATGACATCTCCCGGGGACGGAGGGATTGTGCCGTGCATATCGAAGGACGAAAAAACGCCGGTTCCCATGACGGAGCCGGCGGGCCAGAGGGCGTCGGCCGCCAGGGAAGTCGATGGCTAACCCTTATCAGCCGTAGAGGTTCGATGTCAATGTCATTCCAGTTGAGGATTGACATTTTCTGTCGGAATTCACATCATACAGGTCAGAGGGAGTCTTAATATCCTGATTGCGCCTGAACGGGCGCAGCGCAGCAACCAAAGCCGGGGTCAAGAGAGGTATCGCGCCATGCTGCAGATCACGCGTCAGACGGAATACGCCATCCGGGGCCTGCTGGAACTCGCGGAGCGGGACGACGGCACGCCGATCCGGTTGAAGACCCTCGCCGAGGCCTGCGACATCTCCGAAGCCTTCCTGGCCAAGATCTTCCAGATGCTCTCGCAACACAACGTCGTCAAGTCGCACCGCGGCGTGAAGGGTGGCTTCTCACTCGGACGCGAGCGGGACCAGATCACCCTGCGCGAGGTCGTCGAGATCTGCGAGGGGGGCATCGCCCTGAACCACTGCCTGCGGCGGATCAACACCTGCGACCGTGTGGAAGGCTGCAAGGTCCACCAGGTCTGGGATACCGCCCAGACCGCCATGACCCAGGCCCTGGACAAGACCACGCTCGCGGACCTGCTCTAGGTCCCGCCTGCCGTGGGTCCGGCCGACCGACCCCGTTTCTCCCTCAGCTGCCCGCAGGCGGCGGCGATGTCGTCGCCGCCGCTCGCCCGCACGTAGGCCTCCACGCCCGCCTCCCGCAGCACGGACTGGAAACAGAGCACCCGCTCCGGCGCCGCCGGTCCCTGCCTGCCGTCGATGCGGTTCAGGGGGATCAGATTGACCTTGAAGGGACGGCCGCGCAGGGCCTGCGCCAGGGCCGCGGCCTCGTCGTCGCCGTCGTTGACGCCGTCCACCAGCACGTAGGCCGCGGTGACACGCCGTCGGCGCGACACCGCGTAGCGCTCGGCCAGGTCGAGGATCTCGGCCAGGGGGGTGCGTCCCGGCACGGGCATCATCCGGCGCCTCAGTTCCGGGCGGCTGCTGCCCACAGTGACGGTCAGGCCGACGTTCAGGGGCGAGTCGACCAGGCGCGCCAGGCCCTCGGCGTGACCCGAGGTGGAGATGGTGATCCGCCGCGACGACATGGCCAGACCGGCGTCGGCCGTGAAGGTGGCGACGGCGTCGGCCACCGCGTCGAGGTTGTCCAGCGGCTCGCCCATGCCCATGAACACGATGTTGTGGCCGCGGCCGCCCAGGTCCGGCAGGGGATCGTCCCGCAGGTCGTCGGCCAGGCGCAGGACCTGCTCGACGATCTCGCCCGCGCTCAGGTTTCGGGCCAGCCCGCCCCGGGCCGTGGCGCAGAAGCTGCACGCCATGGCGCAGCCCACCTGGGAGGAGATGCAGAAGGTGGCGTGGCGCTCCATGGGGATCACCACGCTCTCGACGCGGTGGCCGTCGCGCAGCTCGAAGAGATGCTTGCGGGTGCCGTCCCGGGAGACCTGGCGCTCGACGCTCCGCAGGCCCTGCAGGTCGAGGTCCGCCGCGAGCTCGTCGCGCAGCCCGCGGGGCAGGTTGCTCATGTCCTCCCAGCGCCAGACCGCGTCCGGGTAGAGCCAGCGCGCCAGCTGGTCCCCGCGGTATCCGGGGTGGCCCCGTTCCGCCAGCAGGTCCCTCAGCCGGGCCACGGGCAGGTCGCGCGCGAGTCGTTTCACGTCCGGGTCCATCCTTCCTCCTCGGCCTCGGGCCGTCATCCCCCCTTGACACCGGCCCGCGTGACTGCCGATGGTGTGGGCGGGTGACACAGAGGTAAACCATCGCCGATCCCGATGCAAGGAGCACCGGAGCCCGGGAGGCAAACGCTTGCGCACGATCCTGGTCGTAGACGACGAAGCCGCGATCCGGCAGACCCTCGAGCAGCTGCTGACCTACGAGGGCTACGCGGTGCAGCTGGCCGCCAACGGCGCCGAGGCCCTCTCGCTCCTGGCGGACCGCAAGGTCGACGCCATGTTGCTGGACATCAAGATGCCCGAGATGGACGGCTTCGAGGTCCTTGAGCGCATGCACGCCGCGGGGCAGGACGTGCCGGTCGTGGTGGTCTCCGGCCACGGCAACATCGAGACTGCCGTCGACGCCGTGCGCAAGGGGGCCTACGACTTCCTCGAGAAGCCCCTGGACCGCTCGCGCCTGCTGCTGACCCTCCAGAACTGCCTCGACCACCACGGCCTGCGTGAACAGGCCGAGGACCTGCGCGACCGCAGCGGCTACAACACGCCGCTGATCGGCGACTGCGAGCGCATCCGCGAGGTGCGCGTCTTCATCGAGCAGGTCGCACCTACCGATGCGACCGTGCTGATCACCGGCGAGAACGGGACGGGCAAGGAACTGGTCGTGCGGGCGCTGCACGCCGGCAGCCCGCGCCGCGACGCCCCCCTCGTGGAGGTCAACTGCGCCGCCATCCCGCGCGAACTGGTCGAGAGCGAGCTCTTCGGCCACGAGAAGGGCAGTTTCACCGGCGCCGACAAGATGCGCGTCGGCAAGTTCGAACAGGCCGACGGGGGCACCCTCTTCCTGGACGAGATCGGTGACATGAGCGAGGAGGCCCAGGCCAAGGTCCTGAAGGCCGTCGAGGAGAGCCGCTTCGAGCGCGTCGGCGGGCGCGAGGCCCGCCAGGTGGACGTGCGGATCGTGGCCGCCACCAACCGCGACCTCACCGGCCCCGACGCCAACTTCCGACAGGACCTCTACTTCCGGCTCAACGTGCTGTCCGTGGAACTGCCCCCCCTGCGCGAACGGGAAGGGGACGTGGACCTCCTGCTGGACCACTTCGTGACCACCCTCGCCGTCCAGCTCAAGAAGCCGCCCAAGACCTTCGCGCCGCAGACCCTCGACGCGCTGCGCGCCTACGCCTGGCCCGGCAACGTGCGCGAGTTGCGGAACCTCGTCGAAAGGCTGCTGATCCTCGTCAAGGGCGAACGGATCGAGCCGGCGGACCTGCCGGCCCTGTCCGGAGACGCCCCCGCGGGCCGCGACGGCGAGTGGGACTGGATGGGCTGCACGGAGTTCCAGGATTTCAAGTCGCGGTCGGAATCCATGTTCCTGCAGGCCAAGTTGCGCGAGAACCGCTATAACGTCAGCAAGACGGCCGAACGGCTCGGCATGCAGCGCAGCAACCTCTACAAGAAGATCAGCAAGTACGGATTGCGGACCCAGGCCGAGGATTGATCGTCCCCGTTCTATTGACAGATGCCCCGAACACCCATAAAATAATGTGTAAGGAATTCAGGAAGCATGCGGTTAGCAACCGCGTGCATCGCGCTGGTCTCTATGGTCCGGGGCGATGGTCGGCCCGGATCCGAGAACTTGGAGTGGGATCATGAAAAAAATGCTCACCAACCTAAGCCTGCTCCTGATCCTGGTAGTGGTATCGTCCGGTCCCGGTATCGCCTGGGGTGGCCAGTCCCCCCAGGGTGTCATGTTGCAGGAAGACCCGCTCACCGTGGTCGCGCCCCAGGAGGACACTCCTGGCGACGACGTCGAGTGCTTCGGGGATCCCGATGACGCGATCACCGGTAACCGGAACAATGGTTTCACGGGTGACATACCCGATCTCGGCGCCCTCACGGGCATGATGCCGGACGAGGATCACCCGGACTACGAGCTCTGGCTCGAACTGTTGATGATGCTGCTTTACCAGGGTCTGATCTGACGTCTCCCCATCGGAGCGTCGGATCGGGCCTAGCTTTCAGGAGCCGTCAACGAGTCGAATTGCCCGCCTTCTCGCCGGGGGACAATGTCGATGGATCGCCAGTTCGATAGACAACGAAACGACGGGCCCGACAGCGCGCGGAGACGTGCGCCAGCGGATCTGGCCGAACTCGTTCGTCTCGAGGAAGTCGGTGATCTTCATTTCGAGGCTGCGGCCTTCTCGACCTCTCTGGACTACTTCCAGCGCATCCTGACCTCGGCGGCCCTGCCCGTGCTCGAGGTACCCCACGCCCTGGACGTCTACCGCAAGAGCGTCGACGCCTCGCTCAACCTGGGCGATCTCGCCCTGGCAGAGCGGCTGCTGCACGGCGCCGACGCCTTCGTCTCCGAGACGGCGGACATGGACCCGGCCGACGAGCGGCAGCTCATGGCCCCGCTGCTGGGGCGCCAGGCCGCGCTCTACACCCAGCGCGGCGCCTACAAGGACGCCCTGCAGGTCTGCAAGCGCGCCTTCGCCGTCCTGGCCGTCACCGACGACCACCGCGAGGTGGCCAATCTCCAGGTCACCATGGGCGTCTGCCACCACCGCCTCGGCCGCCTCGACAAGGCCGAGGAGTTCTACACCGACGCCCTGGCCACCTTCCGCCGCATCAGCGACGAGCTGGGCATGGCGACCCTGTACAACAACCTCGCCCTGGTGCACAAGAACGCCTGTCGCTGGGACAAGGCGATGGAATACCAGACGCGTTCCATCACCCTGGCCAACGAGCACGGCGCGACCCACCTGCTCGCCCGACTGCACCTGAACGAGGGCATCATCAAGCGCAAGGCGGGGCATCCGGGGGAGGCGCGCGCCGCCCTCGAGAAGAGCCTGCGCCTGGCCGTCAGCCTCGGCGACATGGACCGCCAGACCAAGGCCAGCCTGGCCCTTGGCCAGCTGGAGCTCATGGAGGGCCACCTGCTGCGGGCCGAGGAGTTGATCCTCGCCGGCAAGCACATCTCCGACGAGCACGGTTTCCTGCGCGAGTCGATCATCGCCGACGAGTACATGGGCGACCTCCTGCTCGAAAGACGGGAGAGCGAGAAGGCCCTCTACAACTACGGACTCGGTCTGGAGAAGACCAAGCGCATCAACTCGCTGACCGATCTCGAGGGCGAGCTGCTGCGGCGCTGCGCCGAGGCGAGCCTGCAGGCCGAGGACTGGAAGCAGGCCGCCGAGTCGGCCGAGGCGGCCATCTCCGTCTGCCGGAGCTGCGGCGAGGATTACGAACTCGGCTTCTGCCACCTGGCCCTGGCCCAGGCCCTGGCCAAGCTCGACGAGGACGACCGCGCCGACGACAGCTTCCGCGACGCGGTCAAGACCTTCTCCTCCCAGCGCCTGCCGCGGCTCTCGTCGCGCGCGCTGCTGGCGAGCCTCGATTTCTACCTGGAGCGCGGCGGCCGCGGACAGCTGCTGAGGCTCCGCCGCGGCCTCACCGACGCCCTCGAAGGTGCCCAGTCGCGGGCCGACGATCTGCTCTACTGCCGGCTGCAGGCCGGTCTGGCCGAGGTGCTGCTGCAGCTCGGCGAGCTGGACGAGGCCCTGTTGACCGCCAGCGAGTTCGAACGCGCCGCCGAGAACGTCGACGACGCGGGCCTGCTGTCCCGCCACGGCGACCTGCGCAACCGCATCGAGGAGGCCCTGGTCGGCACCTGGCCCGCCTCGGACACGCGGATCCCCGTCGCGCCGGCCATCTCCCTGCAGGACGGCGCCGTCACCAACCAGACGCTGGCCTCGCTGCTGGCCGCCTGCATGACGCGCGCCTCGGCCGACGTCGGCTTCGTGGTGCTCGAGCCTTGGGCCTCGCCGGTGGACGGCGGTGCCCGGATCGTCACCCAGGGCCTGTCCCGGACCGTGGCCCACCAGGCCGCGGCCTGGTTCGCCGAGACCCGCGTGGACATCGTGCCCTCGCCCCGGCTGCTGACCCGCACCGACCTGGCCCAGGACGTCCTGGACGAGGTGCCCGGGCTGGCGTCGATCTGCAGCTCCTGTCTCTTCCTGCCGGTGGCGGTGCCGGACAAGTGTTACGGCGTGCTCTGCCTCGGATCGCGCGGCGGTACCGAGGACGAGGCCCTGGCCCTCAAGCCCGAGCTCGACCACATGGCCGCCGCGGCCGGCTACCTCGCCATGTCCCTGGCGGAGGAGGAGCGCAACCGTCCGGTGGCGGTCGCCTGGGACGATGACGACCGGCACGAGGCCTTCTCCCAGATCATCACGCGCAACGCCGAGATGCGCGATCTGCTGGTCCTGATCCGCAAGGTCGCCGCGAGCGAACTGACGGTGCTGCTGCAGGGCGAGACCGGCACCGGCAAGGGCCTGCTGGCCCACGCCATCCACCGTCTCAGCGACCGCAAGGACCGCAAGTTCCTGGCCATCAACTGCGCAGCCATCCCCGAGGCGCTGCTCGAGAGCGAGCTCTTCGGCCACGTCAAGGGCAGCTTCACGGGCGCCTTCGCCGACAAGACGGGCCTGCTGGCCGAGGCCGCGGGCGGCACCGTCTTCCTGGACGAGATCGGCAAGCTGCCCCTGGGCATGCAGGGCAAGCTCCTGCATTTCATCGACACCCACACCGTGCGGCCCGTGGGCTCCAACCACAACCGCGTGGTGGACGTGCGCATCGTCTGCGCCACCAAGAGCGACCTCAAGGAGAAGGTCGCGCACGGCGAGTACCTGGAGGATCTCTACTACCGGCTGCTCGACTTCCCGGTGGTCGTGCCGCCCCTGCGGGACCGCGAGGACGACGTGCCCCTGCTGGCCACGCACTTCATCGCCCGCTACGTCGCCCAGACCAGTATCGAGACCCCCGGCTGCACCTCCTCCTTCATGGAGGCCCTGGCCCAGCACGACTGGCCCGGCAACGTGCGCGAGCTGGTCAAGACCATCAACCGCGCCATCGTGCTCGCCCACGGCGAGCCCATGCTGCGCGTCACCCACCTGCCGGACGAGGTGAGCCACTCCCTGCCCGAGGGGGAGGAGGATGCGCGCGCCATCGCCCCTCTGCGCGAGACCATGGGCGCCGTGGAGGCCCGCGAGATCAAGCGGGCCCTGGAACATTCCGGCGGCAACAAGGCCGAAGCCTCCCGCCTGCTCGGCATCAGCTACCCGAACCTGCTCAAGAAGGTCCGCCTCTACGGTCTCGACCGCTCCTGACTGAATTGTCAATTCTCGCTCCCTTGCCCCACCTGCGGTGTAAAATGTCTTTATATCCCAACTGATTGCCGTGGAGCGGGTTACGGAGGGGGCTCCGAATGTGTAAATCCTGTTGTTGACTGTCATGATCGTATCATCGCCGGATCGGGAAGGCGATTTGTAACCTATTGAAATCATGTAAGTTACAATTTAACTCATGGAGGGGAGCGTGGCACGCCACGTGCAGTGTCAACCAGTGGAAGAGGGTGGGAAAGTTGCAGGGATGGACTGACCCGACCCATACGATCGGACAAGGAACTCGGAAAGGGGAACGGATTCACGCCCTCGTCAACAACCGGCTGTACGAGGGGCGTTTTCATCAATGAGACTCGCGCGGTGTCGGTCTGGAGGTGGGGTCCGGGCCAACCCCGACAGCGAGACGCGAAAACTGTGAATCCTTTCCCTTCCGAAACTCCGCACCGCACGCATTGAAGAAAGAGCCGATCCGATCCTGATGAGGCGAGACTCAGGATCGGACAGCCCTACCGGGGCTGAAGGCTCTTTCTTTCCGTTCACCCCCCGTCCGGCGTCCTCTATCGGGGAATCCGATGATCTTCAGGAGGGACATATTCGCTCTCCGGGGACGAATCCACGCCGGCTTCACCGAACTCGACCGGGACCGGGCCCTTTTCGCGCCTCCTTTCATACTCCGCAGAAAATAAATGAGTTACGCGGCTGGCATCGTGCCCCGACCGCCCCCTGGGGAGCGACGGGGAGGGGTTTCAGCGCGATTGGCACGCCCCCTGCGTAATGGGTGGCAGAGAATCCAGACCGCAGACCCAGATGGGAGGTGACTCATGAGACCCGACACGACAGACCGCGAGGGACGTCGCATCAACGCCCTGGGGCGCTACCTGGGACTCATGACGGTCCTGATGATCTCGATGGCCCTGCTCGGTTGCGACGAGGACGTGACGTACATCGACGACGATCCGCCGGGGGTGCCGACGGGCGTCTTCACCGTGACCGGCGACGAGGTCGTCTCGGTGTACTGGCACGACAGCTACGATCTCGACCTGATCGGCTACGCCGTCTACCGCCACGACGGGAACGATCCCGTCTACGGCGCCTACTACTGGCTGGGCGACGTGGAGTGGGACGAGAACTTCGACGACCAGACGCTCCTGCACTGGTACGACGACGAGGACGTGTCCAACGGCGAGACCTATTACTACGCCGTGCTGTCCTACGACGCGGCCGGCAACGAGAGCTCCCTGAGCTTCGAGACGGTCGTGGACACGCCGCGGCCGGCCGGCATCGAGATGTTCCTCTTCGACCGGCACGGCCCCAATCCCGAGATCAGCGGCTACGATTTCAGCCTGCTGGAGGCGGGCCGCATGCCCTGGGACGCGCCGACCGCCGACATCTACGTCGCTTACGAGGGCGGCATCCCCTTCGCGTACGCCGCGCGGCCGGCCGTCGTGCAGCTCCAGGACTACGGTACGATCCCCCTGGACCTGGTTGACTACGCGCCCGACTCGGGCTACTCCGCGACGGGGCGCGTCGAACTGATCGAGGGTCACTCCTACATCGTGAAGATCACGGAGGACCCCGGCTCCGACGTCCACTACGCCAAGTTCTACGTCTACGACATGCAGGCCGCGTTCGTGGAGATCGACTGGGCGTACCAGGAGGACAATTTCAACCCCGAATTGAAGGTGCAGCCCGACAGGGAGCCCGGCGGCGCCAGGAACGACGAGATCGTCCGCTTCTAGGGCGGAACGAGGGACCGGACCCGGAGGTACGGCCATGGGAACCAAGAGAACGATGAACGCCGAAGCGACCGGAGCGCGGGACGACAAGCGCCCCAGCCCCGGTCTGCGCATGGCGATGACGCTGCTGATCGCGCTGGCGCTGGCGGTGGGCTTCGCGACCGCCCGGGCCCAGGGCCCCGACGGCGCGCCCGTCGCCGACGCCGAGTGGAGCGGCTACGAGAGCCAGCCCTACCGCGTGAACGTGTGGCACGACCGCGGCGACGACGAGGTCTACCAGCGCGGCGAGGCCGTGCGCGTCCACTTCGAGACCAACAGCGACGCCTACGCGGTGGTGTACCGCATCGACGCCGAGGGCGAGGTGTCCATCCTGTGGCCGCGCAGCCGCTACGACGACGGCTTCGTGTTCGGCCACCACACCTATAACCTGCCTACCCCCGGCGCCGAGCGCATCCGCACCGCCGGTACCGAGGGCGTGGAGTACGTGCAGGTCATCGTGTCCGCCTATCCCTTCGACCTGCGCGGCCTCGAGGTGGACTTCCACCACGAGAACGCCGAGGGCGAGTACGCCTACTACGTGGCGGGCGACCCCTTCCTGGCCATGAACGACGTCAACTTCGCCGTGACCGGCCTCGACGACGCGTCCGACTACGTGGTGACCAACTACCTGAGCTACTACGTGCACCGCCAGGTGAACCACCCGCGCTACATGTGCACCCAGTGCCACGACGACGACAGCGACTACCATCCCTACGACGACGTCTGCGTGGTCGAGATCCACCACGACTACGGCTGGGACAACGACTGGTACGACCGCTACAGCTACTACCCGGTCTACTACTACCCGGTCTACTACTACGTGGATCCCTGGACCTGGCGTCCCTGGATCAACTACTGGTACCGGCCCTGGTACAACTGGCCGTCCTGGCACTACGCCAGCTGGGGATTCGACTGCTACGTGTGGAACTACTCGCCGCACTGGCGGGGCGACGTGCACGTGCGCTGGAAAGAGGGGCGCGACCGCCGCTACCGGCCCATCGACAAGAACCGCTACGCGGGCGTGGGCGCCGACACGGACCACAGGCACCCCGGCGGCATCGTCAAGACGCCCCGGCCCACCCGCGAGATGGTCGATGCCATGGGCCAGCGCGAGGCGATCCGCAAGGGTGATGCCGTCCGCCCCGGCCGCGGCGACGAGGCGCGCCAGCAGTTCACCGACCGGGACCGGCTGGTCCGGCCGGTGGCCGAGATGACCCGGCCGTCACGCGACGACAGGGTCAGGCCCGGCATCCGGGTGCCGACCGGCGAGAGTACGCGGCCCGGCACGGGCGCCGCGGTGCGGCCCAACCCGCTGAACGGGCGCGACGGGCGCCAGGTGGGCGAGCCGAACCGCATCGACTCCGGCGAGAGCCGTCAGCTGGTCCGTCCGCCGGCGGGCGACGACCGCCGCAACGTGCGGCCGAGCGTCAAACCCCCCGTCGAGCGCGAGGACGGCCGCGCGGTGCGGCCGGTGAAGCCCCACAACCAGGGTTCGCGCATCTGGCAGGGCGGCAGCCGCGACCAGAAGCCGGCCCAGACCGTCAAGCCCCGGGGCGGCAGCGACAAGCCGTCGCGCCAGCCCCAGACCGTAAAGCCGCGTTCCGAGCGCAGCCAGCAACCGACGCGCAAGGCCCCCGAGGCCAAGCCGCGGTCGAGCGGCAAGTCGCCGACGCGCAAGTCCGAATCCGTCAAGCCGAGGAGCAGCGGGTCGTCCAAGGGCGGTTCGTCCAAGGGCTCCTCGGTGAAATCGAGATCGAGTAGCGGGAGCAGCAAGAGCAGCGGTTCGAGCCGCAGCTCGGGCTCCTCGTCGTCCTCGCGCAGAAAGGGCGGCGGCCGGTAGAGTTCTAGCCGCTGTGGCAGACACTAGCGGCTGGGAGAAGGTGATCATTCCCCCCATCGCTGGCTGGCCGAAAAGGACCTGATCCTTGAAGAGGTTGGCACCTAGTGGGAACGGGCAGCCGATTCGGTCAGCGGTAGATCACCGACGTGATGCAGTGGAGCAGGAGTGACGACAAAGCCAATCAGGGGTGGCGGCGTTGGATCTCCAGCTCCACTGTCATCGTTTCACCGAACGACGACAGCTTCCGGACGGGCAGGCGTCGATTGACGCTCCAGCGGCGGATACCTATAATGCACACTTCCGCTTACCCGCGAAAGGTGACCAGATTCATGCCGACCCGGGACAGGACCCGAGGAGCCTACCCGCCGGTGCGCCGCCGGCGGTTCCGCCTGTCGGGCCTCCGGGGCCTGCCGCTGCTCCTGTGGATCCTGTGCGCGGCGGGCGCGGCCCTCGCGCGGCCCCTCGCCGGTCCGGCCCCGGATCCCGCGGCCGGCGCCGCCCTGCCCGCGGAGATGCGCGCCGCCCTGGCCGCCAAAGCGCAGCCCCTGCTGGGAGACGGCTCGCGCGCGCTGCAGATCGAGCGCCTGGCGGGACGCGGCGCGCCCGACAGCCTCTTCGCGGCCGTGCTGATGTGCGACTTCTCCGACAGCCTCTTCTACGGTCGCTGGGGGCAGGTGCCGGGCGACTTCCCGCCGCCCGCCCAGAGCGACTTCTACTACCTGGCCCACGACTCCACCTTCTACGACCACCAGATGCGCGACGTGCAGGCCTACTTCGACGCCGTCAGCGGCGGGCGCTTCACCTTCGCCTACGAGGTGGTCGGCACCGTGGCGAACCTGCCCCATCCCATGGGCTGGTACGGGAACCATCCCGAGGAAGGTGAGCAGAAAGTCCTGCTGGCCCGCGACACCGTGGCCGCCCTGGACGACGAGGTGGACTTCTCCCGCTTCGATACCGTGGTGCTGATCCACGCCGGCGCCGGCGAGGAGACCGACATCCTCGGCGACTCGCCCGAGCAGATCTACAGCAGCTACCTGGGGCCGGAAGCCTTCGAGGAAGCCCAGGAGGAGGAGGTCATCCCCGATCCCTGGCTGCCGACCGAGGACAAGTATCCCGACGACACGTCCGTGACCATCGACCAGGTGCTCGTACTGCCCGAGAACGAGTTCCAGGACTCGGTGTCCGGCGTGGGCGGCTACTTCGGATCGCTCGGCGTGTACTGCTTCGAGGTGGGGCTGCGGCTGGGCATGCTCTCACTGAGCGACTTCACGCCGGCCGGCTTTCCCGACAGCCAGGGCATCGGCGAGTTCGGCCTGATGGGCTACGGCCTCTTCGTCGGCGCGGGCTTCATCCCCAGTCATCCCTGCGCCTTCAACAAGATGCTCATGGGCTGGCTGGATCCCTACACGGTCGATCCGGCCGACGGGGACGTCCACCGCCTGTTCCCCGCCGAAACCGCCGCCGGCGACTCCCTGCTGGCGCGTGTGGAGATCGGCCCCAGCGAGTATTGGCTGCTGGAATACCGCCAGCAGGACCCGGACGGCAACGGCATCTTCTCCTTTCCCGGCGATCTCAACAGCAACGGCGTCCCCGACTACTGGGACGCCGACTCCATCGAGGGGGACGGCACGCCCACGAGCTGGTACGACCCGTCCACCGACCAGCGCGAGTGGCTCTTCGACGCCGAGTTCGACTTCTTCATGAGCGAGAACGACGCCCGTACCGACGAGCGCAAGGGCGCCGGCAGCGGGCTCTACGTGTGGCACGTGGACGAGGGCGTGATCCGGGCCTCGTTCCTGGCCGACGCGAACCTCTTCAACGCCGATCCGGCCCGCAAGGCGGTGGACCTGGAGGAGGCCGACGGCATCCAGGACCTGGACCGCCGCATTCCCTCGGCCTGGGTGCTGGGCGCCGACTACGACAGCTTCCGCAGCGAGGACACCGACGTCTTCGGCCCCGACACCTCGCCCACGACCGACACCGCCGGCGGCGTGCCCACCGGCATCCTCATCGACATGATCAGCGACGTGGTGGTCGACTCGCTCTACGTGCCCCCGGGTTCCCAGACACCGGTGATCCGCTACGCCGGCTCGATGACCTTCCGCTGCAGCCGCAGCGACGTGGGCGTCGCGGGCGCACCCGAGCCGGTGGCCGACCTGCAGCTCGACGGGGTCGACCTGGGCGGGGGCCACCTGCTGGCCGCCGATCTGGACGGATCCGGCGACGGCGAGCTGGAGATCGTGGCGACCGGGGCCGGCGGCCTCGTCCTCGCCTACACCCACGACCTCGAGCCCTACCTGTGGGGAACGCTCGAGCCCGGGCTCTTCGCCGTGGGCAAGGGACCGGGCGGAGCGGTCGTGTCCTGGAACGGCCCCGCGGCCGTGGGCGACGTCGATCAGGACGGCCTGCTCGAGGTGATCCTGACCGCGGCGACCGGCCTCTACGTCTTCAACGCGGAGGACGGCAGCGAACTGCTCGACGGCGACGGCGACCATTTCAGCGACGGCCTGGTCCTGCCCCTGGAGGACTGCGTCCAGCCGCCCGTGGTGGCGGCCATGGACCTGGGCGGGGGCGAGCGGGACGCGGTCGTGCTGGTCGAGCGCGATGCCGCCGACGGCCGCCTGCGCGTGCGCCACTGGAACACGGACGAGACGGTCGTCCACGCCCTGACGGGCACCGAACTCGCGGCGGCCGCGCCGCCGCTGCACCGCGCGGGCGAGACCCTGCTCTCGGTCCGGGACGAGTCGGACGAGGCCTGGTACCTGGCGGACGTCGCCGCCGACCTGCTGGTCGCCCTGCCCGGCACGCCGTCCGGCCTGCTGCCCTTCGCGGGCGACGACGCGCTGGTGCTCCCCGCCGCCGACGGAAGCGCCGCCCACGGCGCCTCGGACGGCGCGGCCCTCTTCGGGGCCTGGCCCGCCTGGGCCGACGTGACCTCGCCCCTGTCACCCGGACTCGCCTACGTGTCCGGCGCCGGCTTCGTGATGGCGGGCGTCGACGGCTTCCCGCTCACGGGCTGGCCGGTGTCGCCCCGCGTCCCGGTGAAGGCCGCGCGCGGATCCTCCGCACCCTCGCCCCTGGTCGTCGAAGTGGACGGCGCGACCCGCCACCTCTTCGCGTCGCGGGACGGGCGCCTCTTCCTCTATGATCGGGACGGGCGGCTCCAGCCCGGCTGGCCCCTGGCCGGTCCGGGGGAGGTCGCCGGCACGCCGTTGCTGATGGACCTGGACGGCACGCCGGGCCTGGAACTGGTGGCGGCGGGCGCGATCGTGCGTATCACTGGGTATGACGACGCGGGCGACCCCACGGGCGACCCCGTCTCCCGTCTGGCCGCCTGGACCCTGCCCGGCACCGCGGGCGCGATCGAGACCTGGCCCATGTGGGGTGGCTCGGCCGGCCGCACGGCCACGGCCGGCCCCGCCGTGCCGCCGCCCTCGGGCTCGGGACTGCTCGCGTCGGGCAGCCATATCTGCTACCCCACGCCCCTGATCGGCGGCGAGCTGCACGTGCGGGCCGTGGCGAATGGTGATTGCCAGGTCCGGGCGTACCTGTACAATCTCGAGGGGGAGGAAGTACGCGCCTCCCAGCCCGTCCAGGCCCACGGCGGTCCCGTGGAGGTCCTGCTGGACGTGGAGGCCGCCGTGTCGGGCGTGTATCTGTGCCGCCTGGTCGTCGAGGACGGCGAGCGGCGCGAGGTCAGCGTGCGGCCCGTGGTCATCGCCCGCTGAAGGGGTGGACCGCGCGGCCGAAGAGAAGACTCGCTTCGAGCCGGTGAAGAACCCGCGCCGTGGGCGCGGCGGAAAGGATAAGGGAATGCGTAGAATCAACCCGACTCACCATCTGATGGCCCTGGCCCTGGCCCTGTGCCTGCTCCTGCTGTCGTCCGTCCAGGCGACGGCCGGCTCGCCGGGGGAGTCCGGTTTCCTCTCCCTGCGCACACCCGTCGGCGCCCGCGAGGCGGCCATGGGCGGCGCCGGCGTGGCCAACGCGCGGGGCGCGGCCGCGGTGTACTGGAACCCGGCCCTGATGGCCTTCGCCGAGAACGGCACCGACCTGCTGCTCCAGCACCAGCGCATGTGGGGCCTCTTCGACAAGGAGACGGCCACCATCGCGCACCGTACCGACCTCGGCGCCCTGGGCTTCATGTTCTCCGGTTTCTACGCCGAGGAGATGGACCGCTACGAGGAGCTCAACGTGGGCGTGCCGCTGGGGACCTTCCGGCCCTACCAGGTGGCGCTGGGCCTGGCCTACGCCCGCCGCCTGAACGACGACTTCGCCGTGGGCGCCACGGTCAAGCTCCTCCACGAGGAGATCGACATGTACGGCGACACCGGCTTCGCCTACGACCTGTCCATCGCCCACAAGGCCGTCATCGAGGGGCTGTGGTTCGGCGCCGCCCTGAACCACTTCGGACCGGATCTGATGCTCAACAGCGAGCCCTACGCCCTGCCGACCACCCTGCGCGTGGGCATGTCCTACACGCCCCCCCAGGACGCCCTGTCCGAGAAGCTGACCCTGGCCGGCGACATCGTCTTTCCCAACGACGGGAACGCCAAGGCCCACGTGGGCCTGGAATACCGGTTGCTGCCCGCCTTCGCCCTGCGAGGCGGTTCCAAGGTCAACTACACCTCGCAGGGCCTGACCGCGGGCGCCGGCTTCACGCGCGGCGACATCACCATCGGTTACGCCTACGAGGACGCCCTCAACGACCTGGGGGACGGCCATCGCTTCGCTCTGGAGATGGGCTTCGGTACCGGGGACTAGAGCGGCCGGGCGTCTTCCACGAAATCCAGCAATTCGAAACGGCCTCCGCGCAGGAGGCCGTAGCTGGCCTCGTCGAACCAGCTGCCCAGGGCGGCCAGGGTGCGGTCGCCGCGCGCCATCTGGAAGGTGTGGTGCAGGTGGCCGATGAGCATGAGGTCCCAGTCGCCGTCGGCCCGTTCCAGGTAGGCCGCCGCGCGCCGCTCGATGGTGGCCGCCTCGTCGCGGGTGGCCTGGCGGCTGGTGTGGCTCAACCAGCGCGAGAAGGCGAAGAGGAGTTCCGGGTGGAGGGACTTGGCCAACGCGATGCCGGCCCGCTGGCGGACCAGCCAGCGGAAGGAACTGTAGAGCCAGTCCCGGATCAGCAGGCCGTCGCCGTGCACCAGGTGCATGCGGCGGCCCTGGAGGTCCAGGGTCGTGGCCCTGCCGCCCGGGGCGCAGCCGTAGCGGCGGTGCATGTAGTCGGCGGCCCAGATGTCGTGGTTGCCGCCCACGAAGTGCAGGCGGGTGCCGCTGTCGCGCACGCCGTCGAGGCCGATCAGCAGTTCCTCGTAGCCGCGCAGGCGGAAATGGGGGTAGTCGAACCAGAAATCGAAGATGTCCCCGAGCAGGACGAGCTCGTCCGCGCGGCGGGCCATCTCCAGGAACTCCAGGAACAACGCGATCCGTTCCTCCTCGTCCGGCTCGGGCTCGAGGTGGAAGTGGGTATCGGAGACGAAGAGAACGGTGTGCGGGTCGGCCTTGCTCATGGGATGTGATTAGTATATGAATACACCTGAGACGGCAAGCCATATCCCGCGTGCACAGAATCGGAGGACGGCGTCATGACCCTGTGGGACGACGTGAAATCGAACCTGACGGAATGGTACGGCGTGGCGGCCGACAAGACGGGCGACCTGGCCAAGGTCGGCGTGCGGCGCTACGACATCTTCGGCCTGAGCCGCGACATCGAGCGCCAGTTCAGCGAGATCGGCAGCCTGGTCTACAACGCCCTGGGCGAAGGCCGTTCCGACATCCTGGAGGATCCCGTGCTGATGTCCCTGGTGGACAAGGTCCGCGACCTGGAGCAGGACCTGCAGGGCAAGGAGCAGGAGATCTCCGAGATCAAGACCCAGGCCGAGGAGCGCCAGTCGGCCCGGGCCGCCGCGGCGCCCGAGCCCGGCCCCGAGGCGCCGGTCGAGGAATCCCCGGCCGCCGAGGACGTGGCGGAGGCCGCCGAGGACGTCCAGGATAAATCGACTGAATAGTTGCGAACCCGCTTGACCGGGCCTATGCTGATCTATTAGAATCAGTTCATCCCTGCAACTGGCCGGCGTACCGGCGCCAGAGCCACCATAGCCATCCCACCCTGTCGCTTTCCCACCAAGCGTCCGGCACGAGCCGCTTTCCGTCGGCTACGGCCTGCGTCGATGTACGACGTGGCCGAGCAGGGAGACCAGCGACATGCGCGTCCTCGATCGACAGTCCCGCAACGAGCGCCTCGCCCTGGCGAGCGTGCTGTTCTGCGTGTGGGCCGCCGCCGGCGGCGCCCAGGGACTGGCGGTGGTGGATGATTCGCCCGCGCCGGCCTCGCCCTTCACCGCCGTGGTCGCCGGCGCGCGCGATCTGGTGGTCAGCATCCGCGCCGAGCGCTCGGTGACCGGCGGTGGCCTCGACCTCGATCCCATGGACGAACTCTACCGCCGCTACTTCCCGGACGACGGGGGCAAGGGCACGCCGCTGAATCCCACCGGCAGCGGCACCGGCTTCCTCGTCAGCCGCGACGGGCACGTGCTGACCAACCTGCACGTGATCGACCGGGCCGACGCGGTGAGCGTCCGCTTCCGGGGGGAGAGCCGCCGCTACGACGCCGAGATCGTCGGCGTCGATCCGGGCAGCGACTTGGCGGTGCTGCGGATCGAGCGCGACGAGCCGCTCGCGCCCCTGCCCTTCGGCGACTCCGACAACGTGCGGGTCGGCGACTGGGCCATCGCCGTCGGCAATCCCTTCGGCAACCTGGAAGGCAGCGTCACGGTGGGCGTGGTCAGCGCGCTCGGGCGCAGCGACCTGGCCATCCACGGGGGCGCGCCCCGCTACCAGGACTTCCTGCAGACCGACGCCGCCATCAACTTCGGCAACAGCGGCGGTCCCCTGCTGGACCTCGGCGGGCGGGTGATCGGCGTCAACACGGCCATCAACCGCTCGGCCCAGGGGATCGGCTTCGCCATCCCCAGCAACTACGCCCGGCGCGTGCTGGAGCAGATCGTCGCCCACGGCCGGGTGATCCGCGCCTACCTGGGCGCCCGCACCAGCGACCACCTGCGCGACGGCCTGCCGCATGGCGCCCAGGTCGAGGCCGTGCTGGAGGATTCGCCCGCGGCGGCGGCCGACCTGCGCGTCGGCGACGTGATCGTGGCCTTCGCCGGGCAGGAGGTGCGGGACGACCACGACCTGCAGTTCCTGGTCAGCGATGCGGAGATCGGGCGGGCGGCGGCCTGCACGGTGCTGCGCGGGGAAGAACGCATCGAACTGACGGTCGTGCCGGCGGAGGAGCCGGAAGACCGGGGCCCGTCCGCGGCCCCAGACGGCGGTTGGCACGGCATGACCGTGGCGCCGGTGGGCGGCGGCGATCCGCGTGTGGAGAGACTGAGGGACGCCCTCGGCGTCGAAGGAGAACGGGGCATGATGGTCATC
The DNA here is from genome assembly GCA_964617805.1 of uncultured Fibrobacteraceae bacterium. GTDB lineage: Bacteria > Krumholzibacteriota > Krumholzibacteriia > LZORAL124-64-63 > LZORAL124-64-63 > JAHIYU01. Next base: position 8,418 of record CAZTWK010000007.1, on the reverse strand, counting down.
GCGGTGGTGCCGGACGGACCGGCCGACATCGCGGGACTCCAGCCCGGAGACCTGGTCCTGGAGATCGACGGCCGGCCCATCGACGGCGCCGACGATTTCCGGCGGCTCCGGGAGGACCTCGCGGGCAGCGACGAGGCCATCTCCCTGCTTGTCGAGTCCGGCGGACTCCAAGGATACCGCCTGCTCGAACCCGAAACTGGAGCGAGAGAGGGATGACATCCCGCCCCCTGTCGTTCCGGCCGGTGGCACGCCCCAAAAGAGGAGGACATCATGGCCAGCAGTAAGACCATCCTGCCCCCCACGCACGAGAAGAGCCTGGAGGTCTACTTCAAGGAGATCAACAGGTACGCACTCCTGTCCCGAGAGGAGGAGTCGGAACTCGCGTCGCGTATCCACGGGGGAGACCAGGACGCCCTGAAGCGTCTGGTCAACGCGAACCTGCGGTTCGTGGTCACGGTGGCCAAGCGCTACGTCCACCAGGGCCTGTCCCTGGCGGACCTCATCAACGAGGGCAACATCGGCCTGCTGAAGGCGGCGGACCGCTTCGACGAGACCCGCGGCTTCAAGTTCATCAGCTATGCCGTGTGGTGGATCCGGCAGTCCATCCTGCAGTCCCTGCTGTACCACTCGCGCCTGGTGCGCCTGCCGCAGAACCAGACGGCCCAGCTGCTGAAGATCAACCGGGTCCGCTCCAAGCTGCAGAGCGAGGGCATCGAGAACCCGTCCGAGCAGATGATCGCCAAGGAGCTGGAGATCCCGGCCCGCGAGGTGCGGCGGTCGATGACGCTCAACGGCGGCGAGGTGGCCCTGGACGACCAGGGCACCGGAGACCGTCCGCTGATCGAGACCCTCTCCTCGGACAACCAGCCGGGCTCGGACCGCCGTCTCTACCAGCGCGTGATGCGCGAGGACGTGCGCCGCAGCCTGCAGGCCCTGACCGACCGCGAGGCCATGATCATCAGCCTCTACTACGGACTGGGCGACGAGGAGGCCCTGACCCTGGAGGCCATCGGCAAGCGCCTGGGCCTCACCCGCGAGCGTATCCGCCAGATCAAGGAGAAGGCGCTGCGCAAGATGCGCCAGACGGCGGGACGGTCTCTACTGAGGGATTATTCATGACCGGATCCCGGCCGCGCGGCGGCGCGGCCGGGGTTGACTTCTGAGACGATACCGGTATCTTGGCACGGTCCGTGCATCTCCGGGCGACCTGGGGGAGTACCCGAGCAACGACGGAAACCCGTGCTACGCAAGAAATACAGATTTCTCTACGTTCCCGAGGACCATTCCGCGACGCGCGAACTCAGCGTGCCGCGCGTCTTCGTCGTGCTGGCCGGCGCCGCTGGCCTGGCCCTGCTCACCCTGGCGGTCTTCTACGTCTTCGGCCTCTTCCACGGCTCTAGCTGGCTGCCGGGCGGCTCCCGGCTGCAGCGGGAGAACACCCGCCTCAACACCGAGCTGGCCCACCTGGGCGAAAAGGTCGACATGCTGCGGGAGAATCTCAACCGCTCCTACCGTTTCCAGGAGATGGTCTCGGCGGCCATCGGCCTCGATCCGGTGGATCCGGCCGTGCGCGAGGCCGGCGTGGGCGGGCGCTCGCCGGCGGGCACGCGCTTCGCCGACCAGCTGGCCGAGGGCCGGCCCGCGGTCACCCTCGAGCACGACCTCAACAAGCTGCTGCGGCAGGCGCGCATCCAGCAGAAGGGCTATCGCACCCTGCTGGATTCCCTGACCACGCGACAGGCCACCATCGACCACATTCCCTCGATCCGCCCCGTGGACACGGGCTGGCTCAGCTCCACCTACGGGTACCGCAAGGATCCCTTCACCGGCAAGTCCCGCTTCCACCGCGGGCTGGACTACTCGGTGCCGGTCGGCACGCCGGTGCGCGCCGTCGCGGCCGGCGTCGTGAAGTCCCTGAAGCACGAGCGGGGGATGGGTCGGATGATCCGCATCGACCACGGCAACCGCATCACCACCACCTTCGCCCACCTCTCGAGCTGGAACGTCAAGATCGGCCAGCGCGTCGAGCGCGGCGAGGTGATCGGCCACTCGGGCAACACGGGCCGTTCGACCGCGCCCCACCTGCACTACGAGGTGGCGGTCGGGGGCCGTCACGTCAACCCCCTGCCCTACGTCCTCGACAACTACGCCACACGCTGATCTCCTGTTTGCAAGGTCGTGGGGCTGTGGTACTTTTCCAGTCGCCCGGGCCGTGCCGGTCCGGGAAGAGGAGCGATCTGACGGCATGAGGCCCCGGTGCGTCCAAAACCGTGGCGGTAGACGCGTGTCCGCGTACCTGCCCTTACTGCTGGCTGCGGTTCTGTGCTGCGGCGGCGCCGTGTCCGTCGCGCGCGCCGACGTCGAGGTCGCCAAGGTCCGCTACTGGACCTCCGCCGAGCGGACGCGGGTCGTGCTCGACCTCACGGGCGCGGCCGCCTACGACCTGCGGCGGGTGGGGCATCCCGAGCGCATAGCCCTCGACCTGCCCGGCGTCGTGTTGCGGGAACGGGGCACCATCGTGGTCGGCGACGGCCGCGTGCGGCGGATCCGCCGCAACGTCCTGGACGGCAAGGCCCAGGTGGTGCTGGACCTGGCCGGGGACCGGCCTTACCGGCACTTCGCCCTGGCGGCCCGGGACGACGCGCCCGACCGCATCGTGATCGACGTGTTCGACACGGCGGAGGCGCCGGCCGAGCCGGCGGACGCGCCCGAGGCGGCGCAGTCGGCCGAAGCTCCCTTCACGGTGGTCCTCGACCCGGGCCACGGCGGCATGGATCCGGGCGCCATCCGCAAGGGGGTGCGGGAGAAGGACGTGGTCCTGGCCATCGCCCGCGAGCTGGCGGACATGCTCAACGCCCGCGGGGGCTTCAAGGCCGTGTTGACCCGCGAGGGCGACCATTTCGTCAGCCTGGCCGAGCGGGTGCAGATCGCGCAGGCCGCGGGGGGAGACCTGCTCCTGTCGATCCACGCCAACACGCACACGAATTCCGCCCTCTCCGGCCTGGAGGCCTACTTCCTGAGCCTCGAGGGGGCGACCGACAGCGAGGCGCAGGCCCTGGCGGACAAGGAGAACGCCGCCGACCGCGTGGGGCTGCCGCCGGGAGAGCGCCAGGGCGACGTGCTGTCGATCCTGACGGACCTGCGCATGAGCCGGAACCTCACGCAGGCGAACCGGCTGGCCAACCACCTGATCGGCGCGGCCCGCCGCTCCGAGGTCGTCGAGGCCCGCAAGGTCAAGCAGGCGGGCTTCCTGGTCCTGCGCAGCCTGGACATGCCCTCGGTGCTGGTGGAGGCGGCCTATCTGTCCAACGGACACGACCGCGAGCTGCTGCGCACCCGCAAGGGCCAGAAGGACCTGGCGGGCGTCCTGCTGGCGGGCGTGCTGGCCCACGTGGGAGACCCGCGCCCGGACCTCGCCGGCGCGGCCGCGGGCTGGGACACGCGCTACCGGGTGCGGCACGGCGACACGCTGTGGCGGCTGGCCCGGCGCCACGCCACGTCGGTGCAGGAGATACGCGAGCGCAACGGGCTGAGGTCGGATCGGCTCTCGATCGGCCAGACCCTGCTGTTGCCCTGAGGCCGGGCGGCGCGTCCGCCGCCGGCCGAGCAGACGAGAGGTGGCATGAACAAGCATGTGCTGAAGATCTTTTGCCTCTTCGCCTCCATCCTGATCTGGATCCAGGTGGCGTCGGGCGTCCTGCGCGTGCGGGAGGTCGACCTGCCCCTGCGCTTCGAGGACCTGCCCGCCGAACTCACCCTCGCGGGCAACGAGTGGCCCGAGACGGTCCGGGTCCGCGCGCGGGGCAGCAAGTGGCGCTTCTTCCTCTCGCGCTACTTCGGGCACCGTCCCGGCGAGGTGGCGGTGGACCTGTCCGGCGTTGAGCCCGGCGTGCGCTACGCCAAGGAACTCACGGCCGGCGACGTGCGGACCTCCCTGACCGAGGTCCAGGTGCTCGATCCCACGGCCCTGGAGCTCGACGTGGACAGCATCGACACCCTGTCGGTCGCGGTGGAGGTCGCGACCCGGGGGGATCTGCCCGGGGACTGGATGCTCCTGTCGCCCCTGCGGGCCGTGCCCGATTCGGTGCCCGTGGTGGGACCGTCCCGTTTCCTGTCCCGCGAGATGCAGCTCAGGACGGTGGCCGTGGACCTGTCGCGGATCCACGGGCCGGGGCCCCTGACACGCGAGCTGTCCACGCCCCATCCCCATCTCGCGCCGACACGCGAGTCGGTCGAGGTGATGGTGGACGCCGCCCCGGTGGTGCGGCGCACCTTCGAGCACGTGCCCCTGGTGCCCCTGCTTGACACGGGCCAGCTTCATGTCGAGGTTTTCCCGCCCGTGGCGAGCGTGGAGATCGACGGGCCGGAAGCGACGCTCGGGGATCTCACCGCCTCGTCGATCTCGCTGACCGTCTCCTCGTCGGGGCTGGCCCCCGGCGCGCACACGGTGAAGCCGGAGGTGATGCTGCCGGAGCACTGCCGTCTGCTGCGCCTGGAGCCCGAGGAATTCATGCTCGTGGTGGGAAGCGTGCCCGACAGCGACCGGGCCCCCTGACCGCCGGCGCCCCGCGCCGGACACCGTCCGCACCGGACTGGAGATGCCGATGGACCAGAAATACCGCCGTCTCAAGGGGACGCGGGACATCATGCTCGAGGAGATGGAGCGCTGGCGCTGGTGCGAGGACCGCTGGCGCGAGGTCCTCGAACGGCACGGCTACGGCGAGATCCGCACGCCCATCATCGAGGCCACGGACCTCTTCGTGCGCTCGGTGGGCTCGGGCACCGACATCGTCGACAAGGAGATGTACACCTTCGAGACCAAGGGCCGCGAGAGCATCACCCTGCGTCCGGAGGCGACGGCGTCGGTGGTGCGCGCCTACCTCGAGAACGGCCTGACCCGCCAGCCGGGCACGCTCAAGTTCTACTACCAGGGGCCCATGTTCCGTTACGACCGGCCCCAGGCGGGACGCTACCGCCAGTTCCACCAGATCGGCGTGGAGGCCATCGGCTCGCCCTCGCCCGTGCTCGACGCGGAGGTCATCCGCACCGCCCTGGCCCTGTTCGAGGCCGTGGACGCCGACGAGATCGACCTGCACGTCAACACCATCGGCTGCCCGGTCTGCCGTCCGGCCTACGTGGAGGCCCTGAGCGCCTGGGCGCGGGAGCGGGCCGACGACTTCTGCGAGACCTGCCGGACCCGCATCGGGACCAATCCCCTGCGCCTCTTCGACTGCAAGGTCGAGACCTGCCGCGCCCTGCTGGCGGCCTATCCGCCCATCAGCGCGTCGGTCTGTGCGGACTGCACCGACCACCACGCCACGCTCTGCCGCACCCTCGACGACATGTCCGTGTCCTACCGCCAGGATCCGGCGCTGGTGCGCGGGCTCGACTACTACACGCGCACGACCTTCGAGATCTCCACCTTCCAGGAGAAGCAGCAGAACGCCCTCTGCGGGGGCGGCCGCTACGACCACCTGGTGGAGCAGTGCGGCGGGCCGGCCACGCCGGCGGTGGGGTTCTCCCTCGGCGTCGAGCGGGTGGTCCAGCACCTCTACACCGGGACCGTGGACCTGCAGCGCAGCCGGCAGGCGCCGGTCGACGTCTACATGGTCTGCCTGGACGAGGCGGCGCAGGGCTACGCCCTGGTGCACGCCGAGCGCCTGCGCGGCATCTACCGCGTGGAGGTCGACACCTCCGGCCGGGGCGCCAAGGCCCAGATGAAGAGCGCGCACACGCGCACGGCCAAACTCGTGATCATCACCGGCGAGGACGAGATCGCCGGGGAATGCTTCCAGATCAAACATCTCGATACCGGGCACCAGCAGGAAGTGGCCAACGTCAAGCTCCTGGAAACGGTGCGGGAGGTACTCGGCTCGTGAACGACAACAAGCTCATGCGCACACACCGCTGCGGCGAGATCGACACCCCCCTGGTCGGCGAGGAGATCCGCCTGGCCGGCTGGGCCGCCAAGATCCGGGACATGGGCGGCGTCACCTTCATCGACCTGCGCGACCGCTACGGCACCGTCCAGGTCGTGTTCCAGGACGGGGACCTGCCCGCCGAGAGCGGCCACGTGAAGCTGGAGTCGGTGATCGCCGTCGTCGGCACGGTGCGGCCGCGTCCCGAGGGGATGGTCAACGAGGACATGCCGACCGGGGCCGTGGAGGTCGCCGTCTCGGCCTTCGAGATCCTCAATCCCTGCAAGCCGCTGCCCTTCCAGCTCGACCAGGCGGCGCAGGCCGGGGACGAATTGCGGCTCAAGCACCGCTACGTGGACCTGCGCCAGCCGCGCATGGCGGAGAACCTGCGCGTGCGCCACCGGGCCGCCCAGTCGGTGCGGCGCTACCTCTCCGACCGCGACTTCCTGGAGGTCGAGACGCCGCTGCTGATCAAGACCACGCCCGAGGGGGCGCGCGACTACGTGGTGCCCAGCCGCATCCAGCCCGGCAGCTTCTACGCGCTGCCCCAGTCGCCGCAGCTCTACAAGCAGATCCTGATGGTGTCGGGCGTCGACCGGTACTTCCAGCTGCCGCGCTGCCTGCGCGACGAGGACCTGCGCAAGGACCGCCAGCCCGAGCACACCCAGATCGACCTCGAGATGAGCTTCGTGACCGAGGAAGAGGTCTTCGCGTTGGTCGAGGGCATGGTGGCGACGCTCTTCGCCGAGGCGGCGGGCATCGAGATCCCGACGCCTTTTCCCCGGCTGGACTACGCCGAGGCCATGGGGTCCTACGGCTCGGACAAGCCCGACCTGCGCTTCGGCTGCCCCATCCACGACCTGAGCGACGCGGCCGGCGACTGCGGCTTCGGCGTCTTCGAGAAGGCCGTCGCCGGCGGCGGCGGCGTGCGCTGTTTGTCGGCCGCGGGCTGCGGCGGCTACAGCCGCAAGCAGATCGGCGAGCTGGAGGAACTGGCCAAGAAGCACGGCGCCGCGGGCCTGGCCTTCACGAAGGTCGGCGAGGGAGGGCTCGAGGCCGGTATCAGCAAGTTCCTGGGCGCGGGCTTCACCGCGGCGCTGCTCGAGCGCACGGGCGCCCGCCCCGGCGACCTGCTGCTCTTCGGCGCCGGCGCCGACGCCCAGGTCCTGCCGCCGCTGGGGGCCGTGCGCCTGGCCCTGGCGGAGCGCGAGGACTGGATCCCGGCAGATGTCTGGGCCCTGGCCTGGGTACGCAACTTCCCGCTCTTCGAGCCCAGCGGGGAGGCGGGCGGCTGGGTCGCCTGCCACCACATGTTCACCATGCCCGACGACGCGACCCTGCCCACGCTGGAGTCCGACCCGGGCGCCTGCCGCGGGCAACTCTACGACCTGGTCTGCAACGGCGTGGAGCTGGGCTCCGGCAGCATCCGTGTGCACCGCCGGGACATCCAGGAGGCCATCTTCCGCATCGTGGGCATGTCGCGCGAGGAATCCGAGGGCAAGTTCGGCTTCTTCCTGGACGCGCTGGAGTACGGCGCGCCGCCCCACGGCGGCATCGCGCTGGGTCTGGACCGCATCGTGATGCTGCTGACCGGCAGCAGTTCGCTGCGCGACGTGATCGCCTTCCCCAAGACGCACCTGGCCGCCTCGCCCCTGGACAACTCGCCGGGGCCCATCAGCGCGGGCCAGCTCGACGAACTGGGGCTGGAGATCGTGGCCGAGGAAGAGGAACGATGACCGTCGACCGGGACAGGATCAGCACCCTGGGGCCCGGGGAGATGCAGATCTCCCTGGCGGGCGTGGACCAGTTCGCGCTGCTCGGCCCCGAGGACCGCAACCTGCGGCTGCTCGAGTCGCGCCTGGACGGGTCGGTGACCGTGCGGGGCGAGCGCATGGTGCTCAAGGGCCCGCCGGAGCAGCTCGCCGTCCTGGGCGAGGTGGTGCTCAAGCTGATCGGGATGCTGGCGCAGGAGCGCGAGCTGGACACGGTCTCGGTCAATTACGTCATCGAACGGCAGTTCGCGGGCGAGGAGGCCGAGGAGGCCGTCGAGGGGGAGACCCTCTACTATGCCACCGGGACCCGGCGCGCCATCCGCGCCAAGACCGCCGGCCAGCAGGGCTACGTGGACGCGATCCGCGACCACGACGTGGTCTTCGCCATCGGACCGGCGGGCACGGGCAAGACCTACCTGGCGGTCGTGCTGGCCATGGACTACCTCAAGCGCGGGCTGGTCGAGCGTATCGTGCTGGTGCGGCCCGCCGTCGAGGCCGGCGAGCAACTCGGCTTCCTGCCGGGCGACATGCAGGAGAAGATCGATCCCTACCTGCGTCCCCTCTACGACGCGCTGTCGGACACCATCGGCCCCAGCCGCATCCAGCGCTACATGACCGACGGGATCATCGAGGCCGCGCCGCTGGCCTACATGCGCGGCCGCACACTCAACAACGCCTTCGTGATCCTGGACGAGGCCCAGAACACCACGCTGGTGCAGATGAAGATG
>CAZTWK010000006.1:6227-109384 GCA_964617805.1 uncultured Fibrobacteraceae bacterium | reverse complement strand
CCCTCGCATGGAATTGCCTTTTAGGAGGTGTCCTAATGCTTCGTAAGAACATTGTGGGTCTGATGATCTGCATCGCTGCCATGGGCGTCACTACCCTTGGCTTCGCCGGTATCCCCGATCTCGACACGTCGAGCTGCGTGATGTTGAACGCTCCTGCGTTGACCAACATCAACGTCTGCAACGTGCCCGACGGCAGTGGCTATCTGATGACTGAAGCTCGTCAGATCACCACGACCCCGGGAACTTGGGAGGATGCCACCATCACCGTGACGCTGCTGGACAGTGGCTCGAACCCTGTCTTCGCCTATCCGTTCGAGGACATCTGGCTGGAGAATCCTCCTGCCGTTCCTCCCGGCTCGGTCTGGGACGTCCCCGGCCTGGTGGCCTGCCCCAACGGTACCATTGCTGACGCCAGCACTGATATCAATGGTGTGACCACCTTCTCGGGTCCCTTCTACGCCGGTGGCCACGTCGATTATTCCAACGACGCGGACGACACGAATGACGGCAAGACCTACGTGATGATCAGTGGTGCGCCCCTGACCAACGGACCGCTGCTGCTGCTCTTCAACAGCCCTGACATCAATGGTGATGGACAGTGGGATACGGCTAACGACGTGGTCATCTTCTCGACCCGTTACCCGGCGACGGAGCCCTATTCCTACAGCGTTGATTACTACTTCGACGTGGTCAATGACATTTCCGACCTCGTCTTGTTCTCGGCTGCTCAGAACGTCAGCTGCCCGTAACCGAAAGGTTGCGTGTTGAGGTTCTGGTTTGCGAATAGTTGAGATGTCCCGCGGCCCTGCGGGGCCGCGGGACAAGGAAACTGTTCGTAGATGCGGACCAAGGCAACAACAACAAGGAGACGCAACATGAAGAAAATGTTAGCACTCACGGCGATGGCTGTAATTGCATTCAGCGGTCTCGCCCTGGCTCAGCTCGATCCCGATGCGGACGGCATGAGCGTGTACTTCGACGATCAGGGCATGAGCTACTGCCTTGAGGTGGACCCCTGGGTTCCCGGCCCCGGCGCCGGCCCTGGTCTCATTGAAGCGTACCTGTTGGTGACCCGTCCCGATACGCCCTACCCGACCATCCAGGCCTGGGAAGCGCAGATCAACATCACCACCAACTCGTACCTGGTTCCCGTCGTGAACCTGACTCCCGGAGCGGCCGACTATGACGCCGATCTGGAGGACTTCGTGGTCGGCTGCGGCGGCGTCAACGCGATTCCCATCACGGGAGACGCCACGGTGATCGCCAACATCGAGCTCGAGTTCCTGGGCTTCGAGGGTACCGCCGAGGTCGTCGTAAACATGAACGGCGTCCCGGGTTCGTTGTCGTTCCCCGATGGCCCCGGCTATGCGGCCGAGGCCGGCTTCCCCTCCCCCTGCCAGTGCATCTTCGGTGCCTGGGGTGATGTGGCCTGGATCAACAACTGCATGCATCCTGTCGCGAACGAGGACATGACCTGGGGTTCGGTGAAGAGCCTGTACTAGGTTGATTCTGTCCGAATATGCGGCTTTTTGCCGCTGAGGGGGCGCCTTTGAGGCGCCCCCTTTTTTTTCGATTATTCGGTGTATTTCTATATTCGGTGTATACTCGGTGTGTCGGTATGGTATACTTAATAGCAGTTAGGTTATGGATGTCCTGCGATCAGGCGGGTTCGTGAGACACCTGACACCAACTCATGAGTTCAGGCCTTAAGGCAACAACAACAAAAGGGAGACGCGACATGAAGATGATGTTAGCACTCACGGCGATGATTGTTCTCGCATTCAGCGGTCTCGCCATGGCTCAGATCGATCCCGACTCGGACGGTATGAGCGTGTACTTCGATCCCGACGGCATGGTTTACTGCCTGACGGTGGATGACTGGGTTGCCGGCCCCGGCGCTGGCCCTGGTGTCATCGATGCGTACCTGCTGGTGACCCGCCCGGACACTGCCTTCCCGTCCATTCAGGCCTGGGAGGCCCAGATCAACATCACCACCAACTCCTACCTGGTTCCCGTGGTGAACTTGACTCCCGGTGCGGCCGACTACGACGCCGATCTGAACGACTATGTGGTCGGCTGCGGCGGCGTCAACGCGATTCCCATCACGGGAGAAGCCACGGCGATCGCCCACATCGAGCTCGAGTTCCTGGGCTTCGAGGGTACTGCCCTGGTGACTGTCAACCTGGGCGGCGTCCCCGGCTCGCTGTCGTTCCCCGATGGTCCCGGCTATGCGGCCGAGGCCGGTTTCCCCTCGCCTTGCCAGCCTCTGCTGGGCGCCTGGGGCGACTGTGCGTGGATCAACGGCGACTGCAATCCGATCGCCAACGAGGATCTGACCTGGGGCGCTGTGAAGAGCCTGTACTAGGTCGGACTTAACTCGCCCGGCGGCACCATGCCGCGACGGGGGACGCCGCAAGGCGTCCCCCGTTTCTTTGTGCGGAGTCGCCTGCAATCAAACGGAGTTGAAGCGCCGCGAGCACCAGAATGCGTCTTGACAAGGTTGGGGTTTCCAAGGATATTGATGTACCTGAAGGCTGCCCCGCCGGTTCCTCTCGGACCGAGAGGACGGGCATGGTGCGGCCGGAGAATTCGTGAAACAACTTTGATGAGACTTCAGGTTACGGAACTGGCCGTCGCTTGATCGAGACGGGGATCACGACGGGAATGTCCAATTCAGGACCCAAGGAAAGGGGACAGGAACGATGAAGAAGATGCTACTTGTCTTGAGCATGATCGGTCTGCTGGCGTCCAGCGCCCTGGCGTATCCCGGCCCCGATAGCTTCGGCTGCTACCTGGAGACCGAGTACGTGGGCTACCCGGCCATCTGCACGGATGCGGCATTCCTGGAGCACGTATTTCTCTACGTCATGGTCACCGACATCTCCAACACGCAGGTCGCGGCCTGGGAGGCCGTGGTCACGGTCTCGAACGAGGCGGCCTGGGTGGGCAACTGGGTTTTGTCGGGCGGTATCAATTTCGCAACCCCGCCCGAGTACGCGGTCGGAGCCGGTGCGGATCCCCTGTTGCCCAACGCCGTCAACGCCGTGGAACTGATGAGCATCGACCTGCTGATCCTGTCCGATGCCGCTCCCATCGAGGTCCACATCTCTGGTGTCCCCGGCTCCCTGAGCTTCCCCGACGGTCCCGGCTATGCCTGGGACGCGGGTTTCCCCGTGCCCTGCTTCACCAGCACCGGTGGCCCGACGACACCCGTGTTCATCGTCAATCCCGGTGGCCCTTGCACCATCGTGGGCAACGAGGACGCTTCCTGGGGCGCCGTCAAGACGCTCTACAAGTAAGCGCCCGGTTTCGAGTCTACGGGGGCGGGACCATGTCCCGCCCCTTTCCTTTTCAAACGGGACGCCCCCGCCCGTTGACCCGTTCCCGGCGTGGGCCTATACTGTAGCGAAGCCACCCCCTGATCGACTTGCCATCTTGCAGCTAGCTGCACGCCCCTGGAATAGGAGAAGGGCATGAGCCTGTTCCGGATTCCACGCAAGACCGGCGCGCGGACCTTCGTCCTGCTGTCGCTGATCCTCTGGCCGGCCCTCGCGGCCGCATCCCCCGTCGACGTGCTCTCCAGCGGGCCCGAGGAGGTCCGCCTGCGCCTGTCCACGGGCGAGCTGCGCTGGGAGCAGAAATCCCTCGCCGAGGCCGGCGTCACGCGCCACCTGCCGCGGCTCGAGGGCTTCCTCAGCGACGCCGATCCCTTCCTGCCCATGGTGCCGGCCCACGGCACCTGGCTGGTCCTGCCCCCGGGCACCCGCGCCGTGGTCGAGTCCGTGAGCGAGAGCTGGGAGCCCCTGGACGGGCGCGAGGTCCTGCTCGGCGCGGTGCCGGTCCGGCGCCTCGATCCCGGGACCGGGCGCGACATCCTGTCGGCCGAGTACGTCCTGCCCGGCGGGCGGCCCCGCACGGGCGAACCGGCCCTCTCGGAGACGGAGCTGGCCAAGGCCCTGGCCGGCGAACCGACCCGGCCCCCGCTGGAGATCGGGGAGACGGGGAACTGGCGCGGACGCCGGGTCGCCCCCGTGACCTTCCGCCCCCTGCAGACCGACGCCGACGGGCGGGCCCGGCGGCTGCTGCGCGAGGGCGAGTGGCGCATCCGCTTCGTGCGCGACGACAAGGCCGGCTCGGAGCCCGGCCGCACCGAGATCCGCGACGCCCGCTTCGGATCCATGTTCCTCAACGGCGGCGACCTGGACCTGCTGCCCCGCGAGGCGGCTCCCCCGCGCGCCCTCGAACGCCGCGCCGCCGCCAAGGCCCTGCTGGCCCCCGAGGTGCGCATCCCGGTCACGCGCACGGGCCTGGTCCTGCTGCGCGCCGGCAACCTGGCGAGTGCCGGACTGCTCGACGGCTTCGGCGTGCCCGAGGACCACATCCGCCTCTACCAGCGCCGCTACGTGCCCGACCAGGATCCGCCCTACGACGAGATCGAGGTGCCCCTGCTGATGCTCGGCGACGGCGGCGACTTCACCGTCGACGACGCCATCGTCTTCTACGGCCTGCGTGTGCGCGACGACGGTCCCTTCTCCCACGACGGCACCGACTACCCGGACAACGGCGATCCCCACGAGACCTACAACCCGAGCGGTGTCGACCCGGTCAACAACGGCAACATCTATTACCTGGCGGCCGCCGATCCCGAGGGAGGCGACCCCTGGGCGCGCATGGCACCGATCACGCTGCCGGCCGGCGGTGGTTCGCCCGAGACGAGCTATCGGCGCGAGGAATACTACGAGGAGGACACCCACTTCGGGTATTATCCTTACTCGAATGTTTCAGATCGCAACTTCTGGAACGCCTATCTGGGTGGCCCGCCCCGGCGCGACCTCGAACTCACCAATCCCCTGTCAGGCACGACGAATGCCAGGTTGCGTGTTGGTGTGCACGGTTTCGGAAACACTGCACGCAGTTTCCAGATCTCCTTGTACAATGACGATGTGGAGACCATTCTCGCTACCTTCGAAGTCGACTACACCGGCGCGGTCTACGATTCTGGCGATTCCTTCTTGGTGGACGATCTGATGGGTGCGGATCTAGAGGTTTCCAACACGACCTCCGCCTATATCAACGGCTACCTGGACTGGTATTCCCTCTCCTACGACGCCCGGTACGAGGCGCTGGACGATGCGTTGGACTTCAACTGTGGGCCGGGAACGGGGGAGCGGTCGGTGGAGGTGACAGGGTTCACGAGCGATCAGATCCTGCTCTTTGACATCAGCGACCCCAGAACCCCTCGACACGTCGCCCTGACGACCGGCAACCTGGTGGATGCGGGCGGTTCGACGACCCTTTCAATCGCAGTCCAACAGGATGGTCCTGGCGCACGACGCTTCGAAACCGTCTGCGGCGATCCCATCGCCGAGATCGGCAGCTTCCCTTACTTCAAAGCCAGCCGCGTGGACTATCCCGATGATCCCGCGTCGGTGTCGATGCCGCCCGATGTCTTGGTCATCACGCACTCGGCATTCCGCGATGAGGCCGAACGCTGGGTCCAGCACCGGCACGACCGTTCGCCGCTGCCTCTGGTGTTCCATATCGTGGACATCCACGCGATCTTCGACTGGTATTCGGGGGGGCTCAAGAACCCCGAGGCTATCAAGCGCCTCTGCGAGATCGCCCAGGACGAGTGGGGCACCTGGGCCCTGCAGATCTTCGGCGACGCCAACGTGAACGTGAAGGGCTTGAACGACTCACACAACCTCCGCGACTGGGTTCCGTCCCACTGGCACGTCTGGCAGCAGTCCGGATACGAACGCGAGATGCTGCCTTCGGACAAGTGGTTTTCCACGGCGACCGCAGATACCGCCTACCCCTACAATACTTCCGTCCCGGCGGGCATGCTGACCGGTCGTTTTCCAGGCAACTCCACGGGGGAGATCGCTGCGATGGTCGACAAGGTCATCGCCTTCGAGTCTGCCACGGGCGACTGGAAGAAGCGGGCTATCTTCGCAGCGGACGACGCCTGGTCTGAAAGCCAGCAGATCGGGTGGCAGCGATACGCTGCCACCGAGGAGGATTTCGAAGAGTCGCAAGAGGCCGCCGCGGTCAACTGGGACACCTTCGCTCTAGCCCTGCCCGACGGTCTGGGGGATGACGATTTCACGGCCGTGCGATGTTATCTGAGCACCTACCTGGATCCCCTTTCACCCCCCCCAGGCGAACTGCGCCGACGATATGATTTCACCAATCACGCCGAGACCGAAGCACTACCGGAGCTATTGGCCTTCGGCTCCCAGGGGGCATCCATCCTGCATTACCAGGGGCATGCCAATGACCATCTTATGGCTCACGAGCAGATCATCGAGGACGTGGACCACCCACTATACAGGCAGGATACCTCCAGCTTCGACAACGGTGGGCGCCCTTGGATCCTGTTCGGACTCGGCTGCCATGTGTCCGCCTGGACTCGCGACGGTTCCGGCGAATCCAACCCAACTGATGTGCCGTCCCTGGGGGAGAAGTTCTTGCGACGATCCGGCGCAGGCGCCGTGGGCGTCTACGCCAGTTCCGGCTACGAGTTCCTGTCGCCCAACGTCCAATTGGCCCAGACCCAGTTCGAGACCATGCTCCAGACCCCGCCCCGCGGCGAGGTCACCGGCGAGACCCTGCGCTCGCGCTGGGTGCTGGGGGAGATCCTGCTGGCCAGCGAAGCGGCCTTCCTGGCCCTGCATCCCAACTACAGCACCTACCGGCGCGCCGTGGCCCAGTACGCACTGCTCGGCGACGCCCTGATGGTGATCGACGCCGGGCCGCCCCAGGCGGAGGTGCTGCTGGACGACGTACCGCTCGAGGACGGCGTCGAGCTCGCGGCGCCTGACGCGTCCAACGAGCTGGCGCTGAGCGTGCGGGCCTTCGACGAGGCCGGGGTTGACCGCCTGACGATCGTCGATTCCGAGGGCGCCGACCTCTCGTCCCTGGCCACCGGCGGCACTCCGGACGGGGCACTGAGCGACCAGCGCGCGGCCTGGGACCTGGTGCTGCCCGTGCCGGTCCAGGACTACACGGTCACCTTCAAGGTCTACGACACCGCCGCGCCGAACGACGCGGCGCCGCACTTCGCTCTGACCGTCAACCTGCCGGTCACCATCGAGCTGCTGCTGGACGGCGAGCCCTTCGTCTACGGCGAGACGGAGGTGCCGCTGGAGCAGGACCTGGCCTTCACGGGGCGCGCCGTCACCGCCGCCTTCATCGACGCCGGAGCGACCCTGGACCTGCAGGGCCGCAACGCGGTGCTGTCGGGCGAGTCGCTGACACGCGTCGACGAGCACACCATCGACTTCGCCTTCTCGGCCAACACCCTGGGCGGCGAGGTGGACGTGGTCCTGTTGATCGACGGTCTGGAGACCGTGATTCCCCTGCTCGACGACGAGGTGGTGGTGACGGCCACCGGCATCGAGGACCTCTACGCCTTCCCCAATCCCGTCTCGGGGGATGCGCGCTTCCTCTTCCGCACCGACGCCGACCCGGGCCCGGGACGCATCAGCCTCTACAGCGTGGCCGGACACGCGGTGGGGGAGATCGCGGTGCAGGCCTCGCACTTCGTCGGCGGCGGACGCGTGATCGTGCCGTGGGACGGGCGCGACGACCAGGGCGACGGCCTCGCCAACGGCGTCTATCTCTATCGGGTGGAACTCTCGGCGCCGTCCGGAGCGGTGACCAGCGACATGCAACGGCTGGTGATGATGCAGTGAGGGACACGCGTGTCCGCACCCTGATCGCGATCCTGATCCTGGCGACGGCCCTGGGCGGCTGCGCGGGCCGCAAGCGCGGCCCGGCCGTCGCCCCCGGCTCCGGCGCCGGGACGACGCGGCCCGGCCCGGCGGTCGAAGAAGGTCCCCGCCTGCTGCGCATCGGCCTGGTGGACCGCGTCGAGGCCCTGACCCTGACCCTGGACGGCGACTGCCACCTGCTGAGCGGCGCCGAACGCCGTCACCGCGAACGCCTGCCCGCCGGCACCGTCCTGCGCGTGGAGTCGGGCGGGGACCTGCTCTACTGGCGGGCCGGGCGGCGCACCGGCCGCAGCGCCGACCACCTCTTCGTCCAGCCCGTCGATCCCGCCGCGACCGTCACCTGGCAGGAGACGCCCTACCCCGGGGAACTGCGCGTGGACGCCCACGGCGCGGGTCTCACCCTGGTCAACGTCGTGGCCCTGGAGACCTACCTGCGCGGCGTGGTGCCCTGGGAGATCGGACGCCCCGGCGCCGAGGCCCAGGCCGCCCTGGCCGCCCAGGCCGTGGCCGCCCGCACCTACAGCATCTCCCATCTGGGCGAACGAGACTCCTTCGGCTTCGACATGTGGTCCGGCGTCACCGACCAGGTGTACCGCGGGCTCCACGGCACGGACGCGGACTGCGACCGCGCCATCGCCATGACGGCCGGGCTGGTCCTGCGCCACGGCGGGCGCGAGATCGACGCTTACTACAGCTCCACCTGCGGCGGCGTCAGCAGCAGCGTGCACGAGGTCTGGCCCCGGCCCGCCCAGGACTACCTGCGCAGCCACGACGACGGCGACGGCCGCGGCGCGCCCTTCTGCGCCGGCTCCCCCCACTTCGCCTGGACCAACACCTGGTCCGCCGGCGACCTGGAACGCTCCCTGCAGACGACCCTGCCCGAGTACCTGGCCTGGATCGCCGCCTCACCGGCGCGCGCCCGCTGGACGGGGGAGGTCTTCCGTCCCTACCGCGCGGGTGACGACGGCGCCTGTCCCGGCCGCCTGCTCGACCTGCGCATCGAGTCGCGGACGGTCTCGGGCCGGGTGGCGCGGCTGTCCATCGTCACCGAGGCCGGAACCTACACCGTGCGGGGGGACCGCACGCGCTGGGTGCTGGCGCCCGTGGAGGGTCGCTTCTCCATCCTCAAGAGCGCCAACTTCGAGCTGGCGCAGGTCCGCGACGACGCCGGGAAGCTGCAGCGCGTGACGGCCAGCGGCCGGGGCTTCGGCCACGGCATCGGCCTCTGCCAGACCGGCGCCCTGGCCATGGCGCGCCTGGGCTACAGCTACCAGCGGATCCTGTCCCACTACTATCCCGGGGCGCGGCTGGAACGCGCCTGGTCGCGATGAGCAGCGACGCGACGGCGCTCGCGCGGCTCGTGGTGGGCCTGACCGGCCCGCGGCTCGCGGACGCCGAGCGGGCCTGGCTCGCGGCCCACCGTCCCGCCGGGGTGATCCTCTTCCGTCACAACGTGCGCGACGCCGCCCAGGTCGCCGACCTGTGCCGCGACGCGCGCGCGGTCCTGCCGCCGGACGCGGAGATCATGGCCGACCACGAGGGCGGCCCCGTATCGGTCCTCGCCGCCGCCGCCGGCCGGCCGCCCGCGCCCTGGGCCCTCGGCGTCGTCGACGATCCGGCGCTGACCCGCGAGGCCTACCGCGCGGCCGCCGCCCGCGCCGGCGCGCTGGGCGTTGACCGGCTGCTGGCCCCCTGCATGGACGTGATGACCGAGCCGCGCAATCCCATCATCGGCGCGCGCGCCTTCGGCGCCGATCCGGCCCGCGTGGCGCGCCACGTGGCCGCCGCCGTGGCGGGCATCGTCGAGGCGGGCCTGCGCTGCTGCCTCAAACACTGGCCGGGCCACGGGGGCACCGGCGTCGATACCCATCTCGGCGACGCGGGCGTCGTCGAGCCCGAGGATCCCGCCGTCATGGCGGCCGGCCTGGCGGCCGGCGCCGACGCCGTCATGCCCGGCCACCTGCGCCTGCCCGGCGACGACCTGCCCGCCTCGATCAGCCCCGCAGCGGTGGCCCGCCTGCGCGACGCGGCCCCCGGGGCCCACCTGTTGAGCGACGACCTGACCATGGGCGCCCTGCGCGGCCCCCTGGGCGCCTTGGCGGGCCTGGACGCTGCGGGGGAAGGCCTCTGCGATCCGGCGGCCCTGCCGCGCGCCTGGTTCGAGGCGGCCGCCCGCGGCGGCTGCGACCGGCTGCTCTGCTGCGGCATTCCCTGGACGGCCTGGCCGCTCGACGGCGCGGACCCGCCCCGGCGCGAGACCGGGCCGACGTCCGTCGCGCTCCCGGCCGCGGACGCGAGCTGGACCGCCGCCGCCGCCCGTGCGGCCGAACCCTGCCTCGATCCGGCCGGCGACCTGCTCTGCTGGCACGCCGCACCCACCCACCACTGGGGCCCCCTGCGCGCCGACGACATCCGGGCCGCGGGGTGGCGCGGCGGGCTGGCCGACCTGGGCGAAGCCCCCGACGGCCCCTTCGCGCAGCTGCTGATCACCTCCCACGTTCCGCTGGCCGGGGCCGACCTGGCCGCCGCCCGCGACCGGCTGGCGGGCCGGCTGGCCGACGCCGGCGTCTGCCTGGTCCTGGGGCATCCCTCCCTGGCCGCCGACGCCGCGCCGCTGCTGCCGCCCGGCTGGCGCACGCTCGCCGCTTTCGACCTGAGCGGAGAGGTCCTGTCCCCGTTCATCGCGGGTCACGCGGGCTCCTAACCCGCACGCGGGCAACAAAATGCGTGGCGCGGTTGACAGCGGGGCGGCCGGAGTCTATATTCTCTCTCCGTTGCGGGGGCGTAGTTCAGTTTTGGTTAGAACGCCGGCCTGTCAAGCCGGAGGTCGCGAGTTCAAGTCTCGTCGCTCCCGCCACTCTTCTCCAACCGCGGTTCGCCGCGGTTTTTTCTTGCCCGGAACCGGGCGCGCACCGCGGCACAAATCCGTCGACGGACGCCGCCCCAGCCCATATCCTGGCGACCACACCCCCAGTTCAGGAAACAGGAGGACGAGCCGATGCGCAGGACATTTCTGATCGTGAGCGTGGCGGCGGCGCTGGCCGCCCTGACGGGTACCACCGGTTGCGGATACGGGGAGGGAGACATGACGCGGATCGCCGAGGACGTCGAGTCGCGGTTGGCCGACTACGCCGAGACGGAGATCGCGGCGAACCTCGAGGTGCTGCCGGCGTCCGAGCGCGAGGCGCTGGGCTGGCTGGTCAAGGCCGCCGACGTCATGCACGAGGCCTTCGTGCGGCAGGCCCTGCCCGACGCCGACGAGATCAACGAGGCCCTGGCCGTGGCCTCGGGGCCGGACGCCGACGCGGCCCGCGCCTACTTCGCCATCAACGCGGGTCCCTGGGACCGGCGCTTCCATCACGAGCCCTTCTTCGGCGACTGGGAGCATCCCGAGGGCGCCAACTTCTATCCCACGGACCTCAGTGAAGAGGAGCTGGCCGCCCTGGAAGCCGGCGAGCACGACAGCGACGGCCTCTACACCATGATCAGGCGCGACGAGGCCGGGGCGCTCGCGGCGATCCCCTACTCTGTGTATTTTGCCGACGAGTACGCCCGCGCCACCGACTACATGCAGGAGGCCGCCGACGCCACCGCCAACGCGTCCCTGCGCGCCTTCCTGCTGGCCCGTATCGAGGCCTTCCGCAGCGACGACTACTTCGACTCCGACATGCTCTGGATGGACCTGGACGGTCTGATCGAGGTGGTGCTCGGGCCCATCGAGACCTACGAGGACGGGCTCTTCGGCTACAAGGCGACCTTCGAGGCCTTCGTGTGCGTGGCCGATCCGGCCGAATCGGCGCGGCTGGCCAAGTTCAAGGGCGAGCTGCCCTGGCTCGAGGCCAACCTGCCCATCCCCGACGAGGACAAGAATCCCAACCGCGGCTCCGAGTCGCCGATCCGCGTGGTGGACGTGGCCTACACGGCCGGCGACACCCGCACCGGCATCCAGACCATCGCCTTCAACCTGCCCAACGACGAGAAGGTGCGCGAGGCCAAGGGCAGCAAGAAGGTCCTGCTGCGCAACATCATGAACGCCAAGTTCGAGCGGATCCTCACGCCCATCGCCGAGAAGCTGGTCGTCGCCGACCAGCTCGAGCACATCGCCGCCGAGTCCTTCTTCCTGCACACGCTATGGCACGAGATGAGCCACGGCCTCGGGCCGGGCCGCATCGTCGTGGGCGGCCGCGAGACCGAGGTGCGGCTGGAGCTCAAGGACATCTACTCCGCCCTGGAGGAGGCCAAGGCCGACGCCATGGGGCCCTGGTGCATCTTCGAGCTGCAGAAGAAGGGATTCTTCCCCGAGTCCATCTACCAGCAGCAGGCGGTGACCTACCTGGCCGGGCTCTTCCGCTCGGTGCGCTTCGGCATCGCCGAGGCCCACGGGCTGGCCAACGCCATCCAGTTCAACTACCTGATGGAGAAGGGCGTGATCCGGATGGAGGAGGGGCGCTTCCGCATCGATACGGAGGTCTTCCCCCTGGCCATCGAGGGTCTGGTCCACGAGATCCTTACCCTGCAGGCCGCCGGCGACTACCGCGCCGGCCAGGAGATGATCGAGCGCTACGGCGGCATGTCCGAGGCCCTGGCCGCGGGCCTGGAGGCGCTGGACGGGGTGACGGTCGACATCTTGCCCAAGTATTCAGTGTCCTCCTAGTCTCGACGGGCAACGAGAAGCCCCGCTCCGATCGGAGCGGGGCTTTCGTGTGTCCGGTGGCCGGGATCAGGCCTCCTGGCCGAGGATGCCGGAGATCGAACCCCGGCTCAGCGGGTGGTAGCTGTCGGCCACGTCGGCGTAGACCTCGCGGGCGAAGTCGAGGGTCGCCGCGTTGCCGGCCAGGGCGCCGTAGAGGGGCTTGAGGTACTTCATGCGCCCCACGTCGGTCAGCACCTCGCGCACCCGCGGCAGCACCGGCGTGTAGGCCGAGCCGGCGGCGATGGTCAGCCACTCCACCAGCACCTCGTAGTTGCCGCGGGCGGTCAGGCCGAAGGTCTCGTCCAGCCAGCGGCAGTCGTCCTCGGACAGGGGGCGGGGGAGGTCCTGCAGGTAGAGCTGCCACTCGTCCGCGCTCCAGTCGGCGACGTCCCCGGGCGTGGGCCGGGCCCCGCCGGCCCAGCCGGAGGAGAGTTCGCGGATCCGTTCCACGCGGGCCGAGGCGATGGGCAGCTCGTTGGCGGGCATGTCGGGCTCGAAGATCCAGCGCCGGCCGTCGATCCTGTCCAGCATCCCGGGCAAATGCGCCTCCAGGAAGTCGATGAACTCGGCGGTGGTGATGGACTTGAAGCGGAAGGCGTCGATGTAGGCCAGCAGGAAGGCGTCGAAGGCCTCGCGGCCCACGGCGTCCTCCAGCAGCAGGACGAACTGGGCGCCCTTCTCGTAGGGCACCAGGCTGTAGACCTCGTCGGGGTCGATGCCCTCGAGCTCGGTGCGCAGCTTGGTGTAGTCCGAGCCCGGCCCGAACTGGTCCAGGTGCACCTGCAGCGCGTTGCGCCGGATGACGCCCTGCAGGTCGGCGAAGTCCCGCCCGTAGACCTCCTCCAGGATGCGCCGCTCGGCGTAGACCGTGAAACCCTCGTTGAGCCAGAAGTCGTTCATGGTGGCGTTGGTCACCAGGTTGCCGGTCCAGGAGTGGGCCAGCTCGTGGGCCACCACGTTCACCTGGGAGCGGTCGCCGGCCAGCAGGGTCGGCGTCAGGAAGGTCAGCCGCGGGTTCTCCATGCCTCCGTAGGGGAAGGCCGGCGGCATGACCAGCATGTCGAAGCGATCCCACACGTAGGGGCCGAAGAGGCGCTCGGCCGCGTCGATCATGCTCTCGGTCTCGGCGAACTCCCAGGCCGCCTTCTCCACCGTCTCGGGCTCGGCGTAGACGCGCGCGCGCGGGCCCAGGTCCGCCTGGGCCAGGTTGCCCACGGCCAGGGCCAGCAGGTAGGTGGGGATGGCCTGGGGCATCTCGAAGCGCCAGGTGGTGCCCCCGTCCGCGGCCGGCGCGGAGCCCGTGCCCTCGGCCGACATGACGGCCACCAGCGGCGCGGGCACGGTCACCTGCGCCGTGTAGGTCACCCGGTGGCGCGGCGTGTCCTGGCAGGGAACGATGGTGCGGGCGTGGATGGGCTGGCACTGGGTGAACATGAAGGGGTGCTCGCCGCCCGCGGTCTGCGGGGGATCGAGCCAGCCCAGGGCCATGGCCCCGGAACCGGTGGCGTAGTCGATGGTCACGCCCTCGGTGCCCGCCGGCAGGTCCAGGCGCAGGCGGTCGCCCTTGATCTCCTCCGACTCGGCGATCTCCCAGGGCACCGGTTCGCCGCCGGCGGTCGTCACGGCGTGGATGTCCAGGTCGCGGGCGTCGAGGTCCAGCGGGCCGCTCGATGGGGCCGCGAAGCGCAGGGCGGCCCGCCCGGCGAGGGTGCGCGCCGCGAAGTCCACCCGCCAGTCCAGGTCGAGGTGGGTGGTGACGGGCTGTCCGTCGTCGCACCAGGAGTGGGGATCGAATCGACTCATCGCGTGCCTCCGGGAAGGGAACGGGTCAATAGGTCTGCAGGTGGACGATCAGGTCCTCGAACTGGTCGGCGGGGAAGGGGGGAGGACCGTGCCACCCCTCCGGCGCCGGGGCCAGGGCGGCCGCCTGGAACGCGCGCAGGAAGCTCACCGTGCCGCCGGCGGCCTCGCGCAGGCCCGCCTCGCCCACGTGGGCGACGATGGCGTCGGCCATGGCCCAGCCGCAGGTCTCGTAGCGGTCGTTGAAGCGCAGGAAGTTGTGGATCTTGTTGCCGTACTTCTCCTGGGCGCCCGTCGCGCCCGGGCCGAGGAGGTTGCTCATCATCAGGGAGATGCGCTCCAGGGCGAAGCGGGCGTTCTCGCGCATGACGGGCGCGTGGTCGGCGCGGGCCCCGAGTTGCGCGTGGGCCCCGTCGAAACGGATGGCGTCCTTGTCGCCCAGCCAGCTCGCGACGGCGCTCAGGCGCAGCATGCGGAAGGCGCCGGCCAGGATCACGGCGCCGCTCTGGCCGAAGTCCGGTTCCACGCCGTCGCGGGGCGCGAGAGTGAAGTAGAAGCGGCTCGCCAGCAGTTTCGCGGTCCGGTCCGGTCCCGCGGCGATGGCCAGGCCGAGGTCCATGGCGAAGCGGTCGGGATCGCCGAAACCGATCTGCGGCGTGCCCGCGAAGAAGTGGACGGTGATCCGCTCGGGGAGGTCCCCGGGGGCGATGTAGCGCGTCAGGTCCTCGCGCAGGCTGTCCAGCAGGGCGGGCGTGCAGACGTGCCCGTTGAAGGCGGCCGCCGTGTCCAGGCGCTCGTGCAGGTAGGTGTAGTTGTCGACCAGGTCGGGCCGCTGGGCCGCGTGGGCGGACCGTTCCTCATCGCCGCCGAAGATGCTCTCCATGGTCCACTTGAGGATGCGGCGATTGAGATTGCCGCGCTGGCGCTCGTCGCCGACCATCTTGTAGGCGGGCAGGGCGAGCAGGTCCTCGTAGCTGTCCACCGGGATCGCCTCGCCGACCTTGAAGCGGCGGACGATGTCCAGCCAGGCGTCGACGGCCTCCACGTTGCTCGTGATCACGGGTCGCAGGGCGGGATCGCTGCTGACCACCGCCGACGGCGTCTTCAGTTCGTGGTCGAAGACGGCGCGGGGCGGTACCGGCTCCGGCTCCTTCTCGGCGCAGCCGCAGAGGGCGCAGAGCGCCACGGCGAGCAGCAGGGCGGCCTGCCGGGCAGAGGTATGTTTGTCGTCACGGTGGTGGCGCATTATCTTACCTGTCGTGTGTTCGGGCCGAGATGCCCATGATATCACTCTTTCCGCGGTTGCCAAGAAGAAGCCATGAGCAAGCTCCAGGTCAACGAGATCTGCTACACGATCCTCGGCGAATCCAGCGCCGTGGGCCAGCCCTGCGCTCTGGTGCGGCTGACGGGATGCCACCGCCGCTGCAGCTACTGCGACAGCGCCTACGCCTTCCACGACGGCGAAGACATGTCGCCGGCGGAGGTGCTGGCGCGCGTGGACGCGTCGGGGGCCGGCACGGTGCTCGTCACCGGCGGCGAGCCCCTGCTGCAGCCGACCTGCCGCGAGCTGCTGGACGTCCTGCTCGCCGACGGGCGCGAGGTGCTGCTCGAGACCAGCGGCACCCTGGGCGCCGCGCCCCTGGCCGAGGTGCCGGCGGGCGTGCGGCGCATCGTCGACGTGAAGACCCCGGGCAGCGGCGTGCCCGCCGACCAGGTGGACTGGGCCGGGCTGCGCGACCTGGGGCCCTCGGACGAGCTGAAGTTCGTCTGCTGCGACCGCACCGACTACGACTGGGCCCGCGACCTGCTCGGCGCGGGGGACCGCCTGCCGCCGGGCGTGCCCGTGGTCTTCTCGCCGGCCGAGGGCCGGCTCGAGCCGGCGGCGCTGGCCGACTGGATCGTCGCCGACCGGCTCGACGTGCGCTTCCAGATCCAGCTCCACAAGGTGCTGTGGCCGGGGCGCGAGCGGGGCATCTGAACCGTCCGGCCCACGAAAGGCGTCATGGACGATCGCGACACATCCCTGGCCGTGGTCCTGCTCAGCGGGGGGCTGGACTCCTGCGTCTGCCTGGCCGAGGCCCTGCGCGACCACGAGGCCGCGGTCCTGCACCTCAACTACGGACAGCGCACCCAGGCGCGCGAGCTGCGGGCCTTCCACGACATCGCCGACCACTACGGCATCGAGCGGCGGCTGGTGGCCGACCTCTCCCACCTGGACCGCATCGGCGGCAGCAGCCTGACCGATCCCTCCCTGCCGGTGGAGCAGGGGCTGCCCGCCGGCGACGGCGTACCCTCGACCTACGTGCCCTTCCGCAACGCGCACATCCTGGCCATGGGGGTGTCCTGGGCGGAGGTCGTCGGCGCGACGTCGGTATGGATCGGCGCCGTGGAGGAGGACGGCAGCGGCTACCCCGACTGCACCGCCGGGTTCTACGCGGCCTTCGCCAAGGCCGTCGCGGCCGGCACGCGTCCCGAGACGCGCCTGGAGATCCGTACCCCGCTGATCGACCTGGACAAGGCGGGCATCGTCGCCCGCGGCCGGGCCCTCGACGTGCCCCTGCACCTCACCTGGTCCTGCTACGTGGCCGAGGACCGTGCCTGCGGCGTCTGCGAGAGCTGCGCGCTGCGCCTGCGCGGCTTCGCCCGCGCCGGCGACACCGACCCCGTTCCCTACGCCTGATCTAGAGATACGGCCGCAGGAGCTCGACGCTCCGCGCGGCGGCGCCTTCCTGGGCCTCGACCACGGCCCGGGCCGCGGCGCCGGCGGCGCGACGGGCCGTTTCGTCCGTCAGCAGGGCCTGGGCGCGGGCGAGGGCCTCGGCGGGGCGTCGCAGGACGAAGCCCGCGTCGCGGGCGGCCATGGCCAGGGCCTCCTCCGCGTTGTCGATGCGGGGGCCGAAGAGCACCGGCAGCGAGGCCGCCGCGGGCTCGAGGGTGCTGTGCACGCCGGTGGTGAAGCTGCCGCCGACGTAGGCGAGGTCGCCCGCGCGATAGAGCGCCGCCAGCACGCCGACGCGGTCCACCAGCAGGCAGCGGGCGTCGCCGGCGCCGGGGCGCGCCGCGTCCCGGTCGGACAGGCGCTGCACGCCCAGGTCGCGCTCGGCGCAGGCGCGCTCGATGGCGGCCAGGCGCCCGGGCTCCGGCTCGTGGGGCACGATGACGACGTTCAGCCCGGGATCGTCCCGCAGCAGGCGCGGCAGCACGGGCCACCACAGGGCCTCGTCCCGGGGCCAGGTGCTGCCCAGGATCAGACGTCGCTCGCCCCAGCCGCGCAGGCTCGCCGCCAGCCCGTCGTCGCGGGAGGCCTCGAAGCGGGCCAGCACCTGCTCGGCGCGCGTGTCGCCGCTGACGGTGACCGGCGCGCTCACGCCCAGGCCCGAGACGAAGCGCCGCCGGTCCGCCTCGCTGCCCACGCCGAGCTGCGCGAAGCGGTCGAAGACGGCGCGGAAGAAGGGGCGCAGCGGACCGTGGTGCCGGACCGAGCGGGTGGGGAGGGCTCCCGAGAGCAGCAGCACGGGCACCGCGGCCTCGTCCGCGGCCCGCACCAGCGCCGGCCAGCAGTCGTACTTGACGAAGACGAGGGCGCGGGGACGCCAGGCGGCCATCACCGCGGCCACGTCCGCGGGGCGGTCCAGGGGCAGGTAGTCGTGGTGGTCGGCGCAGGGGTGCTCCCGGGCGTAGTCGCGTCCCGAAGGGGAGAAGTGGGTGACGGCGACGGGGCCGGTGTCCACCTCGCGCAGGCGGCGCACGATGGGCAGCGCCTGCTCGTACTCGCCCACCGAGGTGGCGTGGAACCAGACGCAGCCCTGCAGGCCGGGCGCGGCCGCGTCGATGCGCGCGCGCATCCCGCGCCGCCCGTCCAGGCCCCTGCGGAGCTTGGCGGAGAAGGGCGCGGCCGCCGGCAGCAGGGGCGCCAGGGTGCGGGCGATACCGGCGTAGATCCGCTCGGTCGGGTGGACGGGCCTCATGGCGCGCCCTCCCGGTCCGGGTCGGCGTCCAGCAGGGCGAGGGCGGCCTCGAGCACGGCGGCGGGTTCGAGGCCTTCGAGACAGGCCAGGTCCTCGCGGTGGCAGGGCCGCGCACCGGTGCGCGAGCAGGGGCGGCAGTCCAGGGGCAGCTCCAGCACCCGGCTGCGGGGCAGCAGGGGGAAGTAGCCGAAGGCGCGCACGGTCGGTCCGAAGAGGGCGACCACGGGGGTGCCCGCGGCTTCCGCCAGGTGCAGCAGGCCGCTGTCGTTGGTCACCAGGGCGCGGCAGCCGGCGAGCGCGCGGGCCACCTCCAGCAGGGGGCGGTCCCGGAGCACGTCCAGCCGGGAGTGGCGGGCGGCGGCCTCGGCCACGGGGCCGCTCTCGCACCAGGCGGCCTCGTCGGGGCCCAGTATCACGGTGAGCGGCGCGTCCGATGATTCGCGCATCAGATCAATCAAATCCGCGAACTTGTTGACGGGCCAGCGCTTGGTCTCCCAGCGCGCGCCGGGAGCCAGGGCCAGGCGGGGCGGGGGGGCCGCGGCGGGGCGCAGGTGGGCCAGGGGCGGCCGGGGCGTGAGCGGCGGCAGCCCGGCCGCGCCGGCCAGGTCCAGGTACCGGTCCAGCAGGCGCCGGTCCAGGGCGGGGGGCAGCGGTGCGGTCGCCCGTCGGGCGTCGCGCAGCAGCTTCAGGCGCTGGCGGGTGTCCTTGCGGATGCGCGTGTCGGGGCGGCGCCCCATGAGCCAGCCGAGCCCGTGGCTGCGCAGGACGCCGTGCGCGTCGAGGATCCGGTCGAAGTCCTCGCGGCGTAGGCTGCGGGCCAGGGAGGCCAGGGCGCCGACGCCGCGGCCGGGCAGGGGCGCCACCGCGTCGACGCCGTCGAAGGCGCCGGCCAGCCCGGCGAAGCGCGCCTTGGTGGCGAGCGTCGTGCGCCCGTCCGGCGAGGCGTCGGCGAGGCCGGAGAGGAACCAGCCGCAGATGCACAGGTCGCCCAGGGCGCCGAAGCGGATGATCAGGGTGCGGGGCAAGGGTCCTCCTCGAAGAGCGCGGCGCGGGCCGCGACGCGGCCCGCGGCTCCGGCTGAAGCCTAGCAGGCAGTTGCAGGCTGTCAAGGAACGGGCTATGCTTCCGGCCGCACAACTCGTACGGGAGAACGTCTTGCTGGACCTTCTGTTCCTGACTTTCCTGCTGCTGCTTTCGGCCGGCTTCTCCGGTTCAGAGACGGCCCTCTTCTCCCTGTCCGAAGCCGAGCTGGCGGGCCTGCGGGGCGGCGCCGGTTCCGGCGAGCGGCGCGTGGCGTCGCTCCTGCGCCGGCCGTCGAGCCTGCTGGCCGCGCTGCTGATCGGCAATCTCCTGGTCAACACGGTCGCCAGCGTCATGGCCACCTCGCTGCTGCTGAGCCGGCTGGGCGACGGCGGCCTGGTCGTGGCGGTGCCGGTCATGACGGTCCTGATCCTCCTGGTGGGCGAGATCACGCCCAAGCTCCTGGCCCTGCGCTATCCGCGACGTGCCAGCCTGGTCGCCCAGTTGCCCCTGTCGATCTGGGTCTGGTTCATGCGCCCCCTGCTCGATCTGGTGGACCGCGCGGGCGAGTCGCTGCTCTCGCACCTGCCGCTGGAGCGGTCGGGCAGCCGCCAGCTCAACGTGCCCGAACTGGTCACGGCCACCGGACTGGCCGTCGACGACGCCTCGCTGACCGAGACCGAGGGACGCTTCGTGTCCCGGCTGCTGCAGCTCGGCGACCTGGACGCCCGCGAGATCATGACGCCGCGCACCGCGGCGGACTCCCTCGACGCGGAGGCCACGCGCGCGGAGGTCCTGGCGGCCGCCGAAACCCGGGGCCACAACCGCTTCCCCGTCTTCGCCGGCGACGGGGACCGGCCCGTGGGGGTCTTCCACGTCAAGGACCTGCTCGCCGACGAGGGCGCGCCCGCACCGGTCCGCCGACTGCTGCGGGATCCCATCTTCGTGCCCGAATCGAAGTCGGTCGCCTCGCTGCTCAACGAGTTCCGCCAGGGCGGCCAGCACATGGCCTTCGTCGTCGACGAGCACGGCGACTTCACCGGGCTGGTCACCCTCGAGGACTGCATCGAGGCGCTGACCGGTCCCTGGCGCGACGAGACCGACTCGGGCGCGCCGGAAGTGCTGCCGGTGGCCGAGCGCAACTGGGTGGCCGCCGGCACGGCCGACCTGCGCATGGTCAACGAGACCTGCGGCACCCACATCGCGGCCTCCCACGACTACGTGACCCTCGCCGGCTACATCATGTCCCTGCTCGGCCGCATCCCGCAGCGCGGCGACCGGGCCAAGGCCGACGGCTTCCGCTACACGATCCTGGAGATGGACCGTCTGCGGATCTCCCGCATCCGCATCCAGGGGCTGGACCCGGTTCCCGACGTGGAGGGACGCGATGCCCGCTGACGCGTTCCTCTCCTGGGACCTGGTGGCCGTGGTCGTCGCCGTCTGCCTGCTCGCCTCCGGCTTCATGTCCGGCACCGAGACCGGGTTGATGAGCGTCAGCCGGATCCGCCTGCGTTTCCTGGAACTGCGTCGCGAGCACGCGCGCGCGAGGGCCCTGGCGCGTCTGCTCGACCGGGTGGAGGATCCGATCCTGACCTGCCTGATCGGCACCAATCTCTTCAACGTGCTCGGCAGCGCCGTCCTGACGGTGGCCTTCACCGCGCGCTATCCCGAGCGGGGGGAGATCCTGGCGGCCGCCGTGGGATCGGTGCTGGTCATCACCCTGGCCGAGATCCTGCCCAAGGTGCTGTACCGGGAATACCCCGAGCGGCTGACCCTGGTCTCGTTGCCGGTGCTGCGCGTGGCCATGGTCCTGCTGGCGCCGGTGCGCCGGATCCTGCTGGCCTATTCGAGTCTGCTGCAGGCCGTGTTGCCGGGTCGCGGCGCCGTCGAGCGCCGGGCCCTGGACCGCGGCGCCATGACCACCCTGCTGGCCGCGCATCCCGTGGCCGGACAGGACCGGCGGTTCACCGACATCCTGGACCGCTGCCTCGTGCTGGCCGATCTGAACCTGACGGCGATCATGACGCCCTGGTCCTGCGTGGAGACCCTGCCCCGCGAAGCCTCCCTCGAGACCTGCCGCTACGCGGCCGCCCGCTCCGGATTCAGCCGCCTGCCCCTGGTCGCGCGGGACGGGCGCGAGGTGCTGGGCTGGGTGCTCGCCCGCGATCTGCTCTTCGTGGATCCCGCCGCCGACTGGGACGGCGTGCCGCCGGAGATCGTGCGCACCTGTCCCTACGTGGACCGCAGCATCTCGCCCTGGGCCCTCTTCGAGGAGATGCGCTGGCAGCAGCAGCAGATGGCCGTTGTGACGGACCGGGCGGGGAACCCGCTCGGCCAGGTGACGTTGGAGGACCTCCTGGAGGTCCTGGTGGGCAGCATCGAGGACGAGTTCGATCGCGCCCTGGTGACGAGCCCCTGAAAGGAGACGCCCATGTCCGAGCAGATGAGCAAGCACGATCAGATCCTGTTGACCCTGGTCATGAACCTGCAGGGGAGCGCCATGGTGCAGCTGGGCAAGCTGGCCGATCCCGCCAGCGGCGAGATGGCCCGCAGCCTGGACGGCGCGCGCTACGTGATCGACGTGCTGGAGATGCTGCAGGCCAAGTGCCGCGCCGACACCCACCCGGAGATCGTGACCATGCTCGACCGGGTGGTCATGGAGCTGCAGCTCAACTACACCGACGAGGCCAAGAAGGACGCGGAGCAGCCCGAGGCCGAAGCGGGCGACGAGAGCGGCGAGGCGCCCGACGAGGCGCCGCTGGCCGAAGACCCGGCGCCCGGGGACGCGGACGGATGATCCGGCGCGGACGCATCCTCCTGGCACTGGCGTGTCTCTGCGCGCAGGCCGCCGTCTGCGGCGCGACCGACCTCGCCCTGCGCAACCAGGAGCGGTCGGCCCGCCTCAACCGCGTGGTCACGGGGCTGCTGCCCCCCGACGGGCTGCTGTCGGTGGGCGTGGCCGGGGATTTCTTCTCCACCTCCCACGGGCCCTCCGATCTACGCTACCCCGTCGATTTCCGGACCCTCCGCCTGGACCTGGAATACGGGCTGCGGCCCTGGCTGAACCTGCGCCTCGCCCAGAGCTATCGCAGCTGGTCGGGGGGGCGCAACGACCTGCCCGCCGAGGGCAGCGGTCTCGCCGACGGCGAGGCCGGTCTGCTCGTGTCTCTGCCCATGTCGACGCGGTGCCTGGGCGTGGCCCTGGACGCCCGCACGACCCTTCCCACCGGCGCCGAGGCCGACGGCCTGGGCCAGGGGGCGCCCTCGCCCTACGTGGGCCTGGCCCTCAGCGCCGCCTTCTGGACGCGCGCCCAGATGCCCGAACTGCGCCTGCACCTGAACCTGGGCCGGCGCTTCCAGGCCCGCGACGAGGGATACGGCGTCGCCGGCGGCGGCGTGCTGGAGCCCTGGCCGCCCCTCTATCCGGCCATCCGCGCCGGCGGCGCGCCCGCGGACAACGACGCCACCGTCCTGGGCGCGGGCGTCGAGTTCCGCAAGTCGCTGGTCGCGCTGTTCGTGGAGTATCACGGCGAGTACTACGGCGACGGCGCCGACATGGCCTTCAAGGAGGCGCCCCGCTACCTGAGCGCCGGCCTGCGCTGGGGCGGCGAGGAGGGCCTGGCCCTGGAGTGGGGCTATGACCTGCCCCTGGGACTGGAGGACCCGGACACCCCCTTCACGGCGGCCTACCCGGACTTCGTGCTGCACGCCGGGCTGTCCTGGAGCTTCTCCACCGGCGGCGCCGATTCGGACCACGACGGCATCCCCGACCGCCTGGACATCTGTCCCGACGCGGCCGAGGACCTGGACGGCCACCTGGACGAGGACGGCTGTCCGGATCCCGACAACGACGAGGACGGCATCCCCGACGTGGACGACCTGGCCCCCGACTACCCCGAGGACCACGACGGTTTCGAGGACGAGAACGGCGTGCCCGACCACGACAACGACCGCGACGGCATCCCCGACGCGGCGGACGACTGCCCCGACGAGCCCGAGGACTTCGACGGCCACCAGGACGAGGACGGCTGCCCCGAGGAATTCCTGGACGCCGACGCCGACGGCCTGCCCGACGAGGACGACCTCTGCCCCGACGCGGCGGAGGACATGGACGGCTTCGAGGACGAGGACGGCTGCCCCGAACCGGACAATGACCTGGACGGCATACCCGACGCGCGGGACGCCTGTCCCGACGAGCCTGAGGATTACGACGGGGTGGACGACGAGGACGGCTGTCCCGAATAGGCTCTGCCTGAGAATCCTCTCCCGTCGCCAGAAACGCCTGTTCGACCCGAGCTCTTCGTTGCGAATCCTCGCCGTAGCTACGGCTACGGCTGCGGTTCGCGCCTCGATCTCGTGCCGAACAGGCGTTCCTAGCTCGGTCCGAGGATCCTCAGGCAAAGCCTATTCGGGATCCTAGCGCTCGGCCTTGGCCTCCTGCCACGCCGCCTCGAGGGCGTCGAGGCCCGCGGCGCGCATGGCCGCGTGGTCGTCGAAGCGGCGCTCGACGCCGCGGAAGCGTTCGCGGAAGCGGCGGTTCGCCTTGCGCAGGGCGTCGTCGGCCTCGACGCCCAGGCGGCGCGCGAGGTTCACCACGACCAGCAGGATGTCCCCGACCTCGTGCTCGACGGCCCCGTGGTCGTCGCCGGCCGCGGCGTCCGCCAGCTCGTCCATCTCCTCGCGCACCTTGTCCCAGATGCCCGAGATCTCGGGCCAGTCGAAGCCGACCGCGGCCGCGTCCCGCTGGTAGGTGTGGGCCTGGCGCAGGGGGGAGGAGGAGGCCGGCAGGTCCTTCAGGGCCGTGGGGTCGGGCTCGGTCTCGCCGCGCGCCCTCTTCTCCGCGGCCTTCATGGCGTTCCAGTGCACCTGGCTCTCGGCGTGGTCGGCGGCGCTCACGTCGCCGAAGACGTGGGGGTGCCGGCGCACGAGCTTCTCGTTGCCGCCGCGCGCCACGGCCTCGAAGTCGAAGGGGGCCGTCTCGCCCAGGATCTCGCAGCAGAAGGCCACCATGAAGAGCAGGTCGCCCAGCTCCTCGGCCACGTGCTCGGCGTCGCCGCTGAGGGCCGCGTCCAGCAGCTCGCCGGCCTCGTCCAGCAGGTAGCGGGCGGCATCGGCGAGGGTCTGCTTGCGGTCCCAGGGGCAGCCGCCGGGGGAGCGCAGGGTGTGGATGGTCTCCAGCAGGTCGGCGGTGTGGTCCAGGCTCATCGGGCGGCGGCTTTCGTCGGGGGTTTGCGGTACGCCGGGTGTGGCCCCAGTTTATTACCCTTGTGCGCGATCCGAAAGTGCGGATATCATGGACGGTCATCCTCCAGCGACATGCGGCAACTGCGGGGCCAGGCCCGCCGCCAGGAGCGAGTCTTGAGCGACTACATCAGGATCCGGGGCGCCCGGCAGCACAACCTCAAGGGCTGCGACGTGGACATCGTGCGCGGAGCCCTGACCGCCGTCTCGGGCGTGTCGGGCTCGGGCAAGTCCTCGCTGGTCTTCGACACCCTCTACGCCGAGGGCCAGCGCTGCTACGTGGAATCCTTGTCGACCTACGCCCGCCAGTTCCTGGACCGTATGCCCAAACCCGACGTGGACTCCATCGACGGCATCAGCCCCGCCGTCGCCATCGAGCAGCGCAACGCGGCCCGCAGCGGCCGCAGCACGGTGGGCACCGTCACCGAGATCAACGACTACCTGCGCGTGCTCTTCGCGCGCGTCGGCCGCATCACCTGTCCCGAGTGCCGCCAGCGGGTGACGCCCGAGACCCCCGCCGGCGTCTGGCTGCAGACCCGCCGCGAATGGCCGGACGCGTCGGTGCTCGTCGCCTTCCCGCAGGCCGTCAGCCCCGAGGGCTCGCGCAGCGGCTGGACCGAGCCCCTGCTGGCCCAGGGCTACCGCCGGGCCGTCGTCGGCGGCGTGCTGACGCGCCTCGACGAGGCCGACACCAACGGGGCGCCCACCCCCGAGGCCGGCGAGGAGATCGACGTGGTCGTCGACCGCATCGCCCTGGCGCCGAAGCAGCGCTCGCGCTTCACCGAGGCCGTGGAACTGGCCTTCCAGCAGGCCAACGGCTGGTGCGTCCTGCGCAGCGCCGACGACCTGTCGCAGCGCCGCACCTTCTCCTCGCGGCTGGTCTGCAACGACTGCGGGCGCGAGTTCCCCCCGCCGACGCCCCACCTCTTCTCCTTCAACTCGCCCCAGGGCGCCTGCCCCGACTGCAACGGCTTCGGCAACCGGCTCGAGTTCGACGAGATGCTCATCGTGCCCGACGACACGCTCAGCCTGCTGGACGGCGCGATCAAGCCCTGGCGCACCGAGACCTTCGCGCGGGCCCATTCCGCCCTGATCCGCTTCTGCCGCCGCGAGAAGATCCCCGTAAACGTGCCCTGGCGCCGTCTGGGCAAGGCCCAGCAGCGCGCCGTGCTCGATACCCGCAGCGACGCCTACACCGGCGCAGTGCCCTTCCTGGAGGACATGCGCCGCAAGATGAAGAAGAGCCACCACCGCTTCTTCACGCGCCGCTTCATGGGCGACGCCTGCTGCCGCACCTGCGAGGGCAGCCGCCTGCGCCGCGAGGCCCTCGCCGTGAAGGTGAGCGGCCTGGACCTGGGCGTGCTGTCGCGTCTCTCCCTGGGGGAGGCCCTGCGCCGCGTGGAGGGGCTGCGCCTGTCCAAGGCGGACCAGGCCGTCGCCGGCGACGTGCGCGACGAGGTCGTCCACCGCCTGCGCTTCCTGGACCGGGTGGGGCTGGGCTACCTCACGCTGGACCGCCTGACGCGCACCCTCTCGGGCGGGGAGGCCCAGCGCATCCACCTGGCCAACGCCATCGGGTCGCGCCTGACCGACACCCTCTACGTCCTGGACGAACCCACCACCGGCCTGCACGCCGCCGACGTGGACCGCCTCGTGGGCACCCTGCGCGATCTGGTCGAGGCCGGCAACACGGTCGTCGTGGTGGAGCACGACCTCTCGGTCCTGCGGGCCGCCGCCTACCTGGTGGAACTGGGACCGGGCGCGGGCCGCGACGGCGGCGAGCTGGTCTACCAGGGCACCCTCGACGATCTCGTCGCCGGGGGCGACACCCTCACCGCCGACTACCTGCGGGGCGACCGCACCCTGCCCGCGCCCGCCGCCGCCCGCGCGCCCGAGGGGCTGAGCCTGGTGGTCAAGGGGGCGCGCAGGCACAACCTGCGCAACATCGACGTGTCGCTGCCCCTGGGGCGCTTCATCTGCCTGACCGGCGTCTCGGGCTCCGGCAAGAGCACCCTGCTCAACGACTGCCTCTACGACGGGCTGACCGGAAAAGCCATCGGCGACAAGGAGCGCTGGCGTCCCTTCACCGGCTTCCAGGGCGCCCACGCCGTGGACAAGGTGATCCGCGTGGACCAGACCCCCATCGGCAAGTCCAGCCGCTCCAACCCGGCGACCTACCTCGGCTTCCTGGCGCCCATCCGCGACCTCTTCGCCGCCACGCCCGACGCCACGGCCCGGGGCTACGCGGCGGGGCGCTTCAGCTTCAACACCGCCGGCGGCCGCTGCCCTGAATGCCAGGGACTCGGCGAGCACCGGGTCGAGATGCACTTCATGGCGGACATCTCGGTGCCCTGCGAGATCTGCGGGGGCAGCCGCTTCAATCCGGCCACCCTCGAGGTGAAGTTCCGCGGCCGCACCGTCGCGGAGATCCTGGCCATGACCGTGGACGAGGCCCTGGCCTTCTTCCGGCGCGAGAACGCGGTGCGCGAGAAGCTGTGGGTGCTGAAGAAGGTGGGCCTGGGCTACCTGACCCTGGGCCAGTCGGCCACGACATTGTCGGGCGGGGAGAGCCAGCGCCTGAAGATCGCGCGCGAACTCGCCTCGCCGGGCGGGCGGCACAACCTGTACCTGCTGGACGAGCCCACGACCGGCCTGCACGTACACGATGTTGCAGGACTGGTCAAGGTGCTCCATGATCTGGTGGCGCAGGGCCACACCGTCGTGGTCATCGAGCACAACCTGGACCTGATCGAGCGGGCCGACTGGATCGTCGACCTGGGGCCCGGGGGCGGAGCCGATGGCGGCGCGCTGGTCGGCAGCGGCACGCCCGCGCAACTGGCCCGCGTCAAGGGCTCGGTCACCGGACGCTACCTGCGCGCACGCGCGCGCGGCGCCAAGAAGCCTCCGAAAGGACGGACATGAGAGTACTGGTCACGGGCGGCGCCGGCTACATCGGCAGCGTGACCGCGCAGACCCTCGCCGCGCGCGGACATGAGGTGGAGATCCTCGACGACTTCAGCACCGGCCACCGCGCCGCCGTGCTGCCCGGCGCGATCCTCCACGAGGGCGGTCTGCTGGACGGCGCGCTGCTGGCCGAGGTGTTCGCGCGCTCCTTCGACGCGGTCGTACACTTTGCCGCCCACAGCCTGATCTGCGAATCGGTCGCCGAGCCCCTGCGCTTCTACCGCAACAACGTCGCCGGCAGCGCCAGCCTCCTGCAGGCGGTCGCCGACGCGGGAGTGCCCCGCTTCATCTTCTCGTCCTCGGCCTCGGTCTACGGCGAGCCGGACGTGGCGCTGATCCCCGAGGACGCGCCCACCGTGCCGGTCAATCCCTACGGCCGCACGAAGCTGGCCATGGAATGGATGCTGGGCGACGCCGCCGCCGCGACGGGTTTGTCCGCCGTCGCGCTGCGCTACTTCAATGCCTGCGGCGCCACGCCCGAACTGGGGGAGGACCATACCCCCGAGACGCATCTGATCCCCCGGCTGATGCGCTCGTTGCAGGATCCCGGCATCGACTTTGCCATCCTCGGCGACGACTACCCGACCCCCGACGGCACCTGCGTTCGCGACTATATCCACGTGGCGGACCTGGCCGAGGCCCATGTCCTGGCCCTCGAGTGGGCCGACAGCCCGGGCCTGACGGCCATGAACCTGGGCACCGAGACCGGCCATTCGGTGCGCGAGGTGGTGGCGGCGGTGGCGCGGGTCACCGGCCGCGAACTGGCGCCGGTGGTGGCCCCGCGGCGGCCCGGCGATCCGCCCCGGCTTGTGGCGGCCGCGGCGCGCGCCCGGGAGCTGCTGGGCTGGTGGCCCGCCCACAGCGATCTGGATACGGTGGTGCGCGACGCCTGGACGTGGCTCGAGGCTCATCCGGAGGGTTACGGGGCCTGAGACACGGGTGGCAAGTTGCTGCGGCTAGGGGTATACTGGCCCGGACGATACGTGACAAGCTTGACATGCAGGGGTCGGGAGTGCTTTATTCCCGGACCGCCGGATGAGGCGGTCCGCAAACAGGTATGCCTGGGTAGCTCAGCTGGTAGAGCACTGCACTGAAAATGCAGGTGTCGGTGGTTCAAGTCCGCCCCCAGGCACCACCTCTCTCGGATCGAGCCGATGTAGCTCAGCTGGTAGAGCAGCTCACTCGTAATGAGCAGGTCTGGGGTTCGAGTCCCCACATCGGCTCCATCACCCTCCCGATCGTCGAGCGCGGCCCTGCTGTTGAAAGGAGCCCGTGGTGGCCCTACGCATCAGTGTTTCCGGCATTCGCGGGGTGATCGGCGACGGCCTCGACGCGGTGGTCGCCGCGCGCTGGGCCGCGGCCCTCGGGGCCTGGCTCCCGCCCGGTCCCGTGGTTATCGGGCGCGACACCCGCCCCTCGGGTCCCATGCTGCAGCGCGCCATCGAGTCCGCCCTGCTCTCGACCGGACACGACGTGGTGGACATCGGCGTGGCCAGCACGCCGACCACGGAACTGGCGGTCCAGGAATCCAACGCCGTCGGCGGCGTGATCATCACCGCCAGCCACAATCCCCAGCCCTGGAACGCGCTCAAGCTGCTGGACGGGGACGGCCTCTTCCTGACCGCGGCCGACAACGCTTCCCTGCGCACCCATCTCGACGCCCAGGACGGCCACGTGACCTGGGAGCACATCGGCCGCGTCCACGGACGCGAGGGCGCCGAGCAGCAGCACATCGAGGCCATCCTGGCCCTGCCCTGGCTGGACCGCGACAAGATCGCGCAGCGCGACTTCAAGGTGGCCGTGGACGCCGTGGAGGGCGCCGGCGGCCGCATCGTGCCCGCCCTGCTCGAGGCCCTCGGCGCGACCTGCGTGCCCCTGCACTGCGGGCTGTCCGGCATCTTCCCCCATCCGCCCGAGCCGACGCCGGCCCACCTGGCCGAACTGGGCGAGACCGTGCTCTCCGAGGGTGCGAACCTGGGCTTCGCGGTCGATCCCGACGTGGACCGGCTGGTGATGGTCGACGGCACGGGCCGGCTGCTGAGCGAGGAGCTGACCCTGGCGGTGGCCGTGGATTTCCTGCTGGGCCGCGAGCCGGGACCGGTCGTGGTGAACCTGTCGACCACCGGCCTGATCGAGACCGTGGCCGCGAAGCACGGCCAGACGACCACCCGCACGCCGGTGGGCGAGGCCAACGTGGTGGCCGAGATGCTCGCCTGCGGCGCGGTCATCGGCGGCGAGGGCAACGGCGGCGTGATCTACCCCGCCCTGCACCCCGGCCGCGACGCGCTAGTCGGCATCGCCATGGTGCTGCAGCACCTCGCCGACACCGGCCAGGAACTCGACGCCGTGATCGGGGGTTACCCTCCGGTGTCCATGATCAAGGACAAGTGCGATCAAGCAGGCCCCTTCGTGGCCGATAAGATCAAGGAACGCTTGCAGTCTCTCGGCGCGGGAGAAATCGACGACCGTGACGGCCTACGCTGGCGCGGCGCCGAAGGCTGGGTGCACATGCGCCCGTCCAACACAGAGCCCATCGTGCGTGTCATCGCCGAGGCGGCGACGGAGGAGGCCGCCCGCGACCTGGTCGCCCGGGCCATGCCCCTGGTCGTCGAGGCGTAGCAGCAAGGAAGTGTCATATGTGCGGAATCGTCGGTATCACGGGTAAGAAGCAGGTGGCGTCCATCCTCGTGGAGGGCCTCAAGCGCCTGGAGTACCGCGGCTACGACAGCGCGGGCATCTCCGTGGCCAACGGCGGCCTGCGCACGGTCAAGTGCAAGGGGAAGATCAGCGCCCTCGAGGGCGCCATGGTCGGCGCCGACCTGACCGGCACCTGCGGCATCGCCCACACCCGCTGGGCGACCCACGGTCCGCCGAGCCAGATCAACGCCCACCCGCACATGGACGGCGAGAGCCGCATCGCGGTGGTCCACAACGGCATCATCGAGAACTTCCAGGCCCTGAAGCAGAAGCTGGCCAAGTCCGGCTACGAGTTCAGCTCCGAGACCGACTCGGAGGTGCTGGCCCACATGATCAGCGAGTTCTACGACGGCGACCTGGAGGCCGCCGTGCGCCGGGTGCTCGAACTGGTGGAGGGGACCTACGGCATCGCCGTCATCCACGCCGAGGAGCCCGAGAAGATCGTGGGCGCCCGCAAGGGCTCGCCCCTGGTCGTGGGTGTGGGCGAGGGCACCAACTACCTGGCCAGCGACGTGGCCGCCATCCTGGGCGAGACCCGCAAGGTGATCTACCTGGACGACGGCGAGATGGTCACCCTGACGCCCGAGAAGGTGGTCACCACCAGCATCCAGAACGAGCCGGTGGACAAGGAGGTCCAGGAGGTCTCCTGGGACCTCGAACAGATCCAGAAGGGCGGCTTCCCACACTTCATGCTCAAGGAGATCCACGAGCAGCCGGAGACCATCAAGAACGCCTACCGCGGCCGCATCCTGCCCGAGACCGGCGACGTGAAGCTGGCGGGGCTGCGCCTGACCGAGTGGGAGCTGCGCAACATCCGGCGCATCATCATCCTGGCCTGCGGCACGAGCTGGCACGCCGGATTGCTGGGCGAGTACCTGCTCGAGGAATACGCCGGCATCCCGGTGGAGGTGGAGTACGCCTCGGAATTCCGCTACCGCTCGCCGGTGATCGAGCCGGGCACCCTCTGCCTGACCATCAGCCAGAGCGGCGAGACCATCGACACGCTGGAGGCCATGCGCGAGGCCAAGCGTCGCGGGGCCAAGGTGCTGGGCATCACCAACGTGGTGGGCTCGACCATCGCCCGCGAGACCGACGGCGGCATCTACATCCACGCGGGTCCCGAGATCGGCGTGGCCTCGACCAAGGCCTTCACCAGCCAGGTCACCATCCTGACCCTGCTGACCATCATGCTCGGCCGCCGGCAGATCCTGTCCAGCGACCGCGGCATGCGGCTGATCGACGAGCTCCAGGCCATCCCCGACAAGATCCGGCAGATCCTGGACCAGGAATCCGAGATCATGGAGATCGCCAAGGCATACAAGGACCACCGCAACTTCCTGTATCTCGGCCGGGGAAACAAC
This sequence comes from uncultured Fibrobacteraceae bacterium, assembly GCA_964617805.1. GTDB lineage: Bacteria > Krumholzibacteriota > Krumholzibacteriia > LZORAL124-64-63 > LZORAL124-64-63 > JAHIYU01. The sequence continues at coordinate 77,904 of CAZTWK010000006.1, read as the reverse complement.
TTCCCCATCGCGCTCGAGGGCGCCCTGAAGCTCAAGGAGATCAGCTACATCCACGCGGAGGGCTACCCCGCCGCGGAGATGAAGCATGGTCCCATCGCCCTGATCGATCCCGACATGCCGGTCGTGGTCCTCTGCACGCGCGACGGCAGCTACCAGAAGATCAAGGGCAACGTGCAGGAAGTGAAGGCCCGCGACGGCAAGCTGATCAGCGTGGTCACCGAGGGCGAGAAGGAGATCGCGGCCATGAGCGATCACGTGATCCGCATCCCCGAGACCATGGACATGCTGACCCCGCTGCTGGCGGTGGTGCCCCTGCAGATGCTGGCCTACCACATCGCCGTGCTGCGCGGCACGAACGTGGACCAGCCGCGCAACCTGGCCAAGTCCGTCACGGTGGAGTAGGAGGGACGGCATGGCGCGCAAGATCGTCAGCACCGAGCAGGCCCCGGCAGCCATCGGGCCCTACAGCCAGGGCGTGCTGGCCGGCGGCGCGCTCTACACGGCAGGGCAGATCGGCCTCGATCCCGCCACCGGCGAACTGGTGCCGGGCGGTGCGGCCGCCGAGGCGCGGCGTGTGCTGACCAACCTCGGGGCCGTCGTCGCGGCGGCCGGCCTCGACCTGGCGCAGGCCGCCAAGGCCACGCTCTACCTGGCCGACATGGCCGACTTCACGGCGGTGAACGAGGTCTACGCCGAGTTCTTCGACCGGGAACCGCCGGCCCGCGCGGCGGTGCAGGTGTCCGCGCTGCCCCTCGGCGCCCGGGTCATGATCGACCTGATCGTCGTGGCGTCCTGAGCGCGGCTGTATTATCCTCCCACGCATGTCTCGCGGGAGTGGATGGGGTCTGGTGGCCCCCCGGGACTTCAAATCCTTGTGTCGGGCGCGTCATACCGTCCGAGGTGGGTTCGATTCCCACACATTCCCGCCAATGCTCACTGGTCCTTACCAAACGCGAAGGCTCACCGCGGCGCCAGGCTACGGCGGCCCGGCTCCCGCGCTCGCACCGAACCTGTCGGAGATCGGGGTTGCGCGATGAAGTCGGCGGCGGTGATCATCAATCCCATCGCGGGGGCGAAGCGGGGGCGGCTGACGCCCGAGGCGGCCGCCGCGCTCTTCGCGGCGCAGGGGATCGAGACCGAGATCATCGTCACGCACCTGCACGGCGGCGAGGCGGAGCTGGCCGCCCAGGCGGCGGACCGCCATCCGCTGGTGGCGGTGGCCGGAGGCGACGGCACCATCAGCGAGGCCGCCCGCGGCCTGGCGGGAACCGGAGCCGTACTGGTGCTGTTGCCGTGCGGGAGCGGCAACGATTTCGCCAACGGCCTGGGGATCATGACCCCGCGGGACGGCTTGGCGGCGCTTCGGGAGGGACGCGTCGCCCGCATCGACACCTGCGCCTTCGCGGACCGTTTCTTCGTCAACTCCTGCGGGCTCTTCTTCAACGGCGAGGTCTCGCTGCGGGCGGCGAACGTGTCCCGGCGCTGGGGACGGTTGCGCTACCCGGTGGCCACCGCGGGCCTGCTGACCCGCTACCGCTCGCCGGCGGCGACTTGGCGCATCGATCCCGGCGGCGCCTGCGAGACCGTCTTCACGGGGCGCTGGCTGCTGGCCGAGATCGGCAACGGCACGCGTTGCGGCGGCGGTTTCATGTTGACGCCGCGGGCCGATCCCGCCGACGGTCTGCTGGACTTCTGCCTGGTCCGCGACCTGAGCGTGTGGGGGCGCCTGCGGACCCTGCCGGGCGGCATCCGGGGCACGCACCTGTCCAACCCGGCGGTGCTCTACCCGCGTGCCGCGACGGCCCAGGTCGAGACGACCGAGACCCTGGCGGTGCACTGGGACGGCGAGGCCGCCCGCATCCCGCCGGGCGTGCACCGCTTTCGCGTGGAACCGGGACGGCTGAAGGTGGCCGTGCCGCGAAGGGAGGACGGACGGTCATGACGCGCGCGACCGCGACGATCCTGCTGCTGGTCCTGGCCGCCCCGGCGTACGCCGGGGACGGGGGGACCGCCGCCGTCGCGCCCGACTCCCTGCCCCCGGCGCCAACCTTCGTGCCCGCCGACGAACTCGCGCCGGCCCACGGCCCCCTCTACCGCGCGGTCACGCCGGTCAACGCCACCGCGGCGGTGCTCATGACCCCCGTCTTTCCCGGCTGGGGGCAGCTCTACAGCGACAACGGCTGGCGTGCCGTGCTGGCCTTCGGCGCGGAGATGTGGTTCTGGAGCCGCATGGTCATGTACGACCGCAAGGCGGTGCGCCTGAAGCTCCACGAGGACCTGACCGACAACGACATCTCGCGCGCCTTCTACCGCGACCAGATCGACGAGTACTGGGAGCTGATGCGCGATAACGCGTGGTGGTCCGGCTGCGCATTGCTTATCATTGCGGTCGACGCGTACGTCGACGCGCACCTGCACCGCTTCGACGAGGACCCGGTGCCGGTCCCGGACGACTGGGATCCCGGCGCCCAGCCCCAGCCCATCGAACTGCCGCACCGCGCGGCGCCCCCGTCGGCCATGGTGCTCGGCTGGAGCACGAACTTCTGACAACCCGGGGACGCCGCATGCCGGACATGAACAGCATCCGCAACTTCTGCATCATCGCGCACATCGACCACGGCAAGTCGACCCTGGCCGACCGCATGCTCGAGGTCACCGGCACGCTGGTCGGCCGCGACATGCGCGCTCAGGTCCTCGACTCCATGGACCTGGAGCAGGAACGCGGCATCACCATCAAGAGCCATCCCATCCGCATGAACTACGCGGCGCCCGACGGCGGCGCCTACGTCCTGAACCTGATCGACACGCCGGGCCACGTGGACTTCCACTACGAGGTGTCGCGCAGCCTGGCGGCCTGCGAGGGCGCCCTGCTGGTGGTGGACGCGGTGCAGGGCATCCAGGCCCAGACCATCAACAACCTCTACCTGGCCCTGGAGCACGACCTGGTGATCATGCCGGTGATCAACAAGATCGACCTGCCGGCCGCGCGCACTGAAGAGGTGGTCGAGGAACTGGTGGACCTACTGGGCTGCGAGCCCGAGGAGGTGCTGTGCGTCAGCGCCAAGACGGGCGAGGGCGTCGACGACCTGCTGGCGGCCGTGGTCGAGCGCGTGCCGTCGCCCGAGGGCGACCCGGCGGCGCCGACCCAGGCCCTGATCTTCGACTCGATCTTCGATCCCTACGTGGGCGCGGTGGCCTACGTGCGCCTCTTCCACGGCGCCGTCGCCAAGGGGCAGCGCGTGCGCCTGCTGCGCCAGGAGCGCGAGCACGAAGTGGGGGAGATCGGCTGGTTCCGGCTGGACCGCGTGCCGCAGAAGGGACTGTCGACCGGCGAGGTGGGCTACATCGCCACCGGGGCCAAGGACGTACGCCACATCCGCGTGGGCGACACCGTGACCCTGGCCGACGCGCCCTGTCCCGAGCCGCTGCCCGGCTACGTGGAGGCCAAGCCCATGGTCTTCAGCGGCTTCTATCCCACCGACAACGACGACTACGACAGTCTCAAGGACGCCCTGCAGAAGCTGCAGCTCAACGACGCGTCGCTGACCTGGGAGCCCGAGAAGAGCGCGGCGCTGGGCTTCGGCTTCCGCTGCGGATTCCTGGGGCTGCTGCACATGGAGATCATCCAGGAGCGGCTCGAGAGGGAGTACGACCTGAACCTGATCGCCACCCTGCCCAACGTGGAATACGAGGTGCTCACCCGCGAGGGCGAGACGGAACGGGTGGAGAACCCCGCCCTGATGCCGCCGCCCCAGGACATCGCCGAGGTGCGGGAGCCCTTCGTGCGGGTCTCGGTGATCACGCCCAAGGCCTACATCGGCGCCGTGAACCAGATCTCCCTGGACCGCCGCGGCGTCCAGACGAAGATGGAGTTCGTCGACACCGAGCGGGTGAATCTCGAATTCGACCTACCCTTGAGCGAGCTCGTGGTCGATTATTACGACAAGCTCAAGTCCGTTTCGAAGGGTTACGCCTCGCTGGACTACGAGTACACCGGGCATCGCGCCGGCGACATGATCCGCCTCGACATCATGATCAACGGCGACCCCGTGGACGCGCTGGCCTGCATCGTGCACCGCGAGAGCGCGTACGACTGGGGCGTGGGGCTCTGCCGCAAGCTCAAGGAGCTGATCCCGCGCCAGATGTTCCAGGTGGCCATCCAGGCGGCGATCGGCACGCGCGTGATCGCGCGCACCACCGTCAAGGCGTTCCGCAAGAACGTGACAGCCAAGTGCTACGGCGGCGACGTCAGCCGCAAGCGCAAGCTCCTGGAGAAGCAGAAGGAAGGCAAGAAGCGCATGAAGCAGGTGGGGGCCGTGGAGATCCCCCAGGAGGCCTTCATGGCCGTGCTGAAGGTCGAGCGCTGACACACGAGGAGAGGAATTGATGTTTGCCAGAACCGCCAAGGCCAAGCCCGCCACCGCCAAGCTGCAGCGCAGCTTGCGCAGCCGCCTGTGGGTCGACTACGTGAAGCCCATCGGCACGGCGATCCTCATCGCGCTGCTGATCCGGCAGTTCGTGATCCAGGCCTTCCGCATCCCCACGGGATCCATGGAACGCACCCTGCTGGTGGGGGACTTCCTCTTCGTGAACAAGTTCCTCTACGGCGCCAAGACGCCCTCGCGGCTGCGCGTGCCCCTGGTGAACTGGACCCTCATCGACGGGCTGCCGGTGCTGAAGCTGCCGGCCATCCGCCAGCCCCGCCAGGGCGACATCATCGTCTTCGAGTATCCGCTGGACGAGGACCTGGACTACATCAAGCGCTGCGTGGCCGTGGCCGGCGACCGGGTGGAGGTGCGCGACGGCAAGCTCTACGTCAACGGCCGCGAATACGAGGACGATCTCGCCCACCCCGCCGCCGACACCGTCCTGCGCGGCGAGGACGCGCGCGTCAAGCCCCACACCAACCGCGATCCCGCGAACCTCGCCAAGCCCCTGAACCGCGAGTACCGGCTCGACCACGCCCTGCGGATCCGGAGCATCACGGCGCGGGGCTTCGCCGCGGCCGTCGAGGCGGCCCTGGCGGCCGACGTCGGACTCGACCCCGCGGCGGTGGAACCCCACCTGACGCCGATCCACCGCCACGTGGACGGCGAGATCGTGCTCACGTCCCTGCAGATGCGTCAGCACCTCGACGCCCTGCGCATCCACGCGCGCGAGGCCGCCGCGCCCTTCGTGGTGCCCGAGGGACAGATCTTCATGATGGGCGACAACCGTTTCAACAGCCAGGACAGCCGCTACTGGGGACCCCTGGACGTGGACCTGATCCGGGGCAAGGCCCTGTTCATCTACTGGTCGTGGGACAAGGACCGCAAGCTGCCCCGCATCAACCGCATCGGGGACCTGATCCGGTGAGTCGGAACGGGCAGAGCGCGCCGTCCCCCAGGGACGGCGGGCTCTACCTCCACGTCCCCTTCTGCGCCTCCCTCTGCGCCTACTGCCACTTCGCCCGCACCGACCGTCACGACGCCGGCCTGCGGCGCCGCTACGTCGACGCCGTGCGGCGTGAGTTCGACCTGCGCGCCGCTGACTGCGGCCTGCTCGCCGTCGCCGGCGATCGCCGCGCGGCCACCTGCTACGTGGGCGGCGGCACGCCTTCCTGCCTCGAGCCGGATCTCTTCACGGACCTGCTCGCCGGCACCTGGGGCCGCCTGCCCCGCGCCGCCGACGCCGAGGTCACCGCCGAGGCCAATCCCGAAAGCTTCGATGCCGGCCTGGCGGCGGCCTGGCGCGACGCCGGCGTGAACCGCGTCAGCCTGGGCGTGCAGAGCCTGGACCCCGACGTGCTCTCCCGGCTGGGCCGCGCCGCCGGCCCGGCCGACGCCCGCGCCGCCCTGGCCCTGGCGGCCCGCGTCTTCGACCGCGTGTCGGCGGACTGGATCCTGGCCCCGGGCTGCCGCGCCGACCACCTGCGCGCCGAATTCGCCGAGGCCCGCGACCTGGGCGTGGGGCATATCTCCCTCTACATCCTCGAGCTGCACGCGGGCACGCCTCTGGCCGCGGCGGTGTCCGCCGGTCGGCTGCGTCTGCCGCCCGACGACGAGACCGAGCGGCTCTATCTGCAGGCCCGCGAGGACCTGGCGGTTTTGGGCTACCGGCAGTACGAGGTCTCCAATTTCTGCCTGCCGGGGGAGGCCTCGCGCCACAACGCCGCCTACTGGCGTCGCGCGCCGTACCTGGGCCTGGGACCGGGGGCCCACGGTTTCTGGGGGCGGCGTCGCTACGGCAACCACGGGGATCTCGCGGCCTACCTGGGGGCGGTCGAGAGTGGGCGCCCGCCCGAGGCCGAGGTCGAGCGGCTGGACCGACGGGCGCGGCGGGTGGAGCGGATCGTGTTGCCGTTGCGCACGGCCGGGGGCGTGCCCCTGGAGCGGCTGCCGGTGGGGGAGGACTGGCTGGCGCAAGGTGTCCGCGATGGTCTCTGGCGGCTGGACGGGCGGCGGCTGAGCCTCACTGGACGGGGGTTGCTGCGCATCGACGCCGTGGAGGCGTCGCTCGTGGGGCGTCTGGGGGCAGGTGGCGACGTTCGCGCCCCAGGACCGGCGTCCGGTTGACACCCCCCGTCGCAACCGACTAACTTGTGGGGTCGTTCCGCAGACGCACTCGGAAACAAGGTGGCCCATGCCCCCGAGGGAAAGCAGAAAAGACGCGATCCTGGACGCGGTCGTGCGGCTCTACAGCTCGTCCGGCCAGCCGGTCAGCTCCACGCTGGTCGCCCGCTGGCTGGGGGGCGTGGTGTCGTCCGCCACCGTCCGCACCGCCATGGCCCGCCTCGAGGAGGAGGGCCTGCTGGGCAAGCCCCATGCTTCGGCCGGGCGAATCCCGACCGACTCCGGCTTCCGCGCCTTCGTGAACAGGCTGCTGACGGGCGGGGGCGGCCTGCTCCCCGCGTCGCCCGCGGTGCTGCGGCCCCAGGTCGAGCAGGAGTTGGAGCGTTCGGCCGGCACCCACGCCATGGTCAAGGCCCTCGCCGCATTGCTCTGCCAGATGACCGACAGCATCAGCATCATCATGGGCCCGGCCTGGGATACGGTACGCGCCCTGCGCCTCGACCTCTACCCCAAGGAGGGACGGCGCATCCTGATGGTGCTCGTGCTCGAGAACGCCCTGGTCCGCACGGGCACCTTCGCGGTCGACGATGACTACACGCCCGAGATCCTGGACGACGCCGCACGGCTGCTCACCGAGCGCATCTCCGGCTGCACCGTCGCCGAGATCCGCGGCGGCGTGTTCCAGACCCTGGCGCCGGAGACCACGGCCGCCGGGCGTTGCGCCCGGGAGCTGGCGGCCCTCGGCTCGGAGCTCTTCAGCGACGTGGAGACGGCGGAACTGGAACTGATGGGCGTGGCCAACGTGCTCGACGAGCCGGAGTTCTCGGACCCGGACCGGCTGAAGAAGCTGGTGCGTTTCCTGGAGTCGCCCCACGCCATCCGCGACACGCTGCAGCGGCTCAGTCCCGAGAACGAGGCGGGGCTGGCCGTGTGGATCGGCTCGGAGAATCCGGTGGACGAACTGCAGTCCTTCGGCATGATCTCCTCGTCCTTTCCTCTGGCCGGCCGGCAGGGCATCCTGGCCGTGCTCGGCCTGCGGCGCATGCCCTACGACAAGGCCATACACGGCGTACAGACATTGCTGCACACACTGAACAGGCTGCCCTGAACGGACGGGGACGCCGGAGGTTCGCATCGAGATGAGCAAGAAGAAGAAGGTGGAGCCCGAGACCGAGGCGCCCGAGCAGGCCGTGGAGGCCGAGGCGCCCGAGGAGGTCGTCGAGCCGGACGAGGCTGCCGACGCGCCGGAGCCCGAGCCCGATCCCCTCGAGGTGCTGACCGGCGAGCGTGACGATTTCAAGGACCGCTGGCTGCGCGCCGTCGCCGAACAGGACAACGTGCGCAAGCGCGCCCGGCGCGAGGTGAGCGACGCGCGACGCTTCGCCGTGGTGGAGATGTTGCGCGAACTGCTCGAGGTCCTGGACAACTTCGAGCGGGCGGCGGCCAGCGCCGACGGCGACGCGGACGGCGGGGCGAAGGCCCTGCGCAGCGGCCTCGACCTGATTCACGGCCGCTTCCGCGAGATCCTCAAGGCGCGCGGCCTGGAGGTCGTGCCGGCGGAGAAGGGACAGGCCTTCGATCCCGCCATCCACGAGGCCGTCATGCGCATCGAAAGCGAGGACGTCGCCTCGGACGAGATCGTCGAAGTGGCCCAGAAGGGGTACCGTCTCGAGGACCTCGTCCTGCGACCGGCCCGCGTGGTCGTGGCCCAGTAGCCCTGAAAAGGAACGGCATGTCCCCCAAGAAAGACTACTACGAGGTGCTGGGCGTGGCGCGGGACGCGACCGCGTCGGATGTCAAGAAGGCCTACCGTAAGCTGGCCATCAAGCACCACCCCGACCGCAATCCGGACGATCCGAAGGCGGGGGAGAAGTTCCGCGAGGCCACCGAGGCCTACGAGATCCTCAAGGATCCCCAGCAGCGGGCCAAGTACGACCAGTTCGGACACGCGGCCTTCGACCAGACCGCCGGCTTCGGCGGCGCGGGCGGCTTCGCGGGGGGCTTCGACATCAACGACGCGCTGGAGTCCTTCCTGCGCAACTTCGGCGGCTTCGGCGACATCTTCGGCGGCGCCGGCGCCGGCGGCGCCGGACGCGACCTCAACCGCGGACGCGACCTGCAGATCAAGGTCGAGCTCACGCTGGACGAGGCGGCCGAGGGCGTGACCCGCAAGATCAAGCTGAGCAAGCAGGTGGCCTGCGCCGAATGCGAGGGCAGCGGCGCCGCGCCCGGCAGCCGTCCCCGGACCTGCGACGAGTGCAACGGCATCGGCCGCGTACGCCAGGTGCGCCGTTCCCTGCTGGGCCAGATGGTCACCGAGGGCATCTGCCCGCGCTGCCAGGGGAGCGGCAGCCTCATCGGCGACCCCTGCGGTTCCTGCCACAGCACCGGCACGGTGCGCGGGGCGCAGGAAGTCGAGGTGCGCATCCCCGCCGGCGTGTCCACCGGCAACTACATGGACCTGGCCGGCCACGGCGACGAGGGCGAGCGCGGCGGCGCCACGGGCAACCTGCGCGTCATGATGGAGGTGGCCGAGCACGAGGTCTTCGAGCGGCACGGCGACGACCTGCTGATCGACCTGCCGGTCTCGCCCGCGGACCTGATGCTGGGCGTGAAGGCCGAGGTGCCCACCCTGGACGGCCGCGTGGCCCTGAAGATCCCCGCCGGCACCCAGTCCCACAAGATCTTCCGCCTGCGCGGCAAGGGCATGCCGCGGCTCAACCGCCACGGCGTCGGCGACCAGCTCGTGCGCATCATCGCCTGGACGCCCGAGGGCCTCTCCGGCGACGAGAAGAAACGGCTGGAGGACCTGCGCGACGTGCTGGCCGCCCGCACGCCGGCGCCGAGCCGGCGCCTCTTCGACTGAGCCCGGGAGGACGTCATGCGGTTCTACTGTCTTCCGCCCGCCGGGGGCACGCCCCCGGCACCCGGCGACGAGGTCTCCCTGCCCCCCGACGAGAGCCGGCACCTGGTCAAGGTCATGCGCGCCCGTCCGGGCGACGAGGTGCGGCTCACCGACGGCCGCGGCCGCCGCCTGCTCGCCGTCCTGCTCGCCGCCGACGCCGCGGCGGCGCGCCTGCGCGTCGAGACGAGCGCGGCGGACCGGGCCGAGCTGGCGCGCCCGCGCCTCTGCCTGGCCTGCGGCGTGGTCAAGGGCCGGCATTTCGAATGGGCCCTGGAGAAGGCCGTGGAACTGGGCGCCCACACCATCCGTCCCCTGCTGACCGTCCACGGGGAGGTGGCACCCCGCGACGGCAAGCTCGAGCGCTGGCGCACCATCGTGGGCGCCGCGGCCAAGCAGTCGGGACGCGCCTGGACGCCCGATGTGGCGCCGCCGGCAAGCCTCGGCGACTGGCTCGCCGGCCGCTCCGGCGACGGCCTCTACTACGGGGTGGCCCGCGCCCGCGCCCGCGACCCGCGCGACGGCGACGACGGCCTGCTTTCGCCCGACCGCCTGCTGGCCGGGGGCGTTCCTGTCGCCGAAGACGGTGAACTCTGCTGGGCCGTGGGCCCGGAGGGCGGCTGGGACGCGTCCGAACTGGAGGCCCTCGCCGCCGCGGGCACGCCCGTGCGCCTCGGACCCCACCGCCTGCGCACCGAGACGGCGGCCTGCGCGGGCCTGCTCCTTCTGTCGTCTCTGCGCGAGATGCTGCTCGACGGCGGCCCCGTCCCCGGTGCATAGTCGGCGGACCGAACGTGTCTTCAGCGAGCGAAGGATGATCGAGATGTCGAAATCCGAACTGGCGAACCGGATCCAGCAGGACACCGTCGCGGCCATGAAGGCCAAGGACAAGGACCGCCTGACGGTCATGCGCATGATGCAGGCCGCCATCAAGCAGGTGGAGATCGACACCCGCGAGGAACTGGACGACGAGGGCGTGCAGAAGGTGCTGCGCGCGTACCTCAAGAAGGTCAAGGACAGCCTGGCGGGCGCTCGCGACAGCGGCCGCGCCGAGCTCACCGCCAAGGCCGAGGCCGAGCTGGACCTCGTCCAGTCCTATCTGCCGGCCGAACTGGACGACGAGGCGCTGGCGGACATCGTCCGCGAGGCCATCGCCGAGACCGGCGCCGAGACCATGAAGGACATGGGCAAGGTCATGAAGGCCGCCATGGCCAAGACGGGCGGGCGCGCCGACGGCAACCGGGTCAGCGCCCTGGTGAAATCGCTGCTCGCCGGCTGATCCCGAGGAGGTTTCCATGCATTGGTTGACCGTGGCGACCGTGGTCCTGCTGCTCGTCTTCACCCTGGCGGGTATCAAGGCGGGCCTGATCCGGCGCATCCTGGAATTCGTCGGCATGGTGGCCTCGCTGCTGCTGGCGTCGCGCTTCGGCTTCGTGACCGCCGACTGGCTGCAGGAATCCACCAACCTCGACGACCGTTACGCCGGCCCCCTGGGCTGGCTGCTGATCTTCGCGGCCCTGCTGGCCGTGACCAAGGTCCTCGCCTGGGCCCTGGCCAAGGCCCTGCGGGTGTCGATCCTGGGCTGGATCGACCGCGTGGGCGGCTCCCTGCTCGGACTGGTGATGGGCGTGCTGGTCTGCAGCGTGCTGCTGATGCTCGTCTGCCGGGTGTCCGATGACGGGGACCTGGCGGAGCAGGTGCGCGGCAATCCCGTGACCCGCTTCGTTCACGGCGCGGCGCCGGCCCTCTACGGACTGGTGGTCGAGGGCGAGCACGAAGACCTGGAGCGCCTCTGGCAACGGGCCCGCGAGGGCCTCGACGATCTGCCCGATCCCGGCGACGCGGCCTCCTCGGTGCGCGACGCCGTCGAGGACAAGCTCGAGGACGCCCGGGACTGAGCCTTGAACGCGCTGCTCCAGGAACTCCTCGCCGCCGACCGCGACTACGCCCTGCCCGCGACCGACGGCCATGCGCGCAGCCTGCGCCTGCTCGAGTGGGAACGCGTGACTGGCCTGGTGGCCCGGCACTGCCGCAACGCCCTGGCCGCGCGACGCGTGGAAGCCCGTCGGCCCTACGTGGACCTGGCGCCCATCCGGCTCCGCCGCGCCCTGACGGACGAGCTGCGGCCCGAGAGCGAGCTGGACGCCTGGCCCCCTCTCTGCGACGTCTCCGAAGCCGTATCCCTGCTCGCGCGCGACCGGCCCCTGCGCCTCGAGGGCGCCGAGCTGGTCCACCTGGCCTCGGTCGCCGACGAGCTGACCCGCCTGCGCGACCATTTCCTGTCCCGCGAGGAGAGCTGCCCCCGCTGGTGCGACGGCGCCCGCCGCTTGAACGCCCAGGACGGCCTCGCCACGGCCATCCGCCGCTACCTGGACCGCGACGGTGGCGTCCGTGACGACGCCACGCCCGAGCTGGCGCGCCTGCGCCGCGACATCCACGACGGGGAGAAGGGTGTCCGCTCGGCGGTCAACCGCGCCCTGGCCGATGCCCGCGCCCGCGATGTGCTGACCGCCCCCGAGCCCACCCTGCGCGGCGAACGCTTCTGCCTGCCGGTGCGCGCCGGATCCAAGCGGCAGGTGGACGGCATCGTGCACGACCGCTCGGCCAGCGGCGGCACCCTCTTCGTCGAACCCGCCGCGGTGGTTCAGCTGCAGAACGAGCTCACCGAGCGCCGCCTGGACGCCGCGGCCGAGGAAGCGCGGATCCTGCTGGAACTCAACGGCCGCGTCGAGGCCGGCGCCGAGGACCTCTCCGAGAGCTGCGACTTCGCCCTGCGCGTGGACGAGATCTGCGCCGCCCTGCGCTGGAGCCTGTCGGTGCGGGGCGCGTCGGTGGTGCCCGCGGCCGACGCGCCGCTGGACCTGCGCCAGGCCCGCCACCCCCTGCTGCTCTTTCCCGAACAGCCCGCGGGCCAGGACTGCGTGCCCCTCGACCTGAGCCTGCCCGACGGCGCGCGCGCCCTGCTGATCAGCGGCCCCAACGCTGGCGGCAAGTCGGTGGCGCTCAAGTGCGTGGGCCTGATGGCGCTGATGGCCCAGTGCGGCTGGGACCTGCCTGCCCGCGCCGACAGCACCCTGCCCCTGGTGACGGGGATCTTCGTCGACCTGGGCGACGACCAGTCCATCGCTCGCTCACTGAGCAGCTTCTCGGCCCACCTGGGACACCTGGCCGACTTCCTCCGGGCCGCCGATACCCGCAGCCTGGTGCTCTGCGATGAGATCGGCAGCGGCACCGATCCGGAGGAGGGCAGCGCCCTGGCCTACACCGTCCTGGAGGAGCTCGCGGCGCGGGGAGCGACCGTCGTCGCCTCGACCCATTTCAGCCTGCTCAAGGCCGCCGTGGACGACCATCCCGGCATGGCCAACGCCGCCATGGAGTTCGACGAGGAGAGCCTGCGCCCCCTTTACCGGCTACGCCTGGGGGTCCCTGGAGCGAGCCACGCCTTCGACATCGCCGCCCGCCTGGATTTCCCCGGGGACCTGCTGGAACGGGCCCGTGCGCGGGTGGGCGAGGAGCGCTTCCGCGTCGAGCGCCTGCTGGTCGAGCTCGGCGCCCGCGCGCGGAGCCTGGCGCAAGCGGAGAGCGCCGCGCAGGAGGACGCCGCGGCGGCTGCCCGCGAGCGGCGCGAGGTCTCCCGCCGGCTGGCCGGCATCGACCGCGAACGCCAGGGTCTGCTCGAGACCGCCCGCGCCGAGGGCGAGCGGTTCCTGGCCGAGGCGCGCCGCACCCTGGAACGGGTCGTGCGCGAATTGCGCTCCGGCGGCGCCGACGGCCGGGCGATCCGCTACGGCCGCGACACCCTGGACCGCCTCCGCGCGGAGCTGCCGGGCGACGGGGCCGCGCCCCCGCCCGCCGCCGAGCCGGCCCCCGGCGACCGGGTCCGCGTGCCCCACCTGGGCGTGACGGGACGGGTGGCCGAGATCCGCGGCGGCCGCGTGACGGTCAACGCCGAAGGCATGCGACTGACCCTGACCCCCGAGATGGTCGAACCCCTGCCCGATGGCGAGGACAAGCCCGAGACCGCCGGCACCGGCGGCTGGCGCTGGAGTGGGGATGACGCGCCCGCCGCCTTCGAGATCGACCTGCGCGGCGCGCGCGCCGAGGAGGGCTGGGAGGCCCTGGACCGCCTCATCGACCGGGCGATCCCCGCCGGCATCGCCGAGGTGAGCGTCATCCACGGCTTCGGAACAGGCCGCCTGCGGGCCTACCTGCACGAGCGCCTGGGCGGCGATGCCCGGGTCGCCTCCTTCGCGACCTCGCCCGCCGATCAGGGCGGGGAGGGCCGCACCATCGTTGTATTGGCTTGAGATCCCGCCTCCATCGAAAGCCCGAACACCCTGGCAGGTGGACATTTCGGCGGTTCGCTGCTATGTTATAAGGTCCCACGTCAATCGCCAGGTCAAAGCCGCTGCCAGCCGGGGGGTGCCGCGCAGATGACACCGGTGTTGCCCAAGGATGTGGTCTCTCGCATCAAGGAAGAGACCGACATCGTGGGTCTGGTACGCGAATACGTCACGCTGAAGACGAGCGGAACCTCGTTCAAGGGGCTCTGCCCTTTCCACCGCGAGAAGACGCCCAGCTTCCACGTCAATCCCCAGCGTCAGATGTACAAGTGCTTCGGCTGCGGCGAGGGCGGCGACGCCATCTCCTTCCTGATGAAGCTGCAGGGGTTGTCCTTCCCCGAGGCGCTGGAGGTGCTGGCCCGGCCGCTGAACATCGACCTCTCCCGTTTCCTGGTCGACAACGACGAGAGCGAGGGCGAGCGCCAGGCCTACTTCCGGGCTCTGGAGGCCGCCGGCGAGCTGTGGGCCGAGGCCCTGTGGGAGAAGCCGGGCGTCGCGGCCCGCGACTACCTGGCCGAGCGCGGCTTCAGCGAGGAGATCCTGCGCCGCTACGATGTGGGCTACGCCCCGGGTTCCACCGCCTGGCTCAAGGTGAACCTCGAACGCAAGGGCGTGGACGCCGACCTGGCCACCCGCGCCGACCTGCTGCGCGTGGGGCGCCGCGACGAGCTTTTTGCTTATTTCCGCGACCGGATTATCTTTCCGGTCAGGAACATCGCCCAGCGGATCGCCGGTTTCGGCGGCCGCCTCCTGGGTGACGGGGAGCCCAAGTACCTGAATTCGGCGGAGAGCGACTACTTCAACAAGAGGGAACTGCTCTACGGCTTCTCCGTTTCCAGGATTCCCATCGCTCGCAGCAAGACGGCCATCCTGGTGGAGGGATACCTCGACCAGATCGCTCTGGCCCAGGCGGGTTTCAGCAACAGCGTCGCCACCTGCGGCACGGCCTTCACCACGCAGCAGGCCCGCTCGCTGAGACGCGGTTGCGGCACCGTCTACGTACTCTTCGACGGCGACGCCGCCGGCCTCAAGGCGGCCGTCAAGGCGGCGGGTACGGGCGTGGCCGCGGGGCTGGAGATGCGCGTGGCGAGGATGCCCGAGGGGGAGGATCCGGCCTCCTACCTGCAGCAGAAGACGCCGCAGGACCTGGCCGGACTGCTGGAGGGCGCGGCGGGCTTCCTGCCGCTGCTGCACGATCTGGCCGCCGACAGCGGCCTCGGACGCGCTGGCATGGAACGGGCCGTCAAGACTGGGCTGCAGGCCGTGGCCCAGGTCGCCGACCCCATCCGTCAGGCTTATCTGCTGGCGGAGGCGTCCGATCTTTTTGATCTTGATGGGGATGTCCTGCGCGCGGAGATCGGCCGTCTCAACAGCGGTCGGCGCTACAGGGATCCCGAACCGCCGCCCGACGCGACGGGCGACACGGACGGGGCCGCCGCTCCACCCGCCCCCCGCGGCGGCGTGGACATCGACGCGGCGGCCATCGAGGCCCAGATGCTGGCGCACGCCCTGCACGACGCCGGCGGAGGGGCCGCCCGGACAATGCTGGCGCGGCTGGAGGAGGCGTCCCTGTCGGACGCCCGGAGCGAGGCGCTGCGCCGGGACCTGCAGGCCTGGCGGGAATCGGGCGCGGACGGCGAGAGCGTCGCCCCGGCCGAGTTCATCCAGGCCGGCTGGCACGATCGCGACGAGGACTACCGTCGCTTCGTGACCGATCTGCTCATCGAGCTGGAGACGGTCGACAGCATCGACCACGAGAGGGTCGTCGAGGACTGCCTCGCGCGACTCGAATCCGACCGGGAGCGCAGACGCCTGAGCGAGGCCCTGCGAACGCGCACCGGCGGCGAGGGGGATTAGATTGGCCAAGGCTAAAGCGAAGCTCGACACCATCGTCGACAAGGTCCGCAAGAAGGCGAGCGAGAACGGCGGCTACATCCTGCTCGACCAGGTCAACGAACTGATCGGCGAGGAGGATCAGATCGTCGTCCTCTACGAGAAGGTGCTCGAGAAGCTGAACGAAGTTAAGATCGACGTCTACGAGACGGACGCCGAGGCGAAGCGCAAGCGACGCAAGGAAACCGAGAAGCAGAAGCGCCGCACGGCCGCCCAGCGCAAGGCCCAGCGCAGCAGCATGAAGTACGACGACCCCGTGCGCATGTACCTGCGCGAGATGGGACGCGTGCCGCTGCTGACCCGCCAGGGCGAGGTCGATCTCGCCAAGCGCATGGAGGAGGGGCTGCTCGCCGTCCTGCGGGCCACCGTGCAGTCCAAGCTCACCCTGCGCGAGCTGCGCCGCATCGCCGAGCAGCTCAACCAGGAGCACATCCTGGTCGACGAGGTCGTCCAGCACGACAGCAGCACCTGGAACGTGCACTACTCGCCCCGCAAGGAGGGCCAGCGCATCCTGCGGGCCATGGACCGCATCGAGAAGTGGCAGTCGGAACTGGTGAGCCAGAAGGCGGAGCTCGCCAAATGCAAGAACAGCACCCGCTCGGCCACGCTCACGCGCATGATCCAGTCCCGCGAGCGCAAGGTGATCGACACCTTCGTCGGGCTGCATCTCTCCTCCCAGCAGGTGGACCATCTCTCGAACCGGCTGCTGCTGGTGGACAACAAGGTCCGCGACCTGGAGGTCCGCATCGCGCGCGAGACCGAGGACAAGTCGGCGGCCTCGACGCGCGGCTACAAGAAGCAGATCGCGGAGGTGGAGCGCGAGGTCGGCATGCCCAAGCCCCGCCTCGCCGACCTGGCGCGCGAGATCGAGGACGGCCGCTGCGAGGTCGACACCGCCCAGCGCGAGATGATCGAGGCCAACGTGCGGCTGGTGATCAGCATCGCCAAGCGCTATACCAACCGCGGCCTGGAATTCCTGGACCTGATCCAGGAGGGCAACTCCGGCCTGATGCGCGCGGTCGAGAAGTTCGATTACCGCAAGGGATACAAGTTCTCCACCTACGCCACCTGGTGGATCCGGCAGGCCATCACGCGCGCAATCGCCGACCAGGCGCGCACCATCAGGGTGCCGGTGCACATGATCGAGGCCATCAACAAGGTCAACCGCGCCCAGCGGCAGCTGGTCCAGGAGCTCGGGCGGGACCCGTCTCCGGAAGAGATCGCCCATTGCCTCGAAATGCCCATGGAAAAGATCAGCGGCGTGCTCAAGGCCAGCATGGAACCGGTCTCGCTCGACCGTCCCATCGGCGAGGACGAGGACAGCAGCCTCGGCGATTTCATCGAGGACACCGGCGCGCTCTCGCCTTCGCACGTGGCGGCCCACGCCATGCTCAAGGACCAACTGCACCGGGTCCTGAGCACGTTGTCCCGACGGGAAGAAAAAGTGATCCGCCTGCGCTTCGGGCTGGGCGACGGCACGCCGCGCACGCTCGAGGAAGTGGGCACCATCTTCAAGGTCACGCGCGAGCGGGTCCGTCAAATCGAAGCCAAGGCCCTGCGTAAGCTGCGGCACCCCAGCCGTTGCCGAAAGCTGAAGGGCTATACCGAGATAGTCTGAGTCGGGTATAATTGGTTTGACCGGGCGTGGGGTAGCCCTTATCGTTTTGCGCCGAGTTCGGAGGGCCCATAGCTCAGTCGGTTAGAGCAACCGCCTCATAAGTGGTCGGTCCCAGGTTCAAGTCCTGGTGGGCCCACCACATCTCGAACTCGGCCGGAGAAGTGGGCGATTAGCTCAGCTGGCTAGAGCGCTCGCCTCACACGCGAGAGGTCACTGGTTCAAGTCCAGTATCGCCCACCATCCCCACACCGACGAGAGGGTGCCGCCGCACCCTTTCTTCACGTCCGGCGCGCCCCACGGAAGGCGGAGAGATGTCGGAGAAGCAGCAGCCCGCGACCCTCGACGATCTCCTGCGGACGCTGGAGCGGAGCGACAACCTCCGCCAGCTCGCCCGCGAGTGCGGTCTCACCCCCGGCGACCTCAAGAAGCGGCTGCGTCTGTGGCGCAAGGACCTCGACGCCGAGGCCGCGCCGCCCGCCAAGACCGCCCGCAAGCGGAGCGCCGCGGGCAATCAGGACGAGGAGGCCCTGTCCCTCGTCCCGGCCTCCGGCCTGAAGAAGAGCCCCCTGCCGAAGAAGGGGGAGCAGGTCCTGGAGATCTGGACCGACGGCGCGAGCCGCGGCAATCCCGGCCCCGCGTCGGTCGGCGTGGTCTTCGGCCAGCGCGGCGGGGAGATCCTCTGCGGCCACGGGGAGACCATCGGCCGGGCCACCAACAACGCGGCTGAATACCAGGCCGTGCTGCGCGCGCTCCTCTTCGCGCGCGACTGGGGCGTCAAGCGCGTCCACCTGAACCTCGACAGCGAGCTCGTGGCGCGGCAGCTCACCGGCCAGTACCGGGTCAAGAGCCAGGATCTCATGCCCTTCTACCGCCAGGTCGTGAGCCTGATGCGCTCCCTCGACAAGGTCGTCGTGCGCCATGTGCGGCGGGAGAAGAACAAGCTCGCCGACCAACTCGCCAATCTCGCCCTCGATGGGAAGCTCTGAGCGATATTCCGGGATGTATCCCCGAGCGGACGTGGGGTGAGGGGGGCACTCGCCGGGGCCGCTCGTTGCCGACCTCCTGTCGGCAACTTGCTCGGGTTGCGGGGCCTTCCGCCCTCCTGGCTCCAGGCCCCTCCACACGCCCCGGCGAGTGCCCCCCTCACCCCACGTCTCGGGATACAACCCGGTATCCCGTGGAGATTCCCCCCGACCCCACCAAGCCCGTGACATGGCGCCGCAGAAGTTCTATCATGGGGGCGGAAGTCGGAGAGACGACCGCGGGCCCCGGCTTGTTCGGAAGCTCGAGGAAAGTCCGGGCTCCGCAGGGCAAGGTGCTGGGTAACGCCCAGGGGGAGTGATCCCACGGAAAGTGCCACAGAAAACATACCGCCTCGGCCGCGAGGCCGCGGTAAGGGTGAAAAGGTGAGGTAAGAGCTCACCGGGCGCCTGGTGACAGGCGCCGCATGGTAAACCCCACCCGGAGCAAGACCATATAGGGGAGGACGAGGTGGCCCGCCTCGCTCGACTCCCGGGTAGGTCGCTGGAGGCCGGCGGCAACGTCGGTCGCAGATACATGGTCGTCGCCGTTCGCGGCAACAGGACCCGGCTTACGACCGGCTTCCCCAACCATTCAGGACGCGATACCCGACGTGGCCGTGCGACGCGCCCGTCGGCGTCGCCGACTTGTATCCGACGGAGGAAGCGGTGCAGTTCGAGATGAGCTTCGACGAGGGGACGGGCGCGGACCGCGCGGCGAGCGCGGAACCCGCCGGCCTCTTCACGCACCGCCGCTGGACGTCCGTGCGCCCGCCCACGAGCGACGAGCTCGACTCCGTCAAGCGGGCCCTGCCCTTGCCCCGCCCCGCGTCGGACCACCTGGTGGCCCTGATCGCCTCGCGCGGCCAGATCGCCGCCGAGGCGCTGGAGGTCTTCTTCTACCCGACACTGGACCACCTGCACGATCCGCGGCTGCTGGACGAGATGGACGCAGCCGTCGCGCGCCTGCTCGCCGCCGCCGCCGGCGCCGAGAAGGTGGCCATCCACGGCGACTTCGACGTGGACGGACTGACCGGCGCGGCGATCCTCACCGACCTGCTCGCCAACCTCGTCGTCGATGGGAACCGCGTCGAGGCCTGCCCGCCCTTCGTGCCGGACCGCGTCGAGGACGGCTACGGCGTCGCCCGGCGCAAGCTGGAGGAGTGGGGTGCCGAGGGCGTGGATCTCCTGCTGGCCGTCGACACCGGCTCGGCGGCGCACGAGGAACTGGACCTGGCCCGCGCGTCGGGCATGGACGTCGTCGTCCTGGACCATCACCTCTTCGACCGGCGCCCCGAGGCGGCCCTGGCCCTGGTGAATCCCCGCCGCGAGGGCAGCCGCTATCCCAACTCCGAGCTCTGCGGCGCGGCGGTCGCCTTCAAGCTGGTGCAGGCCGTGGCCGACGCCGCACCCGGTTGCCTGCCGTCCGACTTCCTGATGTCGGTGATCGACCTCGCCGCCCTGGGCACCATCGCCGACCAGATGACCCTGGTGGGTGAGAACCGGGTGCTGGTGCTGCGGGGGCTGGAGCGCATCAACGACCGCCGCTCGATCCGCCCCGGCCTGGCGGCCCTGCTCTCGATCGCCGGCCTGGACAGCGGCTTCCCCGTGACCGCCACCAACGTCGCCTACCAGCTCGCGCCGCGGCTCAACGCCTGCGGCCGCATCGGACGCGTGCAGACGGCCCTCGACCTGCTGCTGACCCGCGATCCGGAACAGGCCCGGCAGCTGGCCCGCGAGGCCGACGAAACCAACGAGCGGCGCAAGCAGGCCGACCAGCGGGTCAAGGAGGACGCCCTGGACCGGGCTCGTCCCTTCGCCGAGCGCGGCGACCCGGGGCTGGTGCTCGGCGCGGAGGACTGGCACCGGGGCATCATCGGCATCAGCGCGGCGCGCCTGGTCGAGGTCTACAACGTGCCGACGATCCTCTTCTCCATCGAAGGCACGGAGGCCCGGGGCTCGGCGCGCAGCGTGCCGGACGTGGACGTCAAGGCCGCGCTGGACCGTTGCGCCGAACTGCTGATCCGCTACGGCGGCCACCCGCAGGCCGCGGGCATGAGCCTGCGCACCGATGATCTGGACGCCTTCCGCGAGGCCTTCATCGCGGCCCTGCGCGTCGCTCCCGGCAACGGCGGCGTGCCCGAGCGCTACGACCTGGAGCTGCCGCTGGCGGAGATGGGCGCCGAGGAGATCTCTCTGCTCACGCGCGAGATCGCGTTGCTGGCTCCCTTCGGCGAGGGGAACCGGACCCCCGTGTTCCGCAGCAACGGGCTGCGGCTCGCGCGCCTGCCGGCCGTGCTGGGGCGCACCGGCGACCACCTGCGCTTCACCTTCCGGGGGCCGCAGAAGCCCGCGGGGGGCGGCACGCCGTCCCTGTCGCGCGACTTCATCAGCTTCGGCAGCGGCCGCGCCTGGGCGGACCTGGTGAACGGCGGGGGCGGCAGGCCCCGCGACCTGCTCGACCGGCGCTGGGACATCCTCTTCAAGCTGGAGCCCAACACCTGGCGCCCGC
Organism: uncultured Fibrobacteraceae bacterium; assembly: GCA_964617805.1. Classification (GTDB taxonomy): domain Bacteria; phylum Krumholzibacteriota; class Krumholzibacteriia; order LZORAL124-64-63; family LZORAL124-64-63; genus JAHIYU01. The sequence continues at coordinate 57,066 of CAZTWK010000006.1, read as the reverse complement.
GCAACGGCGCGGCGGTGGATCCCGTCCAGCAGCAGCTCATCGACATCAGGCCGGCGGCGGCGTCATGAGCGAAGGCATCACGCACCGCGTGGGCGAGGTCGATCTCGACGCCATGATGCGCGCCGTGATGCGCAAGGTGGCCGTCTACAATCCGCGCGCGGACCGCGACTGCCTCTGGCAGGCCTTCCGCTACGGGAAGGAGGCCCACACGGGCCAGCTCCGCAAGAGCGGCGAGCCCTACTTCACCCACGCCCTGACCGTGGCCGGCATCCTCGCGGACCTGAGGCTGGACGACGACACGCTCGTGGCCGCCCTGCTGCACGACGTGGTCGAGGACACGCCGGTGACCCTCGAGGACGTGCAGGTGCTCTTCGGCGACGACGTCGCGCTGATGGTCGACGGCGTCACCAAGATCAGCGACATCCGCTCCCACAGTCCCGACACGCGCCAGGCGGAGAGCTACCGCAAGCTCGTCTTCTCCATCGCGCAGGATCCCCGGACGGTGCTCATCAAGCTGGCCGACCGCCTGCACAACATGCGGACGGTGGAGTTCCTGTCGCCCGAGCGGCAGCAGGGCATGTCGCGCGAGACCCTCGACGTCTACGCGCCGCTGGCCCACCGTTTCGGCCTGGCCAAGATCAAGTGGGAGCTCGAGGACCGGGCCTTCAAGGTGCTGGATCCCAGCGCCTACTTCGAGATCGAGCGGGGGGTCAAGCAGAGCCGCACCGTGCGCGAGCGGGTCATCGAGGAGATCGGCCAGCCCATCGTGGACTCGCTGGCCGAGGCGGGCATCAAGGCCGAGATCTCCGGCCGGCCCAAGCACTTCTTCTCCATCTACAACAAGATGAAGGCCCAGGACGTGCCGCTGGAGCGCGTCTACGACCTCTACGCCCTGCGCATCCTCGTCGAATCCAAGGTCGACTGCTACCACGCCCTGGGTATCGTGCACAGCATGTACACGCCGCTGCAGGACCGTATCAAGGACTACATCGCCAATCCCAAGGCCAACATGTACCAGTCGCTGCACACCACGGTACAGGTGGCCGGGGGACGCTTCCTGGAGATCCAGATCCGCACCTACGAGATGCACGAGCGCAGCGAGATCGGCATCGCCGCCCACTGGCGCTACAAGGAGGGCGACAGCGGCGAGTCCATGGACTTCTCGCGCATGGTCAGCTGGCTGCGCCAGATGATGGAGTGGGAAGAGGACGTGGCCGACCCGCGCGAGTTCATGGAGAACATGAAGATCGACCTCTTCCAGGACGAGGTCTTCGTGTTCAGCCCGCGCGGCGACCTCTTCCAGCTGCCCAAGGGGGCCACGCCGCTGGACTTCGCCTTCGAGATCCACTCGGAGGTGGGACTGCACTGCGCCGGCGCCAAGGTGAACGGCCGCATCGCCAGCCTGGCCACGCCGCTCAAGAGCCGCGACACCGTGGAGATCATGACCACCAAGAGCGCGCACCCCGGCACCACCTGGCTGGAGATCGTCAAGACGCCCAAGGCGCGGCACCACATCCGGCGCTGGATCCGGTCGACCCAGTTCCTGGACAGCATGAAGCTCGGACGGGAGATCCTCCTGCGGGAGATCCGCAAGCGCAAGCTCGAGGCCGACATCGACCGCGACCTGGTGGAGATCGGGCAGCAGCTCGGCTACACGGAGCTCGACAAGCTGCTGGCCGCCGTGGGCGCCGGCGACCTGACCGCCGCCAAGATCCTCAACCGGCTCGAGCCGCACGAGAAGAAACCGCCCCAGAAGCTCATGGACATGGGCAAGGACATCTACGCCACGGTCATGCGGCGCAAGGTGTCGGGCGTGCGCATCCAGGGCCTGGACAACATGATGGTGCGCTACGCGCGCTGCTGCGAGCCCATCCCCGGCGACCAGATCGTGGGCGTGGTGACGCGCGGACGGGGCGTGTCGGTGCACCGCATGGGCTGCTCGAACCTCAAGGACACCGATCCCGAGCGCCTGATCGAGGTCACCTGGGACGTGGACGCGGACCAGACCTTCCTGGTCAAGCTGATCATCACCAGTCTCGACCGCAAGGGTCTGCTGGCCGACCTGAGCGAGGCCATCCGCGGCGTGGGCGTGAACATCCGCAGCGGCGACTTCAAGTCGGACGCGGAGCTGGCCCGGGCCACGATGCTGATCGAGGTGCGCAACCTGAACAACCTGGAGAAGGTGCTCCGGGCCGTGCGCCGCGTGCCCAACGTGCAGCAGGTCGAGCGCTACCAGGTCGGCTAGCGTCCCCACGGCCGAACGGAGGTCCCGGATGAGATGCGTGGTCCAGCGGGTTGCCGGCGCCGAGGTGCGCGTCGACGGCGACGTCACCGGCCGTATCGAGCGTGGCCTGGTCGTGCTGGCGGCCTTCGCGCCCGGCGACGGCGAGGCCGAGCTCGTCTGGATGGCGCGCAAGCTCGTCAACCTGCGGCTGTTCAACGACGACGAGGACCGGATCAACCTCTCCCTGAAAGACGTCGGCGGCGGGATCCTGCTCGTCTCCCAGTTCACCCTCTACGGGGACTGCCGCAAGGGCAACCGCCCCAGCTTCGTGGGCTCGGCGCCGCCCGACGCCGCGGCCGAGCTCTACGCCCGCTTCGGAACCATCCTGCGCGAGACCTGGCCGGAGGTGGCCGAGGGCCGCTTCGGCGCCCGCATGGAGGTCACGCTCACCAACTCGGGGCCGGTGACGCTGATCGTGGACCGCGACGCCGGTGCCGCCTCGTGAAGGACGACGCCGTGATCACATCCCCCTTCGTTCCAACGGCCGGCGGCCCGCCGCTGATCCTGGCCTCGGCCTCGCCGCGCCGCGCCGAGCTGCTGCGCGTGGCCGGCATCCCCTTCGAGGTCCACGTCGCCGACGGCGCCGAGGCCGGCGTCGCCGAGCAGGTCGGACGCGACGATCCCGACCGCTACGCCGTCGCCCTCGCCACGGCCAAGGCCGAGACCGTGGCCGCCGGCCACCCCGGCCGGCTGGTCCTCGGCGCGGACACCATCGTCGTGCTCGACGGGGACGTGCTGGAGAAACCCGTCTCCACCGACGAGGCCGTGCGCATGCTGGGCCGCCTGCAGGGGCGGCGCCACACGGTGGTCACCGCCCTCGCCCTGCTCGGCGGCGCCGGGGGCCCGGCGACCTGCGCCGAACGCACCGAGGTGGAGTTCCTGCCCCTGGACGAGGGGGCGATCCGCCGCTACGTGGAGACCGGCGAGCCCGTGGACAAGGCCGGGGCCTACGGCATCCAGGGCTACGGCGCCATGATGGTGCGCCGCATCACGGGCTGCTACTTCAACGTGATGGGCCTGCCCCTGGCCCGCCTCGGCGGGCTGCTGCGCGCGGCCGCGGGGGAGCCCGTGGCGGGGGAGGACGCATGATCGCCGATCCCCGCGCGTTGCCCTTCCCCTTCCCGACGGTCGACTGGCGCGACGGCGCCGTTGTGCTCATCGACCAGACCCGCCTGCCCGCCGAACTGACCGAACTCGTCTGCGCCGACATCGCGACCCTCTGCGACGCCATCGTCCGGCTCGCGGTCAGGGGCGCGCCGGCCCTCGGCATCGCCGCCGCCTGGGGCGCGGCCCTCTCCTGGGACCTGTCGGTGCGCGGCGGGGCCGCCACGGACGCGGCCCTGGCCAACCTGGCGCGCGACCGCGCGCGGCTGGAGGCGACCCGTCCCACCGCCGTCAACCTCTGCTGGGCCCTGGCCCGCCAGGGCGACCTGGCCGCGGGGCTCGCCGCCGGGGGCGCCGACGCGGCGGCGATCGGCGCGGCGCTGCAGCGTGAGGCGCGGGCCGTCCGCGAGGAGGACGTGGCGCTCTGCCGGCGCATGGGCGCCGCCGGCGCCGCCCGCCTGCCCGATCCGGCCACCGTGCTCACCCACTGCAACGCCGGCGGCCTCGCCACCGGCGGTTACGGCACCGCCCTGGGCGTGGTCTACGCGGCCGTCGAGGCGGGCAAGACGGTGCGCGTCTACGCGGACGAGACCCGCCCCCTGCTGCAGGGGGCGCGCCTGACCGCCTGGGAGCTGTCGGCCCGGGGCGTGCCCGTGACCCTGCTCTGCGAGGGCGCCGCGGGGGGGCTGCTGCGCGCGGGCGGGGTCGACGCCGTGATCGTGGGCGCCGACCGCATCGCCCGCAACGGCGACGTGGCCAACAAGGTGGGCACCTACCCCCTGGCGGTCCTGGCCCGCACCCACGGCGTGCCCGTCTACGTGGCCGCGCCCTATTCCACCTACGACGCCGCCACGCCCACCGGCGAGGGCATCGTCGTGGAGATGCGCGAGGCGGGCGAGATCACCGCCTGCGGGGGCGGACCGACGGCGCCGCCGGGCGTCGCGGCCTGGAATCCGGCCTTCGACGTCACTCCGGCCGAACTGGTCAGCGCCATCATCACCGAGCACGGGGTGCTCGAACCGCCCTACGAACGCTCCCTGGCGGTGCTGCGCGGGGAATGACAACCCGATAGGGCAACTTGACATCCGGCGATTGATCTGCTAGATTTCCCCCCTTGTGTTTGCGGGTGCCGTGAATGGCGGTATCCGTGCGTTCTCTACGTGTATCACGGGTTTACGCGCATGCAGCGGGGCGACGGGCAGCCGTCGTCGACGCCTCGGCGCACCCGTCGCCCACCCGGCCCGCGCCGGCGGGCTCTGGAGGCAGTGACTTGAAGACGTACAGCATGAAACAGGCGGAGATCACCAAGGAATGGCTCGTGGTCGACGCCACGGGTATCTCCCTCGGTCGCCTGGCCACGCAGATCGCGACCCTTCTGCGCGGCAAGCACAAGCCCACGTTCACGCCGCACCTGGACATGGGCGACAGCGTGATCGTCATCAACGCCGGACAGGTCAAGCTGACCGGCCAGAAGGGCGAGCAGAAGACGTACCAGCGCTTCAGCGGCTACCTCGGCGGTCGCAAGGAGATCCCGATCCAGAAGATGCTCGAGAAGCATCCCGACTTCGTGGTGACCAACGCGGTGCGCGGCATGTTGCCCAAGAACCGCCTGGCCCGCCAGCAGCTCAAGCACCTGCGTGTCTATCAAGGCGCCGAGCACCAGCACGAGGCGCAGCAGCCGCGTGTCTACGAGTTGCCCGACGTGTCCTGAACGCACATCCGGTCCTGCCGGCTCGTCGGTAGGAGGAGGTAGAGAGATTGTCTGAGAGATTCTACGCGACAGGCCGCCGCAAGACCTCCGTCGCCCGTGTCTGGGTGACGCCCGGCGGCAGCGGCAAGATCACGGTAAACAGGAAGCCGGCGGACGAGTACTTCGACGCGACGCGCATCCAGACCATCAACGAGCCCATCGATGCGCTCGTCGAGGATCAGACCTACGACATCTGGGCCACCGTCAAGGGTGGCGGCGTGACGGGACAGGCCGGCGCCTTGCGTCACGGTCTCGCACGCGCTCTGGTCGCAGCCGACGAGGACAACCGTGTTGCGATGCGCAAGGCCGGTCTCCTGACGCGCGATGCCCGCATGGTGGAGCGCAAGAAGTACGGACAGCCCGGCGCCCGCAAGCGTTTCCAGTTCTCGAAGCGCTAGACGCGGCCGCCATTTCGACGGGGCGTACGCGCTCCGAATTACGCACCCGGTTGGAGAACAGGGCCGGTGGCGCTCCTGGAGCGTTCGCCCTGTTCGTCGAAGACCGGGGAGGACCAACCAGCCTCTGGAGGATATCATGGCAGAAATCGGCCTGAGGGATCTGCTCGAAGCCGGTGTCCACTTCGGTCATCAGACGCGCAAGTGGAACCCGAAGATGCGACCCTACATCTTCATCGCCCGCAACGGCATCTACATCATCGACCTGCAGAAGACGCTCCGGGCCATCATGAAGGCCCGCAACTTCCTGCAAGGCGTCGCCAACAAGGGCGGCACCGTGCTCTTCGTGGGCACCAAGAAACAGGCCAAGGTCGCCGTACGCGAGATGGCCGGACGATGCGGCATGCCCTATGTGACCGAGCGTTGGCTCGGCGGCATGCTCACCAACTGGCAGACCATCAGCAAGCGCGTGGCCAAGCTCGACGAGATCGAGAACCTGCGCAACACGGGCAAGATCGAGCAGTTCTCCAAGAAGGAACAGCTCGATATCAACCGTAGCTTCGACAAGCTCAACAAGAACCTCGGCGGCATCCGCACCATGAAGGGATTGCCGGCCGCGGTTTTCGTGATCGATACGGTCGAGGAAGAGACCGCGGTCCGCGAGGCCAACAAGCTGGGCATACCCGTGATCGGTATCGTGGACACCAACAGCGACCCTGATATCGTGCAGTTTCCGATTCCCGGTAACGACGACGCCATTCGCGCCATCTCCCTCTACGCACGGGTCGTCGCCGATGCGATCGCCGACGGTCGCTCCGCCCGCACCGAGGGCGCGGAGGTCACGGTCGAGGTGCAGCAGGACGCTCCCGAGGCGGCCAAGCCCACCAAGGTGACCCTGGACGACGTGAAGAACGACAAGAGCGAAAAGGCCATCGGCCAGTAATTTCGACAGCGGCTCGTCCCCTCCGGCGGACGGGCTGTTGCGTTCCGAAGGCCGACTTACACCTAAACACCTGACGTTGCCGGCTCACCGGCCGGTACGGGAGACGAACATGGATATCACCGCCAAGATGGTCTCGGATCTGCGCAAGCAGACCAACGCAGGCATGATGGATTGCAAGAAGGCCCTGGTCGAATGCGGGGGCGAAATGGAGCAGGCTGCGGACTACCTCCGCAAGAAGGGCATCTCCAAGGCCGCCAGCAAGGCCGGCCGCGACACCGCCAACGGTCTCGTGGAATCCTACATCCATCCCGGCGGACAGGTCGGCGTGCTGCTCGAGGTCAATTGCGAGACGGACTTCGTGGCCCGCACCGACGAGTTCAAGGCCTTCGTGCACGACGTCGCCATGCACATCGCGGCGAGTGGTCCCGAGGGTCTCGACCGCAAATCGATCGACGCCGCCGTCGTGGAGAAGGAAGCCGAGATCTACCGCGACCAGATGAAGGAAGAGGGCAAGCCCGACAATATCATTGACAAGATCGTTCAGGGTAAGATAGACAAGTTCTACGGCGAGGCCTGCCTGCTGGAGCAGAAGTTCGTCAAGGATCCCGACACGTCGATCCAGGACCTGGTCCAGTCGAAGATCGGATCCCTCGGCGAGAACATGTCGATCCGGCGCTTCGTCCGCTACCAGATCGGCGGTTGAGATAGAATCGCGAAGGGGGCCCGGGCCGCTGGGCCCGGGCCCTTTTTTTATGCCCCGCACACGACGCCCGCGAAGGGAGACGGCTTGCCCACGCGCCATTCACGCATCCTGCTCAAGCTCAGCGGCGAGAGCCTCGGCTCCGGCGACGAACCCTTCGGCCACCGGCGGCTGAGCGGCCTGGCGCAGATCATCGCCCGTGTCGCGCGCTCGGGCGTCGAGGTCGGCATCGTGGTCGGCGGCGGCAACCTCTTCCGCGCCCGTTCGGCCAACCTGGACGTGCTCAACCGCGTCACGGCCGACCACGTGGGCATGCTCGCCACCCTGATGAACGCCACGGTGCTGCGCGACTACCTGCGCGCCGAGGGCGCTCGCTCGGTCATCCTGTCGCCCCGCGGGGTCTCGCCCCTCTCGCGCGCCTTCTCCCGGGACCTGGCCCTGCCGCTGTTCAAGTCCGGCACCGTGCTGATCTTCGGCGGCGGCACCGGCAACCCCTTCTTCACCACCGACACGGCGGCCGCCCTGCGCGCGGTGGAGATCGAGGCGGACGTGCTGCTCAAGGGCACGCAGGTCGACGGCGTCTACGACAAGGATCCGCAGCAGCACGACGACGCCCGCCGCTTCGATTTCCTCACCTACGACGAGGTCATCGACCGCCGCCTGGGCGTGATGGACCTGACGGCCATCACCCTCTGCAAGGAGAAGGGCGTCCCCATCGAGGTCTTCGACATCTCCGATCCCGGCAACCTGCAGCGGCTGCTGGACGGGGAGATCGCCGGCACCAGAGTAGCCAAGGAGCCGAAGCCATGACGAACGATCACACCGAGGAAGCCGAACTCGAAATGACCGACGCCGTCGAGACGCTGAGTCTGCGCCTGTCGTCGATCAGGACGGGCAAGGCCTCGCCGGCCCTGCTCGATTCCGTGCGCGTCGAGTACTACGGGGCCCAGACCCCCCTGAAGCAGCTGGCCAACGTCGGCGCCCCGGAGCCGCGCCTGCTGACCATCGCCCCCTTCGACCGCAGCACGCTCGGGGACATCGAGAAGGCGATCCGCGCCGCCGATCTCGGTCTCAATCCCATCAGCGACGGCGTGCTGATCCGCGTGCCCATCCCCGAATTGACCGAGGAACGCCGCCGCGAGTTCAGCAAGACCGTGCGCGAGTACGGCGAGCAGGGCAAGGTCGCGGTGCGCCGCGTGCGCCAGCGGATCAACGACCAGATCAAGAAGGACGGCGACCTCACCGAGGACGATCAGCACGGGTCGCGCGAAGAGGTGCAGAAATTCACCGACCGCTTCTGCGAGGAGATCGACAAGATCGTCAAGCAGAAGGAAGCCGAGATCATGGAGATCTAGGATGGCCGCCGACCACGAAAAACGGGACGACGTACCGCTGGAGACCCTGCGCGAAGAGGTCGAGGGCCGCGGCGGCATTCCCCGCCACGTGGCCGTGATCATGGACGGCAACGGCCGCTGGGCCCGGCGCCGGCGCCTGCCGCGCGTGGCCGGACACCGGGCGGGCCGCCAGGCCGTGCGTCGCACCCTGGAGGCCTGCGGCCGCCTGGGCGTCGAGTACCTCACCCTCTACACCTTCTCCCAGGAGAACTGGAAACGGCCCGAGGCCGAGGTGAGCGCCCTCTGGGGCTTCCTGGAGGAGGTCCTGGCGGCGGAGTGCGACGAGCTGGCCCGCCGCGACGTGCGCCTGGTGGCCAGCGGCGAGCTGGACGCCATCCCCGCCCGCGCGCGCGAGGCCCTCGACAACACCATCGAATCCCTCGCGGGCAACAAGGGCCTGACCCTGAACCTGGCCCTGGCCTACGGCGGGCGCACCGAGATCCTGCGCGCCTGCGCGGCCCTGGCCCGCCGCGTCGCCGAAGGCGAGCTCGCTCTCGGCGACATCGACGAGGACGCCTTCCGCGCCGGCCTCTACGCCCCGGAGATTCCCGATCCCGATCTGGTCATCCGCACCAGCGGCGAGTACCGCCTCAGCAACTTCCTCATCTGGCAGACGGCCTACGCGGAGATCTACTTCACGCCCGTCTTCTGGCCCGACTTCGGCGAGCGGGACCTGCTCGAGGCCGTCGCGGACTACCAGGGGCGCGAGCGCCGCTTCGGCGACGTGGACGGGGAAAGGGCCGGCGGCGACCGCGACGGGAAACACCGCTCCCTCTTCGATCCCGATCGCTGGAAGAAGATGCTGAAGGTCAGGTCGTGAACCCCGCGCACCCCCCATCCGACCCGCCCCGCCGCGAAACGGCCTGGCGACGCTTCGTGGGCGCCGACATCGTGCCGCGCGTTCTGGTGATCCTCGTCGCCGTGCCGCTGGTGGTGTGGGCGGCGCTGCAGGGCGGCTGGACCTTCCGCGGACTGGTCGGCCTGATCATCCTGCTGGGCCTGCGCGAGTTCACGCTGCTGATGGAGGCCAAGGGCTACGGACCTTCGCGGGTCTTCTGCGTGGCCGCCGGCCTCTGGCTCGCCTGGGCCGGCGTGAGCGGCGGGACGCGGCTGACCCTGGCGCTGACGCTGGCCGTGTCTCTTGCCGCGGTCATCGAGCTGTTTCGCAAGGAGATGCGGAAACCGCTTGCGCAGGCAGGTGTTGCGCTATTCGGCGCCCTGTACGTAGGTTGGCTCGGCAGCTTCCTGGTGCAGGTACGGGAGCTCCCCGCGCCCCCCGGCATGGACTACGATCTGGGCCTGCGTGCCCTGGGCCTGGTGGCCGCCATCACCTGGTGCTACGACACGGCGGCCTACCTGGTGGGCGTGGCGATGGGCTCGCGCCCCCTCTTCGCGCGGGTCAGCCCGCGCAAGTCCCGCGAAGGCGCCGTCGGCGGCGCGGCGGCGGCCGTGGCGGCCGGCATCGCAGCTTCGGCGACTTTTACACCCTTCCTGACGACGCTGCAAGGCGCGCTCCTCGGCCTGGGTGGCGCCGTGCTGGCCCAGACCGGGGACCTGGTGGAGTCGCTGCTCAAGAGGGACGCCGGCCTGAAGGACACGGCGGGCCTGCTGCCCGGACACGGCGGCATACTCGACCGCGTGGACTCGATTCTCTTCACGGCCCCCTTCGTCTACTACGTGGTCGCCCACCTCACGGCCAGCTGAGAGGAGTGCCCTTGGCCAAGTCCGACCAGGCCTGCGAACCCCTCTACCGGCTGGGCCAGCCGCCGCGGCCGTTGCCCGAGCCCGCGGGGATCGTGCTGCTCGGCGCCACCGGGTCCATCGGCACCCAGGCCGTGGAACTGGTGGAGCGCCATCCCGACCGCTTCCGGGTGCTCGGCCTATCGGCCGGCCGCAGAGTCGAGGCCTTGAGCCGGCTGGTGGAACGTCTGGAACATATCGGCGCGGCGCAGGCGCCGGCGGTGGCCGTGGCCGACGCCGGGGCCCACCGCCTCGCCACCGCGGATCCCCGGCTGAACCGCAACCTGGCGCCGCCCGGGGGGGAGGGCCTGCGCGCCCTGGCCGCCCTGCCCGGCGCCCACTGCGTGGTGAACGCGCTGGTGGGCGCGGTGGGCCTCGAACCGACCCTGGCGGCGGCCCGCGCGGGGCGTCGCATCGCCCTGGCCAACAAGGAATCCCTGGTGGTCGGCGGGCCGCTGGTGCGCGAGGCCGCGCGGGCCGGCGGCGCGGAGGTCCTGCCGGTCGACTCGGAACACTCGGCCCTGGCCCAGTGCCTGGCCGGCCGCGAGGCCGCCGAGGTGGAAACGCTGGTCCTGACCGCTTCCGGCGGCCCCTTCCGCGACCTGTCCCGCGAGGAGATGGCCCGCGTGACGCGCGAGCAGGTCCTGCGGCATCCCACCTGGAACATGGGTCCCAAGATCACGGTCGACTCGGCCACCCTGATGAACAAGGGGCTGGAGGTCATCGAGGCCCACGTGCTCTTCGGCCTGCCCTACGACCGTCTCGACGTGGTGGTGCATCCCGGCTCGATCGTCCACTCGCTGGCGGTCTTCCGCGACGGCGCGGTCATGGCCCAGCTCGGGACGCCGGATATGCGCGTGCCCCTGCTCTACGCCCTCGCCGGCGAGCGCCATCTGGACCTGGAGACCGAGCGCCTCGACCTGGCGGCCCTGGGGCGCCTGGACTTCGCGGCCCCGGACACCGCGCGCTTCCCGTGCCTGGCCCTGGCCCGCGCGGCGGGCGAGGCGGGCGGCAGCGCGACCATCACCCTCAACGGGGCCAACGAGGTGGCCGTGGCCGCCCTGCTGGACGATCGGCTCGCGTATGCCGATATTGCCAGCGTCATCGCGGGCTGCCTGGAAGTCCTGCCGGCCGGCCCCGTCCCCGATCTCGAGAGCGCGCTCGAAGCGGACCGGGCGGCCCGCGAGCGGGCGTCCCGGCTGATCGCCGAACGGTTCGGCGGCGCGAACCCCACCCACCCGGACGGAGCAGCATCTTGATCTCGACACTCGTCGCCTTCGTGTTGACCCTGGGCATCGTGATCATCATCCACGAGCTGGGGCACTTCTCCGTCTGCAAGTGGACCGGCATCTACGTCAAGACCTTCTCCATCGGCTTCGGGCCGAAGATCCTGCGCAAGCGGATCGGGGAGACGGAGTACGCCCTGTCGGTGGTGCCCTTCGGCGGCTACGTGAAGATGGCCGGCGGCGGCGTGCTGGAGGAGATCCAGGACACCGGCACCGGCGAGGACCACCAGTACCCCATCGGCACCGACGAGGGCGACCGGGCCGCCGCCCTGCGCGACGACGCCATCCCGCCCGAGCGTCACTTCCGCAACCGCCCCCCCTGGCAGCGCCTGGCCGTGGTGATGGCCGGCCCGCTGGCCAACCTGGTGCTGGCCTTCCTGATCTACACCGCCATCGTCTGGACCTCCGGTCTGCTGGTGCAGCCCGTGACCACCGTCGGCCACGTGGCCGAGGGGTCCCCCGCCGCCGCCGCGGGCCTGGCCCGGGGCGACCGCATCCTCGCCGTGGCGGGCGCGCCGGTCGTGGTCTGGAGCGACGTGACGCTGGGCCTGGCGGCGGAGGCTGCGCGGGCCGAGAGCGGCGTCGCGGTCCCGCTGACCGTCGAACGAGAGGGGAGGGAATTCGAGGTCTTCCTGACGCCCCGTCTCGACGGGGTGCGCTCGCGCCACGGGCTCGAACCCATGGACAACGTGGTCGGCCTGGTGCAGAGGGGCGGTCCCGCCGAGGAGATGGGGTTACGTCGCGGCGACCGCATCCTGGCCGTGGACGGCGAGGAGGTCCACTCCTTCAACGCCATCGCGCGCATCATCAACGGCAAGGCCGGCGAGACCGTGCGCGTACGCTGGGAGCGCGAGGGCCGCGTCATGGAGGCGCCGGTGGTGCCGGAGCCCGCCGAGATCCTGCCCGACTCGGTCATCGGGCGCATCTTCTTCGACCGTCTCTACGAGTCGCGTCCCGTGAGCTTCGGCGAGGGTCTGCGCATCGGCTACCGCGCCACCACGGGCACCATCAGCTCCACGGTCAACGTGCTCGCCAACTTCGTCATGCGGCGCCTGGGCCTCGACGCCGTGGGCGGCCCCATCCGCATCGCCCAGGTGGCCGGCGAGATGCTGCGCTGGAGCTTCGGCCACCTCATGCAGTTCATCGCCTTCTTCTCGGTGAACCTCTTCCTGCTGAACCTCCTGCCCATCCCCGTGCTCGACGGCGGGCACACCATCTTCATCCTGCTGGAGATGATCTTCCGCCGCCCGGTGCACGTGCGCATCCAGGCCATCGCCACCCAGGTGGGCCTGATCATGCTGCTGCTGCTGATGACCTTCGTGATCGTCGTCGACGTGCTGAAGGTGATGCCCGGGCGTTGAGCCGGTCCGGCCGCCCGCTATTCGGCCGACGGCTCCGGCGTGGGCGCCGGCGGCGGATCGGCCAGGGGCTCGCCCAGGCGGCGCGGCTCGGGCGCCGCGAGCAGGGAGTCCGCCTCCGCCTCCAGGATCGCGCCGAGCAGCGTGTGGAGCTTGGCCTGGCGCGCGGGATCGTCGGGCAGGGCGCCCAGCGTCTCGACCAGCGCGCTGTCGCCCCAGGACGCCGCCAGGGAATCCAGCAGGGCGTCGCCCGCCTCGCGATCGACCATCGCGACGGCCCGGGCCCGTTCCAGGACCACGAAGCGCGTGACGTATCGTTCCTCGGCCGGCGTGAGGTCGGCCAGGCGCAGGGCCTCGTCCCCGTCCTTGCAGCCGCCCAGCGCCAGCAGGACGAGTACCGCCAGCCTGAGGCTTCGGCGGGTCGGGCGGGGGGTTTTCGTGCTGACGGGCATCGGCTCCTCCGTGATATGCTGCGGGCGTCGGATCGGCGGCCGCGGGGCGCGCCCGGCTGATGGAACGGAACGGGGCGCGAACGGTTCCCATAGCTTAGACGAGAGATGGACAGGAGACAACCACAGCGGCGCCACCTACTGTTGCGCGTGATCCTCGCGGGTCTCGCGTTGTGCTGCTGCCTCCGGGCCATGCCGGCCGGCGCCGTGAGCGAGCTCGACTACGGGCTGGAGCAGCACCTGCTCCACCGCATCGAGATCGAGGGCAACACGACCTTCGACGACGACCAGCTCAAGGCCCTCATGAAGATTCGCGAGCCGCGCTGGTTCCACCCCCTGATGATCATCGGCCTCTCGGACCGCAAGGCCCGCTACCAGCCCCACCTGCTGGAGGCCGAGCTCAAGCTGCTGTCGCGCTACTACCGCCAGTCGGGCTTCCACGCGGTCGCGGTGGAGCTGGATTCCGTCGGCGTCGATCCCGAGGGGCGCGGCGACTTGATCCACATCGCCATCCTCGAGGGCCCGCGCACCTACCTGCGCGACGTGCGCTTCGAGGGCGACTTCCCCCTGCCGCACGCCGAGCTGTCCGATGACCTGCGCTTCGCGCCCGGCGTGCCCGCGCCGGCGGACCTCAACGCCCTCGGGTCGGACATCTACCTCCTGCGCACGCGCTTCTGGGAGCACGGTCACCTGGACGTGACCATCACGCCGACGCTGACCGTCGAGCAGACCGACGACCCGGACCGCAACGACGCGCTGCTGGTCTACGACATCGCCGCGGGGCCGGCCTACACCGTCGGCGTGATCAACGTCGAGGGGCAGGAGCGCAGCCGCCTCGAGCTGATCACCCGCGAGCTGCGCGTGCATGAGGGCGACGTCTTCCGCTGGAGCGACGTGGAACGGTCCCAGCGGCAGTTGCTGGAGACCGCGCTGTTCCGCGACGTGAGCTTCATCCCCACCAACACCGACACCGTGGCCGCCACCGCCGACCTGCTGGTGCAGGTGGTGGAACGCAGCCCGGCCTTCTTCGAGTTCGGTCTCGGCGTGGGCAGCCGCGAACGGATCCGCATGCTGGCGGCCTGGGGCCACAACAACCTCTTCGGCTCCGGCCAGCGCCTGCGCCTGCGCACGCGCAACTACCTCAACTACGAGGACGTGCACCGCCTGTCCGACGGGCGCGCCGATCCCGAGCTGAACTATCGCTACGACATCCTGCACACCTACCCGCGCGTGCTCGGCAAGTACCACCTCGACACCAACCTCTACCTGTCCAAGGAGACGCGCGGCGAGTCCGGCCTAAACCTGGAGTCGCAGGGCCTGTCGTTCGGCACGCGCTTCCAGGGCGGCCCGCGCTCGTTCAACACCGTGGAGCTGCGCTGGGAGGAGGTCGATCCGAACATCCACCCCGACGCCACGCAGTCCCGGGTCGAGGTATTCGAGGCCAGCGACCTGCGTTCCTCGGACACGCGCTCGGTCGGCTGGGCCTTCTACGAGGAGAAGCGCAACGATCCCCTGCGTCCGACCCTCGGCGCCCTGCGCACGGTGCAGCTGGAGATCGGCGGGGGGGCCCTCGGCGGCGACAACTCTTTCGTGAAGCTGGCAGCCGGCATACACGTGTACCACCGGATGCCCTTGGGTGGCACTCTGGCCTGGCGCGTGAGCGCCGGCGCCGTGCGCCCCTACGGCGGTTCGCGCGACCGGGGCGCCGACGGCGTGCCCTACCAGGAGCGTTTCTTCGCCGGCGGCGCTTCGACGGTACGCGGCTACCTGGAGCGCAGCCTCGGACCCCAGATCGCGGACGCAGTGAGGGATTCGCTGCAATTGGCCAGCGACATCCCCTTGTCCGAGAGGCCGGCGCGCGGCGGCAACTACCTGCTGTTGACCAACGTGGAGTGGCGTTTCCCCATGCCCTTGCTGAGCGAGTGGCGCGTAAGCGGCGTGGCCTTCCTCGACGGTGGTAACGTGTGGGAGAATGCCGCCGATATCCGTCTGCGCGGCTTCCGCTGGCGCTCTTATCCGCGCGATCCCGGCGACGACTCCGCGACCAAGCTCTGGGACTACCGCTACAGCCTCGGTTGCGGCGTGCGCATCGACACGCCCGTGGGGCCGGTACGTCTGGATGTCGGCTTTCCCCTGAAACGGGCCCTGCTGACAATCAGCGAAACCGAGACCGAGACCGAAGACAAGGCCATCTATCATTTCTCCCTGGGGTTCCCGTTCTGATGCGCTGGCGCATGGGCAAGAAGAGATGGACGCTGCTGCTGGCCCTGATGCTGGTGGCCGGCGGCCTGCTGTGGGTGGCCAACCACCCCGAGCTGCTCACGCCCTACTTCGCCCGCCTGGCCACCCGCCACCTGCTTCGCGACAGCGACGGCGATCTGCAGATCGGCAGTTTCTCCGGCAACATGCTCACGGGCCTGGAGCTCTACGACGTCACCCTGTCCCTGCGCGGCGAGCGGGGCGCGGCGGTGGACGTGGGCATCGACACCCTGGCGGTGGACTACCGCTTCTCCGAGCTCCTGCGCGATCCGCTCCGCCTGCGGCGCGTCTCGGTCAGCGGCGCCGAATGCCTGGCCCGCCGCGGCGACGCGCCGGATCCCGACGCGGCCGCCGAACCGGGCAGTCCCTTCTCCCTGCCGCGCTTCCGGATCGACGACCTGGACGTGCGGCGCTCGTCGGTGTCGATCTCGGGCCCACAGGGTCGTGTGGAAGAGGTCCTGGAAGACGTCGCCTGGCGCGGCACCGTCAAGGCGGACACGGCCCTGGTGCTGGTCTGCCAGCGGGGCGACCTGGGCTGGTGCAGCCGCGACACCGAGATCCGTGACCTGCACGGCCTGGTGACCGTGGACGGCGAGCGCATCGCCGTCCAGCAGATCTCCTGCGCCATCAACGACCACGAGGTGACGGCCGCGGGCCATCGCACCCACGGGGGCGACCTCTCGCTGCGGCTGACCGCCGACGACGTATCCACCTTCGAGGTCGAGGAGCTGATCGACATGTCGCTCGGTTTCGTGGCCGCCGGCGACACCCGTCTGCAACTGACCACCCGCGCTGACTCGCTCTGGCTGGACATCTCCTTCCAGGGCGAACTCGAGGGCTATGCGCTCGATGGCATGCAGGGCAGCAGCCTGCTGGCCGACGACGTCCTGTACTGGCGGCGGCTGGAGGGCCGCATCAACGGCGCCTGGTTCAGCGGCACCGGATCCTTCGACCTGCACGACGCCGACGATGTCTCCTTCCAGCTCAACGGCGACGTCTCCGACGTGAACCTGGCCCACGGTCTGGTGCCCGACATGGAGCTCCCCGAGACCGACGGCTGGGGCTGGATGAATCTCTGGCGCCGCGACGGCACCGACCAGACGCGCGTCAGCGGCTGGCTGCGCGAGGGGCACCTGGCCGGGGTTCCCTTCGACTCGGTGCGCGTGTCGCTGGACGGCGACGCGGCCGGCGTGACCTTCCACGAGCTCGCGTTGCACCAGGCCGCCACCACCGCCCATCTCAGCGGCCACGCGGACAGCAGCGGCGCCTTCCTGGGCCGCCTGGAGATCGCCGCCGAGGACCTCTCGACCCTGCCCGCGGACTGGCCCCTGCCGCCGCTGGCGGGCGCGGTGCAGGTCTCGGGCACCCTGACCGGACTGGATCCCGTCTACGACTTCGAGGGCGTGGCCGCCATCGCCGCCTGCGAGCTCGGCCCGGTGCGCCTCGACGAGGGACGCGCGGAGCTCGCGGTGGAGAACGTGCTGGGCGTGCCCGAGGTCTCGGCCGAGCTGGCCGGACGCTCGCTGGTCTGTGCGGGAGTGGAGCTGGGCACCTTCACCACCGGCGGCGTGGTGACCTCCGAGGCGGCCATCCTGCATCACTTCCGCTCCCAGCACGGCGACACCACGCTCACCTTCCGCGGCCAGGCCGACTTCGGCGACGAGGGCGCCACCTACTACCTGCCCCAGCTCGAATTCACGCTGGAGGGGAACAGCTGGCGGCTGCAGCAGGCGGCCCGCTTCCGCACCGGCGACGGCTTCTTCGCCCTGGAGCGCACCTCGCTGGTCTCGGACTGGGGCTCTCTGCACGGCCGCGCCGTCTGGGACGAGGTGGGCGACGAGCTCGACGGCGAGGTCCAGCTGGACCGCTTCGACCTGGCCCTGGTCAATCCCTTCGTGGACATCGAGACGGACCTCAACGGCGAGCTGTCCGCGTCGCTGTCCCTGGGTGGCACGCCCTACGAACCGCTGCTGGGCCTCGAGGCCCGCCTCGCCGGTTGCGTCCTGCCCCTGGCCACCATCGACAGCCTGACCGTGGCCGCGCTCTTCTACGAGGACACCTTCGACATCCGCCGGCTCGACCTGCACAGCAACCACGGGCGCGTCGAGGCCGCCGGCCTGATCAGCCACCCGGGCGTGGATCTCGAGGAGTTCTGGCCCGGCGCCGAGCTCGACCTGCACCTCGACGTGAGCGGCGGCGACTGGGCCTTCATCGACCAGTTCGCCATCCCCTCGCTGGACCGTGTCGCCGGCACCTTCGACGGGGGGCTGGACCTCGCCGGCACCACCGACCGGCCCCGGCTCGACGGCGACCTGGTCAGCGCGCCCTTCCACGTGCACTGGCTGCACCTGGACGAGCTGCAAGGCTCCGTGGGCTACCGCGACGGCCAGCTCACCCTGGGCGATCTGCAGGGCCGCAAGGAGTCGCTGGCCCTGAGCGGGCGCATCGAGCTGCCCCTGGAGCTGGACCTCTACTCCGAGCCCGTCTCGGCCCCCGACGGTCCCCTCTACATGCAGATCACCATCCCGCGCGACTCGGACCTGGACGCGCTCTCGCGCACCTGCAACGCCTTTGTGGAGTCCTCCGGCCGGGGCGGACTGGAGCTCATCGTTTCGGGTCCGGCCGATCATCCCTATTATTCAGGTAGCGTGGAGGTACGCAACGCCTCGTGCGTGCTGCGCGGGCTGAGCGAGGTCTACCGCGACGTCTCCTGCGACGGGACCTGGCAAGGCGATGTGCTCACCCTGACCGATATCCGGGGGCAGGAAGGCGCGCGGGGCACGCTTTCCGGGAGCGGGACCGTGATCTTCGCCGGGCTGGAGCTCGAGAGCTTCGACATCCGGCTCGCCGCGGATCGATTCCTGGTCGCGTCGATTCCCGAACTGCGGGCCCTGGTGCGCAGCGACGAGCTGGCGCTGACCAGCGTCAAGGTCGGCCCCGACAGCCTGATCGTGCCGCGCTTCACGGGCGATCTCGAGGTGATCGAGGCCCGCTACGTGGGGGACTTCTCGGAGCAGCCGTCGGTGAGCGATCCGCTGCTGGGCACCGTCGCCCCCGACTGGCTGGCGGACCTGAACCTGCGCGCGCCCCGCAGCAGCGGCCGCATCATCAACCGGACCATGGAGCTGGACCTGGGCGGGGACGTGAGGCTGGTGCGCGACCTGGACGGCATGTACCTGCGCGGGACCATGGCCATCGACCGGGGCCACCTGCCCGTCTTCAACAACGATTTCCAGGTGACCCGGGGCGATCTGGACTTCAGCCAGGAAGTGGGGGTGATCCCCATGATCGACATGACCGCGGAAACCAGCGTGCGCCTGCCCGCGCCCCAGGGTGGAGGCACGCGCCGGCTGGAGAAGATCTGGGTGGACGTCACCGGTTCGGCCGAGACACCCGTGGTGGACTTCCGCTCCGAGAGCGGCTATCCGCGCACGAACATCGAGCGCATGTTGTTGGGATTGTCGCCCCACGCCACCGACAGCCAGACCAGCTCCGCCATCCAGCAGGGGACCATGGCGGCCGGCTTCAACCTGCTCGAGCGGGAGGTCGCAGCCGAACTCGACCTCGTGGACACCTTCGACATCGAGAGCGGACGCGTCCGCGAGGACGGCACGACCCAGACGCTGATCGGGGTCGGCAAGTACATCGGACGCGACCTCTACATCAAGTTCGCCCAGGCCGTGACGGACCAGGACCGCGAGGTGCTGGTGGAGTACCAGATCAGCGACCACCTGCTGCTGCAGTCGGAGATCAGCCGGCGCCTGGACGAGGCCCTAGGCAACACCACCTACAGTGTCGACCTGAAGTGGCGACACGAGTATTGAGGTGAGCATGCGGCGCGCGAGAGACATGACCGGGATCCTGGCCGCGACGGCCCTCGCCGCCGCGCTCTGCCTGGCGCCCGCCGCGGCCGACGCCTACTACTTCGGTCGCAACAAGGTCCAGACCTCCGACGTGGACTGGCGCGTGCTGGTCACGCCCCACTACGAGATCACTCACGCCGCCGACGCCACCGAGCTCGCAGTCCGTGCCAGCATCGTCGCCGAACGGGCCTACCGTGAGTACGCCGACCGCCTGGACCACGAGCTGGAGACGCGCATCCCCTTCATCCTCTACTCGTCCCACACCGCCTTCGCCCAGACCAACATCTCGGACGAGCTGCTCGGGGAGGGGACCGGCGGCTTCACCGAGCCGATCCGCAACCGCATGGTGCTGCCCTACGCGGGCTCGCACGCCGACTTCGTGCACGTGATCCGGCACGAGCTGGTGCACGTCTTCATGTTCGACATGACCTTCGGCAGCTCCCGGCGTTCGATGCCCCGCTCGCCCTTCTTCAGGATCCCGCTGTGGTTCGCCGAGGGCATCGCCGAGTGGTACAGCAGCGGCTGGGACGCCAAGGCCGACATGTACATCCGCGACGCCACCACCAACGACTACCTCTGGCCGCTGTCGCAGGTGGGCGGCTTCATGGTCTACAAGCAGGGGCAGGCCGCCGCGCGCATGATCTCCGAGCAGTACGGCGAGGAGAAGCTGGTGGAGATGTGGCGCACGCTGGCGCGCTCGCGCAGCATGGACCGCGCCGTCGCCCACACCCTCGGCCTGGACCGCGAGGACCTGGACCGCGAGTTCCAGCTCGAGATGCGCCGGCGCTACTGGCCCGCCTACGGCGACCTGGAGGCGCCCGACGAGGTGACGCGGCAGCTCACCGACCACATCGAGGAGCGGATCGGCTACAACCACCGGCCCGCCATCTCGCCCGACGGCAAGAACATCGCCTTCTTCTCCGACCGCGACGGCCTGGTCAGCCTCTACCTCATGTCGGCCCTCGACGGCAAGGTGCTGCGCCGCCTCGCCCAGGGCTACCGCGCCGACCGCTTCGAGAGCCTCCGCGCCTTCCAGAGCGACATCAGCTTCTCGCCCGACGGCCGCGAGGTGGCCTTCATCGCCCGCAGCGGCAACGCCGAAACCCTGCACACCATCGACGTGGACTCGGGCGACGTGACCCGCTCGCTGCGCCTCGGCCTCGACGGCGCCGTCTCGCCAGCCTGGTCGCCGGACGGGCGCTGGATCGCGCTGGTGGGCACCCTGCTCGGCCGCACCGACCTCTACCTGCTGGACCTGAGCCCCGGCGGGGGCGGGGGGCCGGCGCGCCCCGTCGACACGCGCGCCCTGGACGACGGCGCCGTCCTGCTGCGGATCACCGACGACGCCGGCGACGAGGCGTCGCCCGCCTGGTCGCCCGACGGCGGCCTGCTCGCCCTGACCCACAACCCGAGCGCGGAAGTCGTCTACGAGTTCGAGATCGACGAGGAGGGACGCCGCCGCCTGCGCTGGGCGCGCTACCGCGAGGGCGACGGCGCCGTCGCCGCGGGACACGAGCAGCCCTCGGACCTGGTGCTGCTGGACCCCTTCGGCGGCGAGAGCCGGCGGCTGCGCCCCGCGGCCGGCTCCTGGCGCGATCCGGTCTGGACCGGCGAGCACGCCCTCTGCGTGGTGGCCGACGAGAACGGCATCGACAACCTGGCGGACCTGCGGCTCGATCCGGCCCGCGCAGCGGTGGACTCGGTGCGCGCGCTGACCAACGTGGCCGGCGGCGTCTCCCAGCCGAGCTACGCGCCCGGCGCGGACCGGCTCGTCTACGGGGGCTTCCACCGCGGCGGCTGGGACATCTACAGCGCCGACGACTACACGGCCTGGTCGCGGCGCACGCCGGGCGGCAGCCGGCCCGCGCCCATCCCGCTCTCGCCGCCGCCGACCATCGCGCGCGCGGTCGGCCCCCCGCCGCCGCGCGACACGGAGACGGTGGGGGAGATCCGCGACTACCACCCGCGCTTCTCGGTGGACATGAGCAACACCCTGCAGGGCGGGGCCGTCTTCTTCTCGCCCCAGGCCGGCCTGGCCATGGCCAACGAGATCCACTTCAGCGACCTGCTCGGCGACCACCGCCTGTCATTCCTGGTGAACGTCTACGGATCGCTCGGCGACAGCGACCTGGCCGCCTCCTACGCCTTTCTGAAGCGGCGGATCGACGTGGGCGTCGGGCTGTTCCACTACAAGAACTACTACAACTCGGTGCTGACCAGCGTGGGCGAGGTGCTGCCCCACGATACCTTCTTCAGCGAGCGCAACTACGGCTTCTACGGCATCGCGACCTACCCCTTCAGCACCTTCCGGCGGCTGAGCCTCGAGCTGCAGGCCCTGGCCTCGGAGCAGACCAACTACCGCATCGCACCCGGCGGCTACTACCTGTCCGAGGCCGAGAAACGGACCTACCGCCTGCTGCAGCCCATGCTGACCTTCGTGCACGACAGCGCCTTCTACGGCTACTACGGCCCGGTGACCGGCAGCCGCCTGTTGCTGCAGTTCGCGCCCTCGCTGCCGCTGGGAGACCAGACCCTCTCGCGCCGCACCGCCGTCCTCGATTACCGGCGCTACTGGCTGCCCTGGCGCCGCAACAGCTTCGCCCTGCGCCTGCTGGGCGCGGGCAGCTTCGGCGACGACGCGCGCGCCTTCGTCCTCGGCGGGCCCTTCACCCTGCGGGGCTACGATTTCTACGACTACCAGGACGTCTCCCACTTGGCGGGCTCCAGATTCGTGCTGATGAACCTGGAATACCGCCTGCCCCTGCTGGACGCGCTGATCTTCGGCTGGCCCGTGAGGTGGGGCTTCGGTCCCATCGGCGCCACGCTGTTCTTCGACGCCGGCGCGGCCTGGACCGAGGTCTTCCAGCCCTTCGGCCGCGACGCCTCCGGCGAGTGGGGCATGAATGACTTGCGCGGCGCCTACGGACTTGGTATAAGGACCCGCCTCGGCTTCATCCCCTTGAAGTTCGACTGGGGCCGCCGCACGGACCTGCGCGGCGCGGGAAGGACCGAGTTCCACTTCAGCATCGGCCCCGAGTTCTAGACGGAGCCGCGGAAACGCCCCATGGACCTGACCGCCCTCAACGACCCCCAGCGCGATGCCGTCACCGCCGACGACGGGCCCCTGCTCGTGGTCGCCGGCGCCGGCAGCGGCAAGACGCGCGTGCTGACCACGCGCATCGCCTGGCTGCTGGACCAGCAGCGCTGCGAACCCTGGGAGACCCTGGCCTTCACCTTCACCAACAAGGCCGCCCGCGAGATGCGCGAGCGGGTGGACGGCCAGGTGGGCGCCGGCCGGGCCCCGAGCTGGATCGGCACCTTCCACGCCACCGGCGTGCGCATCCTGCGCCGCGACGGGGCGGCCATCGGCCTCGACCGCGACTTCTCCATCTACGACACCGACGACAGCACGCGCCTGCTGCGCAAGGTCGCCGGCGACCTGGGCGTGGACCTCAAGCAGTACACGCCGGCGATGCTGCGCGCGGCCGTCAGCCGCTGGAAGAACGAGGATGTCTCCCCGGAGCGGGCCGCCCGCGAGGCCGACGATTTCCGGGCCGAGAAGGCGGCGGCCGTCTACGCGGCCTACGAGACGGGCCTGCGCGCGAACAACGCCTGCGACTTCGATGACCTGATCCTGCGCACGGTGCACCTGCTGGAGGAGCACGACGAGGTGCGCGAGAAGTACGCCGCCGGCTTCCGCCACGTGCTGGTGGACGAGTTCCAGGACACCAACCCCCTGCAGCTGATCCTGGTCAAGGCCCTCTGCTCGGTGCACGGCAACGTCTTCGCCGTGGGCGACGACGACCAGTCCATCTACTCCTGGCGCGGGGCGCGCATCGAGAACATGCTCGACTTCGAGCAGTACTTCCCGGGCACCCGCCTGGTGCGCCTGGAGCAGAACTACCGCAGCACCGGCAACATCCTCGACGCCGCCAACGCCGTCATCGCCCACAACAAGCGCCGCAAGGGCAAGACCCTCTGGACCGCCGGCGAGGGCGGCGATCCCCTGCGCGCCGAGCGGCTCGGGGACGAGGAGGACGAGGCGGCGCGCCTGGTGGAGATCGTGCAGGAGGAGGTCGCCGGCGGCCTGCGCCGCGCCGACGTGACGGTGCTCTACCGCACCAACGCCCAGAGCCGCGCCCTGGAGGACTCGCTGCGCCTGGCCAGCGTGCCCTACCAGATCGTGGGCGCCACGGCCTTCTACGAGCGCCGCGAGGTGCGGGACGTACTCGCCTACCTGAAGCTGATCAACAATCCCCGCGACGCCGTGTCGGCCCTGCGGGTGATCAACGTGCCGCGGCGGCGCATCGGCGACGCCTCGGCCTCGCGCTTCACGGCCCTGGCCGAGCGCGAGGGCTGCACCCTGGGCGAGGCGGCGGCCCGGCCGGACCTGCTGGAGCAGGATCTGAACCGTCCCGCCCGCGAGCGCATCCGCGCCTTCTTCGACATGGTCGCGGGCTGGCGGGCCCTGCGCGAGGACGTGAGCGTGCCCGAACTGGTGGAGCGCGTGGTGGAGGACGTGGACTACGTGCGCCACCTCGAGCGGGACGACCCCCTGACGGCGCCCGCCCGCAACGAGAACGTGGCCGAGCTCATCAACGGGGCCTACGCCTTCCACGAGGCCAGCGACGGCGGCGACCTGCCCCAGTTCCTGGAGCAGACGGCCCTGGTGGCCGACGCGGACACCATCGGCGACGAGGCGGGCGTGGTGCGCCTGATGACCGTCCACGCCGCCAAGGGGCTGGAGTTCCCCGTGGTGATCGTGGCCGGCGCGGAGGAGAACCTCATGCCGCACGCCTCCAACCTGGACGACGCGGCGGCCCTGGAGGAGGAGCGGCGCCTCTTCTACGTGGCGCTGACCCGCGCCCAGCGCCGTGTCCACCTGCTCCACGCGCGCATGCGCCGCCGCTTCGGGCAGCGGGAGCTCTGCCTGCCCTCGCGCTTCCTGTCCGAGATCCCCGACGCCCTGGTCGAGCGCACGGGGGAGGAACCGCCCGCGGGCGCCGCCCTGGCCGACCTCTTCGGCGGCCGCGCCCACACGGCGCCCCGCCGCACCGTGCCCCGGGTCTCAGGGGCGGCCGTCGACTGGCAACGGGAGGCCTCCCAGGAGGAAGTGGTCTTCCACCCCGGTCAGCTCGTCACCCACCCCACGCTGGGGGTCGGCACCGTGGCCCGCGTCGAGGGCGGCGGCGATAACCTCAAGCTCAGCATCGATTTCCCCGATGGTGAGCGCCGGCACTTCCTGGCCCGCTTTGCCAAGATCCGCCCCCTGGACCGATAGTTGCTACGGATATTCCTGACACGCGGATTTCACCAATCGTAAAGAACTGGGTTTTTTCGTGAAAATCCCTCAAGTCAGGAAAACCCCGAGTCGATATCCGTTTCACTCCGCACTGCGACACGGGGCCGTAACCAGGAAGTATCGCCTATGTACCGCTTCAAGGATTCAGTACTCGACGAATTACCACTCTGGATCACGGGCGCCGGACTCGCCTCCGGGCTCGTCCTGCCGTTCCTGATCTGGGCCACGGGCGTGCCGGTCGCCCAGGCCCTGAACTGGAGCACCTTCATGGTCACCCTGGCGGCCGGCGCCGGCGTGGGCTACCTCGGCCGCTGGCTGACGCGGCGACTGCTGCGCCCCGAGTTGCGCGCGACGGCGGAACGCATGCGTGACGTCTGCGAGGGACTCGTCGAGGCGTCCTTCATCAACGACTGGTCCATGTGCACGCCCGAGACCTGCACCGTCGAGACCGGGGCCGACGACGAGATCGGTCAGATGGCCGAGACCTTCAACGAACTGGTCGAGCAGCTCGTGCACACCCACAAGCTGGAGGAGGCCTCGACCCACCAGACGGAGGCCCTGTCCAGCAAGCTGGACCTGAAGGAGCTGTCCGCGGTGGCGGTGGACCTGCTGCTGAAGCAGACCGACGCCAATTCGGGCTGCCTGATCGCCCGCGTCGACGGCGATCTGAAGGCGCTGGCCAACTACGGCATCAGCGACACGAACGCCATCCTGGAAAACGAGCGTGTGCACCGCGCCCTCGAGACGGGACAGATGCAGACGGTGCGCGTGCCGGAGAGCATCTCCGTGGACGCGGTCGTCGGCGATTTCAAGCCGCGCCAGGTCATCGTCCAGCCCATCTCCTACGAGGCGGAGCCCCTGGGCGTGGTGGTGCTGGCCTCGGACACCATGTTCGGCAAGGACGCCATGTGGGCGCTCGACCTCTTCACCAAGGGGATGGGCCTGGCGCTCAACAACGCCGTCACCCACACCAAGCTGCAGAAGATCGCCGCCATGGATCCCCTGACCGGCGTCTACAACCGCCGCCTGGGCATGAAGCGGCTGCGCGACGAGTTCGTGCGCGCCGAGCGCGAGAACGCCCAGCTCGGCGTGGCCATGTTCGATATCGATCACTTCAAGAAGGTCAACGACAACTACGGGCACCTGGTCGGCGACCGGGTGCTGGTGAACGTGGCCGAGACGGCGCGCAGCATCCTGCGCGAGAGCGACGTGATGGTGCGCTACGGCGGCGAGGAATTCCTGGTGGTGCTGCCCGGCACCTCGCCGACGGACGCCCGCGCCGTGGGCGAGCGCCTGCGCGCCGCCGTGGAGGCCTGTTCGGTCGTCGACGGGGACCAGACCATCAGCGTCACCGTCAGCGTCGGACTCGCGGATTACGACCCGGATCGGATCAAGCTGGAGGAGGACCTGGTCAAGCTGGCGGACGACGCCCTGTACACGGCGAAGGAGGGAGGCCGCAACAAAGTGGTCTGCTCGCAGGAGGATTCCGGGCCGCGAACCGTCGCACCCCCCGTGGACGTGCAGCCCGCGACCTGTGCCATGCCGTGACAGCCGCCAGGCTATCGGGAACTCCGGGGACGGGGAGTCCAGGTTGGACTCCCCGTCCACACGTTCAGCGCACCACGCTCAGCTTGCGGCTCGACCGCTCGCCCCCCGACCACACCGCCAGCCAGTACGTGCCCGCCGCCACGGGGC
This sequence comes from uncultured Fibrobacteraceae bacterium, assembly GCA_964617805.1. Taxonomy (GTDB): domain Bacteria; phylum Krumholzibacteriota; class Krumholzibacteriia; order LZORAL124-64-63; family LZORAL124-64-63; genus JAHIYU01. Next base: position 30,544 of record CAZTWK010000006.1, on the reverse strand, counting down.
GCCCGCGCCCGTCGCGTCCCAGCCAGTGCCAGGCGTAGGGCTCGTCGCGCGCCGTCATCTCGCCCAGTTCCCAGGCGCCCAGTTCCCGCCCGCGCGCGTCGTGCAGGGTGACGCGCACCGGTCCGTCGCGGTTCACGGCGAAGGCCAGGCGCGCCCCGTCGGCCCCGGCCGGATTGGGGCGCGGCGGCGCCAGGGCCACCGACGGCTGCGGCAGCGCCTCGTCGGCGAAGAGGACCCAGCCCTCTGGGTCGAGCTGCAGGGCATCCAGGTCGCCCCACAGGTCCCAGTGGAAGACGGCATCGCGCGTTTCCAGTACGACCCGTTCGTCGCGGGAACCCCAGTCGCCGTCCAGGCGCACCGGCAGCGTGAGCACGAAGGGCGTGGCCTGGGTCTGGCTCAGGTGCAGCATGTGGCGCTGCAGGCCGTTGGACAGCGGCATGCTCTCGACGCGCCACGCGAGCTGCGGCGCCTCGGCGGTGTCGAGCCAGGGGCGCAGCAGGGAGGCCGTATCGTAGCCGGCGGCCGCCGAGGCGGCGGCGATCATGTCGTCGGTGGTCACGTGGCCGTAGGCCCGCGCGGGATCGGTGACGTAGTCGCGCAGGAAATCGAAGAAGGCCGCGTCGCCCAGGGCGCCCCGCAGCATGTGCAGCACCCAGGCGCCCTTGTGGTAGACCAGCGTGTTGGGCAGGATGGGGTCGGGATCGGTCAGGGGCCCGTCGCCGGTGAAGAGGTCGGGATGGAGATGGGGGCCGAGCCTGTGCAGCTTGGCGAGGTAGGCCTCCCGTCCCTCGGTGTGCTCCAGCCAGAGGGCCTCGAAGTAGGTGGCGAAACCCTCGTTGAGCCAGATGTCGGGCCAGTCGGCGGGCGTGATCAGGTTGCCGAACCACTGGTGGGCCAGCTCGTGCACCACGATGTTCTGGAAGCTGCCCTCGCCGACCACGATGAAGTTGCCCAGGCTGGTGCAGGTCTGGTGCTCCATGGCCCCGCCCCACTTGATCTCCACCTGCCCGTAGCGCTCGCCGGGGAAGGGGTAGGGGCCGCAGAGATCCTCCATGAAGTGCACCATGTCGCAGACCGGTTCGAACTCCGCGCGCGCCGCCGCCTCGTGGTCGGGATAGACGTGGTAGGTCAGGGGCAGGGGGCCGTCCAGGGCGTCGCAGCTCTCCTCCCATTCCACGTAGTCGGAGACGTTCACGCAGGCGAGGTAGGTGGACATGGGGTGGTCGGTGGACCAGGCGTGGGTGCGCCAGCCGGGTTCGTTTTCGGCGGCATAGATGAAGGTGCCGTTCGTCACCGCGGTCAGCGTGTCCGGCACCTCGATGCTGAAGATGAAGTTCGCCTTGTCGGAGGGGTGGTCCTTGCAGGGGAACCAGCTGTGGGCGGACCAGGGCTCGCTCATGGTGAAGACCGTGGGGGCGCCCTGGTCGTGGGGGGAACTGCCCTGCCTCCGGAAGAGCATGCCGGCGTTGTACTCGCCGTGGGGTTGCGGTGCGCCGTGGTAGCTCACCGAGAGCAGAGCCTCCTCGCCGGCGCCGAGCGGCGGGATCACCAGCAGCTCCTCGCCCCGGCGGATGTACTCGGGCGGGTCCAGCCACGACCACCCCACGCCGTCCACCTCGAGATCCGGGACCAGATCGAGCACCACCGTATCGGGCGGCGAACCGGTGGGGAAGGTCATGTCGATGCCCACGGCGCCCGCGATCGTCCCGGCCCCGGGATCGATGCGCACAACCAGCATGTAGAACTGCACGTCGAAACCCCGATCGCCCGCGCGCGGCCGTCCGTCGGCGTCGTCCAGCAGCCAGGCGGCGGGACGGGGACGCTCCAGGTGGGCGGCGTCCGGCAGGGGCAGGACGGCGCCGGCCGCCACGTGGGCGGCCAGGAGGCAGGCCGTGGCCATGAGCGGGCGCAGGCGCAAGGAGTCGTCCCTTCCAGGGAGAGGGAGTGGGGGGATGGGGTATCCTCCCTTCATGATAGCCGAGAAAGGGGCCGCACCCAAGAAAGGACGGGCCGGAGGCCGTGGATCCCGACCTGCTGCGTAGACTCGAGAGCCTCACCGGGCTCGCCTGCGATGACGGCGAACGCGTGGCGCTGGCCCGCGACCTGCGGGAGATGGTGCGCTTCGTGGAGCGGCTAGACGTGCCTCTCGACGGCGATGCGGATGCGCAGAGCCACGAGACGGACGTCGTCCCCACGCGCGAGGACGTCCCGCAGCCCTCCCTGCCGCCCGCGGACGCCCTGTCCGCCGCCCCCGCCGTCGCGGACGGCTGCTTCCTGACGCCGCCGGTGCGCCCCCGAGGCGGGGACGATGACTGAGCCCGCGCCCGGCACCCTGCTCGAGGCGGCCCGGGCCCTGCGCACGGGAAGCGTCACCGCGGCCGGACTGGACCGCGCCCTGCGCGTCGCGGCCGACACCCGCGCCGCGGACCTCGGCTGCTTCACCTGGCGGGCCGGCGACGACGACGCGGCGCCCGACACGGCATGCCCAGCCGAGGCCCACCCCCTGTGGGGGATCGGCGGCCTGGTCAAGGACAACATCTGCGTGCGCGGACGGCCCACCGGCTGCGGTTCGCGGATGCTGGCCGGCTGGCGTCCGCCCTACGACGCCACCGTCGTGGAGCGCCTGGTTGATCGCGGGGCGCGCATCCTGGGCGGCACGGTCATGGACGAGTTCGGCATGGGCTCGTCCACCGAGCACGCGGCCGGCGGCCCGGCCCGCAATCCCCACGACACGACGCGCGTGCCCGGCGGCTCCAGCGGCGGCGCGGCCGCGGCCGTGGCGGCGGGCCTGGCCTACTTCGCCTTGGGCTCCGACACCGGCGGCAGCGTGCGCCAGCCGGCCCACTGTTGCGGCGTGGTGGGCCTGCGTCCCACCTACGGCCGCGTCTCCCGCTTCGGGCTGGTGGCCTTCGCCTCCTCGCTGGACCAGATCGGCCCCCTGGCGCGCACGGTGGCCGATTGCGCCCTCGTTTTCTCCGCCGTCGCGGGGCACGACCCGCGCGACGCCACGAGCCTCGACGCGCCCGCCGAAGGCATGCCGGACCCGGCGGCGGGCGATCCCGCCGGCCTGACCGTCGGTGTGCCGCGCGGCCTGGTGGACCGGGTGGACGCGGACACGGCCGCGGACTTCGAGACCACCCAGGCCCGCCTGCGCGACCTGGGCGTCACGCTCGTGGATGTGGCGCTGCCCGATCCGGAGGCCATGCTGGCCGCCTACTACGTGATCGCCACGGCCGAAGCCTCGACCAACCTGGCCCGCTTCGACGGCGCCTGCTACGGCGCGCGCCTGCCCGGCGACGACTACCTCGAGACGGTCGGCCGCACCCGGGCGGCGGGCTTCGGCCGGGAGGTCAAGCGGCGCATCCTGCTGGGGACCTTCGTCCTGTCGGAAGGCTATCGAGAGGCCTATTACGATCGTGCCCGGCGCGCGCGGGACCGCATCCGCGGCGCCTACCACCGCGTGCTGGCGGACTGTGACGCCATCGCGACCCCCACCGCGCCCACGGCCGCCTTCCCCCTGGGCGCCCGCCTGGACGATCCCCTCAGCATGTACCGCGGCGACGTGTTCACGGTGGGGCCCAGCCTGGCCGGCCTGCCGGCCCTGAGCGTGCCCACCGGACGCGACCGGGACGGCCTGCCCCTGAGTGTCCAGCTGACCGGCCGCCCCCTGGACGAGGGAACGCTGTTCACGCTCGGCGCCGCCGTCGAGCGCGGCCGGGGAGACCCGGCGTGAGGCCCCTGGCGCGCATCGGGCTGGAAGTGCACGTCCGCCTGCGCACGCGCACCAAGATCTTCTGCGCCTGCGCCAACGCCGACGGCGGCGAACCCAACACGCGCACCTGTCCGGTCTGCCTGGGGCTGCCCGGATCGCTGCCGGTGCTCAACGCGCGGGCGGTGGCCCTCGCCCTGCGGCTCGGCTCGGCGCTGGGCTGCCGTGTCCCGGCGCGCAGCGATTTCGCCCGCAAGAGCTACTTCTACCCCGACCTGCCCCGCAACTACCAGATCACCCAGCACGCGCGGCCCCTGTGTGAGGGGGGCGTCCTGGGCATCGGCCCGCCGGACGCACGCCGCGAGATCCCGCTGCAGCGTCTCCACCTGGAGGAGGACGCTGGCAAGTCCCTGGCCGGCCCGGCGGGCACGCGCGTGGACCTGAACCGCGCCGGTGCCCCCCTGGTCGAACTGGTGACCCGGCCCGTGCTGCGGGCGGCCGCCGAGGCCGACCTCTTCCTGCGCGAACTGCGCCGGCTGGTGCGGGCCCTGGACGTCTCCGACGGGGACATGGAGCGGGGCAGCCTGCGCTGCGACGCCAACGTGTCGGTGGCCCCGGGCCCCGACGCGCCGCCCGGTCCCCGCGTGGAGCTGAAGAACCTCAACAGCCTGCGCGGCGTGCGCCGGGCCGTCGCCTACGAGATCGAGCGGCAGGGCGCCCGTCTGGCCCGCGGCGAACCGTTGCGCGAGGAGACCCGGGGCTGGGACGACGCGCGGCGCCGCAGCGTCTTCCAGAGGACCAAGGAGGAATCCGCCGACTACCGCTACTTCCCCGAACCGGACCTGCCGCCGCTGCGGATCGACGCGGCCGAGGTCGACGCGCTGCGCGCCGCCCTGCCCGAACTGCCGGCCGCCCGGGAAGCGCGCTACGTGCGCGAACTGGGCCTGGCGCCCGAACTGGCGGCGACCCTGGTCGAGACGCCGGCCGTGGCCGCCTACTTCGAGGCCACGGCCGCGGACCTGGAGGATCCGCGCGCGGCCGCCGCCTGGACGGCGGGGGAGGTCCTGCGCGTCTGCGGCGAGACCGGCGCCTCGCCCGCGCGCTTCCCCGTGACGCCCGCGCGGACCGCCGACCTGCTGCGCCGGGTCGCCGACGGGACGTTGAGCCGCAGCGCGGCCAAGACCGTCTTCGACCGCATGGCGCACGAGGGCGCCACGGCCGCCGACGTGCTCGCGCGAGAGGACCTGTCCCGCATCGGGACGCGCGCCGACCTGGACTCGGTGGTAGCCCGGGTGCTCGCGGAGAATCCCGAGCAGGCCGGGCAATACCGGGCGGGTGACAAGGGCGTTCTGAACTGGCTGGTGGGCCGGGTGCTGGCGGCCACCGCCGGCCGGGCCGATCCGCGCCTGGCCGCCGACCTGCTCCGCGAGGCCCTCGGAGGGCCGGACGACGCCTGAGCCCCAAATGGGCATTGCGGTCGGGCAGGTGGCCGTCTAACGTTCCGGGCACGTCCAGGACACGACCCGCCCGGTCCGCCACAGGGAGCAGCCCATGCCGGATTCCCCATATCGACTCACCGACGACTTTCCGCCCCGGTCGGCCGGGCAGTGGCGCGATAAGGTCGCCGCCGACCTCGCGCCGAAGACCGCCGACGACCTGGTCGGCCGCACCCGCGCCGGGCTGGAGATCCGTCCCCTCTACACGGCCGAGGACTGGGACGCCGCCGGCGATCCGGCCGGCTTCCCCGGCTCGGCGCCCCACACCCGCGGCGGCGCCGAGCCGTCCGGGCCGCCCGCCTGGGACGTGCGCCCCGAGTTCAGGCATCCCGACCCGCGGGCCGCCAACGCCGATATCCGGCGCGACCTCGCGCGCGGCGCCACCTCGGTGCTGGTGGTCGTGGATCCCCGCGGCCGCGAGGGTGTGGCCGTGCGCTCGGCCGACGACCTCGACGCCGTGCTCGACGGCGTGGACCTCGCCGAGGTACCCGTCGCCCTGAAGGCGGGGCCCCGTTTCGCGCCGGTGTCGCGCCTGCTGGAGGCGGTTGCGGACCGGCGCGGCGTGGATCCCGCCGCCCTGCGGGGCGCCCTGCTCGCCGATCCCGTCACGTCCTGGGTGGTGAACGGGTCCCTGCCGGTCCCGCTGGAGCGCCTGGTGGCGGACATGGCGGCTCTGGCCGCCCGCAACGCCGAACGCTCGCCCCGGCTGCGCGCGGCCTCGGCCACGGCCTGCACCTTCCACAACGCGGGTGCCGACGAGGTGCAGGAACTGGCGTTGACCATGGGCGCGGCGGTGGCCTACCTGGAGGCCATGGGCGAAGCGGGCCTCGACATCGACGCGGCGGCGGGCCAGATCCAGTTCTGCCTGAGCGCCGGGGGAGACCTCTTCGGCGGGATCGCCAAGCTGCGGGCGGTGCGCACCCTGTGGGGACGCATCGTGTCCGCCTGCGGCGGCGCGCCGGCGGCCCAGCGCATGCGGCTCCACGCGCGCACCTCGGCGCGCATGATGACCGCGCGCGATCCCTGGGTGAACATCCTGCGCACCACCACGGCGGCCTTCGCGGCCGTCGCCGGCGGCGCCGACTCCCTCACCGTCAGCGCCTTCGACGGCGCCCTCAACGTGGCCGACGGATTCGGCCGCCGCATCGCCCGCAACGTGCAGATCATCCTGCAGGAGGAGGCCCGTCTCGGGCAGGTGGCCGATCCGGCGGGCGGATGCTGGCACCTGGAAAGCCGCACGGCCGAGCTGGCCGACGCGGCCTGGGCCCTGTTCCAGCAGGTGCAGCGGCGCGGCGGTCTCGTCGCCGGGCTGCGCGAGGGCTGGATCCAGGCGGCCATCGCCGAGCGTCGCGAGGCCGAGGTGCGCGACGTGGCGCGCCGCAAGCAGCCCGTGACCGGCGTGAGCGAGTATCCCGACCTGGACCAGACGCCCGTCGCGCGCCCGCTTCCCGAGCCGCCGTCCGGCGAGAGCCCGGGCGACCTGCGCCTCGACGGCGAGGACGGCACGGCCCACGATCCGGTGGCGCCGCTGCCCCCGGGCCGCACGGCGGAGCCCTTCGAGATCCTGCGCGACGCCGCCGACGCGCACCGGGACCGCACCGGGGAGCGCCCCCGCGTCTTCCTCTGCACCCTGGGCACCCTGGCCCAGTACAACGCCCGCGCCACCTGGATCCGCAACGCCCTGGCCGCGGGGGGGATCGAGGCGCCGCCCGGCGAGGGCCTGGACGGACCCGGGGCGGCGGCCACCGCCTTCGCCGCCAGCGGGGCGCGCGCGGCCGTGATCTGCTCCGCCGACGAGGTCTACGCCGAGACGGGGCCGGCCGTGGCCGCGGCCCTGCGCGCCGCCGGCGCCGCGCCGGTGCTACTGGCCGGCCGCTTCGGCGACCTGGAGGCGGCGTGGCGTGAGGCCGGCGTCGACGCGGTCCTGCACCTGGGCTGCGACGTGCTCGCCGTCCTGCGGGACCTGCACCGGGACCTGGAGGTGGCGTCATGATCCGCTTCCCTGACTTCGCCGACCTGCCCCTGCGCGGCGACGCGTCCGGCGGCGCCCCCGCCGCGGGTCCCGCCTGGACCACGCCCGAGGGTATCGACGTCAAGCGCCTCTACACCGCGGCGGATCTCGAGGGCCTGGACCACCTGCAGACGGTGCCCGGCCTGCCGCCGTTCGTGCGCGGCCCCTATTCCAGCATGTACGTGCGACGCCCCTGGACGGTGCGGCAGTACGCGGGCTTCTCCACCGCCGAGCAGAGCAACGCCTTCTACCGGCGCAACCTGGCGGCGGGGCAGAAGGGATTGTCCATCGCCTTCGACCTGGCGACCCACCGCGGCTACGACTCGGACCACCCGCGGGTGACCGGCGACGTGGGCATGGCGGGCGTGGCCATCGACTCCATCCTGGACATGCGCATCCTCTTCGACGGCATCCCCCTGGACCGCATGAGCGTGTCCATGACCATGAACGGGGCCGTGCTGCCGGTGATGGCGCTGTACATCGTGGCGGCCGAGGAGCAGGGGGTGCCGGCGGAGAAGCTGGCCGGCACCATCCAGAACGACATCCTCAAGGAGTTCATGGTCCGCAACACCTACATCTACCCGCCGGGGCCGAGCATGCGCATCGTGGGCGACATCTTCGCCTACACGGCCCGGCGCATGCCCCGCTTCAACTCCATCTCCATCTCGGGCTACCACATGCAGGAGGCCGGCGCCACGGCCGACCTGGAGCTGGGCTACACCCTGGCCGACGGCGTGGAATACATCCGCACCGGCCTGGCCGCGGGACTGGCGGTTGACGACTTCGCCCCGCGCCTGTCATTCTTCTGGGCGGTGGGGATGAACTACTTCATGGAGGTGGCCAAGCTGCGCGCCGCGCGCCTGCTGTGGGCCCGCCTGGTGAAGGGCTTCGACCCGGACAACCCGAAGTCCATGTCCCTGCGCACGCACTGCCAGACCTCGGGCTGGAGCCTGACGGCGCAGGACGTCTACAACAACGTCACGCGCACCTGTGTCGAGGCCATGGCGGCGGCGCACGGGCACACCCAGTCGCTGCACACCAACAGCCTGGACGAGGCCCTGGCGCTGCCCACTGATTTTTCTGCGCGCATCGCGCGCAACACGCAGCTCTACCTGCAGCAGGAGACCGACACCTGCCGCACGGTCGATCCCTGGGCCGGCAGCTACTACGTGGAGCGCCTGACCCACGAGCTGGCGCGGAAGGCCTGGACGCACATCGCCGAGGTGGACGAGCTGGGCGGCATGGCGCGGGCCATCGAGTCGGGCGTGCCCAAGCTGCGCATCGAGGAGGCGGCCGCCCGCGCCCAGGCGCGCATCGATTCGGGACGGCAGACGGTCGTGGGCGTCAACAGGTACGTCCCCGACGAGCCGGAGCAGGTGGAGGTCCTGCAGGTCGACAACTCGCAGGTGCGCGAGGCCCAGGTGTCTCGCCTGCGGGACCTGCGCGAGCGTCGCGACGACGGGGACGTGGCGCGGGCCCTGTCGGCCCTGACCCGCAGCGCGGAGACGGGCGAAGGCAACCTGCTGGAACTGTCGGTCGACGCCGCGCGGGCGCGCGCCACCGTCGGCGAGATCAGCGCGGCGCTGGAAGAGGTCTTCGGTCGCCACCGGGCGGCCGTCAACACGGTGAGCGGGGTGTACGGCGGGGAAATGGGCGCACGCAACGACGACATGACGGCCGTGCGGGAACGGGTGGAGGCCTTCGCCGAGCGCGAGGGACGCCGGCCGCGCATCCTGGTGGCCAAGATGGGCCAGGACGGGCACGACCGCGGCCAGAAGGTGATCGCCACGGCGTTCGCCGACATGGGCTTCGACGTGGACGTGGGGCCCCTGTTCCAGACGCCGGAGGAGACCGCGCTGCAGGCCGTCGAGAACGACGTGCACGTCGTCGGCGTCAGCTCCCTGGCGGCCGGGCACCTCACGCTGGTGCCGGCGCTCCGCGACGAGCTGGCGCGGCTCGGCCGGCCCGACATCCTGATCGTGGCCGGCGGCGTGATCCCGCCCCAGGACCACGACGCCCTGCGCGCCGCCGGTGCGGCGGCCATCTTCCCGCCGGGGACGGTCATAGCCGAGGCCGCCGGCGCGCTGATGACCCGGCTCGAGGAGGTCGATCGCGGATGAACGACCTGCCGCGCAAGGTGAACGGCCTGTCCCTCGACGACTACGTCGCGGGCGTGGAGGCCTGCGACCGCGCGATCCTCGGACGCGCCATCACCCTGCTCGAGAGCAGCCGTCCCGACCACCAGGAGCTCGCCCAGCGCCTGCTGGCGGCCCTGCTGCCGCGCACCGGCGGCGCCCACCGCGTGGGCCTGACCGGCGTGCCGGGCGCGGGCAAGAGCACGCTCATCGACGCCATGGGCAAGCGGCTCACCGCCACGGGGCTGCAGGTGGCGGTCCTGGCCATCGATCCCAGCAGCCAGGTCACCGGCGGCAGCATCCTCGGCGACAAGACACGCATGGCGGCCCTGTCCACGGACCCCGACGCCTTCATCCGCCCCTCGCCCAGCGCGCGCACCCTGGGCGGCGTGGCGCGCAAGACCCGCGAGACCATGCTGCTCTGCGAGGCCGCCGGCTACGACGTGGTCATCGTGGAGACCATGGGCGTGGGCCAGAGCGAGACGGTGGTCGCCGAGATGGTGGACGTCTTCGTGCTGCTGACCATCGCCGGCGCCGGCGACGAGCTGCAAGGCATCAAGCGGGGCGTCATGGAGCTGGCGGAGATCATCGCGGTCAACAAGGCCGACGGCACGAACACCGCGGCGGCCAAGATGGCCGCCAACGACCTGCGCCAGGCCCTGCATTTCATGCGCCCGCTCCATCCAGAGTGGCAGGTGCCCGTGCTGACCCTCAGCGCCCTGGAGCGCTCCGGCCTGGACGAGCTGTGGGAGGCCGTGGCCGTGCACCGCGAGACCCTCGAGCGCGACGGCACCCTGGACCGCCGCCGCCGCGAACAGCAGCTGCGCTGGATGTGGTCCATGGTCGAGGAGCGGGTGATGAGCGACCTGCGGGGCCACGCCGAGGTGCGCGCCCTGCTGCCGGAGCTCGAGGCGGCCGTCCGCGAGGGACGCGTGCCGCCCACCCAGGCCGCCCTGCGCATCCTCGAGGTCGCCGGCCGCTGATGCCGTTTCCCCCCTTTGGGCTTATATCGTGACGGATCGCCGCGGCACGTCCGCCGCCGGCGCGACCGGAACGAAAGCGGCGCCATGCACCCGACCCTCAGACCTTCCGACCAGCGCGGACACGCCGACCACGGCTGGCTGCGCACGTGGCACACCTTCTCCTTCGCCGACTACCGCGATCCGGACCACATGGGCTTCCGCAAGCTGCGCGTGATCAACGAGGACCGCATCGCCGGCGGCGGCGGCTTCGGCCGGCATCCCCACCGCGACATGGAGATCGTCACCTACATGATCGCCGGGGCCCTCGAGCACAGCGACAGCCTGGGCCACCGCGAGGTCCTGCGCGCGGGGGAGGTGCAGCGCATGACCGCCGGCGCCGGCATCGAGCACAGCGAGATGAACGCCTCGCCGGACGAGGAGGCCCACCTGCTGCAGATCTGGATCCACCCGGACCGCCTCGGCCGCGAGCCCGGCTACGAGCAGCGCGCCTTCGCGGCCGCGGACAAGGCCAACCGCCTCTGCCCGCTCGTCTCGCCCGACGGCCGCGACGGCTCCCTGCGCATCCACCAGGACGCCGTCATCAACGCCGGCGTGCTCGACAGCGGGCACACCCTGCGCCACGCCCTCGCCGCGGGACGCCACTCCTGGGTGCAGCTGATCCGCGGCAAGCTGGAGCTCAACGGCGCGCCCCTGGCCGCGGGCGACGGCGCCGCCCTCTCCGGCGGCGGCGAACTGGCGCTGACCGCCCTCTCGACCGTCGAACTCCTGACCTTCGACCTGGCCTGAACGAGGACACACGCATGGATATGAGAGCCCCCGCCGACCATCCCATCCTGGACGCCATCGCCGAGCGCTGGAGTCCCTACGCCTACGATTTGCGCCCGGTGGACGCGGCGGACCTGGCCGCCCTCTTCGAGGCCGCGCGCTGGTCGCCCTCGAGCTACAACGAGCAGCCTTGGCGCTTCGTGGCCGTCGCCCGCGACGACCCGGCCTTCGAGCGCGCCCTGGACTGCCTCGTCGAGGCAAACCGCGCCTGGGCCCGCGACGCCGGCGTCCTCTGCTTCGCCGTGGCCGCCGGCGCCTTCGCCCGCAACGGCAAGCCCAACATCAAGGCCTGCTACGACCTGGGCCAATCCGTGGCCCTGCTGAGCGTCGAGGCGTCGGCGCGGGGCCTGGCCGTGCACCAGATGGGCGGCTTCGATCCCGCGGCGGCCCGCGCGGCCTTCGGGGTCCCCGAAGGCTACGAACCGGTCACGGCCTTCACGGTGGGCTATCCCGCCGCGCCCAACGAGGGCGGGGCCAGTGGCCGTAAGCGCCGCTCCCTGGACGAGACGGTGTTCGGCACGACGTGGGGGGTGTCCGCCGGCTTTCTCGACGACAACGCCGATTGACGTCCCGCCCGCATCCTGTCGCACACTGACGCTCCGCGGCGAGCCGCAACGTCCGCGGCCCGTGCCCCGCCGCGGGCACGCGTCCTGCTTTGCCCGCGACCTCCCGCACAGCCATCCCTCTCTCACGCGCATCCGTTGGAGGTCTCATGTTCATCAAACTCAAGTACAACATCTGGGTCATCGTCATGCACACCATCTTCGCCATGGTCGGATTCTCTATCCTGCCGTTGCCGGCACCGGCCGAGGTGCTCATCTCCGAGGTGCTGCCCGACCCCGCGTCGGACTGGGATCTCGACGGCGAGGTCGACAGCCGCGGCGACGAGTGGGTGGAGGTGATCAACACGGGCCCCGACCCGGTCGACCTGGGCGACTACTACCTGCGCGACGCCCTCGGCGACGATCCTCAGATCCGCTTCAGCGGCGTGCTCGAGTCGGGCGCCGCGGCCGTCTTCCACGGCAGCGACGCCCAGCTCTGGCAGGCCCAGGAGGGGCTCGGCTCCTCGGGGCTCAGCCTCAACAACGCCGGCGACATGCTGGAGCTCTACCTCGGCGATCCCCGCCTCGGCGACTCCACCCTGGTGGACGCCCTGATCTACCCCGACCACGCCGGCGTGGACGACCGCGCCCTCGCGCGCTTCCTGCCCGAGAACGTGTGGGTGCTCTGCGACGGCTTCAACCCCTACGGCGGCGCCCAGGAGCCCCCCGGCACCGGCTGCTATCCCACCCCCGGCGAGCCCAACACCTGCGACGGCCTGGTGGCCAACGAGCACAGCAGCTGGGGGCAGGTGAAGACCGACTATCGTTGACATCGCGACGAGCCGCGGGACGGGCGCTCCGGAAGGGGCGCCCGTCCGCATATCTGCATGTAACGATTGCAACTGCGGCCAGAAATTCCTTCACTTCGCGAGGTCGTTGGGGTACGCTCTGCAACCCTGCGGACGCTGCGCCGGGCCCCTCGCGCCTCGGCCGTTCCGCGCCGGACTCCACATCCCAATCCTGGGCGTCACCCGCCAACACGCGGAGGCAAGATGGTCCTGAACGAAAACCAGAAGATGATCCGGGACATGACGCGCGATTTCGCCCGCGGCAAGCTGTCGCCAATCGCCGCGGAGATCGACGAGAGCGGCGAGTTTCCCGAGGCCACCGTCAAGGAGATGGGCCAGCTCGGCCTGCTCGGCCTGACGGTCCCGCCGGAGGAGGGCGGCACGCACCTGGACAGCCTGAGCTATTCCCTGGTGGTGGAGGAGGTGGGCAAGGTCTGCGGCAGCCACGGCCTGACCGTGGCGGCCCACAACAGCCTGGGCTGCTGGCCGATCCACGCCTTCGGCACGCCCGAGCAGAAGGAGCGCTGGCTCAAGCCGGCCTGCCAGGGCGAGTTCCTGCTCTCCTTCGGCCTGACCGAGGCCGAGGCGGGCAGCGACGCCGGCGGCACCAAGACCACGGCCGTGCGCGACGGCGACGGCTGGGTGCTCAACGGCACCAAGCAGTGGATCACCAACGCCCACTACGCGGGCGCGCTGATCATCACCGCCGTCACCGATCCCGACCAGCCGCCCGGGAGCGGCATCTCCGCCTTCATCGTGCCCACCGACACCGCGGGCTTCACGGTGGAAAAGAAGGAGGACAAGCTGGGCATGCGCGCCTCGGACACGGCGCCCCTGCTGCTGGAGGACGTGCGCGTGGGCGCCGACGCCCTGCTGGGCGAGGTGGGCGCGGGCTTCCGCTACTTCATGAAGACCCTGGACGGGGGGCGCATCTCCATCGCCTCGCTGGCGCTGGGCATCGCCGAGGGCGCCTTCGAGGTGGCGCGGGACTACGCCAAGGAGCGGATCCAGTTCGGCCGCCCCATCGCCAAGCAGCAGGCCGTGGGCTTCATGCTCGCGGACATGAGCACCCAGATCGACGCCGCGCGCCTGCTGATCCACGAGTCCTGCCGGCTCGAGGACGCCCACGAGCCCTTCTCCGAGATGTCGGCCAAGGCCAAGCTCTTCGCGAGCGAGATGGCCATGAAGGTCACCTACGACGCCATCCAGGTCCTCGGCGGCTACGGTTTCTGCCGCGAGTACCCGGTCGAACGCATGTACCGGGACGCCAAGCTCTGCACCATCGGCGAGGGGACCAGTGAGATCCAGCGCATGGTCATCGCCCGCAGCGTCCTGGAAGATTGAACGCGTGAACACGAGACGAAAGGTCCGGACATGAGCGAGAAAGTCGTCATCGTCGAAGCGGTGCGCACCCCCATCGGCAGGTTCCAGGGCGGGCTCAAGGCGGTCAAGGCCACCCACCTGGGCGCCGCGGCCATCAAGGGCCTGCTCGAACGCACCGGCCTCGACCCCGCCAAGGTGGACGAGGTGATCATGGGCTGCGTGGTCCAGGCGGGCCTGGGCCAGAACCCCGCGCGCCAGGCGGCCATCTACGCCGGCGTGCCGTCGAGCGTCAGCGCCTACACCCTGAACAAGGTCTGTGGCTCGGGGCTGCGCACGGTGATCGCGGCGGCCCAGGCCATCAAGGCCGGCGACATCCGCTGCGCCGTGGCCGGCGGCATGGAGAACATGAGCCAGATCCCGTACGCCTTGTTCGACGGGCGGGACGGCATGCGCCTGGGCCACCGTCAGGTCACTGATTTAATGGTGCACGACGGCCTGTGGGACGTGTACAACGACTACCACATGGGCATGACCGCCGAGAACGTGGCCAGCAAGTACGAGGTCACCCGGGAGCGCCAGGACACCTTCGCGGCCGAGAGCCAGGCCAAGGCGGTCGCCGCCATCGAGGCCGGCAGGTTCGCGGCCGAGATCGTGCCCGTGGAGATCCCCCAGCGCAAGGGCGACCCCGTGGTGGTCGACACCGACGAGGGGCCGCGCGCCGGCACCACAGCCGAGAAGCTGGCCAAGCTGCGCCCCGCCTTCAAGCGCGACGGCGGCACGGTCACGCCCGGCAACGCCTCGACCATCAACGACGGCGCGGCCGCGGCGCTGGTCTGCAGCGAGTCCTTCGCCGCCGAGAACGGGCTGGCCGTCAAGGCCGTCATCGAGGCCTACGGCACCGGCCCGGTGGATCCCGAGTGGGTGATGATGGCGCCGGTCGGCGCGGTCAAGAACGTCTGGAAGAAGGCCGGCAAGAGCGCCGCCGACTACGGCCTCTACGAACTCAACGAGGCCTTCGCGGCCCAGGCCACCGCGGTGGTCGACGAGTTGGGCCTGGACCCGGCCAAGGTGAACGTCAACGGCGGCGCCATCGCCCTGGGCCACCCCATCGGCGCTTCGGGTACGCGCTGCCTGGTGACCCTGCTCCACGCCATGGCGGACCGCGACGTCTCCGACGGCATCGTGGCCCTCTGCCTCGGCGGCGGCGACGCGGTGGCCATGGCCGTCCACAGGCCATGAGATTCGCAAGTTACGAGAACGCAAAGAATTGGGCACTTGATCGGAGGAAGAGCATGAAGGTTGCGGTGATCGGCGGCGGGACCATGGGCAACGGCATCGTCCACGTCTGCGCCCAGAACGGGCACGAGGTGACCCTGATCGACCTGAACGCCGAGGTCCTCGAGAGGGCCGTGGGCATCATCGACAAGAACCTGGCCCGGATGGTCAAGAAGGAGAAGATCTCCGCGGACGACAAGGCGGCCACCCTGGCGAGGATCACCACCTCCGAGACCGTCGACGACGCCGCGGACGCCGACCTGGTGGTCGAGGCGGTCTTCGAGAGCTTCGAGGTGAAGAAGTCCATCTTCGAGATCCTCGACAAGGTCTGCAAGCCCGAGGCCATCCTGGCGTCGAACACCTCGAGCATCTCCATCACCAAGATCGCGGCCTGCACCGGGCGTCCCGAGCGCTGCATCGGCATGCACTTCATGAATCCGGTGCCCATCATGAAGCTGGTGGAGGTGATCACCGGCCAGGCCACCGACCCGGCCGTGCTCGACGAGATCCTGCAGATCAGCAAGGACCTGGGCAAGGTGCCCGTGACCGTGCAGGACTACCCCGGCTTCATCGCCAACCGCTTGCTGATGCCCATGATCAACGAGGCGGCCTATTGCCTGATGGAGGGCGTGGCCGACCGCGACGCCATCGACACGGTCATGAAGCTGGGCATGGCCCATCCCATGGGACCGTTGACCCTGGCCGACTTCATCGGCCTGGACATCTGCCTGGACATCATGGAGATCCTGTACGAGGGCTTCGCCGACAGCAAGTATCGTCCCTGCCCGCTGCTGCGGCGGATGGTGGACGCGGGTCATCTCGGCCGCAAGACAGGCAAGGGCTTCTACGATTACGAATAACGGAGGACCGTCTTGGATTTCCAACTGACCGAACAGCAGCGCATGATCCGCGACGCGGCGCGCGACTTCGCCCAGCAGGAACTGGCGCCCCACGCCGCCGCCTGGGACCGGGACGAGCACTTCCCGGCCGAGGCGGTGAAAAAAATGGGGGAGCTGGGGTTCATGGGCATGAACGTCCCTGCCCAGTACGGCGGCGCCGGTTTCGACATGGTCTGCTACGTGCTGGCCATGGAGGAGATCTCGGCCGCCTGCGCCTCGACGGGCGTGGTCATGTCCGTGAACAACTCGCTGGTCTGCTGGCCGCTGGAGACCTACGGCTCCGAGGAACAGAAGATGAAGTTCCTGGCGCCCCTGGCCAGGGGGGAGAAGCTGGGCGCCTACTGCCTGAGCGAGCCCAACGCCGGCACCGACGCGGCCAACCAGCAGACCCGCGCCGTGCGCGACGGCGACGAGTGGGTGCTCAACGGCATGAAGAACTTCATCACCAACGGCGCCAACGCGGACACGCTGATCGTCTTCGCCCAGACGGATCCCGAACTGAAGCACAAGGGCATCCACGCCTTCATCGTGGAGACCGATCGCGAGGGCTTCGCGGTGATCAGCAAGGAGAAGAAGCTGGGCATCCGCGCCTCGGACACCGCCCAGCTGGCCCTGGACAACGTGCGCATTCCCGCCGACCAGCAGCTCGGGGCCGACGGCGCCGGTTTCAAGGTGGCCATGTCCACCCTCGACGGCGGGCGCATCGGCATCGCCTCGCAGGCCCTGGGCATCGCCAAGGCCGCCATCGACGCCTCGGTGGAGTACGCCAAGCAGCGGGTGCAGTTCGGCAAGCCCATCGCCAAGTTCCAGGCCATACAGTGGAAGATCGCCGACATGACGACCCGGTACGAGGCCGCCCGCCTGCTGACCCTCCGCGCGGCGAACCTCAAGGACCGCGGCGAGCGCTACAGCCTGGAATCGGCCATGGCCAAGCTCTACGCCAGCGAGGCCTCCAACTGGATCGCCAACGAGGCGATCCAGATCTTCGGCGGCAACGGCTACAGCAAGGAGTATCCCGTCGAGCGGCATTTCCGCGACGCGCGGATCACGTCCATCTACGAGGGGACCAGCGAGGCGCAGCGCCTGGTGATCTCCGGACACCGGCTGCGTTGACCGTGGGCGGGGGCGCCATCGCCCGGCGGTTCAGGCGACTGGGCGGCCGCCTGCTCCTGGCCGCCGTGCCGCTGCTGCTGGCCTTCGGGGCCTGCGAACTCCTGTTGCGCCTGGCCGGTCCCGCGCCCGCGGAACCCGAGGCCGCGCGCACGGACGGGTTCCTGACCTGCGACCACGACTCGCTGCTGGGCTGGATCTTCCCGCCCGACGCCGCCGGCGACTACCCTGACGACAACGTGCCGCTCCTGGTCGAGACCAACGCCTGGGGTCTGCGCGGCCCGGATTGCGACGTCGCATCCGAAGCGCTGCGGGTGGTCGTGCTCGGCGACTCCTACGCCTTCGGCTGGGGCGTGGCGGAGGCGGCGTGCTTTCCCCGCCGGCTCGAGGCCCTGCTCCGCGCGCGCCACGGCGACCGCCCCCTGTCCGTGATCAACGCCGGCGTGCCGGGCTACGGCCCGTCCCAGCAGCTCGCCATGCTGCGCCGGATCGCCGGCCACGTGCGGCCGGACGTGGTGATCTCCACCTTCAGCCTGGCCAACGATCCCGTGGACGAGCTGCGCTTGGCCCGCTACGCGCCCGACCGGCTGCTGGACTACGAGCCGGCGGTCCGCGATCCGGGCTCCTTCGTCTCGCGCCTCTCGCGCACCAGCCGCACGGTCGCCCTGGTGGACGGACGCACGCACAGCCTGCAGATGTACCTGACCAACGCCGGCGGCAGGGCCCGCGACAGCGCCGACGCCTCGCTGACCCGGCTGATCGGCGCCTGCGACGAGCTCGACGCGCCCCTCTTGCTGGTCGTCGTGCCCCAGCGCAACCGGATCCTGCGCGGCGGCGCGGCCGGCTGGCTTTCCGACCGGATCACCGCCAAGCTGCGCGCCCTGCCCGGGGACGTCGCCGCCCGGCACGGGGTGCCGTGGCTGGACCTGACCCCGGCCCTGCTGCGCGTCCAGCGGGACGGCGAGGCCTTCCTGCCCGGGGACGCCCACTGGTCCAGCGACGGCCACGCGGCCGTGGCGCGGGCCATCCGTGATGCACTGCCCGCCGCCTGGCTGGATCAAGGCGCCCCTTGACTCGGGATGGTCGGATGGGTTATCGTTCATGGTCACAGTGAGTTATGAAAACAAGTCACCGGATAGATCCCCTATGCGCGATGTCACCCTGAGCACCTGGAACTGGCGACACGAGGAACCCGCGGTTTCGGCAACGCCGGGTACCTCAATGCGTCGCGCCGCGTGGCTGCAGGCGGCCGTCCTGGGTCTCGTGGGTCTCGTGCTGGACCGTGTCCTGGGCCACGCGCTGCCAGCCCGCATCGTCTGGGGCCTGGCCGCGGTCGTCGCCCTGCTGGGCGCCGTCTGGCCCCGCGGCTACCGGCCCATCCACGCCTTCGGCCAGGCGCTCGGCCACTGGGTCGGCAAGCTTCTGGCGCTGGTCCTGCTGGTGCCCTTGTACGTGCTCCTGTTCGGGGCGGTGGCGCTCTGGCTGCGGCTGCGCCGCCGGGATCCCATGCACCGTTTCTACCTGGACGGCCGCTGGACCTACTGGATCCCGCGCCGCGAGAAGGCGCGGGACGAGAACATCGGCGACCAGTTCCTGCGGGAGGACCGCGAGGCGCGCGGCAGCCGGCGTCCGGTGGGGGCGGCCACCCGCGTAGACGGGAGCGGCCCCGCGTGAACATCCTCGGCATATCCGCCTACTACCACGACTCGGCCGCCTGCCTGGTGCAGGACGGGCGCATCGTGGCGGCGGCCCAGGAGGAGCGCTTCAGCCGCCGCAAGCACGACGCCTCCTTCCCGCACCACGCCGTGCGCTACTGCCTGGCCGAGGGCGGCGTGCCCCGCGACGGCATCGACGCGGTCGTCTTCTACGACAAGCCCCTGACCAAGTTCGGGCGGATCCTGAAGACCTACTACGCCGTGGCCCCGCGCGGCGTGCGCTCCTTCCTGATGGCGATCCCGTTGTGGCTGCGCGAGAAGCTGTGGCTTTCGGCCAGCATCGAGCAGTCCCTCGACGACGCGGGCGTCGGCAAGGCCGGGCGGCTCTGCTTCTGCGAGCACCACGAGTCCCACGCCGCCAGCGCCTTCTTCGCCAGCCCCTACGAGAGCGCCGCGATCCTGGTCCTGGACGGCGTGGGGGAGTGGGCCACCGCCTCGCTCGGGCGCGGCCGCGGCAACCGCCTCGACATCCACGACGAGCTGCATTTCCCCCATTCCCTGGGGCTGCTCTACTCGGCCTTCACCTACTTCACGGGCTTCCGGGTCAACTCGGGCGAGTACAAGCTCATGGGCCTGGCGCCCTACGGACGGCCCGCGTACGTGGAGCGGATCAAGGAACACCTGCTCGACATCCGCGACGACGGCTCCTTCCGGCTGAACATGGACTACTTCGGCTACCTCGACGGCCTGACCATGACCAACGCGCGCTTCGCCGAGCTCTTCGGCGGGCCGCCGCGCGAGCCGGAGACGCCCCTGACGCGTCGCGAGATGGACCTGGCCCGCTCCATCCAGGTCGTGGCCGAGGAGATCGTCCTGAAACAGGCAGTCCACGCCCACGCGGTGACCGGCGAGCGGAACCTGTGCCTGGCCGGAGGCGTGGCCCTGAACTGCGTGGCCAACGGCCGGCTGGTGCGCGAGGGGCCCTTCGAGAACATCTGGATCCAGCCCGCCGCGGGCGACGCGGGCGGTGCCCTCGGCGCCGCGCTCCACTACTGGTTTCAGGTCCAGGACAACGAGCGGACCGCCGACGGCCGGACCGACGCCATGCGCGGGGCCTACCTGGGCCCGTCCTACGACGACGCGGAGATCGGCGAGTGGCTGGACGCCTGCGACCTGCCCTACGAGCGCCTGGCCGACGGCGAGCTGGAGCGGCGGGTCGCGGAGCTGATCGACGGGCAGAAGGTGGTGGGCCTGTTCCAGGGGCGCATGGAGTTCGGACCGCGCGCCCTGGGCAACCGGTCCATCGTCGGCGACGCCCGCTCGGTGAAGATGCAGTCGGTGCTGAACCTCAAGATCAAGTACCGCGAGTCCTTCCGGCCCTTCGCGCCCTCCTGCCTGGAGGAGCGCATCGGGGACTACTTCGAGATCGACCGGCCGTCTCCCTACATGCTGCTGGTGGCCCAGGTCCAGGCTGACCGCTGCCTGGGGCGCGAGGACCGCGATCCGGACGAGGACATCATCGCCGTGGTCAACGAGGCGCGTTCGGACGTGCCGGCGATCACGCACGTGGACTACTCGGCCCGGATCCAGTCCGTGGACCGCGGGACCAATCCGCGCTATCATCGGATCATCGAGGCCTTCGCGGAGCGCACGGGGTACGGCATCATCATCAACACGTCCTTCAACGTGCGCGGCGAGCCCATCGTCTGCACGCCGGGCGACGCCTACCGCTGCTTCCGGCGCACCGAGATGGACTACCTCGTCCTGGGCGGCTACCTGCTCGACAAGACCGCCCAGCCGGAATGGGCGGACGGCGCCGGCGACTGGCGGGAGGAATTCCCGCTGGACTAGGCGCCGAGGGGAGAGGGAACGGGATGAACAGGCTCAGGCACGCGGGAAGCCTCATGCGCGAGATCTGGCGCTTCGCCAGGCAGAACAAGGCCTGGTGGATCGTGCCGACGATCCTGATCCTCATGATCCTGACCCTGCTGGTCTTCTCGGGCCAGACCGTGGCCCCGTTCATATACACGCTCTTCTAGCGCGCCGGCGCGGGTGCACGAATCAGCCCCGCCGACGGGAAGGACCGACATGGATTTCAGCCTGACAGAACAGCAGATCATGTTCCGCGACATGGTGCGCGACTTCGCCCGCAAGGAGATCGCACCCATCGCCGAGCGCATGGACCAAGAGAAGGACATGCCCGAGGAACTGATCGCGAAGATGCGCGACAGCGGCTTCTTCGCCCTGGCCTTCCCCGAAACCTTCGGCGGCCTCGGCGTGGACACCGTCACCTACGGCCTGGTCATCGAGGAGCTCTCCGCGGCCAGCGCCAGTGTCTCGGTGATGATCAGCGTGCACAACAGTGTGGGCAGCTATCCGGTGGCCATGTTCGGCAACGAGGAGATCAAGGCGGAGATCCTGCCGCGGATGGCCGCCGGCGAGATCGCCGCCTTCTGCGTCACCGAACCCAACGCCGGCAGCGATGCCGTGGCGCTGAGCACCGCCGCCCGCCGCGACGGCGACGACTACGTGCTGGACGGATCGAAGATCTTCGTGACCAACGGCCAGCGGGCGCAATTCTACATGGTGCTGGCCCGCACGCCCGGCACCACCGGCTACGGCGACATCCACGCCTTCCTGGTGGAGCGCGGCGCGCCCGGCCTGACGGTCGGCAAGAAGGAAGACAAGATGGGCCTGCGGGCCAGTGACACGGTGACCATCGAGATGGACGGCGTGCACGTGCCCGCCGCGCGCCGGCTGGGCGAGGAGGGGGACGGCTTCAGGATCGCCATGAAGGCGCTGGACGGCGGCCGCATCGGCATCGCCTTTCAGGCCCTGGGCATCGGCCGCGCCTGCCTCGAGGCGTCGGTGCGCTACGCCGGGCAGCGGGAGGCCTTCGGCAAGCACCTCTGGAACCTGGACGTGATCCGCCACAAGATCGCTGACATGGCCTCGCGCCTGCACGCGGCCCGACTGACCGCCCTGCACGCCGCCTCCCTGAAGGACGCCGGCGTGTCCTTCACCAAGGAGGCGGCCATGGCCAAGCTGCTGGCCACCGAGGCGGCGGGTTTCGCTGCCGATGAGGCGGTGCAGATCCACGGCGGCTACGGCTACATGCGCGAATACGACGTGGAGCGCTATTACCGCGACGTGCGCGTGACCCGTATCTACGAAGGCGCCAGCGAGATACAGCGCCTGGTCATCGCGCGGCACGTCATCAAGGAACTCGGCTGACCATTCGACAAAATTAATTCAGTAGACATATGTCTGCGATGATTCTTATCCTGTATCGTCGCTCGTGTTCAGGATGTGGACCGCTTCATTGCTGCCCCGGACCCGGGAGGAAACCCATGTTGAAGGAATTCAAGGAATTCGCCATGAAGGGCAATATGCTCGACATGGCCACGGGTATCGTCATAGGCGCCGCCTTCGGCACCATCATCAAGTCGCTGGTCGCCGACGTGATCATGCCGCCCATCGGATTGCTGCTCGGCGGTGTCGACTTCAGCAACTTGTTCTTTGTGCTGCAGGACGCCGCCGAATCCGCGGCGCCCTACGCCAGCCTGGCCGACGCCCAGGCCGCCGGCGCGGTGACCCTGAACTACGGCGCCTTCATCAACACGATTATCAGCTTCCTGATCATCGCCTTCGCGATCTTCATGCTGATCCGCAACGTGAACAAGATGAAGCGCGAGGAGGAGGCCCCCGCCGCGGAGCCCACCACCAAGGACTGCCCGCACTGCCTGTCCACGGTGCCCATCAAGGCCAAGAAGTGCGCCTTCTGCGCCTCGGGTCTCGAGTAGCGGACAACGATGCCGACCGGAGAGGCCGCCCCCGGGGGCGGCCTTTCCCGTGCCGAAAGGTCCTGTCGGGAGCGGCGGCGGCGCGCTAGAATGGAGCCATGGGCAAGAAGGGCAGATTCCGCAAGTCGCGCCGCGCCGCCGAGCGCGTGCTCGCCATCCTCGACCGGCTGGGGGGGCGCGCCGCCCGCGGCGGCGACCGCTTCGACCGCCGCCGCGAGGGCCGCGAGCGCTTCGGGCGGGGCCTGAACTACCTCACCATCAAGGGCAACGAGACCCTCTTCCGCAAACTCTGCCACGACGACTTCGAGTTCCTCATGGCCCAGCGTTTCGCCGCGCCGCCCGAGGTGCTGCGCGTGCTGTTGCCGCAGTCCGTGGTCGGCCGCGCCCAGAACGGGCACGGCTGGTTCACCGACACCTACGGCGCGCCGCTGATCTTCCGCGAGGCTACCTTCGACCGCGTGCTCACCGAGCTCGAGTCCTCCTGGCCCGAGATGCGCGGCGACCGTGTGCGCGAGGCGCGCTCGCGCCTGGTCGAGACGGTGCGCGACCACGTCCTGGCCAGGCTCGACACCCGCACCATGTCGCTGGAGACCGCCGACGGCCCCCTGCTGGGCGTCGACTTCCTGGCCGGCGTCGAGGTGGACACGCGCGACTTCCTGCGCGGCATGGTGCTGGCCGGCTTCATGGACGACGAGGCCCAGCGGCGCATGACCGTGGCCTGGCGCGGACGCGACTTCGCGGGGGAACCCTACCTGCTGGGCGGCGGCGAGATCCGCATCGTGGACCGCGAGCGCTTCCGCCTGACCGGCATCGTGGACCCGGGCCGCGCGCCCTGGGACGACGAGGCCCTGCGCGAGCTCGAGCGCCTGGGCGTGGTGATGCCCGATCGCGAGGACGAGGTCTGGACCTACCCGCGCTACGACCAGGCCTACTTCCGCCGCACCCCGGGCGACGGGGTCTGCGACGACCTGGCCATGATCCGCGTCGGCGCCGAGCACGGCTTCGACGCCCTGCTCGGCGCTTTCGTCATGGACGCCCTCGACACCTACGACAAGCACCTGGCCCGCTTCACGAGCAAGGGGACCGACCTGGCCCTGGCCGAGTCCATCCAGGAGGCCTTCCGCGGGCGCAGCGACGCGCCCCTGGTGCCCGGCGAGGAGATCCTCGACCTGATCTGGTTCGCCGCCAAGAACAACGCGCCGCCGGTGCCGCTCAGCAGCAGCCACCGCCGCCTGCTCCAGACCGAGAGCCGCGGCCGCCGCCCCACGCTGCTGCACCACTGGCGCTTCCTCACGGGGGAGACCCTCGACGACATCAAGCTGGGATTCTCACGGCTCCCCGCGCGGGACTTCTACGCCGCCGCCCGGGCGCGCCTCGCCGCCGCGGGCTGCGACGTGCCGGCCCCGAGCTTCCGCGGGCCTAGCCCGCGTGGCGCCTGATCTCGTAGATCCAGGTTCCCACCACCAGGACCACCGCCAGCAGTCGCGCCAGGCGGCGTTCGCCCGTGGACAGGCGCACCGTCACGCGCAGCGGCGGCAGCAGGGTGGCGAGCAGGGCGTAGGCGAACCACAGGCCGAGCAGCACGAGCAGCACCGTGATCAGGGGATTCTCGACCAGCGCGGCGAGGGGATCGAGGCGGCCCAGGGCCAGGCCGGCCCGCGTGCCGCCGCAGGTGGGACAGGCGACGCCCGTGTGCTCGAGCA
>CAZTWK010000006.1:0-6127 GCA_964617805.1 uncultured Fibrobacteraceae bacterium | reverse complement strand
GATCCTCATCGCGACGCGATCTGGACGATGGCGAAGATGAGTCCCGTGCAGCCGCAGCAGCACAGCACCATGGGCGCGAGGACCGCGAAGAGGGCGGCGCCGGTGCCCAGGCCGTGGATCTGGCGCACGCCGATCACGGCGATCACCAGCGTCCAGATCGCGCCGACGCCGCTGCCGCAGATGGGCACCAGCGAGAGCACGGTGGCCGCGTTGGCGTAGGTCGTCGCCCGCAGGGTGGCCTCGAAGCCGCGGTCCCGGTTGGACGACACCAGCATCACGCCCAGGTGCACCAGGCCCGCGACCACGAAGATCATGATCAGGGTGAGCACCGGGCTGGCGAAGACCCCGAAGCTCTCGAAGAAGGCGATGACCGCGTCCTCCACCGGCGAGACCTCGTAGTCATCGCCGAGCAGCTCGTACATGGAGTTCTCGAAGCCCGTGAAGACCCGCGACCAGATCCACTCGGCGATGGCGACCAGCACGCCCATCACCACGCCGAAGCTCACCGGGCCCCAGAGGCCGCGGCGGGTCGGGTGGTCCGTGAAGAAGCGCCCCGGCGCCGTCATGACCTGGGGGATGGTGTTCAAAAAGCCCGCGATCAGCCCGTAGTTGGCGCGATCCTCCCAGGGGGGGAGCTTCTCGGGCGGCGGCGGGGGCGGCGGCGCGTCCTGGCCGCCGTAGGGATCGGGATCGGGCGGGAAGCCGGCTTTGTCGTCACGGTACTCGTCGGACATGGCTCACTCCGGGATATCGGGGTACAGGTCTGTCTCCCCCTCGCGGCGGGCGATCACCACCGCGCCGCAGGAGTCGCTGAAGATGTTCACGGCGGTGCGGCACATGTCCAGCAGGGGATCGACCGCCAGGATCAGGGCCACGCCCTCCAGGGGCAGGCCCACCGTCGAGAGGATGATGGAGATCATCACCAGCCCCGCCGAGGGGATGCCCGCCGCGCCGATGCTCGCCAGCAGGGCCGTCACCACCACCAGGAACTGGTCCACCGGGCCGAGGGCCACGCCGTAGGCCTGGGCGATGAAGAGCGCGCAGATGCACTCGTACAATGCGGTGCCGTCCATGTTCACCGTAGCGCCCAGCGGCAGCACGAAGCTGGTCACGCGGTTGCTCACCCCGGCGCCCTTGCGCACGCACTTGATGGTCAGCGGCAGGGTGGCGGAGCTGCTGCGCGTGGTGAAGGCGGTCATCAGCGCCGGCGCCATGGCCCGCGCGTGCCGCCGCGGGTCGATGCGGCCCACCAGGTGCAGCAGCAGGGGCAGCACGATCAGCGAGTGGATTGACAGGGCCAGCAGGACGGTGGCCGCGAAGCGCAGCAACGAGGCGAAGGCCTCCACGCCGCTGGTGGCGGCGATGCGCGCGATCAACCCGAAGACGCCCACCGGCGCGAAGCGGATCACCCAGCCGGTGATGGTCATCATGACCGCGAAGAGGCCCTCCCAGAAGCGGACCTGCGTCTCGCGTTTCTCCTTGACCAGCAGGGTCAGCGCCGCGCCGAAGAGCATGCAGAAGAAGATCAGCGGCAGCATCTGGCCCTCGCTGGCCGCGGCCACGGGGTTCTCGGGCACCATGCGCAGGACGATGTCCACCAGGTCGCCCGGGCCGCGTCCGCCCAGTTCCTCGCCGAGGGTCTCGGTGTCGGCCGTCAGGCCCATGGTGTCGCCGACCGGTAAGCCGTCGACGATGCCGGGACGGATCAGGTTGACCAGCAGCAGGCCGGTGAAGATGGCCAGCAGGCTGGTGGAGATGTACCAGGCGAAGGTGCGGCCGAAGAGCCGGCCCAGGGTGCGGGCCGAGCCCAGCCCGGCGACGCCGGTGATGATCGAGCCCGCGATCAGGGGCACGATGACCATCTTCAGGGCGCGCAGGAACAGGGTGCCGAGGAAGTCGAAGAGCGCCACGGGCGCGAAACCGGCGATCTCCCGCTCGCCGGCGGCCAGTCCCGCCACGATGCCGCAGACCAGCGCCAGGGCGATCTGCCAGTGCAGGGCCCAGCGCCAGGGTCTGGTCGCCGTGTTGCCGTCGCTCATTCGTACCCGCCCCGTTGGAGGTGCCGTTCCGCAACGCCGCAGAGCATAGGCGATGTCGGTGTGGTGGACAAGGATCGTGTCCGGGCCCGCGCGAACGGCCGCAATTATGGGGTGGCGGGCCCGCGGCGGGGTGCTACAATGCCCTTTCGTATGTTCTAACCGCAAACAGTACACGGGACCGGAGGAGTCGTCAGGCATGCGTTGGAGTACGGGAACCGTCAAGCCGTCGCAGGCGCGCGTGGACCTGCTGGTCGTGGGTGTCGAGAGCCGGGACGACCGTCCCGAACTCAAGACCTGGCGCGAGCTGGACAAGGCGGTCGGGGGCCTCGCCGGGCTCGCCGACGGCAAGGTCTTCGCCGGCCAGGACGGCAAGCTCCACCTGCTGCCCGGCGGCGGCGCCGCCGCCTGCTGGGTGCTGGCCCTGGGGCTGGGCAAGGCCGACGACATCAGCCCCCAGTCCCTGCGCAAGGCCCTCGCCGTCGCGTCCAGGCGCGCCCGCGGACTGGGTGCGCGCAGCTGTGCGCTGGCCCTGCCCTGGCAGGCGCTGAAGGCCCTGACCCCCGAAGCCGTGGCCCGCTGCTGCGTGGAGGGGGCCGAGCTGGCCATGTTCCGCACCGGCACCGAGAAGGTCAAGACGGGCAAGGACCGGAAGCCCGCGCCGCGCGGCTGGAAGATCCTCGTCCCGGACGCCGGGACGGCACGTGAGCTGCGCCGCGGCCTCGCCGCCGGCGAGGCCTACGCCGCCGGCTGCCTCTTCGCGCGCGACCTGGTCAACCGCCCGCCCAACAAGCTGACGCCCAGCGCCCTGGCCGGCGCGGCCCGCGCCATGGCCCGCCGCGAGGGCCTGAGCTGCACCGTCCTGGGCGAGCCCCGGCTGCGCAAGCTGGGCATGGGCGGCGTGCTGGGCGTGGGACGTGGGAGCCGCCAGCCCTCGAAGCTGATCGTGCTGGAGATGAAGCCCCGTCGCGCCCGCGGCAAGCTGCCCCTGATGGCGCTGGTGGGCAAGGGCGTCACCTTCGACACGGGCGGCATCTCCATCAAGCCCTCGCCGAACATGCACGAGATGAAGGGGGACATGGGTGGCGCCGCCGCCGTCCTGGGCGCCGCCCTGATCGTGGCGCGCCTGAACCTGCCGGTGCGCCTGCTGGTGGTGGTGCCCGCCGTGGAGAACATGCCCGACGGCGACGCCATCCGCCCCGGCGACGTGCTGAGCATGGCCTCGGGCAAGACCGTCGAGGTGCTGAACACCGACGCGGAGGGCCGCCTGATCCTGGCCGACGCCCTGCACTACGCCGGCCGCCGCAAGCCCGACTGGATGATCGACGCCGCCACCCTGACCGGCGCCTGCGCCATCGCGCTCGGCCACGAGTTCGCCGGCCTCTTCACCAACGACGCCCGCCTGGGCGACGCCCTGCAGCAGGCCGGGGGCGACACCTTCGAGCGGGTCTGGCCGCTGCCGGTGATCGAGGAGCACCACAAGGAGATCGAGAGTCCCATCGCCGACATCCAGAACATCGGCGGCCGCTTCGGCGGCGCCAGTTCCGCCGCGGCCTTCCTCGAGGAGTTCGTGGACGAGAAGACGGCCTGGGCGCACCTGGACATCGCCGGCCCGGCCTGGACCGCGGCGGCGAGCGCCCTCGCGCCCAAGGGGCCCACGGGCTTCGGAGCCCGCCTGATCGCCCGCGCCGTCGAATCCCTGGCCCGCGAGAGCTGATGTCGCCGGCGCTGGGTCTGCTGCCGCGGCGGGCGCTCGCCCGCCGCATCCTCGTCCTGGCGATTCCCGTTGTCACCGCCAACGTCGCCCAGACCCTGATGGGCCTGGTGGACACCCTCATGGTCGGCCAGCTCGGCACCCAGTCCCTGGCGGCGGTCGGCGTCGCCACCCTGCTCTTCTCGGCCGTCGCCAGCACGCTCAAGGCCTACGACGTGCCCGTCCAGACCTACACGGCCCACCGCGTGGGCGCGGGGCGCGCCGCCGAGGTCGGGGAGGTCATCGGCACCGCCGGCGCCGTGACCGTCCTGCTCGGCGCGGGCGTGACGGCCCTGGGCCTCTGGCGTCCCGAGACCTGGATGGGGCTCGTGGCCCAGGACGACACGGTGCACCGCCTGGGCGGGGCGTACCTGCGCTGGCGCGTGCTGGGCGCCATCCCCTTCATGTTGACGTTCCAGCTGCGGGCCGTCTTCGACGGGATCGGCTGGACCCGCGTGGGCATGATCATCGGCGTGGGCATGAACCTGGTCAACGTGGGGCTCAACTGGGTGCTGATCTTCGGCAAGCTCGGTGCCCCGGCCCTCGGCGTGGAGGGCGCGGCCATCGCCAGCGCTGCCTCCAGCGGGCTGGCCGTGGCCGCCTTCGTGGTCCTGATGCTGCGCCCGTCGGTGCGGCATCGATTTCGCTTCCTGAGCCTGTCCAACTGGCGGCCCGCGCTGCTGCGCCCCATGACGCGCATGGCCTGGCCCGCCGGCGTGCAGGTGCTGGGCGCCCTGATGGCGGTGCTGGTCTTCTTCGCCATCCTGGGGCGCATCTCCACCGTGGCCGTGGCCGCCGGCAACGTGGTCTTCCGCATCGCGGCGCTTTCGTTCATGCCGGGCATCGGCGTCGGCGTGGCGGTGCAGACCCTGGTGGGCCAGAGCCTCGGCGGCGGCGACCCCCGCGGCGCCGTGCGCGCCGGCTGGGGCGGCGTGATGCTGGCGGTGGCGCTGATGGGCGCCTTCAGCGTGGTCTTCCTGCTCGCGCCCGGCTGGCTGATGGGCCTCTTCGCCCGCGACGAGGCCCTGATCCGCGCCGGCACGCCCATCCTGCGCATGATGGGCCTGGTGCAGATCTTCGACGCCGTGGGCCTGACCCTGGCCGGCGGGCTCAAGGGGGCGGGCGCCACCCGGGCGGTCATGCTGACCGACGTGCTGACGGCCTGGCTGCTGTTCCTGCCCGGCGCCTGGTTCTTCGGCCTGCACCTGGAGATGGGCCTGACCGGGGCTTGGATCGGGGTGCTGATCTGGTTCTTCGTCTACGCGGTGGGCATCACCTGGCTCTTCGCGCGCGGCGACTGGCGGCGCTTCGCCGACGAGACCGCCCTGGAGGCGTCATGAACGATCTCTTCTCGGGACAGGAGCAGGCGCGCCGGCGCGTGCTGACCGTGCCGGAGCTCAACGAGGAGATCCGCGCCGCCCTGAACGAGGCCTTCCCCGCGGCCCTCTGGGTGCGCGGCGAGGTCCAGCGCCTGCCGGCCGACGCGGCCCGGCGCAAGCACGTCTACTTCGAGCTGCACGGCACCGGCCGCGACGCCGCCGTCTCGATCCCCGTGGCCCTGCTGGACTGGGACCGCCGCCGCTACGGCCTGCAGCGCTATCTGGACGGCAGCGACCCGGACTTCCGCCTGGCCGACAAGCTGGAGGTCTGCCTGCAGTGCGTGGTGGACTTCTACCCGCCCTTCGGCAAGCTGCAGCTCAAGCTGGTGGGCGTCGACACCACCTACACCCTCGGCCAGCTCGAGGCGCGCCGCCGGCGCGTGCTGGCCTACCTCGAGGAACACGGCCTGCTGGAATTGAACGGCCGCCTGGCCCTGCCTCGGCTGCCCCTGCGCGTGGGCCTGGTGACCTCGGCCGGCAGCGCCGCCGAGCGGGACTTCCTGACGGCTCTGGAGGAGTCCGGCTACGGCTTCCGCGTCCGCAGGGCCGACTGCCGCATGATGGGCGAGGCCATGGTGGCGCAGGTCACCGGCGCGCTGGACGGGCTGGCGCGCGCGGGCGTCGACGTGATCGTGGTCACGCGCGGCGGCGGCTCGCGGGCCGACCTGTCCTGGTTCGACCACCAGACCGTGGCCGAGGCCGTCGCCCGCTGCCCGGTGCCGGTTATCACCGCCATCGGCCATGAGATCGACCGCTCCATCGCCGACGCCGTGGCGCACCACGCCTGCAAGACGCCCACCGCCGCCGCCGGGGACCTCGTGGCCCGCGTCGACGCGGCCGCCCGGGAGGTCGCCCGGCTCGGCGACGCCCTGCGCGACGCGGCGCGCGCCCTGCTCGCGGGACACCGCCGCCGCCTGCGCGACACCGCGTCGCGGCTGCGCCTGTCGGTGGTCGCGCGG